>NZ_JBVQPO010000005.1:0-422055 GCF_055710065.1 Ensifer sp. VA4 | reverse complement strand
GAACCAATGTCTCCAGTTCACCGCGCTCCTCACCCGTCAAGACAATCGCAACCGCCGCTTTGCCCATCGATCATCCCCTTCTCAAACAGGGAAAATGATCGCACAAATTTATCGATCAGGACACTAGTTCGGCAGCAACGGGCTCACAGCCACGCGATGGGCGCGGCGCGCATCCTTCTTGGTGCTGAGAAGGGTGTATTCGCGCGAGGCGCGCACGGCAGTGCCAATGTCGGAGATCGAATCGAACAGGACCCTGAGGCTCGCGATGGGCTTCGTCATGGTTTCGTTCCTTTCATCGTCGCCGGCTAATTATGCCGACTTGTGCACGCGATACGCGGTCAAGCGTATCGCGTGGGGATCAGCGCTGGATGAAATCGGCGAAAATCTGCGCCGGACGGGTGGTCCGAGCAAGGCCGATCGCGGTCATCTGCTCATTGGCTGCCGTGCCGAAACGGTTGAACGGCGTCCGTTGGGCAGCACCGGTGTGACGGAGCGTCTCAAAGCTGCTGTGGATCGGACGAAAGCGGGCAGTCATGGTTCAATTCCTTATCCATTCCTCCCGTGCCAGCATATTGCGCTGCAACATCGCGTTTTGCAATGCGTCATAATGCGCCGCTGATATGCGCAAACCGCATGGCTTTCTTCATTCTTTGTTCATAAAGCAGGCCGACGCGTTGGCGCCGTATGCGCGTAAGGCGTTTTGGTGCGGATCAGCCGTGAATCCGGGCCTTGAAGGCAAGCAGGTCCTGCCAGGCGAAGCGCTTGTTGACCGGCGCGGTCACCAGATCCTGCGGGTGCAGGGTCGCAAGGGTCGGCACCGTGATGCCGCCGATCGGAAGCTCGCGCCATTCGCCGCGAAGCTGATGGATCGTATCGCTGCCGCCGAAGAAGAAGCGGGCGGTGAAATTACCCAATAGAAGCAGGTGTTTGGGTTCTGCAAGGGCGATCTGGCGTTCGATGAAGGGACGGCAGATATCGGCCTCGCGGGCCGTCGGTACGCGGTTGCCAGGCGGGCGCCAGGGCACGACATTGCTCAGCAGCACGTTTTCGCGGGCAAGACCGATGCCGGCGAGCATGCGGGTCAGCATCTCGCCGAGGCGTCCGGCAAAGGCAAAGGGCTGGCCGTCGCGATCGTCGTCGGCATAGGGCATCGGACCAACGACCATGATGCCGCTTGCCGAGTCGCCCTCGGCAAAGACGAGATTGCGGGCACTGTTTCTGAGGTTGCAGCCGGCAAAACCTTCCATCGCAACCCTGAGCTCGGCGAGCGATCGCGCCGATTCGGCGGCAAAGCGCGCCTCTTCGATCGCCTGCGCATCGGGAATGGCAACGGCAGGGGCGCTGACGGCCGGAGCCGGTGCGCGGTTTTCCCGGGATTGTGGCGGGGCAGCCGCGGCTGTCTGGCGCGCTGCTGGTTGCGTGGCGGGCGCCTCCGCACGGTTGCTGGCCGTCGCGGTGCGCGCATTGCTGCGCGCCGCCTTCATGGCCTCGAACTCGGCGAAGCGGTCGACCGGCTCCTCTTCCAGCAGCCATTCGACACCCGCATCCGCATGGAAGGCGAGGAGGGCGGCAAGCTCAGCCGGAGAGAGGTCGTGGGCGGAAATCATGGCCGCCAACCTAAACCATAAGCTGGCGGACCGGAACCGCTTTTCCGGCCCTCGGCATTCCTATCCAAGGTCATCGATGACGTCCGGTTCAAGCCGCATTCGCCGTCCAGTGGCCGATGTCCTCATGCTCCCCGATCAGCGCCAGGCCGTGGGCGATCGACAGCAGTTCGCCGCCGCTTTCGATGCGGTCGGCCTCGAAGCGACGCTCGAAGATGCTGCGCACGGCAGGAACGAAAGACGTGCCGCCGGTCAAGAACACCTTGTCGATCGACCCGGGCGCCGTCGCGGTCGACTGCAGCACGTCGTCGAGTGCGCCTTCGATGCGGGCGAGTTCCGGCGCGATCCAGCCTTCGAAATCGCTGCGGCGAACCGTTCGGCGCGACATTTCGCCGAGCGGGGCGAAATAGAATTCGGTCTCGTCTTCTTGCGACAGCCGCATCTTCGTCGCCGAGATCGCCTGATAGAGCGGGTAACCTTCGTCATGCTCGATCAGGTCGACAAAGGCTTCGAGCTTTTCCGGCTCCAGACTCTGGCGCACGAGCTGCTTCAGATCGGTGAAATCTTTCAATGTCTTGAAGATCGAAAGCTGATTCCAGCGACCGAAATTCGCGTAATAATTCGACGGCACTTCAAGCAGCTTGTCGAAGCTCTTGAAGAGACTCCCCTTTCCGATGAGCGGCGAGACGACGTTGTCGATGATGCGGAAGTCGAAATGGTCTCCGGCGACACCCACGCCCGAATGGCCGATCGGCGTCGCCGTCAGGCGCCCGGCCTTGGTCTCGAATCGGATCAGCGAATAGTCGGTCGTACCGCCGCCGAAATCGGCGACGAGGACCGTGGCGTCCTGCTTCAGGTTCTGGGCGAAGTAAAAAGCGGCCGCCACCGGTTCGTAGACGTAGTGCACCTCCGGGAAGCCGAAGGCAGAAAGGGCTGCGCCGTAGCGTTCCAGGGCGAGCGCCGGATCGGGGCTGGAGCCGGCGAAGTGCACCGGGCGGCCGACGACGATGCGGCTATACTGATCCATCCAGCCGTCGCCGGCATAGTCGCGCAGCTTGGTCAGGAACACCCGCATCAGGTCCTCGAAGCTGTGGCGCTTGGCAAAGACCTGCGTGCCCTGGAAGAGGGGGCTTGCGGCAAAGGTCTTGATCGACTGCAGGAAACGACAGTCGCCCGGATTGTCGATGAAGGCGCGGATCGCGGCCTGGCCGGCCTCGACCTTCAGTGCCTGGGCACCAAGATTGGTGTCCTTCATGAAGGAAAGTGCGGTGCGCATGGCGTCGGTCGTGCCGGCAAGGCTGTCGAACCGCATCGAGTGGGTGGCGTCGCCGGCGGCAACGGCAAGCACGGAATTGGTGGTGCCGAAGTCGAAGCCCAGTGCCTTGGCCATATGGTGGTCTCCTTGCGTCTGGCGTCGCTGCGCCGCCCGGAGCAAGCCGGCGGCGCGCAACGCAACATGAAATTTTGTCGGGCCATTTCCGCATGTCAGGCGGCCGGCACCGAAGGCGGCAGAAGACACGTCGTCCGGACGCCAGGGGGGCGCCTTCTCGAGTGCCGTTTGCAAATGGGATGAGCCGGCGCGAACCGCCGGAAGGGTGTGGCGGCCTCGTGGCATGGCTCTTCGGCAAAAGCAAGGCCGAATGGCTCATAGCGTCGGTACGCGACAAAATGGTGTATTTACGTTTACGTGCACGTCATATAGACATTTGCCCTAAACTCATGACCTCATGCGCAAAAGCGGGCATCGTCTGTCGCATCCCGGCTCGACAAGCCAAACTGCATTTGCCATGACGGCATGATATATCCTGGGAACTGAACCGGCAGAAGACCGGTGAGACTGGAGAGACCGTATGACCGAGCAAGATCTGCCCGAACGCGAGAGCATGGAGTTCGACGTCGTGATCGTCGGCGCGGGGCCGGCCGGTCTCGCGGCGGCGATCCGGCTGAAGCAGGTCAATCCGGAGCTTTCGGTGGTGGTGCTCGAGAAGGGCGCCGAGGTCGGCGCGCACATCCTGTCGGGTGCGGTCGTCGATCCGATTGGCATCGACCGGCTGCTGCCGGGCTGGCGTGAAGAGGCGGACCATCCGTTCAAGACCGAAGTGACGGATGACCACTTCCTGTTCCTGGGGCCTGCCGGCTCGATCCGCCTGCCGAACGTCCTGATGCCGCCGCTGATGAACAATCACGGCAACTACATCGTTTCGCTCGGCAACGTCTGTCGCTGGCTGGCCACCAAGGCGGAGGAACTCGGCGTCGAGATTTATCCGGGCTTTGCCGCGACCGAAGTCCTCTACAACGACGAAGGTGCCGTCATCGGTGTCGCCACCGGCGACATGGGCATCGAGCGCAATGGCGAGCCGGGCCCGAACTTCGCCCGCGGCATGGCGCTCTTGGGCAAGTACACGCTGATCGGCGAGGGCGTGCGCGGTTCGCTCGCCAAGCAGCTGATCGCCAAGTTCAAGCTCGACGAAGGGCGTGACGTCCAGAAATTCGGCATCGGATTGAAGGAGCTCTGGCAGGTCAAGCCGGAGAACCATCGGCCGGGCCTGGTGCAGCACTCCTTCGGCTGGCCGCTTGGCATGAAGACCGGCGGTGGTTCGTTCCTCTACCATCTCGAAGACAACCTGGTGGCCGTCGGCTTCGTCGTGCACTTGAACTACAAGAACCCCTATCTCTACCCGTTCGAGGAGTTCCAGCGCTTCAAGACCCATCCGGCGATCCGCGGCACCTTCGAGGGCGGCAAACGCCTGTCCTATGGCGCGCGCGCCATCACCGAGGGCGGCTACCAGTCGGTGCCGAAGCTTTCCTTCCCGGGTGGCGCACTGATCGGCTGTTCGGCTGGCTTCGTCAACGTGCCGCGCATCAAGGGCAGCCACAACGCCGTCCTGTCGGGCATTCTCGCGGCCGAGAAGCTGGCGGCGGCGATCGCCAACGGTCGCGCCAATGACGAGCCGATCGAGATCGAGCGCGGCTGGCGCGACAGCGCCATCGGCCAGGACCTGAAGCGGGTTCGCAACGTCAAGCCGCTGTGGTCGAAGTTCGGCACGGCGGTGGGCGTCGCACTCGGCGGCTTGGACATGTGGACCAACCAGCTCTTCGGCTTCTCCTTCTTCGGCACGTTGAAGCACGGCAAGACCGATGCGCAGTCGCTCGAGCCGGCATCGCAGCATCAGAAGATCGACTATCCGAAGCCGGATGGCGTCTTGACCTTCGACCGGCTGTCCTCGGTGTTCCTGTCGAACACCAACCACGAGGAGGACCAGCCGATCCACCTGCAGGTCAAGGACATGGAGCTGCAGAAGCGCTCCGAGTACGACATCTATGCCGGTCCGTCGACGCGCTACTGTCCGGCCGGGGTTTACGAGTGGGTGGAGAAGGACGGCAAGCCGACCTTCGTCATCAACGCGCAGAACTGCGTGCACTGCAAGACCTGCGACATCAAGGATCCGAACCAGAACATCAACTGGGTGCCGCCGCAGGGTGGCGAGGGTCCGGTCTATCCAAATATGTGATATCGGTTGGTCCTCATGGAACGAAGAAGAGCGGCGCCGGTCTCCCGGCGCCGTTTCTCTTTCATACGCGGTCGACGAAGTCGGCGATGCGGGCGCCATCTCAGCCGCGCATTGCTTTTCGAACGCCCCGGCGACGCTATTTGGCCACCCGCTGCGGTAACCGGGTCCGGGTGTCACGCCATTACCAGCGCAGCAAACAGTCCTCACTCGCGCCTCAGAGTTGTTCAGGCATTGGGAAAGGCACTCGTTGACGCAAATGGAAAAGTCCTTGCCGGAAAACCCCGTTAGCTTTCATGGTGTCATCGGCTCGACGCCGACGAATCTGCAGGCTTTCGGTCCCTGTTGTTTCGAGTTGGACCGAGCTTGTGACGCTGTCGATCCCTGCGGTGAGATCGGCAGTGCGACGGGATGGACCGCCAAAACAAGGGAACGGAAATGAAGAAGCTTCTTGCAACGACCTGCCTGGCTGCAGGCCTCCTTGGCCTCGCTGGTACGGCCTCTGCCGCCGAATGCGGCGACGTGACGATCGCCAACATGAACTGGCAGAGCGCCGAGGTGCTGGCAAACGTCGACAAGATCATCCTGACGGAAGGCTACGGCTGCAACGCCGACCTGGTTGTTGGCGACACGGTGCCGACGATTACCTCGATGATCGAAAAGGGTGAGCCCGATGTCGCGCCGGAGGGCTGGGTCGATCTGCTGCCGGACGTCGTCAACCGTGGACTTGAGGAAGGCAAGCTCGTCGGCGCGGCGCTCGCGCTTTCCGATGGCGGGGTCCAGGGCTGGTGGATCCCGAAATACATCGTCGATGCCAATCCCGATATCAAGACGATCGACGACGTGCTGAAACACAAGGAACTTTTCCCGGATCCGGAAGATTCCAGCAAGGGTGCCGTGTTCAACGGCCCGCAGGGCTGGGGCGGAACGGTGGTGACGACGCAGCTCTACAAGGCCTATGGCGCTGAAGCCGCAGGCTTTACCCTTGTCGACACCGGTTCGGCCGCCGGCCTCGACGGCTCGATCGCCAAGGCCTACGAGCGCAAGCAGGGCTGGGTCGGTTACTATTGGGCGCCGACCGCGCTTCTCGGCAAATATGAGATGGTGAAGCTCGAGCACGGTGTGCCGGCAGACCCGGCAGAATGGAAGCGCTGCAACACCGTTGCCGATTGCCCGGACCCGAAAAAGAACGATTGGCCAAAGGACAAGGTGCAGACGCTGGTGACCAAGGCTTTCGCCGATCGTGCCGGCCCGGCCATGGACTACCTCAACAAGCGTGCCTGGACCAACGATACGGTCAACAAGCTGATGGCCTGGATGACCGACAACCAGGCAAGCGGCGAGGAGGGCGCCAAGCACTTCCTCCAGGAAAACCCCGATATCTGGACCAACTGGGTTTCGCCCGAGGTTGCCGAAAAGGTCAAGGCCGCGCTCTGATCGCAGGGATTGAAACAACAGGCGGCGCGCCGGTTACGCGCGCCGCCACTCGTTCGACGTCCGGCAACAGCAAAACAACAATCGCGGCCGGTGAGATGTGAAGGGGAAATGGAATGGACTGGTTTACCCAGTTTCCGCATATGGATGACGAGCGCCTGCGGGTGCTAAAGAAGGCGATCGATGAGGGCTTCCGCACCTTCACGCGCACCTACGGCGACGGTATCGAGTCCTTCTTCGAGCCGCTGCAGTTCTTCCTCATCCAGTCGGAGCGCTTCATGACGAAGACGCCCTGGCCGATCATCCTGCTCCTGGTCGCGGTGATTGCCTGGGTCGCGAGTCGTAACTGGAAGATCGTCGCCGGCTGCATCGGCACGCTGCTCATCATCGGCTATTTCGACATGTGGGACGATACGATGAAGACGATCTCGATGATCTTCGTCTGCACCGTGCTGTCGATCGCGATCGGCATTCCGATCGGCATCGTCATGTCCCGTTCGGACCGGTTCCAGAACATCGTCAACCCGATCCTCGACGTGATGCAGACCATGCCGAGTTTCGTCTATCTGATTCCCGTCGTCATGCTGCTCGGCATCGGCAAGGTTCCGGGACTGATTGCCGTGGTGATCTACGCCATCCCGCCGATGATCCGTCTGACGAATCTCGGCATTCGCCTGGTCGACAAGGACGTGCTGGAGGCAGCCGATGCCTTTGGTTCCTCCGGTTGGCAGAAGCTCAAGAACGTCCAGATGCCGCTGGCCCTGCCGACGATCATGGCCGGTATCAACCAGACGATCATGATGGCGCTCGCCATGGTGGTCATTGCCTCGATGATCGGCGTTCAGGGACTTGGCCAGCCGGTGCTGAAGGCGATTGCCAACCAGTATTTCACGCTCGGCATCTTCAACGGCCTCGCCATCGTCGGCATCGCGATCATCTTCGATCGTGTCAGCCAGGCCTATGGGCACCGCCTGCAGAAGCATCGGGAGATCATCCACGGCTGAGCCCGAGCGAGCGCTACAAGTTGAGGCCCCGGAGTGCAAAAGCGCCGGGGCCTTTGTCTTATGGGAAACGTCCTGGCTCAACTGCGGGCCGAAAGAATGCCGGTTGAAAGCGCCACGCCGGCAGCCGTGATGATCGCAGCCAGGATTTCGAACGGACCGATCTGTTCGCCGAGCAGGACGGCGCCGCCGATCATCGCCAGCACCGGCGTCAGCGCGGTAAAGGCGGCAGCCTGCGTGCCGCCGAGGCTCTTCACCGCAAAGCCATAGGCGACCATGGCGACGAGGCCGGAGAGGATGCCCTGGCTGGTGATCTGCAAGGCGATCTCCCTGACCGGAACGCCGGCAAGCGTGCTTCCGAAACAGGCGACGAGCGCCAGGTGGATCAGGAAGGACCAGACGGCAATCAGGGCGCTTCCCTGCAGTGGGCTGAGCCCCGAACGTCGGAAGGCGTGGGTGAAAATCGCCCAGAGCGTCGCCGCCGCCGGAAGCAGGGCGTAGCCGATCCAGCTTGTTGGGACCGAGACGGCAAGGCTGCGCGTCAGCAGGATGGCGACGCCGGCGACGATCGCAGTGAAGCCGATCACCCGCATCCGGTCGGGTCGCTCACTGAAGATCGTTGTGCCGATCAGCGCGGTGGCGAGCGGCATCGAACCGCCGAGAAGAATGCCGACCGAGGACGCAGGTACGGAGTGGATCGCGAAGGCTGCGACCTGGAAGAAGGCAGCGCCGGAGCCCGCGACCATCAAAGCGAGCAGCCGGATCGGCAGGTTGCGCGGCAAGAGGCCGGTTTTCAGCCACACCGGCGCAAGCACGAGCGCCGGAACGCCGTAGCGGATAAGGCCAAGGTCGATCGTGCCAAGCGCGGTGCCGGCCGTGTGGCGGGTCGTCAGGATCCAGCTCGCCCAGATGAGGACGGTGACGAAGGCGCCGGCGTAGCCGGCGGCGGCAGGCGTCGTGCTGCCGCGATCGATTGTGATCGCAACCATTTGAATTTCCTTCCTGATTTGGATATCCCAAGCTCTTGGGCCGGAAGGAAGACTACGTCTGAAAAGCCGCGCATGTCCTTGCGATTTATGGCCGTAATCGACTATCATTCGCAACAATGTGCCAAAAGTAACCTGAAAAGCTTGTGATCATGCCAAATCTTGATAAGTTCGATCTCGCCATCCTCAAGATCCTTCAGGAGGATGCGCGTGCGACGAACGTCGAGATCGCCGACAAGGTCAATCTTTCGCCGTCGCCTTGCCTGCGGCGCATCCGCAATCTGGAAAAATCCGGCATTCTGCGTGGCTATCGGGCCGATATCGATCGCAAGGAGGCCGGCCTCGGGCTCACGGTCTTCGTGGAGATCAAGGTCGGCCGCCACAGCCGCGAAAACGCTCAACTGCAGCAGGAGGCGCTGCTTGCCATTCCCGAGGTGGTGTCGTGCTTCCTGATCTCGGGCAATGCCGACTTCCTCGCCGAGGTCGTCGTCGAGGATCTCGCGGCTTACGAGAAGCTCCTGACCGAGACTTTGCTGGCCTTGCCGGGCGTGACCGACATACGCTCGAACTTCGCGATCCGGTCGATCAAGACGGGCGGGCCGCTCAAATTACCTGAGCCCCGTTGAACGGCGATTCTCTGCGGATCTCCGGGGCGGATCGGCACGCGCTCGATTCCCGTTAAGTTTCGGTAAGGTTCTGGAATTGACCGCAATCGCGATTATCTGATCGCGGTAAGCAGCATTGCCGCGGCAACGGAGCCAGTGACCCATTCATGAAAATCAAGGCGATCTTCAATCGTGATGGCGGAACCTTCCGCACGACGGATATGGCGGCCTATGGCCGGAAGGTCGAGGAAGTCTTTCACGAGGCAGGGCACCAGGTCGAGATCGCGGCGGTTTCCGGAAGCGAGATGCGCGAGACCCTGGAGCGCACGTGCCGCCGCGACGATCTCGATGCGATCCTCGCCGGCGGTGGCGACGGCACGATTTCCGCGGCCGCCGCGGTCGCGTGGAAGAACAGCATGCCGCTTGGGGTCGTTCCCGCCGGGACGATGAACCTCTTTGCCCGCACGCTGAAGCTGCCGCTCGACATCTGGAAGGTGCCGGAGGTGCTGGCAAACGGCGTGATCATCGACGGTGACATCGGCAGTGCGAATGGTCGGGCCTTCGTGCACCAGTTTTCCATGGGCCTCCATGCCCGCATGGTCCGCTATCGCGAGTCCTTCAGCTTTCGTTCGAGGGCAGGAAAAATCGCCGCAAGCACTCGCGCGGCGGTCGGCGTTATTCTCAATCCCCCTGATTTCGAGATCGAGTTCGATGTCGACGGCCACAAGGAGAGCCGTCATGTCTCGGCGGTCTCAGTCTCGAACAACCCGTTCGGCCGCGATACGCTGATGTATGCCGACGACATCACGGCCGGCCACCTTGGCTTCTACACGGCGCCGCCCTTGAGCCCGCCGGGCGTGGCCAAGCTCGCTTTCGATGTCATCCGCGGCAAATTTCGCGACAGCCCGCTGATCACCGCCATGAGCGGTCATGCGCTCGACCTGCATTTTCCGAAGGTGGAGCGCAAGATCAACTGCGTCATCGACGGGGAACTCCTGCCGATGGGCCGTGACGTCGCGCTTCGCATTCATCCCGGTGAACTCAAGCTGCTCGTTGGCGCCGGTCGCGACGGATCGGCGATCCAGAAGTAGCCGAAGCTATAGCGATCCGGCAGTTTGCCATGGAGATAGGGCAGGGCGAGTTGCTGCGGCTTCATTGCCGCCTCCGGTACGCCGAGCGACCTCAGGAAGTCGAGGAGCCCTTCAGGTGGCGGAGCATCGAGCTTGCCGTTATCGCTCCAGACCACGAGAAGCGGCCCGGCCAGATGCTCGATCGGGGGGCTGCTGCTGTTGCCGGGGACGAAAACCTTAGCGCCATGCAGGCGCGTGCGCACATTACCGCCAAGCAGCTGGTCCGCGGCGATGACCATCGCCGGCTCGCCTCCCTGCTGCCGGGCGACGGTTTCGACAAGCGTACTATAGGGAATGCTCAGCCTCGACAATTTGCCGAACCAGGGGCGAACGACCGCGCGCGCCGAGACGATTACCAATGTGGTGACGATGATGAAGGCGACGAGCAGCAGGAAGGGGCGGACGCTGCGTGCGGTGTCGACGTCGGAAGCCTCCACCTTGAGAGCAAGGTAAAGCGGCAGCAGGACGAGAAAGAGAACCAGCCACTTCTCGCGCATGTGGGTGGCGCCGACGGCCAGCATGATTAACAGCACGGCGCCGAGGCAGAGCAGCAGCATGCGCCCGATGACCCGCGTCCAGGGGCTCTCGGCGCGCCAGATGGCCGGCAGGTCCGTGCGGAACACCACAGCGAAGACGACCAAGGGAATGGCGGCGCCGCGAAGCGTGGCGGCAACCAGCGCAACAATCCCCTTGAGCGCCTTGCTCAGGTAGCTCGTTTGCTGGGCCGTTCCCATTTCATTGAGGGTATTTCGCGAGGCGGCGCCGAGATTCTCCAGGATCCAGTAGCCGTGCGGCAGCGCAATCAGCACGCAGACGGCGACCGCAACCAGGATACGCCAGTCGAAGAGCCGGGCGCGAAACTTCGGCTCCGGCAGGATTGCAAGGACCGCGGCGGCTGGGACGAGCGCGAAGTTGTACTTCGAGATGACGCCGATGCCGACTGCAGCGCCGGTCAGGACGTAGGCGAAGAAGCTCGGCCGCGTCATCGTCCGGATGAAACCGTAGAGGAACAGCGATACGGCAAACAGCGCTGCGACCGTATGCGAAAGGTCGCGCTGTGCGAGCAGGAAAATCGGCGGAAAGGTCAGGACGCCGACCGTGGCAATGGCGGTCAGGCGCCGGTCGTTGAGGACCTCGCGCGCCGCAAGGCCGTAGAAGAGACAGCAAAGAAACAGGAGCCCGTTCTTGAGCACCGTCATCGTCGCAAGCGATGGTCCGAAAACCGAGGTGAGCCCGAATTGCAGCCAGTTGTAGAAGGGGGGCTGTGAACCATAGCCGAGCATCAGGAACTGCGAGACGAAGGCTTGTTCCGACTCGTCGATTTCAAGCGATGTGGAAATGGCGAGGCGCAAGCCGATACAGAACAGGAAGTAACCGGCGATCAGCGCAATGACGAAGTTTGGCCGACGGTTGACGACGTCAAGCATCGGCCGGGTCCCGGACGAACACCTGCCGCACGATGTAGTTGGTAGTACCGTCGTCGCGGAAATAGGTTCGCGCCATCATTTCAGCGAGAATGCCTGTGGTGATGAGCTGAACGGACGAGAGGAACAGCATGACGCCGACGATCAGCATCGGTCGCGTTCCGATATCGTTGCCGAGGATGAACTTGTCGAAGCCGAGATAGATCAGGATCAGCGCGCTGAGCGCCCCTGTCGCAAGCCCGATCGAGCCGAAGAAGTGCCCCGGGCGCGCCTTGTATCGCATGAAGAAGAGCACCGACAGCAGATCGAGAATCACCCGGAAGGTTCTGGAAAGCCCATACTTCGACTGGCCATGCTGCCGTGCGTGGTGGGTGACAGGCATCTCGCCGATGCGGCTGCTCGGCACCACGCCGGCGACCCAGGCGGGAATGAAGCGGTGCATTTCCCCCATCAGCTTCACCTGCTTGATGACGGAGGTCCGGTAGACCTTCAGGCTGCAGCCATAGTCATGCAGCCTGACGCCGGTGATCTTGCCGATCAGGCGGTTGGCGCACCAGGATGGGATCTTCCGGAGCAAGAGACCATCCTGCCGGTTCTTTCGCCAACCGACGAGCAGATCGAGCTCGCGCTCCTCGATTGCCTTGACCATTTCTGGGATATCGGCCGGATCGTTTTGAAGGTCGCCGTCGAGCGTGGCGATCAGCCGCCCGGCAGCAGAGTCGATCCCAGCCTGCATAGCCGCCGTCTGCCCGAAGTTCTTCTGCAATTCTACGATCTTGAGGTCGAGGTTAGGATCGGAAAGGGCCTTTCTTGCATTTGCAAGCGTTCGGTCGGTGCTGCCGTCGTCAACGAGGATCAGTTCCCAAGGAGACGGGAACGTCGCCAGCGCCTCGCGGACCCGTGTAATCAAAGGCTGGATGCTGTCCTCCTCGTTGAACACGGGAATGACGACGGATAGTTCGATGGAGTACATGGGAACAGCTCGTGCATGCGGCGCCTGCATTTGCCGCAAGATTGGGATTGCGCTTACATAATCGTTTTCTTGCACAGTTATCAGTGATAACCAACGTTCATTCTTGCGTTTCAACACGGGAAATCGAGATCTGATGACTTCGGATTGCCAGTCCGACGGGCGATCCTGGCTCGCCCGCAACCGGATGACATTGCTGTCGGCAGGCGCCATTGCGGCCTACGCGGCCTTCGTCGAATGGCTCTGGGGATGGGCGGCGCTGCTGAGGCAATGGTCCGAGATCGGTTTCGGTCCTGCGGCGTCAGCCCTGGTCCTGCTCGTCGCGACATACTTCATCCGCTGCTACCGCATCTACGATTACTTTCCGAACGAGACGGCGGGCCGCTTCCTACAGCTGCTTCGCGTCACCCAGGTTCACAACCTGCTGAACATCATGCTGCCGTTTCGCGCCGGCGAGACGAGCTTTCCGCTCCTGATGCGCTCGGAGTTTTCCGTGCCGCTTGCACGCGGCACGTCGGCGCTCCTGGTTATGCGCCTGCTCGACCTGCACGCCCTTCTCGTCGTTGCCGCCGTTGGCCTCGTCCTCGACCGTGGGTCAGCCGCCCTGTGGATCGCGTGGTTGGCTGCGTTGGTCTCGCCGCTTCTCTTCTTTCTTCTGAAGGATCAAGTGATTGCGCTGGCGCGCCGGCTGTTGCCGACAAAGCTCGATGCGATCGTCGACGAATTGGAGGCGGGTGTCCCTGCCAACATCGTCGCGTTCCTGCGCGCCTGGGGCATGACCATCCTCAACTGGGCGGTCAAGGTTATCGTTCTTGCCTGGGTGCTGGCCTTCATGGGCGTCGCGCCGCTGGCCGCCTGTTTCGGCGGTGCGCTCGGGGGCGAGCTCTCCTCGGTGCTGCCGATGCATGCGCCCGCGGGCGTCGGGACCTATCCGGCGGCTATCGCGGCCGGTGCGGTATCCTTCGGCGCTGCGGCCGATCGCGCCGGACTGGAGCAACTGGCGGCCGCCGGCGTCAACGCACATCTTTTGATCATCGTGTCCGCGGTGGCGGGCACGATCTTGTCGATGGCGTTGGGGAGAAAACGCTGAGCAATCCCGGGGAAGTTTGACTTGAGCTTCCCGCCGGGACTGCGAGGGTTCCAATGATTACTGGAACGAGGTTTCGTAGAAGCTTCTGAGCTTGCGGGAGTGCAGCTTCTCCGGCGGCATGGACGCAAGCTTCTGCAGTGCGAGGATGCCGATCTTCAGGTGCTGGCTGACCTGCGTCTTGTAGAAGGCGGTCGCCATGCCCGGCAGTTTCAGTTCGCCATGCAACGGCTTGTCCGACACGCAAAGCAGCGTTCCATAGGGCACGCGGAAGCGGAAGCCGTTGGCGGCGATCGTCGCCGATTCCATGTCGAGCGCAATGGCGCGTGCCTGCGACAGGCGTTTGACCGGGCCGCGCTGGTCGCGAAGCTCCCAGTTGCGGTTGTCGATGGTCGCGACGGTTCCGGTGCGCATGATCTGCTTGAGATCGTAGTCGCGGTAGCCGGTGACCTCGGCAACGGCATCCTGCAGCGCCACCTGGACTTCGGCGAGCGCCGGCAGGGGGATCCAGACCGGCAGGTCGTCGTCGAGCACGTGGTCCTCGCGCATATAGGCGTGCGCAAGCACGTAGTCGCCAAGGCGCTGGCTGTTGCGAAGGCCGGCGCAGTGGCCGAGCATCAGCCAGACATGCGGCCGCAGCACCGCGATGTGGTCGGTGATCGTCTTGGCATTGGACGGGCCGACGCCGATATTGACCATGGTGATGCCGCCGTGCCCTTTCTTCTTCAGGTGATAGGCAGGCATCTGCGGCAGCCGGGCGAGCGGATAATCGGTCTCCGGCCTGTCGGAGCCGGCCGGCGTGATGATGTTGCCGGGCTCGACGAAGGCCGTGTAGCCGTTGCCGCCTTCGGCCATCTGCTGGCGGGCCCAGGCGCAGAACTCGTCGACGTAGAACTGATAGTTCGTGAAGAGGACGAAATTCTGGAAGTGCGTGGCGCTCGTCGCGGTGTAATGGCTGAGCCGCGCCAGCGAATAATCGATGCGCTGGGCCGTAAAGGGCGCGAGCGGCGAGGGTTCTCCAGGACCCGGCTCGTAGGAACCGTTGGCGATCTCGTCGTCGGTGGTCGTCAGGTCGGGTGCATCGAACAGATCGCGCAGCGGAATGTCGATGGTGTTTGCCGCCGAGGCCTCCACATAGGCGCCCTCGCCGAAGGCAAAATGCAGGGGGATCGGGGTCGCCGATTCCGAGACGGTGATGCCGAGGCCGTGGTTGCGGATCAGATGCCCGAGCTGTTCCTTCAGATAGTGCCGGAAGAGCTTTGGCCGGGTGATCGTGGTCGTGTAGACGCCCGGGGCGCTGACATAGCCAAAGGACAGACGGGAATCGACGTGGCCGAAGCTGCTCGTCTCGATGCTGACCTGAGGGTAGCAGGCGCGATAGCGCGTCAGGGGCTTGTCGGTTTTCCCCAGACCCTCGAAAGCTTCGCAGAGGAACCGGGTATTGCGCTCGTAAAGCGCCTCGAGGCAATCGACGGCAGCCGCAGGATCGTCGAAGTACTGCGGCTCGAAAGGTTGAGGCGTTGCGACGGAAAGGACGGAGTGTGAAGAGATTCGCTTGTTCATGTCGCATTATAGGCTGCGACTTCTGACAAGCAAACGACAAGATATCGGTGCACACAACTGTGTCGCGATTGCGGTGTCGATGGGCTCAACGCGGGCTGGCAAGACGCCCCCATAGGCGGCATAGGCCCGCCCAGCCGGACTGTCGATCAGGGTGAGAAGTCAGGCAAAAGTTGTGGCGAATCTCACGGCATCTTTCCTTATCCAAAGGAAACACGCAGCTATTCAAAGTGCTACGGCGACCTTGGCGCGCCTTGAAAGACGGGCGGCGCAGTCGGAGCGAGAGGACAGGAAAGAGACGCCAAACGCAAGCCGGAAAGGACAAAGGGGCGCAAGGGCTCCTTTCCATGCGGTTCCTTTCGGGGAGTGCCCCGCCTCAGGTCATGGACTGGCGCTGCAGGGTCACGAAGAGGACGAGGCCGGCGCCCTGCTTGCCGATGCCGGCGCCGTTGGCCTTGGAGTAGGCAAGCGCCCCGACCGGTGCCATCAACAGGCCGGCCAGTGCAAGAACGCGCAGCGAGAGAAACACGGATGTCGAAAGAGCGGCCAGCATGTTCGTCTCTCCATCAGTTCACGAGGTGATCGGTTTCACTTGGCGTCGGAGCAGGGCGCAGCCCGTCTCGTCCGGGGTTAGAGTTTGGCCTGGCAGTATTGCGCCGTGTGTGCGGTGCAATCCGTCAGCGAACCGAGGTAGGTATTGCTGCGGCGACGTTCGGTGTCCGCGCTGACGGCAGCGGCGAGAGTTACAGCGAAAACGACCATCAGAAGGCTGATGATGGTGAGGCGCCGAGCAAGGATATCCATGGTTCTGTCCGTTGTTTGGAGGCAGGTTCAAATCGATTGAGTGTGTTTTCGCACACCCAAACTGAATTGATGCTGAGATGTCCGTTCATCTGGCGTTCATCTTCGGTTGCATTTGGGCCGCTGTCGCGCGCGCCGGGAAATGCCGAGCCTGGCGGAACAGAACGACCAAGTCAGGACAGCACATGCAAAAGGGCGGCCGGTGGCCGCCCTTCCGAATTGCTAATTTTCCTGGCCGCCTCAACGAGCGCCTAAAGGCGCGTCCACGTCTGCGACTTGCAGAGCACTTTCAGGACGCAGCCCTTCATCTTCAGCGAATTGCCGTTGACGGAGCCCGAACCGCTATAGGTCTTGTCGGTGTCCGGATCGGTAATTTCGCCCGAATAGCTGCCGTCGGTGCCGGAGAGGTTGCCGATACGCTTGCCGGCATGCTTGCCGGTCTTCAGCGTCACGCAGAACGCACCGCCACAGGGGGCGATCTCTGCAGTTGCTCCGCTTGCGGTCTTCCAGTTGCCGACGATCGATTCTGCCGCTGCCGCCGTCCCGGCAATGCCAAGGGCGAACGTCGCGGTCATGAGCAAGGTTCTTATCATTCCAGTCCTCCAGATCGAGGCTGCCGGCGTGGTCCGCTCCGCCGGTAGCTCTTGAGATGTCCTCGTGTGCAAAGGCAGGCTCCTCACCGCCGCGCGCACGATAGCTTACGCGCACGTAAAGGTAAACAAGCCCAATGACGGCTTTCGGTGCTTTTCTTGGCCGTTGCAAGCAGGTCGAAGCTACGAATTCCTGGCGGTTCCGCCGCCGTCGATCTTTTCGTGGTTAGCGTTTGGTTGAAATCGGCAGTTGAATTTTTCGTAAATTTTGAGGCGAATGCGCCGGATTCCCGGCCTTCCGATGTTTAACAAAAACTCAAGTTTACCAAGCGTTTGAACTTTGTTTGTCGCAAATTAAGCATGCATTTTAAGCGCGCATTGAAAGCCCTGCTGCATATTGGAGCCATAAGACGAGCGGACAAAAACGCTCCGACAAACCGCCGAAGACGACGCCGCAAAAAGACGGTGCGCTCCGGAAAGGCCCACCGAGAGGCAAGGTCGAACAGGGACCAAAACAAGTGCTGATCTGGAGCATGGCCCGCTCCAAACGGGCGGGCCGCTTCGGAAAAACCAACCAGGCAAGACAGGGACAAGACAATGGCACGCTTTGATATGCAGATTGCTTCGGATGCCGCGATGGGTGGTGACAACCAGGCGGAAATCTTCTGTGAAATGGGTCTGGCCTATGCGACCGGCCACGGACGCCCGGTCGATCTCGTCGCCGCCCACAAGTGGCTGAACATCGCCGCGATCAAGGGCTGCGACCGCGCCGTCGACCTGCGCGCCGATCTGGCGATGACGATGAGCAAGGTAGATCTCGCCGCAGCCCTTCGCGCCGCTCGCGAATGGATGACGGTTCATTGAGCCGATGCGGCGGCACTCAGCGTGAGCGCCGCCCGACAGCAGGAATCTGAAAGCACGATCAGGCGAGCTTTTTCAGAACCTCGGGCAGGGCGGCCGCAAACAGGGCCATCTCCGCTTCCGGTCCGGTGCTGACACGGATGCAGCGGTTGAGGGGCGCCACGCCCGGCATCCGGATGAAGATGCCATGGTCGTTCATCAGTGCATCGACGATCGCGCGGGCATGGACGGCATCCCGGCCGCAGTCGATCGCCACGAAATTGGTGGCGGAGGCGAGCGGGGTTAGGCCGTTGTCTGCGGCAATGGCCGCAATGCGCTGGCGTGCCGCTGCGATCTTCGCAATTACCTCCTTTAGATAGTTCTGGTCCGCAAGCGCGGCCATCGCTGCCGCGACACCGATCCGGTTCATGCCGAAATGATTGCGGATCTTGTCGAAGGCCTGCGCCGTGCCCGGCGTGCTGATGACATAGCCGACGCGCGACCCTGCAAGTCCGTAGGCTTTCGAGAAGGTGCGCGTGCGCACGACGTTCGGGCGATCGATCAAGGCATCGATGGTCGGCAGGGACTCGGCCGGCGCCGTCTCGCAATAGGCTTCATCCAGGATAAGGAGCGTTGTTTCCGGCAAAGCCCGGGCGAAGTCGACGATGCGCTCGGCCGACCACCAGCTTCCCATCGGATTGTCGGGATTGGCGAAATAGACGAGCGGCGCATTTTCCCGCTTCACCGCCGCAAGCAAAGCTTCGAGGTCTTCTCGGTCTTCGGCATAGGGTACGGTAACCAGCCGACCGCCATGGCCGACGACGTGATAGTTGAAGGTGGGATAGGCGCCGAGCGATGTGACGACCGGCATGCCGGGCTCGATCACCATGCGGACGATCTGCCCGAGCAATCCGTCGATGCCTTCACCGATCGCGATATTGGCCGGCGTGGTGCCGAGATGGGCAGAGATTGCCTGTCTCAGGTCGTGGTTTTCCGGGTCGGCATATTTCCACGTTCCGCCGGCCGCTTCATTGATTGCCGCCAGGACACTCGGGGCCGGACCGAACCCGCTTTCGTTGGCGCCGATGCGCGCGGCGATGGCTCGCCCACGTTGCCGTTCGATTGCCTCCGGGCCGACGAACGGAATTGTGGACGGAAGAGATTGGATGAGCGGCGTGAAGCGAGAGAAAGCGGACATGCTGGAGAATGGGCCCCGTTCGAAGAAAGTCCGGGGAACTTAGCGCAAGCTGCCGCAATTCGGAATCGCCCTGACGAGAAAAGCTGCCGGAATTCCGCTGTTCATCGCGGTACGCCGCCGCAGCCCTGCAATCAGCGCGATATGGCCGCCTTGCCGTTTTGTCCGGTGAAGAAATCCTGCCGGATGATCTCGCGCAGCAAGGTCTGTTCGATCGGCTTTATGAACTGGACACCGATGCGCTCGCCGTTGCGATAGACCTCGGCGCAGCCGATCCTGAGCGGCGTGCCGATAATGTGCAGATAATAATGTTGAGACAGCCCGATGGTGGTATCGACCGCAAAGCTGGCTCCGCCACGCGATATGTCGATCATTCGGCATGGCCTGACCGAGACGCCGCCGAGTCCCGGCCGTACCGACGTCACCGTACCCGCGTGTGCGACGGAGAAGCGTTCGTAGCGTCGCTCGTAGAATGGCGAAGGGACGCAGGAATACATTGTCTGGTGCAACATGCGCTATTCTCCGCCAGAGCCGGATTGCGCATGCGATCGTCTCCCGAACGCATTCGGCAATCCAGGACAATTCATTTGCCCCACATCGCAGTGGCCCAACTCCACCAATGATAGAATCACTTTCGCAGGAGAAGCTTGCAATCCCCTGAAATCGATCACTAAAAATCTAATGTCGCGCGTTTTGCGTTGTGGTCAGAGGCTGCCGCTGGAGAACTGGATTCGAATGAGGCGTCTCAAGAAATCCGGCGACAGCAGCATGTTGAAGCGCACGCCGAGTTCGGTGCCTTCTCGATGAACCTGCGAGCAGCCGATTTCCTCCTTGAAACCTTCGATTTCCAGAAAGAAATGTTTCGGCAGCGGGATCGCAGCATTGAAGTCGAGCATCGCGCCGGCAATCGAGATATGGCGCAGCAGGCATTGATATTTGGTCTTCGCCTTCAGGTGTTGACCAATGACGAGGATACGGCAGGGCCGCTCGATGAAATAGTGCTGATGCGTCGTTGCAAGCTGGCCGGGCTTTCCTTCCGCGACATGCATCTTCATGGACATGGCAAGCTCCGAGACCGACAGCCCTTCGTAACCCTCGCAGCATCGTCATCGATGGAATCGACGGCTGTGCCGCTATCATGTCTCAGCTAAGTGCATCGACTTGCTTCGACCTTGCGCTCTGCGCACGCGTATCACGGAGTAAATTATGACGCCTGCGTACATTGAAAGCCCCCATCTCATACGTAATACTTTCGCCAGGCATGATCGGAGCGCCCGATGTGGTGATTCCGAGGGGCAGATGGGCGAGGGCATCGTCGGTCGTTCAAGCCGGGCAAGGCGAAGAACGATGGTCGGTGCCGGAGGGAATGGCATGTTCACGGGGCATTCGCGGCATTGGCTGCCGCTCTCTATTCTTTGTATCGCGTTGTTTGTGCCGATGGCGGATGCATGGGCCGCCAAGCGCGTCGCGCTGTTGATCGGCAACGAGAAATATGAAGCGACGTCGCCGCTCAACAACCCCGCCAATGACGTGGAACTGATGAAGGCCTCCTTCGAGGACGCCGGTTTCGATTCAGTCACGACGGTGCACGACGTCGGTCGCCAGGACATGGTCAAGGCGCTGCGCGAGTTCGAGGATCTGGCGACCGGCGCCGAGGTGGCGATCGTCTACTATTCCGGTCACGGCATGGAGATGAACGGCGCGAATTTTCTGCTTCCCGTCGACGTGCGACTGAAAACGGACAAGGACGTCGAAGACGAGGCGATCGGCCTCGACCGGGTTCAGCGTTCGCTCGAAGGCGCGACCAAGCTCAAGCTCGTCATCCTCGACGCGTGCCGCAACAATCCCTTTGAACAAAGCATGACGCGCTCGATCTCGACCAGGGCGGTCTCGCGGGGCCTTGCGCGCGTCGAACCGGAATCGGCCGACCTGCTCGTCGCCTTTGCCTCCAAGGCCGGCACGGTCGCACTCGACGGGGAGGGCAAGAACAGCCCCTTTGCCACGGCACTCGCCAAATACCTGACCGAGCCGGGCGTCGACGTTCGCATTGCGCTTGGCAAGGTGCGGGACGAAGTGGTGTCGGTCACCAATCGCGGCCAGGAGCCGTTCGTCTATGGGTCGCTCGGTGGGGCGCAGATCTTCCTCAATATCAAAGAGGTGAACATCAACATCACCAACAATGGCGGCCAACTCTCGCCAAACAGCCAATCGGAAGCAGCCGCCGACTGGCAGAATATTCGCGACCTCGCCGACAAGGATCTGATCGCGGCGTTCCTGGCGAAGCACGGGTCGGATCCCGTGTACAGGATGCTCGCCGAAAAGAAGCTGAAACGCCTGACCGAGGCCGAGCAGACGTCGAGTGTCTCACCCGACGAGATTGCCTGGGAGGCGCTGAAGCAGTCGACCGATGCCGCGGCGTTGACGCGCTTTATCGAGCGCTATCCGGATAGCAGGCACAAGGCCGAGGCCGAGCAGCAGATCGCGGCGCTGGAACCGCAAAAGGGTCTCAACGTCTCGCCGACCGGCAAGGACACGCAGGCCTCGCGCGATTGCTACCTGCTCGCAGGCGAGCCGCAATCGATGCCGGGCTTCCTCGGGGTCAACTTCCTGAAGCTCGATTCCGAGCGGGCTTTGACCGCCTGCGCCCAGGCCGTCAACGAGAATCCGGACGATATGATGCTCGTCAACATGCTGGGTCGGGCGCAGGATGCCGGCCGCAATTATGTTGACGCGCGGCGCAACTACCGGAAGGCCGCCGACGGCGGCAATTTGTATGCGCTGACGAATCTCGCTTGGTTTTCAGTCTATGGGACCGATGGTCCGGTCGACGTCGACCAGGGCAAGCGCATGTTCGAGCAGGCAGCCATGGGCGGCAACGCCTACGGCCAGGCGTCCCTCGGCTGGCTCTACCGTGAGGGCTATGGCGGCATCACACAGGACTTTGCCGAAGCAGCCAGATGGTATGACCTGGCGGCCAACCAGGGTTATGCCAACGCGATGGCGACGATGGGGTGGTTCTACCGGGAAGGGCTTGGCCTTCCGAAGGACCTGGCGCAATCGCTGTCCTGGTACAAGAAGGCGGCCGAGAGCGGTGACACCAATGCGATGTCCTCGCTCGGCTGGGCCTATCAAAACGGGTTGGGAACTGAGCAGAACTACAGCGAAGCGAAGGTCTGGTATGAGAAGGCGGCCAATATGGGCGATTCCTATTCCATGGCATTGCTCGGCTGGTTCTATGACATCGGCAACGGTGTCTCGCAGGACTATGTGCAGGCACGCACCTGGTATGAGATGGCAGCGAATGCCGGCAGCGCCTACGCCATGGGCAACTTGAGCCGACTTTATGATTACGGCCTCGGCACCAAAGCGGATGCGAAAGAGGCGGTTCGCTGGGCGGCGGCGAGCATCGAGGGTGGCGATCCGGCCAAGCTTGAAGAATTGCGGACGCAGCCCAACAATTTCACGCCGGACTTCCGCAAGGAAATGCAGGTGCTGCTTAGGGATCGCGGTTATTACGGCGGCCCGATTGACGGCGACTTCGGTGCCGCCACGCAACAGGCGATCGAGCGTCTCGCAGGCAAGTCTTGAGACATAAGAGATAAAGGCGCCTCATTGCGAACGAGAATCAGACGTCGGCGGGTTCCGGCGCTTCCTGCTGAGCGGCAGGTGCCGCCTGTGGCTAAACGCGCACGCTTGCTTCTTGCCGGGCAGGCCCACGCGGAAAATGAGGGGAATTGCCGGAAAACGACAAAAAAATCTTGCATTGGCCGTTGAGTGACACTAGTCAGGCGCTAACGGAGAGGTGGCCGAGTGGTCGAAGGCGCTCCCCTGCTAAGGGAGTATACCGGAAACGGTATCGAGGGTTCGAATCCCTTCTTCTCCGCCATCCCTTTCTTGTCCGGCCCGTAGACATAGGTAACAGAACGTACCTAAGGCATGGGTGACAATCTCGTGCCGGACGGATTGTCGATGGTTTGCGATACCTTGCTTCCGTAAAGACAGTAATGATGGCTCCCGCCAACTTGGGATGGCGCAGCGAACCGAGTGCGGGAACCGATCCGTCGGCGCATCCCAAGATCCGCAAATTGTTTGGCGCAACGCCACCGGGCTTTCCGGCAAGTCGGTCAGACCGTCGACTCTCTCCCCTCTCTCGTGCGCGCATCAACTCTTTTCGAGATCTCTGTCGGTTTGTTCGCCCATTGACGTCTTCTTTCCTGCGGTCGGCGGCCGCGATTCTCGCTGGGTCAGAATCAAGGATGCGTTTCGTTTGCGAATCTCGGCATTGATTCTGATGATTCTTTCGGTCTCGAACCGTCCGTCCCGTTCTCGTTTCCTGGAGAGATTGCTGTTTTAGCCGTTCGCCGCCGAGGTGGAGTCGGCATTTGTGGCCGCGCTTTCCCCCATTTTGGGCAGCTTTCTGCCTCTTTCTGAAACAGGCCGGGCGTGCGCGCCTTATGCTAAACCCCTGCCAGCAAAGGGTTTTCTTAATGGTTTGTTAATTTTCTCAAGGGGTCTGCGGCGATTTTGTGTCGTTTCAGCAACAGGGTTCGGCGAAGGGCGATGCAAAGCACGTGATCTCGCTAGTTGGACGTTGCGCCGATGATCCGGTCTTGTATTTTCAACTCCGGAAGCAAGGGCGGTTGATCGTCCGACTTCTTGAACGTTGGGGATGGGGCAGGGAAAGCTGTCCTTCAGCAAAATACCCAGACCCGTTTGAAACTTTTGACTGGAGGTCAGAAATGAACATCAAGAGCCTTCTTCTCGGCTCCGCTGCTGCTCTCGCAGCAGTCTCCGGCGCCCAGGCAGCCGACGCAATCGTCGCAGCCGAGCCGGAGCCCATGGAATACGTTCGCGTTTGCGACGCTTTCGGCACCGGCTACTTCTACATCCCGGGCACCGAAACCTGCCTCAAGATCGGCGGCTTCATCCGTTTCCAGACGTCGTTTGGTGATGGTGCTTCGACCAGCCGTTACGACCAGCGTGACTTCGACTTCGACGACAACGGTGTAGACGATCAGTCCACTTCGGACTGGGATGCCTTCTCGCGCGCTTACATCTCGTTCGATGCCAAGAGCGACACCGAGTACGGCACGCTCACCGGTTTCTTCGCTGCTGAGTTCAACGCCGACAACGACACCGACTCGGGCGACAGCGACTTCATCGACGTTGACGAAGCCTACATCCAGCTCGGTGGCCTCAAGGCCGGTTTCTTCTACAACTGGTGGGATAAGGGCCTGAACGGCGAAACCGACTCGCTCGGCAACGTCACCGAGTTCAACTCGATCGCCTACCTCTATGACGGCGGTTCGTTCCAGGCCGGTATCTCGGTTGACGAGCTCGAAGGCTGGTCCACCAAGGCTAACGGCGTCGGCATCTCCGGTATCGTTTCGGCTTCGGTCGGCGGTGTTTCCTTCGACCTGCTCGGCGGCTACGACACCGAATGGGAAGAAGGCGCGCTCCGCGCTCTGCTCTCGGCTGACCTCGGCCCGGGCGTCTTCCAGGTTGCTGGTATCTGGGCTTCCAACCCGAACACCTACTGGAACGCTTCCGAGTGGTCCGTTGCAGCTTCGTATCGCTGGAACGCTACCGAAAAGCTCGCTATCACCCCCGGCGTTCAGTACTTTGACGGCCTGCAGACCTCGCTTCTTGACTTCGGCAACGACGATGCATGGCGCGCTGGTGTAACGGTTGACTACAAGATCACCGAAGGCCTCGCGACCCGCGTTTCGGTTCAGTACGAAGATGCTGACAACGCTGACGACCAGGTATTCGGCTTCGTCCGCCTGCAGCGCGACTTCTAAGATCGTCTGACCTCGGTCAGAAGAGAGAAACCCGGCTTTCGAGCCGGGTTTTTTCGTTTTCTCGAAGCGTCGCAATTGGGTGGTCGTCTCCGTCAATCCTCGGCGGATCTCCAACGGATGCACGCCAATGTCATGAAAATCGATCGTCAGCGCGTGCCGGGGCGCCGGTTAGGTCGAGCGCGGTTGGCGCCGACGCAAATGCCGTCGAGAAAGGCGGAAATCGCTTCCCGAGGGCCATCGAGATGCAGCAATGGCGCATGCCCTTGGCCTAGCGCGGTGAATTCTACCATTTCCGGATGCCGTTTTTTCATTTCCCGAACCGTCGCTTGCGAGAGAAGCCGTGAGTGCTCACCCCTGATAGCCATGAGCGGGATCTCCGCCATGGTATCGAATTGGGGCCAGAGATCGGGTAACGGCGTTTCAGCCGTCAGGCCCAGCAATTGCTGTGCGATTGCCGGGTCAAAATCGGCGACAGGCACGCCGCCTTCGTCCCGATAGATCGCCCTTGCCATCTGCTGCCAATCGGATTCGCGAAGGGCAGGGAAATCGTCTCCGTGCAGGGCCTTCAGACGGTCGGGCGCCGCCGCCCAAGTTGTCGGTCCGGTTGCTTGATTGAGATAGTCTCGGATGACCAGCAACCCGCCAATGTCGACCACCGGTCCGATGTCGTTGAGGACGACGCCCGCGACCAAGCCGGAGGCAAGGCCGATCAGGTGGTGCACGATCAGTCCTCCGCGGGAGGTGCCGATGAATATGGCTTTATCAATGGTGAAATGCGCGCAGGCGGTGACGACGTCGGCGGTTTCGACTGCAATCGCGTAACGGCTCTTGTCGCCGTCGCGCTCCGAGTTCCCGCGCCCGCGATAGTCAAGGGAGACCACGGGATGCCCGCCCCCCGGCGAGGAAGCGAGAAAGGTGGCAAGCTCGTGAAAATCGCGGCTGTTACGGGTAAGCCCCGGCAGGCAGACGATTGGTGTCGCCGTTGACGACCGAGGCTCGGGGCCGTAGGTTCGTGCTGAGAGCTGCAAGCCGCCGGTGCCGCGGAAGCGGTGCTCGCGAAACACGCCCTGATCCATCCTCGGTCTCCATTCAAACCAACTGCATGTTTCCTTAAATCGTATCCGATTTAAGGAAACATGCAGCAATTCAAAGCGCTACAGCGACCTTTGCGCGTCTGATTGGACGTGCGGCTATAGACGCGATCGTAGTCGTTGAAGGGGAAAGGGCAAGCGGTAGCATCGGAGAGATGAACTTCCCTGGCCAGCGCCGCTAAGCCAGGCAGTCGCCAGTCCAAGCGAGTTAGCGCCGCGATTCACGCTGATACTTCAGCAGCAAAATCGTAGTCTTGCAGAACGAATGGCTGGCCGCCACGCATCTTAACTCGTCAGTAGGGCGAATAGCACTGACGCCTTGGGCCGCCATAGGGCTGATAGGTATTGTCCCAGGCTCGATAGGACCGATAGCGTGCGTAGCACCAGCGCGTATGGGCGCTGCCACCGTTATAATATCTCGGCTGACTCAACAAACCGCCGACGATCGCACCCGCGGCGAGACCACCGAAAAATGCGCCGAAATCATTATCGTGGTGGCGATAGTATCGGCGATAACGGTCGCGATAATAGCCGTCCCGATAGTATCCGTGTCGATCCCAATCACGATAATAGCCGCGCCGGCCGCCGCGTTCGCAATAGGGGAACGGGCAACTGGGGCGATTCTTGCGCGCCTCGCCGCGCTCGTATGGGAACTGCACCTTCTGGACGTCGGTCGACTGAGAGGCAACCTGCGGAGCGGTGGGGAAGGCTTCGGCTGGCGGGACACTGCTCATCGCCGTCGCCAACGACAGGGCAATCATTGTCAATGTCTTCATCGCGCTCACCATTTTCCTTCAGGAAAGATCGGACCTTCAGGAAGGAAATGGCTGAAATCGTCGTTTGTGCCGGCAGCGTCTATCACAATTGCTTGATCGCGGCATCTGAACTCAAACTATTGCCGCCCCATTCTCAGATCTTCGACGATGTCGGCCGTCTGGCCGAGCCTCGACTTGTAAACCTGATAGTTCTCCATGACCCGCTGCACATAGTTCCGCGTCTCCTGGAAGGGGATGCGCTCGATCCAGTCGACGACTTCGTCGATCGGCTTGCCGCGCGGATCACCGTAGCGGCCGAGCCATTCCGGAACCCGGCGCGGACCGGCGTTGTAGGCAATGAAGGTCAGGATGTAGGAGCCGGCGAAGCTGCTGATCTGTTCCCCGAGATAGTGGGCGCCAAGCGTGGCGTTGTAGCCGGCGTCGCTGGTCAGCTTATCCTGCGAATAGGCAAGGCCATAGCGGCTGGCGACGCTCTTGGCGGTTCCCGGCATCAGTTGCAGCAGGCCGCGGGCATTGGCCGTCGAGATGGCTGCAGGGTTGAAGGCGCTTTCCTGTCGCGCGATGGCATAGGCCAGCGCCTTGCCGGAGCCGTCGATATTGGCGGTCGAAGGGATCACGCCGACCGGGAAGGCGAGGGCGGCGACATCGATGCCACGTCCGAATGCAATCTTGCCGATCTGGAGCGAAAGCTGATGGTTGCGGGCCTTCTCTGCCCGCGCCGAAAGCAGCGCGAGTTCGCCGGGACTGCTCAGTTCCTCGGCAAGCGCACGGTAGATACTGTCGGCGCGCCAGGCGTGGCCGGCGCCTTCAAGCCGGGTGATTGCACGCACCGCTTCACGATTTTCAAATCTTGTTTGATCATCTGCCGTCGGAGCGGGGTAGGTGACGTTCAGGGTCTTGCGGCCAAGTCGGGCGGCGGCCAGTTGCCCATAGAATGTTCCGGTGTAGCGTGCCGCATTGGCGAAGCACTCGCTGGCATTGCCCGGTCCGCCCGCCTCGGCCGATCGGCCCAGCCAGTACCAGGCGCGCGAAGCGGAAAGCGGGCGGTTGGAGACCTCGAGGATACGGCGAAAATGGCGAGCGGCGATCGCCGGATCTTCCATGCCGCGAAGCGCATACCAGCCCGCATGGAATTCGGCATCGACGATATCGGTCGCATCCGTTGCCAGATGACCGGCTGCGATCCGGTAGGCGCCCTTGAAGTCACCCGCGTCAAGCAGGCCCCGGCTGACCACGCGTTGTTCGACCCACCATTCGCCGGGGTTGATGAGCGCCCCTCTGTCCTTCGGCATACGGGCAAGCAACTTGGCTGCTTCCTCGTATTTCTTCTGTTTGCGCAGGAGCTCGATCTGAATGAAAAGATAGGCGGGATCCTTGCGCCAGGAAGGGTCGACCGCCGCGATCAGTGCCTCTGCCTTGTCACTGCCGCGGCTGACAGCTGCCCAAGCGCGATAGAGCGACTGGGCCTTGCCGAGGTCACCAAACCGTTCGGCTTGTTCGACACGGTTGCGGTAGAGTAGCATGGCCATGCGTCGCTGGTGATCGGTGGGCGTCAACAGGCCGGAAAACTCTGTGAGGATCCGGGTCTCCATGTCCTTGTCGAGCGCGTCCCGTTGCCAAATTCCGCGCAACCATTTCGCCGCCGCATCCGTTTGTCCCCGGGCGACGAGCGCGCGAGCAAGGATGAGGGTTCCCTCGGTTGTCTCGGGCTGCGTGTCGCCAAAGGCGGCGAGGACGTCGGGTGCCGGCGGGTTTTCGCGATAGAGCGCCCGCTCCGAATTGGCGCGCAGGGATTTCAAGCCGGGCCAACCCTGTAGTTCGCGCTGGGCATCGGCAATCTCATAGGAGGGAATGCCGCGCTGGCCGGAAACGGCAATCGCCCAGGTCAGGATGTGACGGTCGAGCGCGTCGCGGCTCATGGCGTTGCGCACGGCAATCGCGGCCGCGGGCTGCCGGTTAGAGAGGGCGTCGAGTCCCGCCTTCAGATCGCTGTCGATCGGCGCGGCGATTGCCGGAATGGCATTGGTGGTCTCGTCGACAGCAATTTGAGCAGCCTTGCCAGATTTGTCGGGTCTATGCGTCGGGACCGGTATTCGTCCCGGCGTCTCGGAACCAAGCGCTGGCGATGTGAGCAGCGCAGCGCCGATGATGGCGGCGACGGGCAGGAAAATTGATCCGCGCATCAAGAGGCTGTGTTCCCCGTGTCTCACATTCAACTGCCGCCGGATTGTCTGAGGCAAGACTAGCGGCCAATATTGATCATGGCAATCGTACCTTGTCGCCCAAGCCTGTGGCTGAGCGGGACCATTATGCGGGCCGAACGTCAAGCTTTTGCACGAAAACCGGCGTGAAATGCCGTGTCACGACGCTTGCCGCAGCCCCCTCACATGATTATGGTGCGGCAGTTTTTTAACCGTCGATTACGGCCAAAGCATGAGTGCATTTTGCACCTTTGTGCCGTCAGGAGTTGTGCATGTTCAAGGGTTCCATTCCCGCTCTCGTAACACCGTTCACCGCGACCGGCGCGGTGGATGTGGATGGTTTCGTCGCGCATGTGGAATGGCAGATAAAAGAAGGCAGCCATGGTCTCGTGCCGGTCGGCACCACCGGCGAGTCTCCGACCCTTTCCCATGACGAGCACAAGAAAGTCGTCGAACTCTGCATCGAGGCGGCCGCCAAGCGGGTGCCGGTGATCGCCGGCGCCGGCTCCAACAACACGACGGAAGCGATCGAGCTTGCCCAGCATGCCGAAAAGGCCGGTGCCGACGCGATCCTCGTTGTCACGCCCTATTACAACAAGCCGACGCAGAAGGGCCTCTTCGCGCATTATGCGGCGATCGCCGAGAGCGTGAAGCTGCCGATCGTCATCTACAACATTCCCGGCCGTTCGGTCGTGGATATGAGCGTCGAGACGATGGCGGCGCTCAGCAAGGCCTATGCGAACATCATCGGCGTCAAGGATGCGACCGGCAAGATCGAGCGCGTATCCGAGCAGCGCATGGCCTGCGGCCCGGAGTTCGTACAGCTTTCCGGTGAGGACGCGACTGCACTCGGCTTCAACGCCCATGGTGGTGTCGGCTGCATCTCGGTCACGGCCAACGTGGCTCCACGCCTTTGCGCCGAGTTCCAGGAGGCAACGCTTGCCGGCGAATTCGCCAAGGCGCTCGCCTACCAGGATAAGCTGATGCCGCTGCACAAGGCGATCTTCATGGAGCCGGGTCTCTGCGGTGCGAAATATGCTCTGAACCGCCTTGGCCGGATGAGCCGCACTGTGCGCTCGCCGCTGTTGTCGACGCTGGAGCCGGCAACCGAGGCAGCGATCGACGCGGCACTGAGGCATGCAGGATTGATGAACTGATGGCACCCAAAGGAAGCCAGCGCACGGTCAAGAAAGTCGTGGCGGAAAACCGAAAGGCCCGCTTCAACTACGAGATCGTCGACACCTACGAGGCCGGTCTGGTTCTGACCGGCACCGAGGTCAAGTCGTTGCGCGAGGGCAAGGCCAACATTGCTGAATCCTATGCGACAGACGAAGGCGGCGAGATCTGGCTGATCAACTCCTATCTGCCGGAGTATCTTCAGGCGAACCGCTTCAACCATGAAACGCGGCGGCGGCGGAAGCTGCTTCTGTCGAAGCGCGAGGTCAATCGTCTGCAGGGCGCGGTCAACCGCGAAGGCATGTCGCTGATCCCGCTGCGCATCTATTTCAACGAGCGCGGCCGGGCCAAGCTCGAGCTGGCGCTCGGCAAGGGCAAGAAGCTTCACGACAAGCGCGAGAGCTCGAAAGAGCGCGATTGGAACCGCCAGAAAAGCCGCCTGCTGAAGGACCGTGGCTGAGCGATCCCTCGTCCGCTAGGTCGCCACCGGTCATGCCCAACGAACAAGACCAGACCGAAGGTTCTTGGCCGATAGAGTTCGAGGCTCGCGCGACACGCACCGCTATCGCCTGCCCAAAGTGTTGCACCGCCCTTCGAGCTCTAGCTTGAAAGCGTTTCGCTGATTGTCGCCGTTTTAGATTTCGACGGGGTCGGCCACCGGTTCGGCCGTATGCCGCGGGGTACGTTCGGAAGGCTCGCGGCCGATCTCCGCCCGCAGCGTCGCGAGGTCGATGAAGTGGTCCGCCTGGCGCCGCAGGTCGTCGGCGATCATCGGCGGCTGGGTCGACATCGTCGAGACGACCGAGACCTTGCGGCCCTTGCGCTGCAGCGCTTCGACGAGCGTGGTGAAGTCGCCGTCACCGGAGAAGATGACGAGGTGATCGACGGTCTCGGACTGCTCCATTGCATCGATCGCGAGTTCGATGTCCATATTGCCTTTGATCTTCCGGCGACCGAGCGAGTCGGTGAATTCCTTGGCCGGCTTCGTCACGACCTTGTAACCGTTGTAGTCTAGCCAGTCGATCAGCGGGCGAATTGAAGAATATTCCTGATCTTCGATGAGCGCTGTGTAGTAGTAGGCGCGGAGCAGATAGCCGCGTTTTTGAAAGGCTTTCAGCAGCTTGCGATAGTCGATGTCGAAGCCGAGGCTCTTCGATGCCGCGTAGAGATTTGCGCCGTCGATAAAAAGTGCGATCTTTTCGCGGGGATCAAACATCGTCTTTCCTTTTCAATGCCGGCGCATCAAATGCCCGCTGCCGGCCGATACGCAAAATAAGTCGTTTACATTAATAATTGCTGATATTGCAAATAATGTAGGCTAGGCATTGCATTATTCCAGCAGGGCGCTCGCGAATATAGCTAGTTTTAGCAGTTGCTATAGATCGTCCACATCCCTGGAATGCCTTTTCTACCAGGCGTTTTGGCGTTGCGGCCTATAATGCAACCAGGTGTTTGCGAGTAAGGTTTTCCAGCCCATTTGGATCGCATTTTATCACGAAGTGTGACGTTACGTGAGCGTCACTTGAAGGAAAAACTTGAACTTGCCTTGTTTTGATTGTATCCGGACGGCTAATTCCAGAAATCGGAGCCGACGAGGCCGTCGCTAGACGGCTGTTTCCGGTTTCGTGTCGTCAATCCGTGCAGCGGCCATGCCGCCGCGCTTCGAGCCCAAAAGGACAGGCAATGGCCCGCGTCACCGTCGAAGATTGCATCGACAAGGTCGATAACCGTTTCGAACTCGTTCTGCTTGCCAGCCACCGCGCGCGCCTGATCTCTCAGGGTGCCGCCATCACCATCGACCGCGACAACGACAAGAACCCTGTCGTTGCGCTGCGCGAGATCGCCGATGAAACGCTTTCTCCCGACGACCTCAAGGAAGATCTGATCCACTCGCTGCAGAAGCATGTTGAAGTGGACGAGCCCGAGCCCGATCCGGCTTCGCTGCTTCAGTCGGAATCGGAGACCACGTTCGCCGAGGTTGCCGAAGATGAGGATCAGCCGGAAGCGATCACGTTCGACCGCATGTCGGAAGAGGAACTGTTGGCCGGCATCGAAGGTCTCGTGCCGCCGGAAAAGAGCGACGACTACTGAGATCCTTCGCGGAACGCCCGTTCCCGCGTGTTTTCAAAGCAGTGCGCCACTCGTATGATTGGCGCACTTTTTTATTGATTTCTTCCAGAGCGGGATGAAGAAAGTGTCCGCGGTTTTCCGCCCGCATTCCGCTCTGGCGTGTGAGAAACGATCACGTTTATGATTTTAGGTCGATCCGACCTGAAATCACCCCGCTCTAGAGGACCGCCAGCGAATGATGCGCCAATACGAGCTCGTAGAGCGCGTGCAAAAATACAAGCCCGACGCCAATGAAGCCTTGCTGAACAAGGCCTACGTCTATGCGATGCAGAAGCATGGCCAGCAGAAGCGGGCAAGCGGCGATCCCTATATCTCTCATCCCTTGGAAGTGGCGGCCATCCTGACGGAAATGCGGCTCGACGAGTCGACGATCGCGGTCGCGCTGCTCCACGATACCATCGAAGACACGACCGCAACCCGCCAGGAGATCGACGATCTCTTCGGCGAAGACATCGGTGCGCTCGTCGAGGGGCTGACGAAGATCAAGAAGCTCGATCTCGTCACCAAGAAGGCCAAGCAGGCCGAGAACCTGCGCAAGCTGCTGCTGGCCATTTCGGATGACGTGCGCGTTTTGTTGGTGAAGCTTGCCGATCGGCTGCACAACATGCGCACGCTCGACCACATGTCGGCGGAAAAGCGGGCCCGCATCTCCGAGGAAACCATGGATATCTATGCGCCGCTCGCCGGCCGCATGGGTATGCAGGACATGCGCGAGGAACTCGAAAATCTCTCGTTCCGCCACATCAATCCAGAGGCTTTCGAGACGGTCACCCGGCGACTGGAGGAGCTTTCCCAGCGCAACGAAGGTCTGATCAAGAAGATCGAGGACGAACTGCGGGAACTCCTTCAGGCTGAGGGCCTGAAGGCTGCGCAGGTCAAGGGGCGCCAGAAGAAGCCCTATTCGGTGTTCCGCAAGATGCAGTCGAAGTCGCTGTCGTTCGAGCAGCTTTCCGACGTCTGGGGTTTCCGCATCATTGTCGATGACATCCCGTCCTGCTACCGGGCGCTCGGCATCGTCCACACCCGCTGGCGTGTCGTTCCAGGCCGGTTCAAGGACTATATCTCGACGCCCAAGCAGAACGACTACCAGTCGATCCACACGACGATCGTCGGTCCGTCGCGCCAGCGCATCGAGCTGCAGATCCGCACGCGGCGGATGAACGACATCGCCGAATACGGCATCGCGGCCCATTCGCTCTACAAGGACGGGGAGGGGAACTCGAACGATACCGCCCTGTCGCCGACCTCGAACGCCTATTCCTGGCTGCGGCGCACGATCGAATCCCTCGCGGAGGGTGATAATCCCGAAGAATTCCTCGAGCACACCAAGCTCGAACTGTTCCAGGATCAGGTATTCTGCTTCACCCCCAAGGGACAGCTCATCGCGCTGCCGCGCGGCGCGACGCCGATCGACTTCGCCTACGCCGTGCATACCAACATTGGCGATACCTGCGTCGGCGCCAAGATCAACGGCCGCATCATGCCGCTGGTCACCCGCCTCAACAATGGCGACGAGGTGGAGATCATCCGCTCGGGCATCCAGGTGCCGCCGCCAGCATGGGAAGAGATCGTCGTGACCGGCAAGGCGCGTTCGGCGATCCGCCGCGCGACGCGGGCCGCCATTCGCAAACAATATGCCGGGCTCGGCTATCGCATTCTCGAGCGCACCTTCGAGCGCGCCAACAAGACGTTTTCGCGAGAAGCGCTGAAGCCGGCGCTGCACCGTCTCGGTCAGAAGGAAGTCGAGGACGCGATCGCCGCTGTCGGTCGCGGCGAGCTTTCTTCTCTCGATGTCCTGCGCGCCGTGTTCCCGGACCATCAGGACGAGCGCGTGACGGTGAAGCCGAGCGCCGACGATGGCTGGTTCAACATGCGCAGCGCCGCCGGCATGGTGTTCAAGCTGCCGGGGCGCGGCAAGGATGCGAACGGCGCGGCCCAGGTCGAAGGGCCGGAAGCGCTTCCAATTCGAGGCCTTTCCGGCAATGCCGAAGTGCATTTCAGCCCCGCAGGTGCCATTCCCGGCGATCGCATCGTAGGCATCATGGAGAAGGACAAGGGCATCACCATCTATCCGATCCAGTCGCCCATCCTGCAGAAATTCGACGACGAACCGGAGCGCTGGATCGATGTGCGCTGGGATCTGGATGAGGCCAATAGCAGCCGCTTCATGGCGCGGATTGCGATCAGCGCCCTGAACGAGCCCGGAACGCTGGCTGAGGTGGCGCAGGCGATCGCGACCAGCGACGTCAATATCCGCTCACTGTCGATGGGCCGCGTGGCGGCGGACTTCAGCGAGCTGCAGTTCGACCTCGAAGTCTGGGATCTGCGTCAGCTCAACCACCTGATCGCGCAGCTCAAGGAACTGCCGAGCGTGTCGATGGTGAAACGCCTCTTCGAGTGAGCCGATCGACACGGCTGCCCGCAACGCTGCCGTGCCCGCTGCTGGGCAGTTCTGCACATGGATGCCTCGAAAACAGGCATGAGATGCATGGCAAAACGGCAAGGCATGCTGCAGGCGCATGGCTGCCGCCTTTTCCTGGAACTGGTGGGAAAGGGGCCTCTAAACTATCTTCTGTCTCGGGAGGTAAACAAAGAGGTTTGCCATGTTCAATCAGTTGAAGAAGATCACCCGCGCACTGCGCGTCCCCACTCAGGAAGAGCGCGAGCTCGCCTATCTCAACAATTCGGTCGATCGTATCGATCTCGAATACCGTCAGCGTCAGATCGACCGCGGCCTGTTCCGCTACTACTAAGTCGATCGCGTCCCGTCTCGTGGGCGGGATGCTGAAGCTATGCGTTCGATGAATGGCTCGCCTGCGACACGTGCGCGGCGCGCCGGCGGGTTGCAAGCAACGGGCATGACGCCTATCTTGCCGCCAGCAAACAGGCGGACGCGCCGTCTTGTGCCGGGCCACGGCATCCAAGATGCGGTCATGACGGCAGAATGTTATTCAGACGTAGAAAACCGGTCACGATTTCCGAAAGGCTCCGCGCGCTCCTTTGGCCACGCAAGGGCTTTCGGCGTGGCCCGCGCTATATCGCCCTGCGTATCCTGCGGCTCGCTTCGACGCCGCATTCCGTCGCTGTCGGCGTGGCTGCTGGCGTGGCATCGTCATTCACGCCGTTCTTCGGCCTGCACGTCGTCATAGCCGTCGCCCTGGCCTTCGTCTTCTCGGGCAACCTGGTTGCCGCCGCGATCACCACCGCGCTCGCCAATCCGGTGACGATCCCGATGATCCTGACGGCGTCCTATGAGCTCGGTATCGCGCTTTTGGGCGTGGAAAGCGCCCATGCCGCCAGCAGTGCCGACGTCATGCGTATGGTCGAGCACCTCGACCTTTCCGCCCTTTGGGGACCGGTGGTCAAGCCGATGCTCATCGGTTCCCTGCCGCTGGCCGCTGCTGGCGCGCTGACTTCCTATATTGCGGCTTACCATGCGGCTCGCATTTTTCAGAAGCGACGCCCGGCACGCGCCAAAGACTTCGGACCCTTCTCATGATCATAGGCATAGGCAGCGACCTGATTGATATCAGGCGGATCGAAAATTCGCTTTCCCGTTTCGGCGAGCGTTTCGTGCAGCGCTGTTTCACCGATGTCGAGATCGCCAAGTCCGAAGGCCGGAAGAACAGGGCTGCGTCCTACGCCAAGCGGTTCGCGGCCAAGGAAGCCTGTTCGAAGGCGCTGGGCACGGGGCTGGCGCAGGGCGTCTTCTGGAAGGACATGGGCGTCATCAATTTGCCCGGCGGCAAGCCGACCATGAACCTCACTGGCGGTGCGGCGGAGCGTTTGGTGCAGATGCTGCCGCCCCATCACCGGGCGGCCATTCACGTGACGATCACCGACGATTTTCCTCTGGCGCAGGCCTTCGTGATTATCGAGGCGCTGCCCGTTGCCCCGGTTGAGGGAACGGTTTAGAGCATTCCGCTGGAAAACCCGGTCCAGGGCGATTGAAGGGCAGGCAGTCTGCAGCATATGAGACCGCATTGTACGCAGTTTGAAGGTGGGATCAGAACTGCAGAAGAAAGTTGAGAGCAAGCCCCGGTGAGGGCGTGCCATGATAAAGGAAGACAAAAGCGTGGCAGAAAAGACAGAAGCGAAGCAGAGCGGCCTCTGGGAAAACGTGAAGGTCGTTATCCAGGCGCTGCTCCTGGCGGTCGTCATCCGTACGGTGCTCTTTCAGCCCTTCACCATTCCCTCGGGCTCGATGATGCCGACGCTGCTCGTCGGCGACTACATCTTCGTCAACAAGTTCGCCTACGGCTTCTCCAAGTATTCGCTGCCGCTCTCGCCCGATCTCTTCTCCGGCCGCATCTTCGCAAGCGAGCCGAAGCGCGGTGATATCGTCGTCTTCCGCTTCCCGCCGAACCCCGACATCGACTATATCAAGCGCCTCGTCGGTCTTCCGGGTGATCGCGTCCAGGTGCGCAATAGCATCCTCTACATCAACGACAAGCCGGTCGATCGCGTGCCGGACGGTGCGTTCCGCGCCGACGACCAGTACGACACGGGCGGAGACGTCCCGGTCTATCGCGAAAGCATGGACAACGGCGTATCCTACGACACGCTCGACCAGTTCCCGGACTCGCGCGGCGACAATACCCGCGAATTCATCGTGCCCGAAGGCCACTACTTCATGATGGGCGACAACCGCGACAACTCGGCCGACAGCCGCTTCGACGTCGGCTTCGTGCCGGCCGAGAACCTGGTTGGCCGCGCCAGCATGATCTTCTTCTCGCTCGGCAACGACACCTCGTTCCGCGAAATCTGGAAGTGGCCGGCGAACCTGCGTTACGATCGTCTGTTCAAGGCGGTCGAATAATGAAGTCGCGGTCGCTGAGCGCGGAGGACCGGGCAAAGCTCGAGACCGTGATTGGCTATCAGTTCGCGGAGAAGGAGCGCCTGGACCGGGCGCTCACCCATTCCAGCGCCCGTAGCGCCAAGGGCTCCAACTATCAGCGCCTGGAGTTCCTGGGAGACCGGGTGCTGGGGCTCTGCGTTGCCGAGCTTCTGTTCCAGACGTTTCGCGACGCAAACGAAGGCGAGCTCTCGGTACGGCTGAACCAGCTCGTCAGCGCCGAAAGCTGCGCCAAGGTTGCCGACGATATGGAACTGCACCAGTTCATTCGCACCGGCTCCGACGTCAAGAAGATTACCGGCAAGGCGATGATGAATGTGCGGGCCGATGTGGTAGAGTCGCTCATCGCCGCCATCTATCTCGATGGCGGCCTTGAAGCTGCCCGCGGCTTCGTGCTGCGCCATTGGAAAGACAGGGCAGTCCGCGCCGACGGTGCCCGCCGCGATGCGAAGACCGAATTGCAGGAATGGGCGCATGCCAAGTTCGGCATCGCGCCGACTTACAGGACGGACGATCGTTCCGGCCCGGACCACGATCCCCGCTTCACGGTAACCGTGGAGATTTCGGGGATCGCGCCGGAGACCGGGATCGATAGGTCCAAGCGCGGCGCCGAGCAGGTGGCCGCGATGAAATTGCTGGAACGCGAAGGCGTGTGGCGGAAAAACCCCGCCGGAAATTGACGGAAAAAATGACGGATATGGATAAAGATACGGCCGCCGAGGGCGCGCCGACCCGCTCGGGTTTCGTGGCGCTGATCGGCGCGACCAACGCAGGCAAGTCGACTCTGGTCAACCGCCTCGTCGGTGCCAAGGTGTCGATCGTCAGCCACAAGGTCCAGACGACGCGCGCCATCGTGCGCGGCATCGCCATCCACGACAACGCCCAGATCGTCTTCATGGACACGCCCGGCATCTTCAAGCCGCGCCGCCGGCTCGACCGTGCCATGGTGACCACCGCCTGGGGCGGCGCCAAGGATGCGGACGTGATCATGTTCCTGATCGATAGCGAACGCGGCTTGAAGGGCGATGCGGAAACGATCCTCGAGGGGCTCAAGGAAGTGCACCAGCCGAAGATCCTCGTGCTGAACAAGATCGACCAGGTGCGCCCCGAAGACCTCTTGAAGCTGGCGGCCGCCGCCAACGAGACGATCAAGTTCGACCGCACCTTCATGATCTCGGCGCTCAACGGTTCCGGCTGCGACGACATGATGGACTATCTCGCGGCCGCTCTGCCCGAGGGCCCCTGGTATTATCCGGAAGATCAGATTTCCGATCTGCCGATGCGCCAGCTTGCAGCCGAAATCACCCGAGAAAAGCTGTTCCTGCGGCTGCACCAGGAGCTTCCCTATTCCTCGCATGTCGAAACCGAGAAGTGGGAAGAGCGCAAGGATGGCTCGGTGCGCATCGAACAGGTGATCTATGTCGAGCGCGAAAGCCAGAAGAAGATCGCGCTCGGCAAGGGTGGCGACGCGATCAAGGCGATCTCGACGGCATCGCGCAAGGAGATCTCCGAGATCCTCGAGCAGCCGGTGCACCTCTTCCTGTTCGTCAAGGTGCGCGAGAACTGGGGCGACGACCCCGAGCGCTTCCGCGAAATGGGCCTCGAATTTCCGCGATAGGCCTGGCCGCACTGGCCCGCTGCAATACGACGTTGGCGCCTGCACAGGACGGGCGCCGCATTGTGGCGGCATACGCCTGTCGAGATGCACGCAGGCTGCCGCGACAGTTCAGATCGGCGGCATAAGTCCTTAAATCGATTCCGAAGCAAGGCCTTGTACAGTGGCCGCCGAAAGCGAGATCACGCGCCTGAAATCCGCTTTCCCTCTGCATCGAGAACCGGCTCCCCGTCCTCCTTCGAGAACGGACCCTTGTGCGTATCAGGCAGAATGTCGAGCACCAGTTCGGACGGGCGGCAAAGCCGCGTGCCGATCGGCGTCACCACGAAGGGACGGTTGATGAGGATCGGATGCTCCATCATCGCGTCGAGCAGGCGATCGTCGCTGAGTGCGGGGTCGGCGAGCCCGAGTTCCCCATAAGGCGTGCCTTTCTCGCGGATCACGTCACGAACCGTCAGGCCGGCATCGGCGATCATCTTTTCGAGTTCCTGCCGCGATGGCGGCGCCTGCAGATACTCGACCACGGTCGGTTCTATGCCGGCGTTGCGGATTATCGCCATCGTATTGCGCGAGGTGCCACAGGCGGGATTGTGGTAGATCGTGACGTCCATGAGCTTGCCTCCTGCGAAGTCGAGACGGGCCGGCCGTTGCTGACGGGTCCGGACGATTGTTTTCGAAGTCATAGGATCGATGCCGGCGAGCGGCAAGCGGCGCGCTGGATAGTGCGACAGTTCTTTCAGCGGCCGGCGATCCGGCGCTTTCCCAGTGCCGGTCCAATCACCTCGATCCGGTTGGTCCAGATGTAGCCGGAAAACCCCGGCGGGACCAATTCCAGATCCTGCATCGTATCGATCCCGGCGGTGAAGTCGCCGCCGTGATAGGGGCCGAGCAGGATGATCTCGCTTCCGGCCGCTTTCATGCGTTCGGAGAAGCGATCGGGCCAACCCCACAGGAAGTGCGCATAGTTGCCGGGTACGACGACGAGAGTGTTCTTGCAGGCCTCCGGCATGAGACCCATCCAGCCGTAACCGAGATACCGGGTGAGGCACGCCATCGTCGACGTCCGGTCATAGCCGCGCGTGCCGTCCAGTTGCTTCAGCGTCTCACGCGTCGGCTCCTCGCCGCCATAGACTCCGAACACAGCCTCTCGCCATTGCGGCTGCGCTTCGATCAGCGTTGCAAGTGCCGCGCCTTCTTCGGCGCGCCGGCTCTTGAAGTTGATGAGGAACTTGCGGTCGGGCAGGGAAGTCAAGACCTCGTCCAGCGTCGGCATCTGGCCGACACCCTTGCCGCGGAAGGGGAACGTCTTGCCGCCATCGGCCGTATAGCCGTAGCCGATATCGAGACCCTTCAGCGTCGTCATCGGCGTCTCTTCGGTCACGCCCTTGGCTTCGGTCCGGCAATCGAGCGTCCAGTCGTGGAATACGGCGAATTGCTTGTCCGGCGTCAGATGCACGTCGAGTTCGACGACGTCAGCCCCGGCGTCGAAGGCCGCCTGCATCGAGGTGATCGTGTTTTCAAGATAGGGATGCCGCGGCGTGTCGATGATCGTTGCCGTGCAGGTGTCGTTGCCGACATTCGTTTTTGGATAGGTCTGATGGACGCCTCGGTGTGCGAGCAGGTTCGCCGCGCCCGGCGGCGGCGTGACAAACAGCGACGTGTTCATCAGCCAGACAATGGCGGCAAACAGCGCAATAGCGGCAAGGGCCTTCTTCATCCCGATTCTCCTCTTGAAGTCGGGATTACTCGATAATGTGGCGCAACGATGATCGTGCACGTATCGCGTGCGTGTCGCGGATTGCGAACAATGTGTCACCCGCGCGCGCGATTGACCCTTAGCCAGGCCCTGTGAGACGTAGCTATCGCTGATTTTTTGCGATCCGGAGAGAAGAAATGCCGCAGCTTGTCGAGGGGAAATGGGTCAAGGGCGACGTTGCGGCGAGCGAGATGAAGGGCGGCGCATTTCACCGGGAACCGACGCGCTTTCACCGCTGGATCACGCCAGACGGAAGCCCGGGCCCGAATGGCCAGCCGGCTCTGCCGGCCGAGGCTGGGCGCTACCGCCTGTTCGTTTCCTATCTCTGCCCCTGGGCCTCGCGCACGATCGCTTTCAGAAACCTCAAGGGATTGCAGCAGATCATCGGGCTTACGGTGGCCAACCCGGTTCTCGGCGAGGATGGCTGGACCTATGACGAGCCCGTCGATGCCGGCGAGCGCGTCGGCAAGATCCGCTTTCATCATGAACTCTATGTGGCGAGCGACCCGACCTATACCGGCAAGGTCTCTGTTCCGGTTCTCTGGGATATGCAGGAGGGGCGGATCGTCAACAACGAGTCCGCAGACATCATCCGTATCCTGAACGCAGCCTTCGATCACCTGACCGGCAACCGGCTCGATTTCTATCCGGAGGCGCTGCGCAGCGAGATCGATCGCTGGAACGGCCCGATCTACGAACGGGTCAACAACGGCGTCTACCGGTGCGGCTTTGCGAAGACGCAGGAAGCCTATGATGAGGCGGTGGCGAGCCTGTTCGGCATGCTCGACGGGCTTGATGCGCACCTTGCGGCCAACCGGTACCTCGCCGGCGAGTACCTGACCGAGGCCGACATCCGCCTGTTCGTCACCCTGGTGCGCTTCGATGCGGCCTATCACGGCGCCTTCAAATGCAACATCCGTCGGATCGAAGACTACCCGGCGTTGTCGAACTACTTGCGCGAAATCTATCAATGGCCGGGCATCCGCGAGAGCGTGCGCTTCGATCACATCAAGCGCGGTTACTACGGCATTGCCCACATCAATCCGACCCGTATTGTTGCCGCTGGCCCAATCCTGGACTTCGATCGCCCGCATGACCGTGCTCGCCTGGGGGGCCGAGGGATCATTGGTGGCTAGGCTGTTCCTCAGCAATTGCTAAGGAACCAAATCTATGAGGGGCCACAAAGAGCCCATTGCCAATCGATTGAAGCTTCCTAGATTAATGGAAGTTCTGATGGATAGGAGCCCGATGGCGGCTGGCCTGACGAATATCCGGCGACGCAAGCACGAGGAGCCTGACGCGCCCGCTGGATGCCGTGAGGCCACGCCCGAGCCGGTTCTCGCCGCTTCGGGACGCGCCGCGTCTGTTCCCAATGCGCGCCGGCGCATCTCCTCGAAGCCCCGAACGAGCCGACCCTTCGCATCTCTCATGCACCAGGACACGTCTGTAGGTCTGGTAGGGGTGGGATATGAATGCAGCATTGTTGACTTTGCTTCGTCGCCTAGTGCGCAACGGCAACCTGACGGTGACTTTTTCTTCCGGCGAACAGGTCATTCTGGGTGACGGCACCGGAAAACCGGCATCGATCCGCATCGTCGATGCAGAGGCGGAGAAAGCGATCGTCCGGGACCCGGGCCTTCGCTTCGGTGAGATGTACATGGACGGGCGCGTCGTCATCGAAAGAGGTGACATCTTCGACGTGCTTTCGATCGTCAAGGACAATGGGCTGGAGAATGCGGCAACCTTTGCGAACACGCTGACGGCCCTGCAGCATGTCTTGCGCCAGCAGGTGCGCAGCCGCATGCCTGTCAACCGCAACCGGCACAATGTTGCGCATCATTACGATCTCGACCGCAAGCTCTTCAACCTGTTCCTCGATGAGGATTGGCAATATTCCTGCGCCTATTTCCAGCCGCGGGGCATCTCGCTCGATGCGGCCCAGCTTGCCAAGAAACGGCATATCGCCGCGAAGCTTCTGCTGGAGCCGGGGCAGAAAGTGCTGGAAGTCGGTTCTGGCTGGGGCGGAATGGCCATGTACCTGGCCGAATCCTCCGGGGTGGAGGTCACCGGCATCACGCTCAGCGAGGAGCAGCTCAAGGTGTCCCGTGATCGCGCCGCCCGGCGCGGGCTTTCCGATCGCGTCCGCTTCGAACTGCAGGACTACCGCACCATGCAGGACCGGCAGTTCGATCGCATCGTCTCCGTTGGTATGTTCGAGCATGTCGGCATCGGCAATTACGGAAATTTCTTCAGCAAGATGAAGGAGTTGCTGAAGCCTGAAGGTGTCATGCTGCTGCATTCGATCGGCCAGGTCTACAAGCCCTGGGCAACCAATCCATGGATCGAGAAATACATCTTCCCCGGCGGTTACATTCCCGCTCTTTCCGAGGTTCTGCCATCGGTCGAGCGGATGCGGCTCCTGGTGAAGGATATCGAGATCCTGCCGATGCACTATGCCTGGACCTTGCGCGCCTGGCGGGAGCGGTTTGTCGCCCGCCGCGAAGAGGCGGTGCGGCTCTATGACGAACGCTTCTTCCGCATGTGGGAATTCTATCTGGCGGCTTCCGAAACGGCCTTCCTCTACGACAAGCACTTCGTCTTCCAGCTCCAGCTTTCGCCTTCTCTCGATGCCGTGCCGGTCTCCCGCGGTTACATCGAGGAGCGGGAGCGGCAATTGATCGAGTTCGAGAAACGCCGGCCGCCACTCGAACCGGTCAACAATTGGGATGAAGCGCCGCCGGAAGAACATATCGAGCCGGCTGCAATCGCGGTCTGATCCAAGGCCATCTCCGCGGCCCCACAGGGGGCCAGGGGTTCCGATCTTCTGTGGAGTTCCGGATTTCCTCCGAAGGCCTTCACTTGGCCTGGAAGCTCTGCGCCTTTATGGTCGCGAACCAAACGAACTGCCTGTTTCCCTGGATCGGCTGCGATCCAGGGACAAAACGTGCAGCGCTTCGAAGCGCTGCAGGAAAGACGGAACTCCCCATGGCCAGCCCCGCAAAACCTATCGCCGCCATCATCGCCAGCGAAATCAAGGCAACAGCTTCTCAGGTTACCGCCGCTGTCGAGTTGCTGGACGAGGGGGCAACGGTGCCGTTCATCGCGCGTTACCGCAAGGAAGTGACCGGCGGGCTCGACGATACGCAACTGCGTGTGCTGTCGGAGCGGCTGACCTACTTGCGCGAACTCGAGGCACGCCGGGCGTCGATCCTCGAATCGATCCGCGGGCAGGGCAAGCTGACCGACGAACTCGAAGCCAAGATCGCCGCCGTCGAAACCAAAGCCGAGCTCGAAGACATCTATCTGCCCTATAAGCCGAAGCGCCGCACCAAGGCGGAGATCGCCCGCGAGCGTGGCCTCGGACCGCTGGCCGAAGCGATCCTTGCCGATCGCTCCATGGCGCCGGCCGATCGCGCAACCGCCTTCCTGTCCGCCGAGGTCGTCGATGTGAAGGCGGCGCTCGATGGTGCCCGCGACATCATTGCCGAAGGCATGACCGAAAACGCCGACTTGCTTGGCCGCCTGCGCAACCACATGAAGGGCGCCGCCTTCCTGCGCGCAAAGGTGGTCGAGGGCAAACAGGAAGCCGGCGCCAAGTTCTCGGACTACTTCGACCACTCCGAGCGTTGGGCGACGACGCCCAGCCACCGGGCGCTGGCGATGCTGCGCGGTTGGAACGAGGAGGTGCTTTCCGTCGACATCGTCGTCGATCAGGACGATACCTCGCCGGTCAAGCCGGTCGAGCGCATGATCGCCGCCGCCTACAATGTCGGCGCTCATCTGCCGGGTGACAAATGGCTGGCCGAGATGATCGGCTGGACCTGGCGCGTGAAGCTCTCCATGTCGCTGTCGCTCGACCTGATGCGCGAACTGCGCGAGCGCGCCGAGGAGGAGGCGATCCACGTCTTTGCCCGCAACCTCAAGGACCTGCTGCTTGCCGCACCCGCGGGATCGCGGGCGACGATGGGGCTTGATCCGGGCATCCGCACCGGCGTCAAGGTCGCCGTGGTCGACGGCACCGGCAAACTCCTCGAAACGACGACCGTCTACCCGTTCCCGCCGAAAAACGACATTCGCGGAACGCAGGCCGAGCTCGCCTCGCTGATCCGCAAGCACAAGGTGGAACTGATCGCGATCGGCAACGGCACGGGTAGCCGCGAGACCGAAAAGCTGGTTGCCGACATGCTGCAGCAACTGCCTGCGCCGAAGCCGACCAAGGTCATCGTCTCCGAGGCCGGAGCATCGGTTTACTCGGCCTCCGAAACCGCCGCCCTGGAGTTCCCCGGCCTCGACGTTTCTCTGCGCGGTGCCGTTTCAATCGCCCGTCGCCTGCAGGATCCGCTGGCCGAACTCGTGAAGATCGAGCCGAAATCGATCGGCGTCGGCCAATACCAGCACGATGTCGACCAGTCGAAGCTCAGCCGCTCGCTCGATGCGGTGGTGGAAGATGCGGTGAATGCCGTCGGCGTCGACGTCAACACGGCGTCTGCCCCACTGCTCGCCCGTGTTTCCGGTCTCGGCAAGTCCTCGGCCGAGGCGATCGTGGCGCATCGCGACGCGACCGGGCCGTTTGAAAGCCGCAAGGAGCTGTTGAAGGTGCCGCGGCTCGGCGCGCGCACCTTCGAACAGTGCGCGGGCTTCCTGCGTATCCCGAACGGCAAGGAGCCGCTCGACGCCTCCTCGGTGCATCCGGAAGCCTATGGCGTTGCCAAGAAGATCGTTGCAGCCTGCGGCCGCGACGTGCGCGCGCTGATGGGCGACAGCGCTGCATTGAAGAAGCTCGATCCGAGGACCTTCGTGGACGAACGGTTCGGCCTGCCGACCGTCAAGGACATCCTGGCCGAACTTGAAAAGCCGGGCCGTGACCCGCGCCCGAGCTTTAAGACGGCGACCTTCGCCGAGGGTGTCGACGACATCAAGGACCTGAAGGTCGGCATGCAGCTCGAGGGCACCGTTACCAACGTTGCGGCCTTTGGCGCCTTCATCGATATCGGCGTGCACCAGGACGGGCTTGTTCACGTGTCGCAACTGGCGGACCGCTTCATCAAGGATCCGCACGAAGTGGTGAAAGCCGGAGACGTCGTGACCGTCCGCGTCACCGAGGTGGACGTTGCCCGCAAGCGCATCGGCTTGACGATGCGAAAGGACGGCGGCGCCGAGTCTGGCCGTGAGGCGCGTGGAAGTGCACCGAACGGCGGCAACCGCGGCGCGCCCGTGCGTCAGCAGAAGCCGCAAGCGCCATCGCAAGGCGCCTTTGGGGCGGCCTTGATGGAAGCGATGAAGCGCAAATAGCAGCGCCTCTATCGGGGCGCTCCGGCGCCCCGAGGGACAGTCTATAATTTAGATAATTGTAATAATATCGGCTTTCCGCCATACTCTCTTCATCGTGGCACGTGCATTTTGTGAGCAATGTGCCGATCGAGCAGCCGGATCGACGGCGGAAAAGGTCAGCGGAAACTCCTCCTCCGCCGGGCATCCGGTGAAAGGAGTTGCGTGATGGTACGCAAGGTGATCCGCGGCTTCGCGCTGGCCGCTCTTCTGGCGGCAGGTGTGACGGCGCGCCCGGTTCCGGCAGTTTCGCAAGCGCCCATAAATTGCGCTAACCGATCCGAGGTGATCGAGTTTCTGGCGCGACAATATCGAGAGAAACCAGCCGCGACGGCGCTCATCAATCCTCAGGCGATCATGGAAGTCTACGCAGCCGACAACGGCAGCTGGACACTGATCGTCACCGACGTCAACGGCCGCAGCTGCGTCATCCTTGCGGGCAAGAGTTGGGAAGCTCTGCCGCCGCTGCCGGTTCCAAAAGCATAGCCGGCCGCGCCGTACCGTGCGCGGCCTCTCGCCGGTTGGGACCCCTCAGAGGGGCCGGCCGATACTGGAATAGGCAAAGCCGTGCTTGGCGACCTCGTCCTGGCGGTAGATGTTCCTGAGGTCGACGAGCACAGGCTTCTTCATCGCCGCTTTCAGGCGGCGGAAGTCCAGCGCCCGAAACTCGTTCCATTCCGTAACGATCACCAGCGCATCGGCCTCGTTGGCCGCCTCGTAGGGATCGCCGGCGTAATCGATACCGTCGATGATCTTCTTGGCGTTCTCCATGCCTTCCGGGTCGTAGCCGACAATGTGGGCGCCGGCATCCTGCAGCGTCTGCACGATGGCGATCGCCGGGCTGTCGCGCATGTCGTCGGTGTTCGGCTTGAAGGTGAGGCCGAGGATCGCGATCTTGTGGCCGCGCACGTCGCCGCCGGCCGCCGCGATCACCTTGCGCCCCATCGCCCGCTTGCGGTTGTCGTTGATCGCAACCGTGGTCTCGACGAGGCGCACGGGCGCGTCATGGTCCTGGGCGGTCTTGACCAGGGCCAGCGTGTCCTTCGGGAAGCACGAGCCGCCGTAGCCGGGGCCGGCATGCAGGAACTTCGAGCCGATGCGGCCGTCGAGGCCGATGCCGCGGGCGACGTCCTGGACATTGGCGCCGACCTTTTCGCAGAGATCGGCCATCTCGTTGATGAAGGTGATCTTCATCGCCAGGAAGGCATTGCCGGCATACTTGATCAGCTCGGAGGTGCGGCGCGACGTGAAGACGAGCGGCGACTGGTTGAGATAGAGCGGCCGGTAAACCTCGGTCATGACGTCGCGCGCCCGCTCGTCATCGCCGGCAACGCCGATGACGATGCGGTCAGGCCGCTTGAAGTCCTCGATCGCCGCCCCCTCGCGCAGGAATTCCGGATTGGAGACGACGGCGAAATCGGCGCCGGGATTGGTCTCGCGAATGATGCGCTCGACCTCGTCGCCCGTGCCGACCGGAACGGTGGACTTGGTGACGATGACGGTGAAGCCCTGGAGATTGGCGGCGATCTCGCGGGCCGCCGCATACACATAGGACAGGTCCGCATGACCGTCGCCGCGGCGGGAAGGGGTGCCGACCGCGATGAAAATCACGTCGCTGTCGGCGACGGCGGCAACGAGATCGGTGGTGAACGACAGCCGGCCCGAGGCGACGTTGCTGGCGACCAGCTGGTCGAGGCCGGGTTCGAAGATCGGGATTCGCCCCTGCATCAGCGCGTCGATCTTGCTCTCATCCTTGTCGAGGCAAACGACGTCATGACCGAAATCCGCAAAACACACACCGGAAACGAGGCCCACATAGCCGGCGCCGATCATCGTGATTTTCATAGGCTCTTTCCTTCGTTGTCTGGCGAGCTCTTGTCGGTGAACGCGCAAACCCTGCCGGTTCGCACGTGCTTATGCCTGCGAGGCCGAGGATCCGGCTTTGCCGTCGACATTGTAGTATTCCTCATACCAGGCGGCAAAGCGCGCCACGCCTTCTTCCACCGGGATCGAGGGTTTGAAATCGGTCAATGCCTCGAGCAGATCGGGAGAGGCATAGGTGCGCGGCACGTCGCCCTGCTGCATCGGCAGCATGTTGCGCAGCGCCGGTTTGCCGACCGCCTTCTCGACCGTCTCGACGAAGGTCATCAGCTCGACCGGCTGGCCGCCGCCGACATTGACGACCCGGAACGGCCCCTGGCGCGACAGCGTGTCCTCGGCCCTCTCGGACGGCACGCGGTTTTCTTCCGCCGGCGCCACTTGCGAGAGCCGGAGAATGCCTTCGACGAGGTCGTCGATGTAGGTGAAGTCGCGGCTCATGCGGCCTTCGCCGTAGATGTCGATCGGCTGTCCCTTGTGAATGGCGTCGACGAACTTGAACAGCGCCATGTCGGGCCGGCCCCAGGGACCATAGACGGTGAAGAAGCGGAAGGCCGTGGTCGGAACCTTGTAGAGATGGGCATAGCTGTGCGCCATCAGCTCCATCGATTTCTTCGTGGCGGCATAGAGCGTCATCGGCTCATCGGCGCGATCGGTTTCCGCAAACGGGATCTTCTCGTTGGCGCCGTAGATCGACGACGTCGAGGCGAGCATCAGGTGCTTCGGGCCGAGTTCGCGCGCCAGTTCCAGGATGTTCCACGAACCGAAGAGGTTGGAATCGACATAGGCCTTGGGATTTTCGAGGCTGTAGCGCACGCCGGCCTGGGCCGCGAGGTGGATGATGACCTCGGGCTCGGCAATCTCCGCCGCATGGTTCAGCGCCGCGCGGTCTTCGAGCATGCCGACGACGGCCTTGAAGCCGTTCGATCGGGACAGGATTGCATGCCGGCGCTGCTTCAGCGTGACATCGTAATAGGGCGTCATGCCGTCGAAGCCGACCACGAAATGTCCTTCGTCGATCAATCGCTTGGCGAGATGAAAACCGATGAAGCCCGCGGTGCCGGTGATGAGGTAGCGCACGACCATGTCCCCAGATTGTGTTGTCAGGGCGTTCTTACGAAGAAAGCCGCGCAATGGAAAGTCGAAACCATCACTCCGATGGTCGGTCCAGCCCCTGTTGCAGCGCGGAGAGGACCGACATCGCGTGTCCCGCATATTGGCTGATCCGGCGCTCGTGGATGGCTTGGATCGGCAAGGCGTTCTATCAATAGGCCGGGGGCAGGCCGCCATTGGCAGCGCTCGCCATGGGCACGCCGGCGGCCGGCTCCGTCATCGGCGGTTCGGCCTGCAGTACCACGACACGCGAGTCGAGCGGCACGCGGCTGTAGAGATCGATGATATCGGGGTTGAAGAGACGGATGCAGCCGCTCGACACGGCCTTGCCGATCGACCAGGCCTCGGTCGTGCCGTGGATGCGGAACAGCGTGTCGCGGTTGCCCTGGAAGAGATAAAGCGCGCGCGGTCCAAGCGGGTTGCGCACACCCGGCTCCATCCCGCCGGCAAGCGGGCCGTAGCGCTCGGGCTCGCGCGCCACCATGTCCTGCGTCGGCGTCCAGCGCGGCCATTCGGCCTTGCGCGCAATGCGCGCCTCGCCCGCGAATTCCAGGCCGGCCTTGCCGACACCGATGCCGTAGCGCATCGCCATGCCGCCATCCTGGACGAGGTAGAGGAAGCGGTTCTGCGTATCGATCACGATCGTGCCCGGCGGCTCATGCGTCTGATAGGCGACCTGCTGGCGCAGATATCGCTTGTCGACCATGCTGATATCGATCGCGTCCAGCGGGAACTTTTCGTTGGGCAGCGGCCCGTACATCGCCACATAGTGTGGATCCGGTCCCTTCGGCTTGGCCGGCCCCGACGTGGTGACGCAACTGGCGAGCGTCGAGGTGGCGAGAAGAAGGGCGAAGAGCTGCGCCAGGCGGCCGGCGCTGTTCCGGGACACACACATAATGAAAATTTTGATCCTGCTGATTGTCATTTTGGGCGGGAGGCACGGCTTTTGCCGCTCTTCCGTTCTAATGTCAAAGACGGCGTCCGGGCGGCGACAGCATGTCGCAAATGAGGCAACCAATGAGTGTGACCGAAAGGCGACACTCGGCCGCGTCGCGCTTGTCCTCGCAACATAGCTTGATCCGCTTTCGACCGCGGGTGTATGCCATATCCATGCAATGGAGCGATCAGGCCATTATTCTCGGGATACGGCGGCACGGCGAAAGCTCGGCCATCGTGGAGGTTATGAGCGCCGCCCACGGCCGGCATCTCGGCATGGTGCGCTCCGGCCGCTCGCGCATCATGCAGCCGGTGCTGCAGCCGGGCAATTCGGTGGAAGTGACCTGGCGCGCCCGGCTTGACGAGCACATGGGCGAATTCCGCATCGAACCGGTGGAACTGCGTGCCGCCCGGCTGATGGAGACGGCGACCTCGGTCTATGGCATCCAGGCTCTCGGTGCGCTGCTGCGGCTCCTCCCGGAGCGTGACCCGCATCCGCATCTCTACGAGGCGCTGACCGTCATCGTCGATCATCTCGCCGATCCGGCCGATGCCGGAGAATTGTTCGTGCGCTTCGAGCTTGCGGTTCTCAACGACCTCGGATTCGGGCTCGATCTGACGGAATGTGTCGCGACCGGTGCGCGCACCGAACTGGTCTATGTCTCGCCGAAATCGGGCAGGGCGGTCTGCCGGGCGGCGGGGGAACGCTATGCCGACCGGATGTTGGCGCTGCCGGAGTTCCTTTCCGCGCAAACGCGCCGGGCGGCGGATCACGACAGCCTTGCCGCCGCCTTCCGCCTGACCGCCTTCTTCCTCAACCGCCATGTCTATGAGCCGCGCGGTCTCGACGTATCTTCCGCGCGCGACGGCTTCGTCCATGCGGCGCTCAAGGCGCTGAAATCCCATCCTTCGGCCGCCTGACTGAGCAGCCTGACCCAGGAGTATTAGATGTTCCAGGAGCTTTACCCCGGCATGCCCGTATCTGGAATCGGCGTGCTGCCCCTCGATCGTGTTGCCCGCGACGGGGGCCTCAAGGCGATGCAGGACCTCTTGAGCGGCGATCTGCCGGCTCCGCCGATGTCGGCGACGCTGAAGTTCGGCCTGACCGAGGTCGAGGAGGGCCGGGTGGTCTTCAAGGGATTGCCGACCGAGGAACATCTCAACCCGCTCGGCACGGTTCATGGCGGTTGGACGGCGACGATCATGGACTCCGCGCTCGGCTGCGCTGTCTTCACCACGGTTAAACCGGGTGAAGCCTATACGACCGTCGAGTTCAAGGTGAACCTCGTCCGGCCGTTGCTCCCCGGAATGGGGGAGGTCTTCTGCGAGGGGCGCATCGTGCATCGCGGCCGGACGATCGCGACATCGGAAGCCTGGCTTCGCGACGGCAACGGCAAGCTGCTGGCCCATGGTACTGAAACCTGCGCGATCTTCCCGATCGACAATCTGCGGCGTTAAAAGCAATTCCAGGAAAAGTGCGAAGCGGTTTTCCGTCCGGAATTGCGTCGCCAAAAACAACTCCGGAAACAAGAACGCCGCGCAGAGCTGCGCGGCGTTCGTTTGCGATCCGCAGTCCTGATCAGCCGATGCGGCCGCCACCCTGCTTGGTCACGGCGACGACTGCCGGGCGAACCGGCATGTCATCCTTAAAGTCGGGCCAGCGGGTTGCCGGCGTCTCGTAGGTGGCAAGGCCGGCGTCGCCCGGATGCTGGACCGAGAGGAAGAAGCTATCCGACGTCGGGTTGAAGCAGGGACCACACATTTCGGCACCAACCGGCACGCGGAAGAAGAGCTTCGACGTGCCGCGGGCGGCGCCGTCCGTGTCGATCGCCCAGATGCCGTCGGTGCGGCCGGTTTCCTTCTGGTTGTTGCCGTCGGTCGCCACCCAGAGGCGGCCGTCGGCGTCGATGGCGCAATTGTCGGGCATGCCGAACCAGCCGTTCTTGGTGGTGGCGGTCGAGAACGAAGCGCCGACCTCGGCAACACTTGGATCGCCGCACTTCAGCAGCACGTCCCAGCGGCTCTTCAGCGAAGCGAAGTCGCCGTCGGTCTCGGTGATCTCGACGATATGGCCGAAAGCGTTCTTGGCGCGCGGGTTGGCGGCGTCGACTTCTTCGGCCTTGCGCTTGGTATTGTTGGTCAGCATCACGTAGACCTTGCCCGTCTTCGGGTTCGGCTGCACGTCTTCCGGACGGTCCATCTTGGTGGCGCCGAGTGCATCGGAGGCAAGACGGGTGTTGATCAGCACGTCGGCCTGGGAGGCGAAGCCGTTGGCTTCGGTCAGCGGGCCCTCGCCGTGGACCAGCGGCATCCAGGTGACGGTGCCGTCTTCATCGAACTTGGCGACATAGAGCGTGCCTTCGTCGAAGAGATCCATGTTGGCGGCACGATCATCAGGGTTGAACGTGCCCTTGGTCACGAACTTGTAGACATAGTCGAAACGCTCGTCGTCGCCGGAATAGAGCACGACGCGGCCATCCTTGTTGACGATCGATTCGCAGCCTTCATGCTTGAAGCGGCCGAGTGCGGTGCGCTTCTTCGGCACCGAAGTCGGGTCCAGCGCGTCGACCTCGACGATCCAGCCGAAACGATTGGCTTCGTTCGGCTCCTTGGAGACGTCGAACCGGTCATAGAAGGAGGCCCATTCATACTGGCCGCCCGGGGCGCCCAGGCGCTTGAGTTGCTTGTATTCGGGATGATCCTCGGCAATCTCGCCGCCGAAATAGCCGTTGAAGTTTTCTTCGGCCATCATGTAGGTGCCCCAGGCGGTGACGCCGCCGGCGCAGTTGTTGATCGTGCCGAAGACTTGTCTGCCCGTCGGATCGGACTGCGTCTTCAGGCGGTCATGACCGGCGGCGGGGCCGGTGATCTGCATCTCGGTGTTGACGGTGATGCGGCGGTTGTGCTTGCCGTCGAGAACCGGCTGCCATTTGCCGTCGACCTTGCGGATCTCGATGATCGTGCCGCCATGGGCGGCCATCTCGATGTCGACCAGTTCCTTGGTATATTCGCCGAGAATGACCTTCTCTTCCTCGACTTCCTTGCCGTCCTTCGTCACCTTTTCCTTCACGACGCTGGCGAACGCCGGGAACATCAACTCGGCATTGGTGTACTCGTGGTTGACGACCAGGAGACCGTGGTCGGCGCTGCCGTCGAGCGGGATGAAGCCGACATAGTCGTTGTTGTAGCCGAACAGTTTTTCCTGGGCGGCGGCCGTCTGGTTCTTCGGGTCGAACTCCGGGCTGTCGGCGAAGATCTTGTCGCCCCAGCGCAGCAGGATATCGGCATCGTAGCCTTTGGCGACATGGTGCTTTTCATCAACGCCGGCTTCGATCTCGGTGAAGTCGAAACGCGAACCTTCTTCGGCGCGCGCTTCTTCGGCGGTCAGGAGAGCGAGCGGGCTGACGGTCGTCGAAATCGCGGCAACGGCAAGCGAGCCGCCGATAAACGAGCGGCGCGAGAAGCGGCGATGGATGATGTCGCCCATCGTCGGATTGGTGGAACAGTTGTGGCCGATGTCTTCCAGCTCTTCCCTGCGTTCCGTCAGCGTCTTGAATTCGGTCTCTTCCGTCTGGCCGAGATGCTTGTCCATGATCGGGTCTCCTGGTTGAACGATGGAAACCACCGCGTGCGACGGCGGTGCTCATCCGCCTGTATCAGTTGCTCGATGACAGTTCTGCGACATTTCCGTGAAGAGATTACAGCACTCGCCCCGTCTACGGCATGTTTCCTTAAACCGTCTTCGATTTAAGGAAACATGCGGCAATTCAGGTGCTACAGCGATCTTTGCGCGTCGGGCGGGACGCGCGGCGCTGTAGACATTTGGCGAGCGCGCAAAAGTTTGTATGGTTGCGCGCGGTTTGCATGTGCGACTGTCAGGGGAAACCATGTTCGAACTCTTTGATCTTTTTGCCGTTATCCTGGCGCTTGCTGCTTTGGTCGGCGGTCGCAGGACGGCCGAGCGGCTGGAGCGTGAACTCGCCACCTTGAGGGCGGAGGTCGCAAGCCTGAAGGCCTCGTCGCGCGATGGCGTTGAAGCCGAAGGCACGAGCGAAGAGTTTGCCGCTGCGCCCGAATTGCCGACGGAAACGGAGACGGTTGCCGCCGTCGGCCTGCCGGCAAGTGTGCACGAGGGTGAGCGGATCCTTGGCGACGCCGAGAAAGCGGCGGAAGGCATCGAGGGCGACGGGACGATCGCCGCCGGCACGGAAGCGCCGCAGCCGGTCATGGCCGCGCCCCGTAAAGCCGAAAGCCTGGAAAGCCGTCTCGGTGCGCGTTGGGCCGTCTGGGTCGGCGGCATCGCGCTGGCGCTCGGCGGCGTCTTCATGGTCAAATATTCGATCGATGCCGGCCTCCTGAGCCCGGCGGTTCGCCTCACGCTTGCCGCCCTGTTCGGCCTCCTGCTGGTGGCCGCGGGGGAGGTCATTCGCAGGCGCGCCGTGCCTGTCATCGCCAATGAGTTCCAGAACGCGATGATCCCCGGCATCCTGACGGCTGCCGGTGCCGTCACCCTCTTCGGCGTCGCCTATGCCGCCTACGACATCTACGGCTATATCGGCGCGGGCTCAGCATTCGTTCTCTTGGCCGCGATCTCGCTGGCGACCGTCGGTCTGTCGCTGCTGCATGGACAGGCGCTCGCCGGCCTCGGTCTGCTTGCCTCGCTCGCAACGCCGGCACTCGTCTCCAGCGACGAGCCGCGCCCCTGGGTGCTCTTCGGTTTCCTGTCAGTCGTCTGGGTGGCGACCCTCTTAGCCTCGCGGCTGCGGACCTGGACCGTAGTGCCAACTTTGGCCAATGCGGGCATCGGGCTTTGGGGGCTCGCCTATATCAGTGCGGTTTCGCCATTCGAACCGCTGCCGGTCGCTTTTGCGCTGCTGGTGATGATCGCGGGCACCTGTCTTATCTGGCCGGGGGCCACGGAAGCAGCGCCTGCGGCCGAGGTGCCTGACGGAGTGGCGCGACGCGGCGCCGTTGCCGGACCGTGGGAGCGGCTGTTTATCCCGCCGCATGCGGCAATTTCCATTTCCGCGGCCATCGCCGCCACGGTTCTGGCGCTCCTTCTCATCAGCCCGGCGGTGACCGCGGTCAAATATCCTGTGACGGAATTTGCCGTGGTCATTGCTGCGCTGGCAGCGCTCGGAGCGTGGCGGACGACGGCGGTCTATCCCGCCGTGCTTTCTGCGGTCGGCGCAGTCGCCGGCGTCTGGAGCCTGACGGCGCTGAGCGGCGTGCTCGCCTATCTCGATCCCTCGCTGGCCGATGCTCTCCCGACGGTCGTGCTGCCCGGGCGGACCGCCATGATCACCGCGATGCTGCTTGCGGCGCTGTTCGTGGTGCTCGGTGGCTTCGTGCTGTCGCGCCGCCTCGTCACGCATCCGCAATATTCGACCCTCTGGGCCGGCATTGCCGCGGGCGTTCCGATCGCGCTGACGGTCATGTCATTCCTGATGACCGGTAACTATGCCTTCGACCTGCCGCACGGCCTGTTCTCGCTCGTCCTCGGCGCCGTGCTGCTCGCGCTGGCGGACTGGCTTTACCGACATGACGGCGGGACCGAGGCACGCGACACGGCGGCTGGCCTGCTGGTCGCCGGTTCGTTCGCATTCTTCGTTCTTGCGCTTCATGCCTGGACGGACGGATTGGTCACGACGCTTGCGATTGCCGTGCTCGGTACGGCCTATGCGCTCGCGACGCGCATCCGCACCTGGCCGATGCTGCCCTGGATGACCGGCGCGGCGGCCGTCGTCGTTCTCGGACGCATCGCCTGGGAGCCGACGATCGTCGGTGCTGGCAATCTCGGCACCACGCCCGTCTTCAATGCGCTGTTGCCCGGCTACGGCATTCCCGCCGCGCTCCTCGCCGGTTCGGCCTACTTCCTCAGGTCCTGGCCGGATACGCGCGTGCGCAACCTCCTGCAGGCGCTGGCGAGCCTCTTCGTGCTGCTGACGCTCGCGATCCTGGTGCGCCATGCGATGAACGGCGGCGTGCTCGACAGCTCGGTACCGACGCTCGGCGAGCAGTCGATCTACACGCTGCTGGCGATCGGAGCGTCCGCCATCTTCATGAGCCTCGACATGAAGTCGCCGAGTCCCGTCTTCCGTTACTGCGGCATGGGCCTCGGCGTACTCTCGATGTTGTCGGTGCTGTCGGCGCATCTCCTCGGCCTCAATCCTTACTTCAGCGGCGAGCTCCTGGGCCGTATCCCGTTCTTCGACCTGCTGCTGATCGGCTATCTGTTGCCGGGGCTCGGCTATGCCGGGCTCGCCTGGTACGCGCGCGACAAGCGGCCTTTGCCCTATGTCATGGCGCTCGCGGTCAGCGGCGCGGTCCTTGCCTTCGCTTGGGCCAGCCTTACCGTGCGCCGCGCGTGGCAGGGGGAAAACATCGCGGATTGGAAGGATTTCCTGCAGGGAGAAACCTACACCTATTCTGTCGTCTGGCTGCTGCTCGGCGTGCTGCTGCTCGTGCTCGGTTCGCGCTTCCATGCCAAGAGCATCCGCATCGCTTCGGCCGTTCTCGTCTTCGTCGCCGTGTTGAAAGTGTTCCTGATCGACATGTCCAACCTCGAAGGTTTCCTGCGGGCACTGTCCTTCATCGGCCTTGGCGGGGTATTGATCGGCATCGGGCTTTTCTACCAGAAGATCCTGTCCGGTGTCGGCGCCGCATCGACGGCGCCGACGAACCCGACCGAACAGCAATAGGATGTCATGACACGCATTTCGAAACTCGCGGCCGCCTTCACGCCGCATGAGGAGCTCGCAGCGGTGCTGTTGCCGCATGCCTTTGCCGCCGATGACGGGTCGCATGATGCCGCCCATCTGATCCGCGTCTGGAAGAACGCCGCACGCATCCATGCGGAGGAGGGCGGGGATGCCCGGCCGCTTGCCGCAGCGGTGCTGCTGCATGATTGCGTTTCGGTCGAGAAGAACTCGCCGTTGCGCACTGAGGCATCGCGGCTGGCGGCGGAGAAGGCGACAGGCATCCTGCAAGGTCTCGGATGGGACGCGGCGGACACGGCCGCGGTGGCGCATGCCATTTTGACTCACAGCTTCTCCGCCAACATTCCGCCGGAGACGCTGGAGGCGAAGATCCTACAGGATGCCGACCGGCTGGATGCGATCGGCATGGTCGGTGCCGCCCGGTGTTTCTACATCGCCGGGCGCATGGGCAGCGGCCTCTATGATCCGCTCGATCCGCTGGCGGAGGCAAGGCCGCTCGATGACAAGGCCTTCGCCATCGACCATTTCGAAACCAAGCTTTTCCGGCTGGCCGATGGCTTCAAGACCGAAGCTGGCCGCCGATTGGCCATGGAGCGCGAGCAACGGCTGCGCGACGTGCTTGCCATGATGCTCGATGAAATTTAGAGCAAATCCAGGAAAAGTGTGAAACGGTTTTCCGTTCGGATTTGCGACTTTTCAGAAACTGGATCATTTCCCCGTTTCCTCGAAACAGAAAAATGATCTAGCCGTTTCAACGGATTATCGCGACCTGGTGAATCGGATCGTCAGGCGCTTGAATCAATTTTTGAAGATGAAGGAATTGCCCATGAAGGTGACCGGCCTCAACATTCATCCGCTGAAGAGCGGCCGCGCGATCGCCCGCGAGATGGTTACCGTCAATCTCGACGGTGTCGAGGGCGACCGGCGTTTCATGCTGATCGAGCCGGATGGGCGCTTCATTACGCAGCGCGAATTGCAGGCGCTGGCGAAGGTCGAAGCCAGCCACATCGATGGCGGCGTGCACCTGAAGATGGGTGGCAGCGAGATTGCGGTACGCTTTGATCCGGATCGCCGGCTCAACGTCCGGGTCTGGGGCAGCGAAGTCGATGCTGCCGTGTCGGACGATGCGACGGACGCGGTTCTGTCCGCATGGTTCGCCCGCCCGGTCAAGCTTGCCCACATGGACGCCTCGGCCGAGCGCCTGGTCGGTGCCGAATGGGCGGGTACGGCGGCACCGGTGGGCTTTGCCGATGGCTTCCCGATCCTGATCACGACGACAGGCTCGCTCGCTGATCTCAACCGGACGCTCACTGAAAAGGGTCAGGAACCCGTCGGCATGGATCGTTTCCGCACCAATATCCTCGTCGATTGCGACGAAGCCTGGGAGGAAGATTTCTGGGAAAGCGTCGAGATCGGCGGTATCCGGTTCGATCTCGTCAAGCCTTGCTCCCGTTGCATCATGACGACACAGGACCAACTCACCGGCGAGCGCATCGGCGGCAACCCGATCCAGGGGCTGGCCGAAAAGCGCATGTCGGCCGACCGGCGCGTGGCCGGCGTCCTCTTCGGCTGGAATGCGGTCCCGCGCAGCGAAGGCACCGTGAGGCTCGGCGACGAGGTCAAGGTCATCGGCCGGCGCAGCGAGCGCTGGCCGATGAAGGTGCGTGTTTCGGCATAGAGCGGGATGAGGAAAAATGCATGCGGTTTCCGGCCGCATTCCGCTCCAACTTTTCAGAGCCCCTCACGCCCAGGGCGTGATACCGAGTAGCTTGGCGCCGAGATCCGAGAGGCTGGCGGGGGGAGGCGTTGTGCTTCTCCCATTCACGCGGATTCCCGGGGATGGCTCGACCGGGTGATCGATCTGTTCCGCAGCCGTTTCCGCAGCGCCGGGTGAGGCGGGCATCAATTCCGGTGATCGCGGCGTCAATTTAATTGGCTTTTCTCTATTTTGACCGCCGCATAGGATGCCGCTCCTTCAATCGGAGATATTCCATGTCCGCTGTTTCCGGAGCATGTGCGCCGTCCAGTGCCAGCCGGGAGATGCCCTGGCTGATCATTGCGGCCGGCTCGATCGTTGCAATGCTCACCTTCGGCCCACGCTCGGCGATGGGCTTCTTCCAGTTGCCGATGCTCGCCGATACCGGCTGGGACCGGACGACCTTCGGCCTTGCCATGGCCGTGCAAAACCTCTGCTGGGGACTGGGGCAGCCGTTCTTCGGCGCGATTGCCGACCGCTTCGGCACCTGGCGGGTGCTGGCCATGTCGGGGCTTCTCTATGCTGCGGGCCTGTTCATCATGGCCTTCGCCAACGCGCCGATCTGGCTGCATATTGGCGGCGGTATCCTGGTAGGGCTGGGTATCGCTTCGGGTTCCTTCGGCATCGTCCTCTCCGCCTTCGCACGCAACGTTTCGCCCGACCAGCGGTCGCTCGCCTTCGGCATTGGCACGGCGGCGGGCTCGGCCGGCATGTTCCTGTTCGCGCCTTTGAGCCAGGGGCTGATCTCCGCCTATGGCTGGTCGGACAGTCTGGTCTATCTCGGCGTCCTCATGCTGCTGGTGCCGTTCTTCGCGCTTCCGCTGCGCGGCAATGCGTCCTCCGGTCGCCAGAGCGAGGCGCACTACAAGCAATCGATCGGCGAGGCGCTGAAGGAGGCGCTCGGCCACAGGAGCTACCTGCTCTTGGTTTCGGGCTTCTTCGTCTGTGGCTACCAGGTTGCCTTCATCACCGCGCATTTCCCGGCCTATATCGGCGATATCGGCATTGACGCGCGCTATGCGGTGATTGCCCTGGCGCTGATCGGCTTCTTCAATATCATCGGTTCGCTGTCTGCGGGTTTCATCGCCCAGCGCTACTCGAAGCCCTATTTCCTGGCGCTGATCTATCTCGCCCGCTCGGTGGCGGTGACTGCCTTCCTGCTGCTGCCGCAGACGCCGGTCTCCGTCATCGTCTTCGCGATCGTCATGGGCCTGCTCTGGCTGTCGACCGTGCCGCCGACCAACGCGCTCGTCGCCATCATGTTCGGCACCCGCCACCTCGGCCTGCTCGGCGGCATCGTCTTTCTCTCGCACCAGGTCGGCTCATTCCTGGGCGTGTGGATGGGCGGCTATCTCTACGACCGCTTCGGTTCCTATGATCCGGTGTGGTGGCTCGGCGTGGCGCTCGGCGTCTTCGCGGCGATCGTCCATTGGCCGATCGAGGAAAGGGGCGTGGCACGGCCGGCCACCGCCTGATCGCCTATCAAAATCGGGGGCGCTGCGAAAAGCAGCGCTCCATTCTTGAATTCTGTCACAAAACTTTCTAAATCAACCCATGCGGCTTTGCCGCTTTTGTTTTGGTTCAATTATGCTCAGTTTGAGCATAATTGAAAAGCCCGCCCGAAAAAAGGGGCGGAGAGGAGATCTCGATGACGCGCCTTGCACCCCGCACTGAGGTGGTAGCGAACCCGGTTCCTGTCAGCGCCGCGGAGCGTTTCGGTATCATCGAAAGACCCGAGCTTGCCTTCACGCCGGCAGTCGCGCGCGAGACCGAGCATCTCTACGACAAGGTGAAGGATTTCATCCCGGCGATCGAGTGGCCGGTCTATGCGCCCTACGTTCACGCCATCAACCGGCTGAAAAAGGAGCGCAATGCGGTCATTCTCGCACACAACTATCAGACGCCCGACATCTTCCACTGCGTCGCCGATATCGTCGGCGATTCGCTGCAGCTTGCGCGCGACGCCACAAAGGTCGATGCCGAGATCATCATTCAGTGCGGCGTGCACTTCATGGCGGAAACCTCGAAGTTGCTGAACCCGGAAAAGACGGTTCTGATCCCCGACGCCAAGGCCGGCTGTTCGCTGTCGGAATCGATCACCGGTGCCGACGTGCGCCTCTTGAAGCAGCGCTATCCGGGCGTTCCGGTCGTGACCTACGTCAACACATCGGCCGACGTGAAGGCCGAGACCGACATCTGCTGCACCTCGTCGAACGTGCTCGATGTCGTCGAGAGCCTGGAATCCGACACGGTGCTCTGCATCCCGGACGAATATCTGGCGATGAACGTCGCGCGCCAGACCAACAAGAAGATCCTGACCTGGAAGGGTCACTGCGAGGTGCATGAGCGCTTCACCGCCGCCGAACTGCTTGCCTACAAGGAAGCCAACCCGGGCATCGAGATCATCGGTCATCCGGAATGCCACCCGGATGTGATTGCCGTCTGCGACTTCGCCGGTTCGACGTCGGGCATGATCAACTATGTCAAGGACAACCGCCCGTCGAAGGTGCTGCTCGTCACCGAATGCTCGATGGCGTCGAACATCCAGGCCGAGGTCGAGGGCGTCGAATTCGTCAAGCCCTGCAACCTCTGTCCGCACATGAAGCGCATCACGCTGCCGAAGATCCTCGACAGCCTGCTCACCATGACGGAGGAGGTTCTCGTCGACCCCGTGATCGCCGATCGCGCCCGCCTGGCGGTCGAACGCATGGTGAATCTCAAGCAGTAACAATTTCTGCCGGGTGATGTTCATCCGGATGCAGGCATGCGCATTGGAGGAGAACGAACCATGCTGACCGACCATTTTCGCCCGCAATCCTTCAACGGGATTGACGATATCGTCATCGTCGGCGGCGGCTTGGCCGGGCTGTTCTGTGCGCTGAAGCTGAGCCCGAGGCCGGTAACGATCCTTGCTGCCGCACCGATCGGCCATGGCGCTTCCTCGGCCTGGGCGCAGGGCGGTATCGCCGCGGCCATGAGCCCCGGCGACACCTTCGAGAAGCATGTCGCCGACACGCTCACCGCCGGTGCCGGCATCGTCGACGAGAAGATGACGCGGATGATGGTGGCCGAAGGTCCGGCGCGCATTCACGATCTCCTGGAATATGGCGTGCCGTTCGATCGCGACCTCGAAGGCAAGTTGCTGCTCTCGCGCGAGGCGGCGCATTCCGAACGTCGCATCGTCCGGGTCAAAGGCGACATGGCCGGCAAGGCGATCATGGAGGCGTTGATTGCCGCGGTGCGCAAGACGCCTTCAATCCGTGTAATCGAGGGTTACGTCGTGGAGGAATTGGTTCGCGAGGGCCGGTTCATCTCGGGTGTCATCGCGCGACCGGACGCGGGACAGTCGAAGAAGCGCGTATCGTTCCCGGCGCGTGCCGTCGTGCTTTGCTCCGGCGGCGTCGGCCATCTCTATGCGGTAACGACCAATCCGTGGGAGGCCTGCGGACAGGGGGTCGGGATGGCGGCGCGTGCCGGCGCGATCATCGCCGATCCGGAATTCGTGCAGTTCCACCCGACTGCGATCAACATCGGCAAGGATCCGGCGCCGCTTGCGACCGAGGCGCTTCGTGGCGACGGCGCCCATCTCTTGAATGCGGCCGGCCATCGCTTCATGCTCGATATCCACCCGGACGGCGAGCTTGCGCCGCGCGACATCGTTTCGCGCGGGGTCTTCGCCGAGGTCCAGGCAGGACGCGGCGCCTTCCTCGATTGCACCAAGGCCGTGGGCAAACACTTCCCCGAGATGTTCCCGACGGTCTATGCCTCGTGCATGGCGGCTGGTATCGATCCGGTGACGCAGCCGATCCCGGTCGTGCCGGCGGTTCACTATCATATGGGTGGTGTTCTGACGGATGCCGAAGGCCGCACCTCGATCGACGGCCTCTGGGCCGCTGGCGAGGTGACCTCGACCGGGGTGCACGGCGCCAACCGCCTCGCCTCGAACTCTCTGCTCGAGGCCGTCGTCTTCGCCGCCCGCATTGCCGAGAACATCAAGGGCACGCTGCCAGCGCCGAAGCTCACCGAATGGGGTGACAATGCCGGCGAAAACGACGACCCGGTGACCGTCGAGGACAGCCCGCAACTCAAGGTCTTGCGCCAGCTCATGAGCGACTGCGTCGGCGTGATCCGCACCCGCGCGAGCCTGCTGAAGGCAATCCGGGAGATCGCGGTGCTCGAGCGCGAGAATACCCGCATGCGCTTCACCAACATCATCACGACCGCCAAGTTGATCACCGTCGGCGCGCTTCGTCGCACCGAAAGCCGTGGCGGCCACTTCCGCGCCGATTGCCCGTCGGAGCGGCCGGAATGGCGCCGCCGCACTTATTTGACGCTCGCCGACGCCAACCGCCTGACCCAGGAACTGGCGGAAACGGAAGCGGCGTGATCTGCAGCGCCTGCGCGTCCCTCTGACGCGCACAGGTCGCCGTAGCGCTTTGAATTGCTGCATGTCGCCTTGAACCGGCTAGGGTTAAAGGCAACCTGCAGCAGGCCGGCATCTGCCGGCCGCCCATTCGATTGAACATCAGGACCCGTGACAATGACCGCAGCCCTCCGCCCCGAACTGCCCGCACTGATGATCGAGGACCAGGTGCGCGCGGCGCTGACAGAGGATCTCGGCCGTGCCGGCGACATCACCACGCTGTCGACGATCGGGCCGGAACTGACGGCAACGGCCGGCATGAACGCCCGCGATCCGGGCGTCGTTGCCGGGCTGGATCTCGCCCGGGCGGCCTTCCGCCTGGTCGACCCGTCGATCTGCTTCGAAGCGCTGGTGGCGGACGGAGACCGAGTGGCGGCTGGAACAGCCATCGCCCGCATTTCCGGTCGTGCCCGCGGTCTGCTTTCAGCCGAGCGCGTCGGGCTGAACTTCCTCATGCATCTCTCGGGCATTGCCACTTACACGGCGAAGTTCGCTGACGAAATCGCCCATACCCGCGCGAAGATCTGTTGCACCCGCAAGACCATCCCGGGGCTGCGCGCGCTTGAAAAATATGCCGTGCGCCTCGGCGGCGGTTCCAACCATCGCTATGGTCTCGATGACGCGGTGCTGATCAAGGACAACCACATCGCCGTTTCCGGCGGCGTTGCCAGCGCCATTCACGCGGCGCGGACCTATTGCGGCCATCTCGTCAAGATCGAGATCGAGGTCGATGGTCTGGACCAGATGCGTGAGGCGCTGACCGCAGCTCCCGACGTGATCCTGCTCGACAATATGGGCCCGGAACTGCTGCGCGAAGCCGTCGCCGTCAACCGGGCGCACTGGCAACTTTCCGCCGACGCCTATGCGCTCGACCCCCGCCGCACCCGGCTCGAAGCCTCCGGCAACGTCAAGATCGATACGGTGCGCGCGATCGCCGAGAGCGGCGTCGATTATATCTCGACGTCAAAGATCACCATGGCTGCCCCGACGCTGGATGTTGGTCTCGACGTGGGGATTGAGCGGTAGTCCACCACCGTCGGTGGGGTCAGCGCTGCATGATGAACGGGCAGACGAAACGTTGGCCGACGGTGATCTGCGTGCCGCAATCATAGCGGCAGGTTCGGAACTGTCCGTTCGAATCCTGGCTGCTGAGGTTGCAGATCGTTGTCTGCGGCTGCGAGCCGCCGAGCTGATTCTTGAAATAGTCGGGCATCTTCGGCTTCTCGTCGATCCCCGATTGCGGCGGGCTGCCGAGCAGCGACGTCAGCAGGGTCAGTGCGAGTAGCATGGGCTTACCTCAGTCGAAAATTTCGCGTCGTTCTGGCGTGAGCGCGGGCGACGAGTTTTTCGCCTCCACCCACCGCACCAACCATATCACGATCCAGCAAATGTAGGTCGCATCTCGGGATGTTTTTAAGCGCAGCGCCGCTTTTCAGCGATTGATGGCCGGCATCAGCGCCCGCCAACCTTGAGGCCTGGGGCAGGGCGCTCGTCGAGGATCTGGCGACGGAAGCGGAAGAGCGCGGCCGGCCGGCCGCCGGTGGACGAAAGCGTCATGCCCGTCGGCTCCACCAGTTCTGCACCTTCGACCAGGCGGCGGAAGTTCTGCTTGTGCAGGTGGCGGCCGGAGATCGCCTCTACAGTCGCTTGCAGGTCGGTCAGCGTGAACTCCGGCGGCATCAGCTCGAAGACGACCGGTCGGTACTTGATCTTGCCGCGCAGTCTCGCGATCGCGGTTGCCACGATGCGCCTGTGGTCATGGCGCATCGCCTGTCCGGCGGTCAGAACCTCGTGGCCGTTGCCGTGGCCGTCGATGACAGCCTCGGGCACCAGCCCGGCCTCATAAAGCAGCTCGTAGCGCTCCAGCACACGCTCTTCATCCCAGGGGAAATCGTCGAGGCCGAAGGCGAGGCGGATGCGTGCCCGGCGTTGCGCAATCGGCCCCGCCCGCTCGTCGCCGGTGGCGCCGCTCTCCCAGCGGGCAAGCCCCGGCAGGATCGCTTGATCGAGGATTGGCGGGCGGCCCTGACGCCAATCTTCCCACGGCAGGTAGCCGTACCAGTCACGCCAGTGCGCGCCGGCTTCGGCTAGCCGCTCGGTGTTTTCGGCATCGGTCCTGGTCAGCGCCAGATAGCCGACCGAGACCATGTGTTTGCCTTCTTCGCCCGGTAGCCGCTGCCGGCCGCGGTCGCCGAAGGTGTAGAGCTGCTCGATGTAGCCGAGCTTCAGCGCTGTTCGCTTTTCGACGCGATCGCGCAGGCTCGTCTCGAATGTCCGGTGGAGCGCAGGGTCGAAAGGGCCGAAGGGCAGGCTGTCGCGCGCGTCGCCGTCCGCTTCGCTGACGGCGAGGATGCGCGGGCTGCGCTGGACGACGGCGACAATCGCCGCATTGAGGCCGATTTCAACGGTCGTCGGCTGCGTCTCAGTCGGCAACGGTTGCTCCCTCGACAAGAAGCGGCAGGACAAAGGGCGCGTTACCGTCCGCATCCGCACCGCGGCCGATCATGCGAACGGCGGCGATCAGCCGTCCGTTGCGCTCGAGCACCGCATCGCCGATTTCGATGAGCCGGCTGTTCGGGGTCGCGAAGGGCGAGGCTTGCCGCAGGCGCTGCACCAACTCTGCGTCGTCCTGGTCCGGTTCTGCTGCAAGCGCCGCGATGAGAGCGGCTGCGGGCGAGCGGGAAACGCCCATCCAGCAATGGACGAGCAGCGGGCGCGCGCGGTCCCATTCCTGGGCGAAGGTAATGATTTGCCGGACATGGTCTTCCTGCGGTGCCACCAGATCACCGGTGCCGGCGAAAGTGATGTCGTTCATGCCCAGTGTCAGGTGCCGCGCCTTGGTGATGATGCCCGGGCGATGAAAATCCTGGCCCTTGGCGACCAGGCTGATCATCTCCGTACAGCCGTGGCGGACGGCCATTTCGGCAATACGGGCGAGTGGGGAAACGACGATACTTGGCATGTCAGATGTCCGCTCGGGCCGGCAGGCGCTGCGCTTCCAGGACCTGGAACCGCTCCGTGAACAGCCGCTGCGCCTCGACTGCCGGCAAGGGATCGATCAGCAGCGTTTCACGGGTGATACCGCGCGGCTGGCCGAAGAACTTGCGCGCCTCCTCCACGGAAAAGCCGGCGAGCACCGTCGCTTCGAAATAGGCGGCGACATGATCTGCTTTCTTGATGCGATCCTTCAGCTCCTTGGAGCAGTGAGGCGGCAGGCCGAATCTGAGATGGATGGCACTTTCCAGGCGTTTCTCCACCGACTTATAGCCGCCGCCGACCACCGCCTTGAACGGCGAGATCATGTCGCCGATCACATATTCCGGCGCGTCGTGCAGAAGGGCCAGCAGGCAGTCGTCGGCGCTGCATTTGTAGCTGCGGCGAAAGATGTCCTCGACCATCAGGCTGTGCTGCGCCACCGAGAAGGCATGGTCGCCGGCGGTCTGGCCGTTCCAGCGCGCAACGCGCGCCAGCCCATGGGCGATATCGCTGATCTCGACGTCGAGCGGTGACGGATCGAGAAGGTCCAGCCGGCGGCCGGAGAGCATGCGTTGCCAGGCGCGGGTCGTCGTCACGCGCTTGCCTCGTCGGCGCTCGTCGGGAAGGTGAGCCCGGTCCATTCGGGCAGAACCATGGTCACTGCGACGTCGCCGGCAAGCAGCGGGATCCCATTCGCCATGGCCTCGCCGGCCTTGTCGATGCGCACGATCGCAAGCGCGGACCTGCCCTGGACGGTGCCCAATGCGCCGATCACCTTGTCATTCGCGGTGATCGTCGTTCCGGTCGGGGGGAGCGCCGTTTCCGCAGAAACGATCACGACCCGGCGGCGCGGCGTGCCGCGGTGCTGCATCCGCGACACCACTTCCTGGCCGACATAGCAGCCCTTCTTGAAGGATAGGCCGCCGTTCCTGTCCAGGAGAACGTCATGCGGAAAAGCATCCTGTGGGACATAGTCGGCGCCGGAGACCACAATGCCTGACGCAATGCGAAGCCGCTCGAGTTCTTCGACACTGGCGGTGTCGCCGGCTGCGTCCCCATAGCTGCGGAAAAGCGTTATCCCGGCCTTCTCGAACCGGTGATCCCGGTAGGCACCATCAGGTGCGGCTTCGTCAAATATCACAGTGACGGCGTCGGAAGTATTGATCGACAGCTCCACCGCCGAGCGAAGCTTGTACATCGTCAAACGCTTCAGCAGCGCCTCCGCCTGGTCGCGCGCGGTTTCCAGCCGAAGGCCGTCGCCATCGCGCGAAATCATGAAGTCGAACAGGATCTTGCCCTGTGGTGTCAAAAGCGCGCCGGGACGCGCTTCGTCGGGTGCCAGCGCGTCGAGGTCGGTGGTGATCAGTCCCTGGAGAAGATCTTCTGCGTCCTTGCCGGAGACGGCGACAATCGCGCGGTCGTCGAGGCGAACTCTGGGCATCGTTCGAATCCTGCTCGGTGGGGTGGGAACCCCGCTCTAACCTACTGCATGTTTCCTTTAATCGTAGCCGATTGAAGGACAAAAACATGCAGCACTTCAAAGTGCTACAGCGACCTTTGCGCGTCAGACAAGACGCGCGGCGCTGTAGAGCATTTCCGGCAAAAATGCGTAGCAGTTTTGCGTTCGGAAATGCGTAACAACAAAGACCGATCACGACAGCAATCCCGGTCGACTCGACCTGGTACCTTCGTGATCTCTTGGCGAAGAGGTAGGATGTTCGAAGAGGATCGGCAAGCGCGGTCGCCGGCGGTCAGTCGCCGGCGATGAAGAATTTCCACTTTCCGTCCGGCATGATGCCGACGCGGTAGAAGTTGTAGCTGCCGAACTCTTCCATGTCGGCAAAGTCCCCTGCGGTGACCAGGCGGAACAGGTCGACCTTTTCCGGTGCCGTCAGCGAGGAAAGCTTCTTTTCCGCGAAATAGGGCCAGACATAGGCCTCCTGCGGCGTGCCCTTGTCGACCAGCACGAAGCCGGTCGACAGCACGTCGAGCAGGATCGCCAGAATCTCGACGCCTTCCTGGTCGCCCGAGAGGCTCTTCAGGATCGCAACCGGGTCTTCGTCGCCGGTGACACCGGTGACCTGGGTCTGGTTCGGGCCCTTGCCGAGCAGCGGGCGCAGGCGCTCGATATCGCCGGAGGCAGCCGCCTCGACGATCAGTTCGCGCATCCGCGCTACCGGCGCAGGTATCTTGGAAACGTCGGTCAGGACCTCGACGGGCCCGGCGGTCTCGGGCTCCTCGGCCGTCGGGGCCTCGTCCTTTGTGACCGTCGCTGACTTGTTGATCAGCGGATCGGGCATCGGTATTTCGAGCGGAAGCTTTTCTTCCTCTTCCGGCCCTTCCGCGATGGGTTCGGCCACGGGCGGCGTCGCCTTCTGGTCGCCGGCAGCGGGCTGCTCGGTGGGAACGGGTTGCGGCGCGCCCTGCAATTCGCTGAGAGCAAAGGCGGGAGAGAACGCTGCCTGGGTGCTCAAGGCGACACCGGCCAAAAGCAGCGTAGCGAGGCGAACCGGAAGGGTCCGGTTTGCAAGATTCCGACTCATCGGGCAGTCCTGATATTACTGAAGCGTGCGCTGGGGCGAGAATTCACCGGCGAGCACGCGCTCGCGAAGCGAATTGAGCATCGCTTCGGCACCATCTTCGCCATGGAGCCGAACGGTTTCCCGCATGGCGAGCGCAATGGCCGCATCGGCGATGATTTCCGGCTCGATACCATCCGCCATGCCGTCCGCCCAGGCCTCGCTCTGGTGTTCCAGCGCAGCCTGCATTTTCTCGTGGACGATCATGTCATCGATGTCGGTCAGGCTTGGTTCCATCATTCGTTCCATGCGACTTCCATTGTGCAAGCGGTTCATTCTTTGGCCGTCCGGCTGAACTCCAACTGAACGACCGTGACGGACTCGCCACTTCTTACCACTCTCTTAACGAACTTAGCAGCCTTTTCCCGAAACGACACGGGGTCGTGAGAAAAGAGGTTAATTTATTGCTAATTTCCAAAGCGGGCGACGATTTCTGACGCAAGTGTTGCGCCTTCGGCACGGTATCGCTGCTCGGCGACGATCGCCGGTCCGGTGCAGGTGGTATAAACGGAGGCGAAGGTGCGATACCCACGGTTGAATGCGGCGGTCATCCTTTCGCGCCGCTTGACCTCGTCGGCCGTTTCCTTGTCGATCAATTCCTGCATCGAGCGGCGCCAGACGTCCTCGGGCTCCTTGACGCAAAGGTTCCTGAGATAATGGACGGAGCCAAGAATTTCGGAAAGTCGAATCAACCTCTGGTCGTAGGGCGTGGGTTTCTCTTCCACGACGACGGGAGCCGGGGTGGCGGCCTCGGTCGTTGCCGGTTCGTTCGACGTTGTTTTTTGCGCCGCCGCACCGGTGGCGGCTGTCAGCGCGAAACCGGCCAGGGCGAGCCGCGCAAGGATCGGGGCAGTGATCATGGCTTCATCAAGCCCGAATTGACGGCGGTTTCAAGGCCGCGGCCGGATTCCGTGCCGATGTTCGCGAGCCTTTCCACGCATTCGCGCACGCTGTCCGGGATCGGCAGGGCAAAGATTTCGGCGGGCGTGAACCAGCCAAGCCCGGCGGCATCGTCACTGGCAACGGCAACCGCATCGGCGCTCGCCTCCGCTCTGAAGACCGAAAGCAGGAAATGGCGCCCTTCCGATTCCTCGCCGGGGAGGTCGTAGGTTTCAAAGAGCACGGGATTGCGCGCTTTGATGCCGGTCTCTTCCCAAAGCTCGCGCAGTGCTGTTTCAGCCGGCGTCTCGCCGGGTTCCGCCCGTCCGCCGGGAAAGGCGTACATGTCGGCCGACGGCGGGTTGGCCCGCCTTACGAGCAGGTAACGGCCGCCGCGTTCGAGAATGACGGAGGAGGCGAGTTCGGGCTTGGTCGACATTGGGGAATCAAATTGCCTCAGTAACGTTGACCCATCCTACGTGAAGTGCCACATCCGTGTCATGTGCGGACGTTTTGCGCTGACGGCGACGCCGGAAGAACTCATGGAATTGTTCGGCCTGCTGGAAAGCGAGGACTTTCCGGCGCGATTCAACATAGCGCCTACACAGCCGATCATGGTCGTCGTCGCAGGCGAGCGCGCTGAGCCCGGCAGTAACCTTCCCGAGCGCAAGGCCGTTCTCGTGCGCTGGGGTTTCATGCCGGGCTGGGTCAAGGACCCGCGTGATTTTCCGTTGCTCATCAATGCCCGCGCCGAATCGGCGATCGAAAAGGCGTCGTTTCGCGCCGCCATGCGACACCGTCGCATCCTCGTTCCGGCCTCGGGTTTCTACGAATGGCGCAGGCCGCCAAAGGGCAGCCGCGAGCCGTCGCAGGCCTATTGGGTGCGGCCGCGAAAGGGCGGCATTGTCGCCTTCGCCGGCCTGATGGAAACCTGGTCGTCAGCCGACGGTTCCGAGGTCGACACTGCTGCGATCCTCACGACGGCAGCCAATGCCTCCATCCGCCAGATCCACGACCGCATGCCCGTCGTCATCCAGCCCGAGGATTTTGCCCGTTGGCTGGATTGCAAGACGCAGGAGCCGCGCGACGTCGCCGATCTCTTCGGGCCGGTAGCGGAGGATTATTTCGAGGCAATCCCTGTCTCCGACAAGGTCAACAAGGTCGCCAATACCGGCCCGGACATCCAGGACGCGGTGACACCCAGGACGATACTGGATGTCCAGCCTAAGGGCAAAAGCAAACCGGACATGCCCGACAGCGGGCAGATGTCGCTGTTTTGAACGAACAACCCAGGGGTTAGGCGGGCCGCTTGGTCAATTTGGTCGCCGACTTTCCCTTCGCTTGCAGTGCAGCGGCGAGCACGGCCTTCAAGCCGAGCGGACGGTACTGTTCGACGAGATTGGTTGGCTTGGCGATTTCTTTGGTCTTTGCGGCTTTCACTTGCACTCACTCCTTAGATCACGATGAATTTGGGTCGGATCGACCCAAATTCATAAACGTCATCGTTTCTAATAAGTTAGAGCGGGCTGCGGGCGGAAAACCGCACGCACTTTTCCTCATCCCGCTCTGCTTTCCCGAACCGGATACATTCCGTTTTCGTCTTTCGGCGCGAAAACGATGCTCCTCCCTGTTCTCCGGAGACAGGAACCCGTGGTGCAGAACCAACTACACCGCGAATCTGTTTTCCGCATGGCGCTCCCAGATAAGCCTAATCATGACAAATCCGTGGCCGCCGATTCCGTTTCGATAGCCGACTGTGCTTGCATGCGGCTGACCTCTTGACCGAAAACGGGTGACGCGCGATAAGTGAGCGCATGAAAACGGTTATCTGCATTATCTGCCGGAAGATTATTCGCTAGCGTCCCGCTGGCCTGGCCGTTTTCGTCTCCTAAAATCCAAGATGACAAACGCGCGGGCCTCCCGGGCGCGGTATTTCGACGGTTGTAAGCGTATTGGAGAATGGGAATGGGCGGAGCGCCGACATTGAAGCTGTACAACACGCTGACGCGGGAAAAGGTCGACTTCCGGCCGATCGATCCCGACAACGTCCGCATGTATGTCTGCGGCCCGACGGTCTATGACTATGCCCATATCGGCAATGCCCGGCCCGTGATCGTCTTCGACGTCTTGTTCCGGCTCCTGCGCCATGTCCATGGCGCCGAGCACGTCACCTATGTCCGCAACATCACCGACGTCGACGACAAGATCAATGCGCGTGCCCTGCGGGACTATCCGACGCTGCCGCTGAACGAAGCGATCCGACGCGTGACGGAGAAGACCGAAACCCAGTTCCTTGCGGATGCCAAGGCGCTCGGCTGCCTCGATCCGAACGTGCAGCCGCGGGCGACCGACAACATCGCGCAGATGATCGAGATCATCGAGAAGCTGATCGCCAAGGGGCACGCCTATCAGGCCGGCGGCGAGGTGCTGTTCGATACGAAGTCGATGGCCGACTATGGACAGCTTTCGAAGCGCAACCTCGACGAACAGCAGGCCGGCGCTCGCATCGCCGTGGAAGCGCACAAGAAGAACCCGGGCGACTTCGTGTTGTGGAAGCTTTCGACCGATAACGAGCCGGGCTGGGAAAGTCCTTGGGGCAGGGGCCGCCCGGGCTGGCATATCGAGTGCTCGGCCATGAGCGGACGCTATCTCGGCGAGGTCTTCGACATTCACGGCGGCGGGCTCGACCTGATCTTCCCGCACCATGAGAACGAAATCGCCCAGTCGCGTTGCGCCCACGGCACCGAGGTGATGGCGAATGTCTGGATGCACAACGGCTTCCTGCAGGTCGAAGGCCGCAAGATGTCGAAGTCGGAAGGCAACTTCGTCACCATCTACGAATTGCTGCACACCGAAAAGTTCGCCGGCCGCCAGTGGCCGGGCGAAGTGCTGAGGCTGGCCATGCTGATGACGCATTATCGCGAGCCGATCGATTTCTCGGTGAAGCGGCTGGAGGAAGCCGAACATCTGCTTTCCAAGTGGCCGGTGCCGGGCGATGCAACGGGGGAGGCTGATCCGGCGGTGGTTGCCGCACTTGCGGACGATCTCAACACCGTCGCTGCCGTTCAGGCGCTCCATGCTCTCGCCCAGAAGGCGGCGGCCGACCCCAAGCTGCTCGGCACCTTCGCCGCCAGCGCGGCCCTCATCGGCGTCGTGCCCGAGGCGGTCGAACTGGACGAAGCCGTGGTGCACGACATCGACAGCCGTGTCCGTGCGCGTCTGGAACTGCTGAAGGCGAAGAACTTCGCCGAGGCAGACAAGATCCGCGACGATCTCGTGGCGCAGGGAATCCAGCTCAAGGATGGCAAGGATCCGGCAACCGGCGAGCGTGTGACGACCTGGGATATCAAGCGGTGATCGCGAGCCCGGCGGCGCGTCGTGCCCGGTCGCATTGATCGGGATCGGACAGAGCTGTCCGGGGACGGCGGAAACGCGGAGAGCATGCATGAAAGAGGAGTTCGTGCGATGATCGACCATACGGGCATTCCGGTCGCGGATTTCGACCGGGCGCGGTCGTTCTACGACAAGGCCTTCGCTCCGCTCGGCGCCTCGCTGCTGATGATGGTGCCGGTGGAACATACCGGCGGCGTCAGGGTCGGCGGCTATGGCCGCGAACGGCCGGTCTTCTGGTTGCATGAGGTGGCTGCGACTGGCCCGGGCCGGCACTATGCGTTTTCGGCGCGGAGCCGCGCGGAAGTCGATGCCTTCTACGAAGCGGCGATGGCGGCCGGCGGGCGCGACAATGGCAAGCCGGGACTGAGGCCGCACTACCACCCCGACTACTACGGGGCCTTCGTGCTCGACCCCGACGGCAACAACATCGAAGCCGTCTGCCACGCGCCGAGCTGAGGAGGAGTTGCGATGAGTCTCGACAACAGGCCCTATTATACTGGCGGCTGCCAGTGCGGCGCGGTCCGTTTCCGTGTCGAGGGCAGGCTCGGCGACGCCTCCGTCTGCCATTGCCGCATGTGCCAGAAAGCGAGCGGCAACTTCTATATGCCGCTGGTTTCGGTTCGCGGTGCGCACGTCACCTGGACTCGCGGCGAGCCCAAGCGCTTTCAATCCTCCAACGCGGTACGGCGCGGTTTCTGCGGCGATTGCGGTACGCCGCTGACCTATGAGGCGCCGGACGGCATGGCCCTGGCGATTGCCGACTTCGACGAACCGCAGGGCATCGTGCCGACCATCCAATGGGGCATCGAGCACAAGTTGCCCTATGTCGATCACATATCGGAATTGCCCGGTGTTGCTACGATGGAAGATCCGGACGCGGTCGAATTCCTGACCGATCTCGTTTCCTACCAGCATCCCGACCACGACACTGAAACCTGGCCCCCGGAGGAAAGACGATGAGCGAAAACGTTCGAACAGGCGGCTGCCAGTGCGGCGCAGTCCGTTTCCGTATCCGCGGGCAACTCGGCCGTCCGTCGATCTGCCATTGCCGCATGTGCCAGAAGCAATTCGGCTCGTTCTTCTCCGCGCTGGTGACGGCGCCGAAAGATGGCGTCGAATGGGTGCGGGAAGAGCCGAGCTACTTCCAGTCCTCGGTCAACATCGATCGCGGCTTCTGTCCGAAATGCGGTACGCCGATGACCTACCGGCATCCCGGCGGCCTCGAGATCGCGATCGGCACCTTTGACGATCGCACCGATCTCGCGCCGAAAATCCAGGTCAACTACGCCTCGCGCCTTCCCTGGGTCGAGACGATCTTCGAGCAGCCGGTCCTGGAGGATCCGGACTTCTACGCGCGGCAGGAAAGCATCATCTCCTTCCAGCACCCGGACCATGAAACCGATCAATGGCATCCATCGGGAGCGTTCCGGTGACCATCTCCCGCATCTATACCGGTGGATGCCAGTGTGGCGCCGTCCGCTACCGCGCCGAGGGCACGCTCGCGGATCCGCATATCTGCCATTGCCGAATGTGTCAGAAGGCGGCCGGGAACTACTTCATGCCGCTGGCGAACGTCGCGCGTGACAGTTTCGACATCACCCGCGGCCAGCCGTCCTGGTTCCGCTCGTCGCATCTGGTCCGTCGCGGCTTCTGCAGCCACTGCGGCACGCCGTTGTTTTACGACATGCCGGATGCGGGTTTCATCAATATCACGCTCGGCTCGCTCGACGATCCGGATGATGTGTTGCCCGTCTATCAGGCCGGCGTCGAGTCCCGAGTCCTCTGGTTCTCGCGGCTCGCCGGGCTGCCGGAAAAAGAGACGGACGATGGCAGCGAGGTGTCCGCCACCCGCCATCTGATCATACTGGAAACGAATCGCCAGCACCCGGACTACGACACCGTGCATTGGCCGCTGACGAAAGACTGAAGATGACGACTGTGCTGCGTACGCTCTATCCGGAAATCGAACCCTATGCCTCGGGCCACCTCGATGTCGGCGACGGTCACGTGATCTATTGGGAAAAGGTCGGCACGCCAGGCGCCAAGCCCGCCGTCTTCTTGCATGGCGGCCCCGGCGGCACGATTTCTGCCAACCATCGCCGTCTGTTCGATCCGGCACTCTATGATGTGACCCTGTTCGACCAGCGCGGCTGCGGCAGGTCGACACCGCATGCGAAGATCGAGGCCAACACCACATGGCATCTCGTTGCCGACATCGAGCGGCTGCGCGCACAGGCCGGGGTCGACAAGTGGCTGGTCTTCGGCGGATCCTGGGGATCGACGCTTGCACTCGCCTATGCCGAGAAGCATCCGGAGCACGTTTCGGAACTCGTGCTGCGCGGCATCTATACGCTGACGAAAGCCGAACTCGACTGGTACTATCAATTCGGCGTCTCGGAAATGTTCCCGGACAAGTGGGAGCGGTTCGTCGCGCCCATCCCGCAAGCAGAGCGGCACGAGATGATGCACGCCTATCACCGTCGCCTGATGAGCGACGACAAGGCAACGCGCCTTGCGGCGGCAAAGGCCTGGAGCATCTGGGAGGGCGAGACGATTACGCTGCTGCCGGAACTATCGACCAGCGCTCCGTTCGAGGACGACGAGTATGCCGACGCCTTCGCGCGCATCGAAAACCACTTCTTCGTCAATGCCGGCTGGATGGAGGATGGCCAATTGTTGCGGGATGTTCACCGGCTTCACGGCATTCCCGGGGTTATCATCCATGGGCGCTACGACATGCCGTGCCCGGCGAAATATGCCTGGCAGTTGCATAGGGCCTGGCCCGGATCCGAATTGCATCTGATCGAGGGGGCAGGGCACGCCTATTCCGAGCCGGGCATTCTCGACCGGCTGATCCGCGCCACGGACAGATACGCATGCAAGACCGAGTAAGACCAAGCAAGAACCGAGCAGTTGGACGATTAGCCATGACCAGGGAACGCATCTACCTCTTCGACACGACGCTACGGGACGGGCAGCAGACGCCCGGCATCGACTTTTCGGTCGAGGACAAGATTGCGATTGCGAGCCTGCTCGACGGCTTCGGCATGGATTACATCGAGGGCGGCTATCCCGGTGCGAACCCGACCGACACCGAGTTCTTCACGAGCAAGCGCACGCAGAAGGCATCCTTCGTCGCCTTCGGCATGACCAAGCGCGCCGGCGTTTCGGCGTCCAATGATCCGGGCCTCGCGGCACTGCTTGCCGCCAAGAGCGACGCGATCTGTCTGGTCGCCAAGAGCTGGGACTACCATGTCGAGGTCGCACTCGGCTGTACGAACGAGGAAAACCTCGACAACATCCGCGCTTCTGTCGAGGCCGTGGTCGCCTCCGGCCGTGAGGCGATGGTCGACTGCGAGCATTTCTTCGATGGCTACAAGGCCAATCCGGCTTACGCGCTCGCCTGCGCGAAGACGGCTTTTGAAGCCGGCGCCCGCTGGGTCGTGCTCTGCGACACCAATGGCGGCACTCAGCCGCCGGAGGTGCGCGAGATCGTCACCGCGGTGATCGCGGCCGGCGTGCCCGGCGCCAATCTCGGCATCCACGCCCATAACGATACCGGCCAGGCGGTCGCCAATTCGCTGGCCGCGGTCGAGGCTGGCGTGCGCCAGATCCAGGGAACGCTGAACGGCATCGGCGAGCGCTGTGGCAACGCCAATCTCGTCACGCTGATCCCGACGCTTGCTCTCAAGGAGACCTATTCCAGCCGCTTCAAAACGGCGATCGATGCCGATCGCTTGCAGGAACTGACGAAGCTCGCCCATTCGTTCGACGAGCTATTGAACCGTTCGCCGGATCAGCAAGCCCCTTACGTGGGCGCATCCGCATTCGCCACCAAGGCCGGCATCCATGCCTCGGCGCTGCTCAAGGATCCGCGCACCTATGAGCATGTCGCGCCCGAGAGCATCGGCAACCTGCGCAAGGTCATGGTCTCGGACCAGGGCGGCAAGGCCAATTTCATCAATGCGTTGAAGCGCCGCGGCATCGTTGTGAGCAAGGACGACCCGAAGCTCGACAAGTTGATCGCCGTCGTCAAGGAGCGGGAGGCGACCGGCTACGCCTATGAGGGGGCGGACGCGAGTTTCGCGCTGCTCGCGAGCCGTATCCTCGGCACGGTGCCGGACTTCTTCCACGTCGAAAGCTTCCGTGTCATGGTCGAGCGCCGCTTCGATGCGAACGGCAATCTGAAGACCGTGTCGGAAGCGGTGGTAAAGGTGGTGGTCGATGGCGAGACGATGATGTCGGTCGCCGAAGGGCACGGGCCCGTCAACGCACTCGACCTCGCGCTGCGCAAGGACCTCGGCAAGTACCAGTCGGAGATCGCCGATCTCGAGCTCGCGGACTATAAGGTCCGTATCCTCAACGGCGGCACCGAGGCGATCACGCGCGTGCTGATCGAATCGACCGATGGAACCGGCGCGCGCTGGTGGACGGTGGGCGTCTCCGACAACATCATCGACGCATCCTTCCAGGCACTGATGGACAGCATCATCTTCAAGCTCCTGAAGAACCGGGACCATGTGGGCCTGATCGCTGCCGAATGACGTTGGCGGCGAGGTAGACCGGGTCCGCTCCCGGCGGGGTGATGAGTAAAACTCACCATCCCTTCAAGGAAATGAATTGGTGCATAACCGGACATTGGGGTAGGACCCATTCACGGGAGCTTGCGCCGGCTGGTAAGCCGCGCCTTCCCTACAGCGCCGCGCGTCCCGTCAGACAGGTCGCTGTCGCACTTTGTATTGCTGCATGTTTTGCCCTTAAGTCGGAGGCGATTTAGGGAGACGGGCAGCAGAGATCGGAGAGCGGCTCGTTCCACCAAGGCTCGCCGGCAAACGCACCAGGAAAAGATGTTATGGCCGAGCCGAACGCGAAAGTACCCGCCGAAAACACCGATTCCGCGAAAGGCTTTGCCTTCGCGCTGGCCGCCTATCTCCTTTGGGGCTTTCTGCCCTTCTTCATGAAGGCCGTCGCTCACATTCCGGCGCCGGAAGTGGTGGCACACCGGATCGTATGGTCGGTACCGCTTGCGGGCCTGGTTCTGCTCTGGCTCGGGCGCACGGATGACATCAAGGTGGCGCTGCGCTCGCCGCGCATGCTGCGCATGGCGGCGCTGACCGCCGTGCTGATCACCATCAACTGGGGCATCTATGTCTGGGCGATCGGTGCTGGCCGGGCGATTGAGACGGCGCTCGGCTACTACATCAACCCGCTGTTTTCGATCTTCCTCGGCGCGGTGCTGCTGAAGGAAAGGCCGAACCCGGCGCAGATGGTTGCGATTGCGCTCGCGGCCTCCGCGGTCGCCGTCCTTGCTTTCGATGCCGGTGGCCTGCCGTGGGTGTCGATCGGCCTATGCCTGTCCTGGGGCTTCTATGCCTTCTTCCGCAAGACGCTGCCTGTCGGTCCGAACCAGGGCTTCTTCCTGGAAGTCCTGCTGCTCAGCGTTCCGGCGCTCGGCTATATAATCTGGCTCGAGGCGACCGGGCAGGGCCATTTCGGAGATACCGGCACGGCCGATATTCTCTGGCTGATGTCCTGCGGTGTCGTTACCGCCATTCCATTGATGATCTATGCCAACGGTGCCAAGTTGCTGCGCCTGTCGACGATCGGCATCATGCAGTATATCGCCCCGACGATGATCTTCCTGATTGCCGTTTTCGTCTTCCATGAGCCCTTTGGCACGGCAAAGCTCATTGCCTTCGGCCTGATCTGGGCGGCGCTGGTGATCTATTCGGGCGCAATGCTGGCGGAAAGCCGGGCGCGCCGGGTGCTACAGGCAAGTCCCGCGGAGTAAGCTCGCAGTCGCTACAAATCAAAAGGCGCGTTGGTGGACCGCGCCTTTTTCGTTGTCGGTGCTTGCTGCCATCAAAGACGGGAGATGATCTCCGCCTCGCCCTCGCGGCCCTTGCCACCATTGGCAGCCGCCAGGATGGCCGGCACGATGTTAGCGGCATCGTCGACGACCAGTGGCTGCACGAGATGCGCCGTGTGCACGAAGCCTTCGTCACGCATGTGCTGCAGCAGGTCGAGCATCGGCCGCCAGAAATTGTTGATGTTGCCGAACACCATCGGCTTGCGGTGACGGCCGAGCTGCGCCCAGGTCATGATCTCGACGATCTCTTCCAGCGTGCCGATACCGCCCGGCAGCGCGACGAAAGCGTCGGCCCGCTCGAACATCGTATGCTTGCGCTCGTGCATGTCGGCGGTGACGATCAGCTCGTTGAGCTGGCCGAGCGAATGGCGAGTCGCTTCCTTGTCCATCAGGAATTCAGGGATGATCCCGGTGACTTCGCCGCCGCTCGAAAGGACGCCGCTGGCGACGGCTCCCATGATGCCGCGCGTGCCGCCACCATAAACGAGGCGGAGACCGTGATCGGCAATCGAGCGGCCAAGTGCGCGGCCGGCTTCCATATAGGCATTGTCGCGTCCGGGCTGTGAACCGCAATAGACGCAGATGGATCGAATCGTGGTGCTTTCGGTGCTCATGCCTCCAAAAGACATTGCACCGCAGAAAGGGTCAAGAAAAATGAGGGGAAAGCCGGTTTTCCGCCGTTTGCCGGGTGGCCGGCAGCTTGTATGGCGAATCAGGAATCGCTAGCAATTTCAGGGATTGATTGAAGAAATCGGACGGTTGCTTGCTGTTGCGCTATAATGCATGGCGTTAGCCCGCACCGCAGGCCGATGAGAGGGCATGCGCGGAGTTCCGCTCCGCTCCGTGTGGAGAGTGGCATGATAAAAAATAGGGCCGGCTGGGTGGCCATTACTGTCCTCGTGGCAGCAACAGCGTTGATGGTATTCGTGGTGCAGCCGAACCTGCGTGGTGACGCCAAGAAGACGGCGGAAGAGCCGTCGGTAGGCAATGCGACACAGTCGACCGAAACCGCTTCTGGCCCGCAAGCGACCGAAGGTACGGCGAAGCCGCTGGACAGCAAGGCCGGTGAGGCCGCCGACGCGACGGCAAACGCTGCGGCGACGAACGCAGCCGCCGAAAACTCTGCCGTCCCCGGGTTCGACGTGTTGCGTGTGGAGCCTGATGGATCGACCGTGATCGCTGGGCATGCGCAGCCTGGTTCGAAGCTTGAGATCCTGAGCGGCGACGCCGTTGTCGGCACCGCCGATGTCGGCGCGACGGGCGACTTCGCAGCGGTGTTCGACAAGCCGCTGCCGGCCGGCGACTATCAGTTGACGCTGCGCAGCACCGGTGAAGACGGCGCCGTGAAGACCTCCGAGGAAGTCGCGACCGTTTCGGTTCCCAAGGACCCTTCGGGGCAGCTTCTCGCCATGGTGTCCAAGCCGGGTGAGGCAAGCCGCCTGATCACGACGCCGGAAGCGGCCAAGGGTGAAACCGCGCAGACAACCGACGGCAAGTCGGCGGAAGTCGCATCGCAGACGCCGCTGGCAACCGGCGACGCGTCCTCGGCACCGGCAAAGGCGGTTGGCGTTCCCGGCCTGCAGGTGACTGCGGTCGAGATCGAAGGAAGCAAGATGTTCGTCGCGGGCAGCGCCAAGCCGCATGCTCTGGTGCGTGTCTATGCGGATGAAAAGCTGATCGGCGAAATCAAGGCCGACGACAAGGGCAATTTCGTTGTCGACGGCGAGGTCGAGTTGACCGTGGGCAGCCACATCATCCGCGCCGACATGCTGAACGAGGATGGCACCAAGGTCGCCATGCGCGCATCGGTTCCCTTTGATCGCCCCGCCGGCTCCCAGGTTGCCGCAGTCGCGCCGTCGGGCACGCCTTCGGCGACGGCCGGCCTTGATGGCGTGCGCGCCGAGGCCGGTAAGGCGCTGGCCCTCTTGAAGGGACTTTATGCCAACGGCAAGGTGCCGAGCGGCGAGCAGCTTGCCGCAGCGCGTTCCGCGACGGAAATTGCACTGAAGTCGCTGGCGGATTTCCGGCTTGCCGACAGTTCCGATCAGGCGCTGGCGGCAGCCGCGTCGCGGGCTTCCAAGGCGGCAGCCGACGCGCTGGCAGCCTTGAAGGCGGCGCCGCAGGATGCGCCAAGCGTTGCCTCGGCGCTTGCGAAGGTCGATGCGACCGTCGGACCGGTTCTGGCCGAGCGCGGCAGCGCGACGCCGGCCTCGGGCGGGCAAGCCCAGCTGAAGGACGCCCCTGCGCCGGGTGAGCTGGCGAAGGTCATGGGCGCAGGCAGCGCGGTGGCAGGCGACGCCTCGACGACGCCGGCGCAAGGGACGGAAGCCGCAGCCGCTGCCCCCCAGCAGGAAGGGCCGCAGACCGTCCAGCAGGAGCCGCTCAAGGAGAGCAAGTCCTCGGTGATCATCCGTCGCGGCGATACGCTGTGGCAGATTTCGCGGCGCGTCTATGGCGCGGGCTTGCGCTACACCACGATCTACCTTGCCAACCAGGACCAGATTGAAGACCCGGACCGCATTCGCCCGGGGCAGGTTTTCGGCGTGCCGGATAAGGCGTTGCCCGATGACGAATCCCGCGAGATTCATAGAAAGCACATGAAACACGAGCAATAGGCTGCCGATCGTCCGCCTGCACATTGCGGCGGCGGCGATGGATGCCTATCTCTCGATCCAGGGCGGCGCCTTCAACGAGGCGCCGCTTTTCATTGAACGGTGATGACGGCGTTGTTTGTCTCAGGCTATTGCCTCAATCGACCTCGATTTGAGGGCGAAGACGCGCAGCAAGTCAAAGTGCTACAGCGACCTTTGCGCGTCTGATAAGACGCGTGGCGTTGTAGAGGGAAAGTACGCTGCGGCAAGGCTCGTGAGGCTGTCGCGGCCGTCAAGCAGCGCGAAACGTAAGAGCGGATCAGAACGTGGCACCCCAGAAGAAAACTGTTTCGGCCGATACGAGCAATCCGCTGCAGACGATTGCCAATCTCTGGCCCTATATGTGGCCGAAGGACAGGGCCGACCTCAAGCTCCGGGTCATCTGGGCAACGGTCATTCTGATCATCGCCAAGGTCGTTCTGATCCTCGTTCCCTATTCCTTCAAATGGGCGACGGACGCGCTGAATGGCAAGCCGGACGTTATGGGCTTCCTGCCTGAAGTACTGACCGGCGCCGTCATGCTGGTGCTTGCCTACAATCTGGCACGCTTGCTGCAGGCAGGACTGAATCAGCTCCGCGACGCGCTGTTTGCAAGCGTCGGCCAGCACGCCGTCCGCCAGCTCGCCTACAAGACCTTCGTGCATATGCACCAGCTCTCCCTGCGCTTCCATCTGGAACGGCGCACCGGCGGGCTTTCGCGCATCATCGAGCGCGGCACGAAGGGCATCGAGACGATCGTCCGTTTCACCATCCTGAACACCTTGCCAACCCTTATCGAGTTCTTGCTGACGGCCGTGATCTTCTGGTGGGGCTACGGCTTCGGCTATCTCTTCGTCACCGCAGTCACCGTCTGGCTCTATATCTGGTTCACAGTCAAGGCGAGCGATTGGCGCATCGCCATTCGCCGCTCGATGAACGACAGCGATACCGACGCCAATACGAAGGCGATCGACTCGCTCCTGAACTTCGAAACGGTCAAGTATTTCGGCAACGAGGACATGGAGGCCCGGCGCTTCGACAAGTCGATGGAGCGCTATGAAAAGGCGGCAACGCAGGTCTGGACCTCGCTCGGCTGGCTCAATTTCGGCCAGGCGCTGATCTTCGGTGCCGGCACGGCGGTCATGATGATCATGTCGGCGCTTGCCGTTCAGCGCGGCGACCAGACGCTCGGCGATTTCGTCTTCGTCAACGCCATGCTGATCCAGCTCGCGATCCCGCTCAATTTCATCGGCTTCGTCTATCGCGAAATCCGCCAGGGCCTGACGGATATCGAGCATATGTTCGACCTGCTCGACGTGCAGGCGGAAGTGGTGGATCGCCCCGATGCCGCCGAGCTCGTCATCGGCAAGGGCGCCATCGCCTTCAAGGACGTGCACTTCGCCTATGATCCGGCGCGACCGATCCTCAAGGGCATCACCTTCGAGGTGCCCGCCGGCAAAACCGTTGCCGTCGTCGGCCCGTCGGGTGCCGGCAAGTCGACGCTCTCCCGGCTGCTTTATCGCTTCTACGACGTGCAGCAGGGGGCGATCACCGTCGACGGCCAGGATGTGCGGACGGTGACGCAGAAGAGCCTGCGCTCGGTCATCGGCATGGTGCCGCAGGATACCGTGCTCTTCAACGACACGATTGCCTATAACATCCGCTACGGCCGGGTTTCGGCCAGCGAGGCCGAGGTCGAAGCGGCGGCCGAGGCCGCCCAGATCGCCGGCTTCATCCGCACGCTGCCGGAAGGCTTCCATGCCATGGTGGGCGAGCGCGGCCTCAAGCTCTCCGGCGGCGAGAAGCAGCGCGTCGCGATTGCCCGCACAATCCTCAAGGCGCCGCCGATCCTGATCCTCGATGAGGCAACCTCGGCGCTGGACACCCGGACCGAGCAGGAAATTCAGTCGGCGCTCGATGTGGTCTCGCGCAATCGCACGACGCTGGTCATCGCGCACCGTCTTTCGACGGTGATCAACGCCGACGAGATCATCGTGCTGAAGGACGGCGTCATTGCCGAGCGCGGCACTCATGGCGAGTTGATCGGCCGCGATGGCCTCTATGCCTCGATGTGGAGCCGCCAGCGCGAAGCAACGCAGGCGGAAGAGCAGCTGAAGCGGGTGCGCGAAAGCGACGATCTCGGCATCGTCACGCGCGGCGAGCCGGCGGTCTGAGGATGTTTGCTGGTCGCGACGCATTTTGTCGCTCTGGGGCGGGTGGCGTTGCCCGCTGGGGCATTTCGCGGTAGTTCACGTTCCACGGAAAATCTGGAGTAGAGTTCATGAGCCTGGTCAATACGATCCGCAACACGCTCGTCCCGGTGCACAAGGAAGGCTATCGCTTCGTTGCGATCTTCTTCGTCGTGTCGCTGGTGCTTGGCTTCCTGTGGGAGCCATTGATGTGGATCGGCTTCGTGCTGACCGCCTGGTGTGCCTATTTCTTCCGGGATCCGGAGCGCATGACGCCGATCGACGACGATCTGGTGATCAGCCCGGCCGACGGCCGCGTTTCGTCGATCGCAACGGTCATGCCGCCGGAAGAGCTGAACCTCGGCTCGGAACCGATGCTCCGCATCTCGGTCTTCATGAATGTGTTCAATTGCCATGTGAACCGTGCACCGATGGCCGGCACGATCACCCGCGTCGCCTACCGCGCCGGCAAGTTCGTCAATGCCGAACTCGACAAGGCCAGCCACGAGAACGAGCGCAACGGCCTCGTAATCGACACGAAGCACGGCGCGATCGGCGTCGTCCAGATCGCCGGCCTCGTTGCCCGCCGCATCCTCTGCTGGAAATATGAAAACGGCTCGCTGGACGCCGGCGAACGCTTTGGCCTGATCCGCTTCGGCTCGCGCCTCGACGTCTTCCTGCCCGCGGGAGCCGAGCCGCGCGTCAGCGTCGGGCAGACTGCCGTAGCGGGTGAAACCGTGCTTGCCGAATTCGGTTCGGCCAAGGGCCCGGTCGTCAGCCGTCGCGCATAAGGAGTGCATATGGAAGGCCCTGAACAGGAAAAACCGGCCGAACCGCTGAAAGTCGGCGGTGACGCGAGCGGTTCAAATGACACCGGTCGCGGCCCTCGGCTGCGCGAGATACCGCTGCGCCTGATGATCCCGAACCTGATCACGGTACTGGCGATCTGTGCCGGTCTCTCGGGCATTCGGCTTGCCTTCGAAAACCGCATCGAGCTTGCCGTTGCCATGGTGTTGCTTGCGGCCTTTCTCGACGGCATCGACGGCCGCGTCGCGCGCCTCCTGAAGGCAACGTCGAACTTCGGCGGCCAGATGGACTCGCTCGCCGATATCATCAATTTCGGCGTTGCACCGGCGCTCGTGCTCTATGTCTTCATCCTGGATCAGGCCCGCTCGATCGGCTGGATCGCGGCGCTGGTTTACGCGATCGCCTGTGGCCTCAGGCTTGCGCGCTTCAACGTCATGGCCGAGCGCCAGTCCAAGGCGCCGTGGCAGTCGGAATATTTCGTCGGCGTGCCGGCGCCGGCCGGCGCCATGCTGGTCCTGCTTCCGGTTTATCTCGGCCTCCTGGGCCTGGCGCCGGAGCGCATCTTCGCGCTGATTGCATCGGGTTACACCGTGTTGATCGCCTTCCTGCTGGTCAGCCGCCTGCCGGTCTGGTCCGGCAAGTCGGAAAACAGCCGCGTGCGCCGCGATCTCGTCCTGCCGGCCATTCTCGGTGTCGTCTTCTATGTCGCGACGCTGATGACCTACACGTGGGAGACGATGGCGGTGACGGCGCTTGGCTACCTGATCACGCTGCCTTTCGGCGCGCGCTCCTGGCAGCGAAAATATGGCGGCGATTGGCCTGCCCACCCATCGACGGGCGGCGATGGCCTGCCCGGTGACAAGGACTGACTGAGGTTCAGCTCAGCTACAAAGGAAAAGGCCACCGTGGCGACACGGTGGCCTTTTCCGTTTGGGTAAATCCTCGAGGATTACTCCGGCATCCGGTAGTCGACGATCTTGTCTTCGCGGACGATGTAGAGCTTGCCGGTCTCGGTCTGCTGCGGACCGACGAGCGGCAGAAGCTTGGCGGCGACTTCCGAAGGATGCGGCACGGTCTCCGGATCCTCGCCGGGCATCGCCTGCGCGCGCATCGCCGTGCGGGTGGCGCCGGGATCGACGGAGAGGATGCGCAGCGGCAGGCGCTGCGTCTCGCCGGCCCAGGTGCGGGCAAGAGCCTCGACGGCCGCCTTCGACGCGGAGTAGGGGCCCCAGAAAGGTTTGCACTTGTGCGCGGCGCTGGACGACAGGATCAGCGCGCGGCCGGCATCCGACTTGATCAGCAGCGGCTCCAGTGAGCGGATCAGCCGCCAGGTGGCGGTAACGTTGATGTTCATAACCTTCTCGAACACCTTCGCCTCGACGTGGCCGATCGGCGAGATCGTGCCGAGGACGCCGGCATTGGCGACCATGATGTCAAGCTTGCCCCAGCGCTCGTTGATCGCGCCGCCGAGCTTGTCGATAGCTGCCATGTCGGCGAGGTCGAACGGAACCAGTGTCGCCGAGCCGCCCGCGGCCTTGATCGCGTCGTCGAGTTCTTCGAGCCCGCCGACGGTGCGCGCACAGGCGACGACGTGGGCACCGGCCTTGGCCAGTTCGAGAGCGGTGAAATAACCGATACCGCGCGATGCGCCGGTGACCACGGCCACCCGGCCTTTGAGATCGATCGTCATTTTATTGTCTGATTATCCGTTGCTGGCGAGAACCGAGAGTTTGCGGACATTGCTGGCGCCTTCCTGGTCGAGAAGGCGGGTCGGATAGTCCCCGGTGAAGTAGTGGTCGGTGAACTGTGGCGCCTTGGGATCGCGCTTTTCGCCGCCGACCGCCTCATAGAGGCCGTCGATCGACAGGAACTCGAGCGAGTCCGCGCCGATGTAGCGGCACATGGAGGCAAGGTCGGCATGCTGGTTGGCGAGAAGCTTGTCACGATCCGGCGTGTCGATGCCGTAGAAGTCCGGATGGAAGATCATGGGGCTCGCGACGCGGATATGCACTTCGCGCGCACCGGCGTCCCGCATCATCTGCACGATCTTCACCGACGTCGTGCCGCGCACGATCGAATCGTCGACCAGAACGACGCGCTTGCCGGCGATCATTGCGCGGTTGGCGGAGTGCTTGAGCTTGACGCCGAAGGCGCGGATCTGCTGCGTCGGCTCGATGAACGTTCGGCCGACATAGTGGTTGCGGATGATGCCGTATTCGAACGGAATGCCGCTCTGCTGGGCATAGCCGAGGGCAGCCGGCGTGCCGCCGTCCGGCACCGGAACGACCACGTCGGCCTCAATCGGCGATTCTTTCGCGAGGTTGATGCCCATGTTCTTGCGCGACACGTAGATGCTGCGGCCGCCGACGACCGAATCCGGCCGCGCGAAATAGACATATTCGAACAGGCAGAGCCGCTCGGGCTGCGTTATCTCGGGCTTGCGCGCATCGATGGTGATCGAGCCGTCAGGCTGGATCTCGCAGATGATCACTTCGCCATTCTCGACGTCGCGAACGTAAGTTGCGCCGATGATGTCGAGCGCGCAGGTCTCGGAGCAGAAGATCGGCTTGCCATCGAGCTCGCCCATGACGAGCGGGCGGATGCCGATCGGGTCGCGTGCTGCGATCAGCTTGGTGCGCGTCATCGCCAACATCGAATAGCCGCCTTCCATCTGGCGGATGGCGTCGATGAAGCGGTCGGAGGAGGAGGCCTGCTTGGAGCGGGCGATCAGATGCAGGACGACTTCGGTGTCGGAGGTCGACTGACAGATAGCGCCGTCGGCGATCAGTTGCCGGCGGAGGGTGAGGCCATTGGTGAAGTTGCCGTTATGGGCAATTGCGATGCCGCCGACTTCGAGCTCGGCAAAAAGCGGCTGGACGTTGCGCAGCGCCACTTCGCCTGTCGTCGAGTAGCGCGTGTGGCCGATCGATATGAAGCCCGGCAGCTTCGCCAGCGTCGCCGGATCGGTATAGTGGTCGCCGACGAGGCCCATACGCTTTTCGGTGTAGAACTGCTTGCCGTCGAAGGTGACGATGCCGGCCGCTTCCTGGCCGCGATGCTGGAGCGCATGCAGGCCGAGCGCCGTCAGCGCCGCCGCGTCCGAATGCCCCAATATGCCGAAGACGCCGCACTCTTCGTGTAGCGTATCGCCTTCGAGTTCATCGTGGATTTCCATGGATCTCAGATCGGTCATCACAGTCGCCTTTGCTCCGTACCGGTGCGCATATCGTGATCAGGCCCGCCGTCTTCAAGCGATCTTAGCTGAAAACGGCTGCAAGCGTTATTCCCCAAAAGGACAAAGCCCGCGGGGCGGGCTTTGTCGGCAAATCGTTCCTGTCTCAGCCGTTGGTGGCCGGTGCGTCGTCGGCAGGCGCCTGCTCGGGCGTCGTCGACGGCGCCTGGCCGGGGTTGGCCGCCGGCGCTTCGCCTTCACCTTCGCCGGTCGTGTCCTTGCCGCGCAGACGGTCGAGAATGGTGGCGTCGGCTTCTTCAGGCAGCAGCGCGATCAGCTTGTTGCCGAGATTGTCGAGCAGCGGCTTCGATTTCGCCTGGGTGACCCAGGTCGGCTGCTGCTGCGGAGCCACGAGCCAGTTGAAGAACAGCATGGCGACGACCACCAGAAGGATGCCGCGGGCGGCACCGAACAGGAAGCCAAGGGTGCGGTCGAGCGCGCCGATGCGGCTGTCGATGATGAAATCGGCAATCCGCATGGTGATGAAGGAAATGATGATCAGCGCGACCAGGAAGATCACCGCCGCCGATCCGATCAATGCGACGGTATCGCTGTTGGTGTACTGCTTGGCGTAGGGCAGAAGCTGCGGGTAGAGGAAATAGGCGGCTGCGGCCGCACCCACCCAGCTCGCGACCGAGAGCACTTCGCGCGAGAAGCCTCGAACCATGGCCAGGATTGCGGAAAACAGGGCGACGCCGAGAACGATACCGTCGAGAATTGTAATGGGCATTTTGTCCTTACTCCGGACCCGGTTCGTCCGGGTCTCCTCAAGCCTATCCGCCATCGGCCCTGCCTGATGTTACAGCGCCGCGCGTCTCATTAGACGCGCAAAGGTCGCTGTACCACTTTGATGTGCTGCATGTTTTTGTCCTTTGATCGGCTACGATCAAAGAACACATGCAGTAGGGCATTTGCAGCCTTTTCGCGGCCCCTACAGCGCCGCGCGTCCTTTCGGGCGCGCAAAGGTCGCTGTAGCACATAGACCTGCTGCCTAGTTTTGCCCCTAAATCGATTCCGATTTAGGGAACCATGCAGTAGGGGCGGTCTGCGGCATCCGCTTCCTCAGTCTGCCTCTTCCACCGGCCTCAGCGCGTTTCGCGATCCCGCGATGCGCGCCACCAGATCCGGCAAACTCTCCATTTCGCTCCATCGGCCATTGCCGTTTTTCGGCAATTCGGTGGAAGCGAATGGCAGCACCGCCTGCGAGAACCCGAGTTTCTCGGCTTCTTTAAGGCGTTGTGCGGTATGCGCAACCGGCCGGATGGCTCCCGACAAGCTGACTTCGCCGAAATAGACGCAATCTGCTGGAAGGGCAAGCCCGGCAAGCGACGAAACCAGTGCGGAAGCCACAGCTAGATCGGCGGCCGGCTCCGAAATGCGGTAACCGCCGGCGATATTGAGATAGACATCGTGCTGGCCGAGCCGAACGCCGCAATGGGCCTCGAGTACGGCGAGGATCATCGACAGCCGGGCGGAGTCCCAGCCGACGACGGCGCGCCGCGGCGTGCCGAGCGAAGTCGGCGCGACGAGGGCCTGGACTTCGACGAGAACAGGGCGCGTGCCTTCCATGCCGGCAAAGACAGCCGCGCCCGGCGATTTCTCGTTTCGCTCGCCGAGAAACAGCTCGGACGGATTGGCCACTTCGCGCAGGCCCTTGTCGGACATCTCGAAGACGCCGATCTCGTCGGTCGGGCCGAAGCGGTTCTTGACGGTGCGTAGAATGCGATAGTGGTGACCGCGGTCGCCTTCGAAATAGAGCACCGCATCGACCATGTGCTCGACGACGCGCGGGCCGGCGATCTGCCCCTCCTTGGTGACATGGCCGACGAGAACGACGGCGGTTCCCGTCTGCTTGGCAAAGCGGATCATCGCCTGCACGCCGGTCCGAACCTGGGTCACCGTGCCGGGCGCCGAATCGACGATGTCGCTCCAGAGCGTCTGGATCGAGTCGATGATGACGAGGTCCGGACGTTTGCCCTCGGCGAGCGTCGCGAGGATGTCCTCGACATTGGTCTCCGCGGCAAGCAGCACGTCGCTGTCAGCCGCACCCAGGCGCTGCGCACGCAGCCGCACCTGCGCCACCGCCTCTTCGCCGGAGACATAGATGACGCGGTGCTTGCGGCGCGATAGTGCTGCGGCCGCCTGCATCAGCACCGTCGATTTGCCGATCCCGGGATCGCCGCCGACGAGCAATGCCGAGCCGCGCACGAAACCGCCGCCGGTCACCCGGTCCAATTCCGAAATTCCGGTCTGGACGCGGGGTGCATCTTCGATATCGCCCGAAAGCGTGGTGAGCGCCACCGGGCGTCCCTTCTTCGGCGCGCGCGACGGACCGCCGCCGATGCCGGCCGTCGGATCCTCCTCGACGATAGTGTTCCACTCGCCGCAGCCTTCGCATTTGCCCGCCCAGCGGGTGTGGACGGTGCCACAGTTCTGGCAGATGAATTGTGTGCGGGCTTTCGCCATCGGCATCGACTTTCGAAATCTGGAGGGCCACCGGCGGCCGCGCGGGGCGATGCCGTCAGTGACAGGAGATTCACCTTTGTCGTCACATAATGCCGCGAAACGCGGAACAAAAGGTGAATTTTAGCGAAGGCCGCAAGGAATTTGCGGCAAAGCCGTGTCATACGGCGCCGACATAGTTCCTGATGTAGCGATGTCCGAGGCTGGTCAGCAGTTCGTAACCGATCGTACCGCCGGCGCGCGCAACGTCGTCAATGGCGATGTTGCGGCCGAAGAGCTCGATGTAATCGCCCGGGCGTGCTGCGCCCGCCGGAAGGTCGGTGACGTCGAACAGGCTGAGGTCCATGGTGACGCGACCCACATGCGGCACGCGCTTGCCGTGCAGGAAGCCGAATGCCCCTGATGGTGTTGCCTGCCGCAGAGTCACGCCGCCGCCGGAAACCGAGCGATGGTAGCCATCGGCGTAGCCGACCGCGACGGTGGCGATGCGGCTGTCCCTGTCGAAGCGGGCGGAGGCGCCGTAACTGGCCGTGCCTCCGGCGGCAACTTCGCGAATCTGGATGATCCTGGCTTCGGCGGTCACGACAGGCGTCATCGGGTTGACGGCATCGTTGACCGCCTCGCCGCCATAGACGGCAATGCCCGGTCGGGTGAGCTCGAAGTGATAGTCGGCGCCCAGGAAGACGCCGCCGGAGTTTGCAAGGCTGGCATCGACACCCTCGTACGCAGCGGTTGCCTCGCGGAAACGCGCGAGCTGGTAGGCGTTCAACGGATGCTGCGGTTCGTCGGCGCAGGCGAGGTGGCTCATGACCAAGACGGGCGAGAAGCTTGCGGGCCGCGCCGGGTCGTTGGCAAGCGCCACGGCGGCCTCGACCGAGAGGCCCAACCGGTTCATGCCGGTATCGACATGCAGGACACAGGGGTGATCACCGCGTTCGGAAAGCGCGGCCATGAACACCGCAAGCTGTTCCTCGGAATTGATGATGGGCACGAGATCATTGTCGAAAAAGAGCTCTTCGTTTCCCGGCCACATGCCGGCGAGAATGTAGATGCGGCCCTCCGGAACGAGTGGCCGCAGCTCGGCACCTTCCTCGGCATTGGCAACGAAAAAGTCGCGCGCGCCGGCCGCATAGAGGGTGGGGGCGGCGTGTTCGATGCCGAGCCCGTAGGCGTTCGCCTTCAAGACCGCTGCCGCCCGCGCCTTGCCGGAGAGGGCATTCATCGCCCGCCAATTGTCGGCAAGCGCACCGAGATCGATGGTGAGGCGGTTGGAGGCGGAAAGGAATTCGGGAGGAAGCATGCCGGACACTCTGCGTGGACGATACGAAGAGCAATACAGCCAACGGCCCATGGTCGCAAATGCTCGCCTGTCGCACGTCCACGCGGGCTGTGTCGGGAACCAAGCACTTTTGTGCAAGACGGGGTCGCCTCGGACCACTATGTTTCCCGCATGCAGACGATTTCGCAGCAACAGGCCATCGATGACACGCCGATTGAGGGCGCCGAACGCACGCGCTTCTGGCGGGATGCTCGTTTCATGGGGATGGAATGCCTGACGGCGACCTTCATCACCCACGAATTCGCGCCGCATGCGCACGAGACCTTCAGCATCGGTGCGATCGAGGCGGGTTCGCAGATCAGCAAGATCAAGGGCGAGCGCTCGGAAGCAGGACCTGGGTTCTTCTACCTGATCAATCCCGACGAGATCCACGACGGTCATCCCGGCGGCAGCGGCTATCGCTACCGCATGGTCTATCCGAGCGCCGAGCTTTTGGTGAACATCATCGAGGACGTGACCGGCCGCTCCTTCAAGGGAACGCCGTCCTTCTCGAAACGTGTGCTGCAGGATCCGGACCTCGCCTTGTCCTTTCATCACGCGCACCGAACGCTCGAGCTGGCGGGCGGTCAACTCGAGGCCGAAGAGAGAATGTTCGGCGTGCTTGCGGCGATGTTCGAGAGGCACGGCAGTACGATCATCACCCCGATCGAGACGCGCGAGCAGTCCGCCGTGCATCGGGTGCGAGACTATTTGGTCGAGAATTACGTTGAAGACGTCGGGCTCGAGGAGCTGGCCAAGGTCGCAGGGCTCAGCCGCGCGCACCTGATCCGTGCCTTCCGCAAGGAGTTTCACATCACTCCGCATGCCTTTTTGACCGACAAGCGCGTGCGTGCTGCCAAGACCTTGCTCAGGCATGGCTGGTCGGCGGTGGATGCGGCCTATCAGTGCGGCTTTGCCGATCAGGCGCATTTCAGTCGCCACTTCAAGGCGCGCACCGGGGTGACTCCGGGCGCCTTTCGCGCCGGCTAAAGCGGGATGAGGAAAGGTGCGTGCGGTTTTTCCGCCCGCATCCCGCTGTTACTCATGGGAGCAATCACTTTCGTTCAATACGGGAGCCGCTCCAGCCTTTAGACGTTCTCCGTTTCGCGCAAATGGAGCCAGCGACGTTGCAGGTAAGAAGTGCATTTCAAGAATTTCGCGCCGCGGCGATCGCGATGACGCCGCTGATCGTCGCCGTCATGCCGATCGGCTTGGTGTTCGGTGCAGTGGCGGCGGCCAAGGGGCTGACGCCGGCGGAGGTGACGCTGATGAGCGCGCTGGTCTTTGCCGGCGGGTCGCAATTCGTCGCCATGGATATCTGGACGCATCCGGCCTCCTGGGCTGCACTCGGTTTCTCGGCCCTGCTGGTCAACATCCGCCATGTGCTGATGAGCGCCTCGATCGGCAGCAAGCTCGACAGTTTCTCCGGGCCGGCGCGCTATGCCTCCATGCTGCTTCTCGCCGATGAAATCTGGGCCATGGCCGAGATGCGCGCGAGCAATGGCAAGCTGACGCCCGCCTGGTATGCCGGCCTGGCCGTGCCCTTCTACTGCGCCTGGGTGCTGACGAGCCTGACGGGCGCGATGCTTGGCGCCCTGCTCGGCGATCCGAAACTCATCGGTCTCGACTTCGCCTTCCCGGCCGTTTTCATCATATTGGTCATGGGCTTTTGGAAGGGGCGCGAAACGGGCGCCGTGCTGGCCGCAAGCGCTTGTGCGGCGGTGGTCACGCATCAGTTGCTGCCGGGGGTGTGGTATATCGCGGCCGGCGCCGCCGCCGGCGTCGTCGTGGCCGTGCTATCCGGCGGACGCAAGGAGGCCCACGCATGACCGTCGATCTCGACGCACTGCTTGCGATCCTGGCCATGGCAGTCGCGACTATCGCGACCCGCATCGGCGGCCTTATTCTGATCCGCTACGTGACGATCGGAGAAAACCAGAAGCGCGCCCTCGAAGCCATTCCGCCAGCGGTTCTGATGGCGGTCATCGCTCCGACGGCACTGGTCACCGGCCCCTCCGAAACGATTGCTGCTGCCGCGACGGCCGTTGCCGCAACCAGGTTGCCGCTCTTGGCATCCGTTGCCATCGGGGTGATTTTGGTGGCACTGTTGCGTCAGGTTCTGGGTGGTGCCTGGTAAAAGGTTGGACCGTCGCGCCTGGGCGGCTCACTATGAAGTGAGAGCGGGATGGGAAACCGCAAACATTTTTCCCATCCCGCTCCGGCCGCCCCCACGGAACTTTAGTGTTCTTCGTACTGGCTGAAGGAAGGATCGGCGAGGTCGGCGAAACGCGTGTATTCCGACTGGAATGCGAGCTTCACGGTACCGGTCGGTCCGTGGCGCTGCTTGGCGATGATCACATCGGCCGTGCCCTTCACCTGCTCCATCTTCATCTTCCACTCTTCGTACTTCGGGTCGAACTCGTCGCGCGGCTCCAGGTTCTTCACGTAGTATTCCTCACGGAACACGAAGAGCACCACGTCGGCGTCCTGCTCGATCGAGCCCGATTCACGAAGGTCGGAGAGCTGCGGGCGCTTGTCTTCGCGGCTTTCCACCTGACGGGAGAGCTGTGACAGCGCGATGATCGGAACGTTCAGTTCCTTGCCGAGCGCCTTGAGGCCCGTGGTGATCTGGGTGATTTCCTGCACGCGGTTGTCGCTGGATTTGCCCGATCCGGTCATGAGTTGGATATAGTCCACCACCAGGCAGTCGAGGCCACGCTGGCGCTTCAGGCGTCGAGCGCGGGCGGAAAGCTGGGCGATCGAGATACCACCGGTCTGGTCGATATAGAGCGGCACCTTCTGCATCATCTGCGAGCAGGCGACGAGCTTTTCGAAATCGGCCTCGGAAATGTCACCGCGGCGGATCTTCGACGAGGAGACCTCGGTCTGCTCGGAGATGATACGGGTGGCGAGCTGTTCGGACGACATTTCGAGCGAATAGAAGCCGACGACGCCGCCGTTCTTCGCCTTGAACGAACCATCCGCCTGGACTTCGGGCTCATAGGCGGCGGCGATGTTGTAGGCGATGTTGGTGGCAAGCGAGGTCTTGCCCATGCCCGGACGTCCGGCGAGCACGATCAAGTCCGAGCGCTGCAGGCCGCCCATGCGGGCATCGAGCGAATGGATGCCGGTGGAGATGCCGGAGAGGCTGCCGTCGCGTTCGAAGGCGGCACCGGCCATGTCGATCGCGAGCGCCACGGCGTCGTTGAACGACTGGAAGCCGCCGTCGTAGCGGCCAGTTTCGGCCAGTTCGAACAGGCGGCGCTCGGCGTCCTCGATCTGGCCCTGGGGCGGCATGTCGAGCGGCGCGTCATAGGCGATGTTGACCATGTCCTCGCCGATCGTGATCAGCGAACGGCGGAGCGCCAGGTCGTAGATCGCCCGGCCATAGTCTTCCGCATTGATGATCGACACGGCTTCGGCGGCAAGGCGTGCGAGGTACTGGGCAACCGTCAGGTCGCCCACCTTCTCGTCGGCCTTCAGGAAGGTCTTGATGGTGACCGGGTTCGCGGTCTTGCCCATGCGGATGATGTCGCCGGCGACCTCGAAGATCTTGCGGTGCAGCGGCTCGTAGAGATGCACCGGTTTCAGGAAGTCCGAGACGCGGTAAAAGGCGTCGTTGTTGACGAGGATCGCGCCGAGCAGAGCCTGTTCGGCCTCGAGGTTGTTCGGCGCCTCGCGATAGTGCTGGTCCACCTGATCGTTGCTGATAGGGGATAGCTTTCGCGCCGCGTCGTTCATGTCGTTTTATCTCTGCCTCTGTCTGGTGTGGAACCGGTTTGCGATCTGCCGCGAGCCGGGTCAAGTGCAGGCGGGACACACTCGCAAAGCGTCTCATCGCGGCCTGGCGCTTTTCCCGTTGTTCGACTGATCCACAGGCCGGGTTCACAAAAGCGTAGATTCTCGCCTTCCCACAAAGTTGGACGTTGACGAACGAATCACCCAACCGGGCTTCCGGAAGTGTAGCTCTCTCCCTGATCCGCACAATTCTCCATCTTGACCAGCGCGAGCTGCCGGTGAGCGAGACGCCGACGCTGGTGCGCCCGCTCGACGGCATGGAGAAGCAGGGTTTCATCGAGCGGCGGGAAGTTCCACGCTCAACACGGGCTGCGCCGCTTTGCTGAAATCAGCATCGTCGGCTTCGTCATCGTCTCCTTGATGAATATCTTCGTTTCCGACCTGCATTCGGCCATCGTCGTCCGCTTCATCAGCGGCATCGCCGCCGCACCGATGTCGACGCTCGGCTTCTCGGCGGTCGTGCGCGTCGACAAGGATGCGCCGGCCCCGGCGACTGGCCATGCCGTGCCTGTCGCTGCGCCGGGGTAGGCTGCCGTCTTACGTGAAGAGGCTTAGAAAGAAGGGCCCAGAAAAAAGCCCGGATCGATGACCCGGGCTTTCGCATGTCGAATGGCCGTTAGGCTTATTCTTCTTCGCCTTCGAATTCGGCTTCCGGGTTAAAGAAGTCTTCGGGCTTCAGAGCGTCTTCGTCGACGCCGTAGATGGCGTCGGCCGAGGTCAGGCTTTCGCCCTTGGCCTGGCGCTCGGCTTCTTCAGCCGAACGGGCAACGTTGACTTCAACCGAGATCTCGACTTCCGAGTGCAGGTGCAGCGTGACCTTGTGCAGGCCGATCGACTTGATCGGGTGGTTGAGGTCAACCTGGTTGCGGCCGACGTTGAAGCCTTCGGCAGCGAGCACTTCGATGATGTCGCGAGCGGCAACCGAACCGTAGAGCTGGCCGGTTTCGCCAGCGGAGCGGACGATGATGAAGGACTTGCCGTCGAGCTTTTCGGCAACCGCCTGGGCTTCCGACTTGCGCTCGAGGTTACGGGCTTCGAGCGTCGAACGCTCGGCTTCGAAACGGGCCTTGTTGGCAGCGTTGGCGCGCAGCGCCTTGCCGAGCGGCAGGAGGTAGTTGCGGGCAAAGCCGTCGCGAACCTTTACGGTGTCGCCCATCTGGCCGAGCTTGGCGATACGTTCGAGAAGAATGACTTCCATGTTGGTTTCCTTTCAGAGTTTCAGTTCGTTGGTCAGTTTTTTCCCACCGGCGTGACTGCGATGGTGCGTCGCGTATCGATCAGGCCGGACAGGAGGAAGAAGAATGCCGGGATCGTGAACACGAGCACCGACAGGTATGCGATCCACAGCACGGGTAGCCGCCAGGACTTGCCGCGCGTGCGGAAATGGAAGGAGGCGAAGCCGGCGAGCAGAAAGCCTGCGCCGAAGGTTCCGCAGATCAGCGCGCCGATCGTCGCGGGCGCGCCGCCGAGGAAGGTCATGACCAGGCCGCCGAGGAAGATGAAGATCGCGTTGCGGTGCATGCGCAGCGTCGAAGGGATATCCTCGCGCGGGCGCAACGACCGGCCCGACATCTGCACGATGCGGGTTGCGACGTAATAGGCGGTAAAGAGCATCAATACCCAGATCGCGCCCTGGACGAGCGGCAGGGCCAGCGTGAAGAGCGACTTGATCTGGGCCACGGCAGCGACGTCCGGATTGTAGCCCGGATCCTGCGCCTTCACCGCCTCAATGACGATATCGACCATGCGGTCGGAAATGTCGGAGCCATAGCCGACGATGAAGCCGACGATGATCATGCCGATGGTCACGAGGCCGGCGAGGTGGCTGAGGATATCGGACAGCGGATACCAGGCAAGTGCCTCGTCCGGGCCGCCGAGTTCGGAAGCCGGGCGGGCGAGATTGGCGAGGTGGCTGAGCCAGCCGGCGGGGATCAACGTGACGACGAGAATCAGCAGTGCGAAATGGGGCGAGACGAGCGCGGCGGCGGTGGCGCCGGCGCTGGCGATCGCAGCAATCGCCGCGGCATTGCCCCAGCCGAGGCCGGCAATCAGGATCGGGAGTGCGGAAGCGGCATAAAGGACGACGGCAAGAGACGGCTGCGTGTTCGCGCCCATCGACAAGAGGGCGGCGGTAAAGCCGGCGAGAATGCCGGTCAGCAGCGATGTCCTGTTCACATTCGTCACGTTCGCTGTCCTGCTTCGTGCAGTTAGGGGATGGCAAAGGCCCGGCCCCAGCATGGGATTTTGGCGCTTTCGCACCGGTTCCGATCCGCGCCCACCGCGGAAGGGAGGGATAAGGCGCTCACCTCGGGGGAGCGCCTTATCCCGGAGTCGGTTTCCGTCGAGTCAGGTGACCGACGGAGAGTCAGCCGTTCTTAGGAAACGACGTAGGGCAGCAGGCCGAGGAAGCGTGCACGCTTGATCGCCTGGGCGAGTTCGCGCTGCTTCTTCTGGGAAACGGCCGTGATGCGGGAAGGAACGATCTTGCCGCGCTCGGAAATGTAGCGCTGCAGCAGACGGATGTCCTTGTAGTCGATCCGCGGAGCGTTTGCGCCCGAGAAGGGGCAGGTCTTGCGGCGGCGGTGGAACGGGCGACGAACCGGAGCGGAAGAAACTTCAGCCATTGTCTTTATCTCCTAAAGCTTCTTGATTACGCGCGGTCTTCGCGCGGACGACGCGGACGGTCTTCACGGTCGCCACGGTCCGGACGCGGACCACGGTCGCCGAAGCCACGCTCCGGACGGTCGCCATCGCGGCGCGGACGGTCGTCGCGGTCGCGCTTCTGCATCATGGCAGACGGGCCTTCCTCGTGCTTCTCGACGGCGATCGTCATGTAGCGCAGGATGTCTTCGTTGATGCGCATCTGACGCTCGACTTCGTGAACGGCCGGTGCCGGAGCATCGATGTCCATGAGAACGTAGTGAGCCTTGCGGTTCTTCTTGATGCGGTAGGTGAGGGACTTCAGGCCCCAGTTCTCGACGCGACCGACCTTGCCGCCGTTCGCTTCGAGCACGCCCTTGTACTGCTCGACGAGAGCGTCGACCTGCTGCGGCGTGATGTCCTGGCGGGCCAGGAATACGTGTTCATAAAGAGCCATTGTGGCTTGCCTTTCTTGCGTTAATCAGCCCGGACCTCGGCGGCTAAGCCTCAACGACTGTTCTTATAGGCTCGCAAGAGCCGGCAAGAAAGTGTTGTATCGAGACGGTCGAGAGCGGAGACACGGGAGGCCGGAAAGACTTGCTATCCTAACGGCTCCCCTCGCGGGAAACCGGCCCTCCGTTCAGCCACCAGCCAGAAGACCAGGCATTTCGAACAGCGCGCTTATACGCATTTTTCCGCAGAAGGCAAGGCTCGCCGGATATTTTCACTCCAATCTGTTCTCTGCAGGACCGATGCCGATCAGATCGGCATCGGGTAGAGACGGTGCAGCCGCCGGATGCCGTTCATGACGTCCTGCGACAGAGTGAGATTGGCGGCACCGAGGTTGGTCTTCAACTGATCCATCGAGGTCGCGCCGATGATGACGGACGCCATGAACGGCCGCGTCAGGCAGAAGGCGATTGCCATCTGAGCGGGATCGATACCGTGCTCGCGTGCAAGCTGCACATAGCCGGCGACGGCCGGTTCCTGGTGCGGCGTGAAGCGGCCGCCGAGGTCGCCGTTGATCGAGAGGCGGGAGCCCGTCGGCCTGGCGCCGTCCAAATACTTGCCGCTGAGCAGTCCGGCTGCGAGCGGCGAATAGGCGAGCAGACCCACGTCCTCGTGATGCGACAGCTCGGAAAGATCGAGATCATAGGCGCGGTAGAGCAGATTGTATTCGTTCTGGACCGAGGCGACCCGTGGCAGGCCGTGGCGTTCGGCCATGTCGATGAACTTCATCGTGCCCCAGGCCGTTTCGTTGGAGAGGCCGATGGCGCGGACCTTGCCGGCCTTCACGAGATCGCCGAGCTTGTCGAGGATCGCCCTGAGATCGCTGGCAACATGCGCCTTGTCCTGCTTGGCCGGGTCGTAGGACCAGGCATTGCGGAAATGGTAGTGACCGCGGTTCGGCCAGTGGATCTGGTAAAGGTCGACATAGTCGGTCTTCAAACGTCGAAGGCTGGCGTCGATTGCCAGTTCGATGCCTTCCGGGGTCGTGGGGTCGCCATTGCGGATATAGGGGCGACCGGGGCCGGCGACCTTGGTCGCGAGCACGACGTCGTCGCGGCGGCCGCGCTTCGCCAGCCATTCGCCGATGAAACGCTCCGTATTGCCGTAGGTCTCGGGCGAGAGCGGAGTCGTTGGGTAGAGTTCAGCTGTATCGATGAAGTTGACGCCCTTGTCGAAGGCGTGATCCAGTTGCTCGTGCGCCTCGGCGATGGAGTTCTGCGAGCCCCAGGTCATGGTGCCCAGGCAGATTTCCGAGACCTTGATGCCGGTGCGGCCAAGCGTGTTGTAGCGCATCTAGATAAGTATCCTTGTGAAGGGCGGGCGCCGACCTGGGGAGGAAAGGGGCGCGCGCGCCGGGAATGGAGTGGCCGCCTTTGCCCTTGCGTCGGTTGCAGGGCAGAACGACATCGGGCGGCAAACTTACGCCTTGATTGTTGAAGATCAAGGGCAAAAGGCCCCGTCGGCCTCGTCCGTATGGGCCTCCAAGCTTGACTCGCCGTTCAGGAATGTGAATGGAGAGAAAGTCGGAGCGGGCTTGGGGAAAAGTATTTGCGATTTTCGCCCGCGCCCGCTCCAACTCATAAGAACCGATCACTATGATTTCGTGTCGAGCCGACCCGAAATCATAGCGATCTAGGGAAGGGACTATCCCATGAGCATTGCATTCACGTTTCCCGGCCAGGGCAGCCAGGCTGTCGGCATGGGCAAGGACCTGGCGGACGCCTTTCCGGAAGCTGCGGCCGTTTTTGCCGAAGTCGACGAGGCACTCGGCGAGAAGCTGTCCGAGATCATGTGGAACGGTCCCGAGGAAACGCTGACGCTGACCGCGAACGCGCAGCCCGCATTGATGGCCGTATCGATGGCCGTCATCCGGGTGCTCGAAGCCAAGGGCCTCGACATCAAGTCCAAGGTCTCCTTCGTCGCCGGTCATTCGCTGGGCGAATATTCGGCGCTCTGCGCCGCGGGCACGTTCTCGATCGCCGACACGGCGCGTCTCCTTCGCATCCGCGGCAACGCGATGCAGGCGGCCGTACCGGTCGGCAAGGGCGCGATGGCCGCGATCATCGGACTGGAACATGCCGATGTCGACGCCGTCTGCCGCGAAGCCTCTGCCCTTGGGGCCTGCCAGATCGCCAACGACAACGGCGGCGGCCAGCTGGTGATCTCCGGCGAGAAGGCTGCCGTCGAGAAGGCTGCGGCCCTGGCCTCCGAGAGGGGCGCAAGGCGCGCTTTGATGCTGCCGGTCTCCGCACCCTTCCATTCGAGCCTGATGGCGCCGGCCGCCGACGCGATGCGCGAGGCGCTGGCCAAGGTCGAGAAGCGCAATCCCGTCGTGCCGGTGATCGCCAACGTGCTGGCCGCACCTGTCAGCGATGCCGGCGAGATCGCCCGGCTGCTGGTGGAGCAGGTCACGGGCCAGGTCCGTTGGCGCGAGACGGTCGAGTGGTTTGCCGCCAACAATGTCACGACGCTTTATGAACTTGGTTCCGGCAAGGTCCTGACCGGGCTTGCCCGCCGGATCGACAAGACCGTCAACGGTATTGCCGTCAATACGCCTGCCGATATCGACACCGCACTTGCCGCCTTGCTCGCCTGAGCGATCGCGTAAGCGCTCCAGTTACAAGGAATCAATCAGATGTTCGATCTTTCCGGCCGCAAGGCTCTCGTTACCGGCGCATCCGGTGGTATCGGTGAAGAAATCGCCCGCATGCTGCACGCCCAGGGCGCAACCGTCGGCCTGCACGGCACGCGCGTCGAAAAGCTGGAAGCGCTTGCCAACGAACTCGGCGATCGCGTGCAGCTCTTCCCAGCGAACCTTTCCGACCGTGCCGAAGTCAAGGCGCTCGGCGAAAAGGCCGAGGCCGAACTCGGCGGCGTCGATATTCTCGTCAACAATGCCGGCATCACCAAGGACGGCCTCTTCGTGCGCATGAGCGATGAAGACTGGGACAGCGTTCTCGAAGTCAACCTGACCGCCGTCTTCCGCCTGACGCGCGAGCTCACCCATCCGATGATGCGGCGCCGCTTCGGCCGCATCGTCAACATCACCTCGATCGTCGGTGTCACCGGCAATCCGGGCCAGGCCAATTACTGTGCCTCCAAGGCCGGCATGATCGGCTTCTCGAAGTCCCTGGCGCAGGAGATCGCGACGCGCAACGTCACCGTCAACTGCGTCGCGCCCGGTTTCATCGAGAGCGCGATGACCGGCAAGCTGAACGACAAGCAGAAAGATGCGATCATGGGCGCGATCCCGATGAAGCGCATGGGCACCGGCGCGGAGATTGCGTCGGCCGTCGTCTACCTCGCGTCGAACGAGGCTGGCTACGTCACTGGCCAGACGATTCACGTCAATGGCGGCATGGCCATGATCTGATCCGGTTTCCGGGATGCGTCGCCCGTCGAGATTGTGCGACGGGCGATATTCAACGTCCCGGGATGCGCCTGCCAAATGCCTGAAATTCAATGTTGACCAAGCGAATGTCAGGCATTTTCGGACTTTGCGACAGACTTAAACCGTGTTAATCGGGCCATGACTGTTAGCAGTCGACCGGTCCCGCCAGGTGTCCGGCAGCCTTGGCTGCCCTGGGTTTGCCGCAGTTCCGGTTGGATGGATTGCCGGGTAGCCCGTCTTGGTCTATCAGGCTTGAATAAGAGTACCGGTGCCGGAACAGGCGCCCACAGAAACGAAGGTCGAGGAACTCCGACATGAGCGATATCGCAGAACGCGTAAAGAAAATTGTTATTGATCATCTTGGCGTCGACGCCGAAAAGGTCAGCGAAGGCGCAAGCTTCATCGATGACCTCGGCGCGGACTCGCTCGACACCGTCGAACTGGTCATGGCTTTCGAAGAAGAATTCGGCGTAGAAATCCCGGACGATGCCGCTGACTCGATCCTGACCGTCGGCGACGCCGTCAAGTTCATCGAAAAGGCCCAGGCCTAATATCCAAGCGGCTACGGCCGTAGACGGGCCGCCTAAAGCGGCCCGTTTCAGCCCAGGGAAGTGGGCTGTCCCGCCAGCGCGGGTTTCGATCAGCAAGCGTTTTCCCGCATTTTCCTCTGATCGTGAATAAGAACCTTAAAATGGATGCCCGGATCGGGTTCGTCACACGTGGTCCGATCCGGCTCTGAAATTGAAAAGTCAGGGTGGGTCGCGGACTATGAGACGTGTCGTTATCACCGGTACCGGCATGGTATCTCCCTTGGGTTGCGGAACTGAGGCGACGTGGGCGCGCCTTCTTGCCGGGCAGAATGCTGCGCGCAAGGTGACCGAATTCGAGGTCGAGGATCTTCCTGCCAAGATCGCCTGCCGCATTCCTTTCGGTGACGGTACCGACGCAACCTTCAACGCCGACGACTGGATGGAGCCGAAGGAGCAGCGCAAGGTTGATCCGTTCATCGTTTATGCGATGGCGGCCGCCGACATGGCGCTTGCCGACGCCGGCTGGAAGCCGGAGAGCAACGAGGACCAGATCGCGACCGGCGTCCTGATCGGTTCGGGTATCGGCGGTCTCGAAGGCATCGTCGAAGGCGGCTATACGTTGCGCGACAAGGGCCCCCGCCGCATTTCGCCGTTCTTCATTCCCGGCCGCCTCATCAACCTCGCCTCGGGCCAGGTGTCGATCCGCCACAAGCTGCGTGGCCCGAACCACTCGGTCGTCACCGCGTGCTCGACCGGCGCGCACGCCATCGGCGACGCGAGCCGTCTGATTGCACTCGGCGATGCCGACGTCATGGTTGCCGGCGGTGCGGAATCGCCGATCTGCCGGATCTCGCTCGCGGGCTTCGCCGCCTGCAAGGCCCTGTCGACCCAGCACAACGACAACCCTGAGAAGGCATCGCGTCCCTACGATGTCGATCGAGACGGCTTCGTCATGGGCGAGGGTGCCGGCGTCGTCATCCTCGAAGAGCTCGAGCACGCCAAGGCCCGCGGCGCGAAGATCTATGCGGAAGTCGTCGGTTACGGCCTTTCCGGCGACGCCTTCCACATCACTGCTCCGTCGGAAGACGGCGACGGCGCCTATCGCTGCATGCAGATGGCGCTGAAGCGCGCCGGCCTGACGGCCGCCGACGTCGACTATATCAACGCCCACGGCACTTCGACCATGGCGGACACGATCGAGCTCGCTGCCGTCGAGCGCCTGGTCGGCGAGCATGCGTCGAAGATCTCCATGTCCTCGACCAAGTCGGCGATCGGCCATCTGCTCGGCGCTGCCGGCGCTGTCGAAGCGATCTTCTCGGCACTCGCGATTCGCGACAATATCGCGCCGCCGACGCTCAACCTCGACAATCCGTCGGTGGAAACCAAGATCGACCTCGTGCCGCACGTCGCGCGCAAGCGCGAGATCAACGTGGCGCTGTCGAACTCCTTCGGCTTCGGCGGCACCAACGCGTCGCTGGTCCTGCGCCGCTATACGGGCGCCTGATCGGGCCCTGCCAATCATCGGATCGACCCAACAAGTCGGTCCGATGATCCTGCTTTTGCCGCATTGCTCGCTACAAGCATGATTTGGGAGGATGCAACGCCATCGCGGCGGTGCTTGCCGACCGCTATGTTCGCGCAAGGCATATCTGTCAGATTGCCATTTAACTATTGCCGGGAACAGGCCGCCCGCCCAGGGGTATCGGGAGCGCCACGTTCCGAACGGCTGCCAGTCTCCTTGAATCCATCCGATTTAAGGAGAAAACAGGCAGCTATTTAGAGTGTTACAGCGACCTGAACGCGTCCTGTAAGGCGTACGGTTCTGTAAAGTGTCGGCCGTCCATCGTCTTCTCTTGAATAGGCGGTGAACCGATACATTTCTGTGGTTCCTGGTGCCAAGGCACTGCGCCGCAGGTCTATTGTAATGAAGACTGCGGAACGCCGCCCGCCAGGTCGGCGCCGTTTATGAAATTGACTTAAGCCTGCCATGGTCCAGTCCGAAATTCGCACCGGGGCAGGAAGAGAATGAGGCTGCGAATTTCGGGTTCGGGATAATCGTGAGCGACTCAAACGATAACGGCGCGGCGCAATTCGGCCGCAATGAAAACGCGAGCAACGGGCCGATCATTCCGAAATCGGCCAACGAGGCGTTGCGCCCGGAAAAGGTGCCGCAGCCTCCGAAGCGGTCGCGCAAGGCGCGCAGCCAGGTGGTGATCTTCCTGAACTTCGTGATGACCATCATCGTCTTCGCGGCGCTTGCCGCGGCCGGCACGGTCTACTACGCCATGCATCAGTACGAGAAGCCGGGTCCGCTGCAGGCAAATCAGAACTTCATCGTCAGGAGCGGTGCCGGCATGAGCGAGATCGCCAGCGGTCTCGAGCGCAGCAACATCATTACCGACGCGCGCGTCTTCCGCTTTGTCTCGGAAGCCTATCTCGATAATGAGACGCTGAAGGCCGGCGAGTATGAAATCAAGGCCGGCTCGTCGATGCAGGACGTGATGCAGCTTCTGAAGTCGGGCAAATCGATCCTCTATTCCGTTTCTCTGCCCGAAGGTCTGACCGTCAAGCAGATGTTCCACAAGCTTTCCGACGATCCGGTTCTGGTTGGCGATCTGCCGAAGGAGCTTCCGCCGGAAGGCTCGCTGATGCCGGACACCTACAAGTTCACACGCGGCACCAAGCGCGGCGAGATCGTCCAGCAGATGGTTGCCGCCCAGAAGGCGCTGGTCGACCAGATCTGGGAGAAGCGTGATCCGAACCTGCCGGTGTCGACGGTCGAGGAACTCGTCACGCTTGCTTCGATCGTGGAAAAGGAAACCGGTCGCGCCGACGAACGGCCGCGGGTCGCCTCCGTTTTCATCAACCGGCTCGACAAGGGCATGCGCCTGCAGTCCGACCCGACGATCATCTACGGCATTTTCGGCGGCGACGGAAAGCCGGCGGACCGTCCGATCCTGAAGTCCGACATAGACAAGCAGACGCCCTACAACACCTATATCATAAAGGGCTTGCCGCCGACGCCGATCGCCAATCCGGGCCGTGCGGCGCTGGAGGCAGTCGCCAATCCGTCGCGTACACCGGAACTCTACTTCGTCGCGGACGGTTCGGGCGGCCATGTTTTCGCCGAGACTTTGGATGAGCACAACGCGAACGTAAGGCGTTGGCGCAAGGCGGAAGCCGAGAAGGCAGCGGAAGCCGCGAAGGCTGCCACGGATGCTGCAGTGGCTGAACCGGCAGCAGCGCAGCCGCAATAAACGCTGCATTGTGGACGGATAGATCACGGCGCGGATATCCCTTGCGGGATGCCGCGCCGTAGCCGTATTGCTTCTGCTGAAACACAACGGAGGTGACGATGCCGCTCCAATCGATGACCGGCTTTGCCCGAAGGGAAGGCAGCAGTGGCCGCCGCCGTTGGGCCTGGGAACTGCGCTCCGTCAATGGCAAGGGCCTTGATCTCAGGTTGCGCCTGCCGCAAGGGCTCGAGCGCTTCGAACCCGAAGTGCGCAAACTCGCGACAGATTATTTCTCACGTGGCAATCTCCAGATCGGGCTTTCCGTCAGTGGCGCGGAAGCAACCGTCGAGGCGGTGGTCAATCAGGGCGCGCTGACGGCGGTCTTGAACTTGCGCGAACAACTCGGCGATCTCGTCGATCCGGCGCCCTTGAAATTTGACACGCTTCTCTCAATCCGCGGGATTGTCGATTTTCGCGAACCGGAAGAAAGCGAAGAGGAGCGTGCCGCCCTCGATACGGACATCCTCGAAGGCCTGAGGCTCGCGCTTTCCGACCTCCGCGCCATGCGTGAGGAGGAGGGGACAGCGCTATGTCAGATCCTGCTGGCGCAGGTCGAAGGCATCGAGGCACTTACGGCGACCGTGGAGGCCGATCCGTCGCGCAGCGCCGCGGCGATCGCCGACCGGCTTGCCCAGCAGGTGGCTTTGGTGATGGACAACGGCTCCTCGCTCGACCGGGAACGCCTTTACGCCGAAGTGGCGCTGCTCGCCACCAAGGCTGACCTTCGGGAAGAGATCGACCGGCTTGGCTCCCACATCGCAGCGGCGCGGGAGCTGCTGGCGAAGGGTGGCCCCGTCGGCCGCAAGCTTGATTTCCTGGCACAGGAATTTAACCGAGAATCGAATACGATCTGTTCCAAGTCGAATGCGGCCGCCGTTTCGGCCGCCGGCATCGAACTCAAGGTCGTCATCGACCAGTTCCGTGAACAGGTCCAGAATCTGGAGTAAAGCATGACCCCGGCGACCCCTTCGCCCATCAAGATTGCCCGTCGTGGGCTGATGCTCGTCATCTCCTCGCCCTCGGGCGCCGGCAAGTCGACGATCGCGCGCAACCTCCTAGAAGCCGACCCGGAGATGAGCATCTCCGTCAGCGTGACGACGCGCCAGCGCCGTCCGAGCGAAATCGATGGCCGGCATTATCACTTCAAGTCGATCCGGGAATTCGAAGCGTTGCGGGCGACCGACTCGCTGCTCGAATGGGCGGAGGTGCACGGCAATTTCTATGGCACGCCACGCGATGCCGTCGAAGCGGCGATGGCCGCCGGCCGCGACATGCTCTTCGATATCGATTGGCAGGGCGCCCAGCAACTCCAGGAAAAGATGGCCGGCGACGTCGTGTCGATCTTCATCCTGCCGCCGTCGATGACCGAGCTGCAGTCACGCCTGCACCGTCGGGCCGAAGACAGCGAAGAGGTGATTGCGACACGGCTTGCCAACTCGCGCGCCGAGATCGAGCACTGGCGCGAGTACGATTACATCGTGCTCAACGACGACCTCGATCGCGCTTTCGCCTCCGTACGGGCGATCGTCGAGGCCGAACGGCTTCGTCGCGACCGACGCCCGGGCCTGTTCGATTTCGTCAATGGGCTTCTGACGGAAAATCCGTTCTAAGTCGATGGGATTGGCCGGTCCTGCCGGCCACAGTGCTCAGAGGCAGTTTGCCAGGCGGCAGAATTCTTCCACCGAAAGCGTCTCGGCCCGCCGCTGCGGGTCGATATCGGCCTTTGCCAGCAGGGTTTCGCCGCCAAGCGGCTTGAGGCTTTGCCGCAGCATTTTGCGGCGCTGGCCGAAGGCGGCATGCGTCACCTTCTCGAGTGCCGAAACGGAGCAGGGGATCGGGTTCTCCACGGGCTCCAGATGGACCACCGATGACGTCACCTTGGGCGGCGGCGTGAAAGCCTGTGGCGGCACGTCGAAAGCCATCCGCGCCCTGGTGCGCCAGCCGCAGAGCACCCCGAGGCGTCCGTAGTGATCGTCATCCGCTTCGGCGACGATCCTGAGGCCAACTTCCCGCTGGAACATCAGCGTCAACGATTGCCAGAATGGCGGCCAGCGTTCGGGCAATAGCCAGTTTACGAGCAATTGCGTGCCGACATTGTAGGGCAGGTTGGCGATGATCTTGACCGGCCCATCATCGGCAAGCGTCTCGAACGGTGTTTTCAGGGCGTCGCCTTCGATCACCTGCAACCGGTCCGGATAGTGCGCGCCGATTTCCGCAAGCGCCGGCACGCAGCGGGAGTCGCGCTCGATCGCGATGACTTTCTTGGCTCCGAGGGCCAGGATGGCGCGCGTCAGGCCGCCGGGACCGGGGCCGACTTCGATGACCGTCACGCCTTCGAGCGAACCGGCGGTCCGGGCAACCTTCTGCGTCAGGTTGAGGTCGAGCAGGAAGTTCTGGCCCAACGCCTTCCTGGCGTCGAGGCCGTGGCGCTGGATCACGTCGCGCAGCGGAGGAAGACCGTCGAGCGCGGCCATCAGCGGATATCTCCCGGGCTATTGTTCGCGAGCATCGCGGCAAGATCAAGTGCCGCCCTGAGGCTGTCGTCGCGGGCGACGCCCTTGCCGGCAAGGCTGAAGGCTGTGCCGTGGTCAGGCGACGTGCGGATGAAGGGAAGGCCGAGCGTGACATTGACGCTGTCGTCGAAGCCGAGCGCCTTGGCCGGGATCAGCGCCTGATCGTGATACATGCAGATTGCAACGTCGTAGGTCGCGCGCGCCCGATCATGGAACATCGTATCCGCCGGCAGGGGACCCACGGCATCGATCCCCTCGGCCCGCAGACGGTCGATCACGGGGCGGATGACGGCGTTATCCTCAAGGCCGAGCGCACCGTTTTCGCCGGCGTGAGGGTTGAGCCCAGCGATCGCGAGGCGCGGTCGCTCGAGCCCGAAACGGTTGCGCAGATCAGCCGCCGTAATCGCACAGGTGCGATAGATGAGATCCGGCGTTAACTGGCCCGGTACGTCTTTCAGGGGGATATGGATCGTGACCGGAACCGCACGCAGCTTCGGTCCGGCCAGCATCATGACCGGCAGAACGGCTTGTCCCGTCGCCTTCTCCGCGAGATCCGCCAGGTATTCGGTGTGGCCGGGAAAACGGAAACCGGCGTCGTAGAGAACCGCCTTGGCGATCGGGTTGGTCACGACAGCCGAAGCTTCGCCGGCGGTGACGATCCGCACCGCCGTATCGATCGCCTTGATGACGGCGCTGGCATTGGCCGTGTCGGGATCGCCCGCCGTAACCGGGGCTGGGCAGGTGACCGGCAGAATCGGCAGCGCCGCATCGAATACGGCAACGGCGCCGGCACAATCTGTTTCCCGCACGGGAACCGAATAGCCGAGCATCGCCGCTCGCGCGGCAAGCACCGAAGGATCGCCGATGAAAAGGAAAGGTGCCGTCGCGTGCTCGCGGCGGCCAAGCCAGGCGGAAAGGCTGATATCCGGCCCGATACCGGCCGGATCACCCATGGTCAGGGCGAGTGGCCCGCCGGTTGGTTCGCGCATGTTACCGCTGTGCTTACTTGTTGACGATCTGCGCTTTCTTGCGCAGTTCCTCAAGATACTTTTCGCTGTTCGGGTCTTCTCCGCCCGTTTTCTTCTTGCCGATATCCTCGGCGCGGAAGACGATTTCTGCGGCCGTGTCGTCGTTGACCTCACGCTTCTTGCAGATCGCCAGGTATTCGACGCCCTTTTCGGTTACGCGAGTTCCGGTCGTGCCGTTTTCGCCGGCCTTTTCGACCAGGGGCTTCCATTCGTCCGGCAATTGCTGGGCGAGCATACGACCGAGATTGCGGATCGAAACGTCGCGATAGTTGGCGGCAAACACCTTGGAGGTCTCGCAGCCCGGGAACTGCGACCGCGAGGCATTTGCCTCAGCCTGCCGCTTCGCCGTGATGGCGCCGCGCTTCTTTTCGGGAATGACGAAGATCACCTGCTGCAGGAAGTATTCGGTCGTCACCGGCTTGTTGCCGCCGCCTTCCATCATCCGCTTGACGAGATCGGCGCCCTGCAGCCGGCTCGAATTGCCGTAGCGGAAGTTGACCGCACGCGGCCAGCTCATCTGGACGGCGATATACTGCTTGAAATGCTCGACGCCGACGCCCGCCTGGTCGAGGATCTTGCCGAGCTGTTCTGGTGAAAGCTTGTTGCCTCCGGCAAAGCGGGCAAAGGCGGCATCGACCTCCTGCGTGCTCACCGATTGCCCGAGCCGGGCAATCTCGGCGCGCTTCAGCACTTCGTCGACAAGCTGCTTCTTGGCTTCGTCTGCTCCGCCCTTTTGACGCTGCAGGCGGATGAATGCGACACGTTTGGCAATATCGCCCGAGGTGATCACGGTGTTGTTGACCGTTACCTTGACCTGACTTGCAGCCTGCGCACCGGCACATGCCGCGATGCTCAGGGCCCCGGCCACAGCCAATACCGAAAGCGTCCTCGAGATCGACATTTTCCCGCCCATTACCTTTTCCTGTTTGCCGGACGATCACTGTCGTCGGGTCTTGTCCGCCTACCGGCGTTGCGCCGTTGCCTTATCTTGTCGGAGGAAATGCATAATACATGCGGCCAAACGATGACAAGACCGTTTGAGCAGCCCAAAATTGCGAGAGGGGGCGAACTTCGCGTTTCGCCCCCTCGTTCCAATGATCTTAATAGTAATCCAGCTCTTCGAACTTGGTGTCGCCGACATTGACGTCGCCGAGGGTACGGAAGCTGATCCTGGCACCGATCGACCAATCGTTCGCCAGCGTGCTGCTGGTATCGCGTTCCTGCTTGTAGACGATCGAGAACAGGGTGTCCTGATCGTCGTAGGTAATGCCGAAGCCGTTGCGCGAGATGACGTCCCGGTTGATGTCGTAGGTGATGGCACCAAAGACTGACCAATAGTCGTGGAACTTATAGGCGGCGGCCGTCTGGATTTCGTCCTGATCCACCTGCGAGCCATAAAGCGGCTGCGCTTCGATGCGCGTATAGGTCATCGCCGCCTGCCACGTCGTGCCGAGGTACCCGACGGTCGCATCGGCACGGCGCAGTGCCAGATCCTTTTCGTCGAGACGACCCGAGAGGCTCGCCATCAGGCCGGACGGCGCGTCGATGCCGAACATCGCGACATAGTCCGAGCGCTTCGTTTCCAGGCCGGATTCCGCGCCGACCTTCACCAGGTCGTCGGTTGCAAAGGAGTTCAGGCCTCCGAGATGGAAGGATTGGCCGACGATGCCGCGCAGGCCGTAGCCACTGTCGAAGGTACCGGTATAGCGGAAGCCGACATTGGCGCGCGTGCCACCTTCCACCCGGTCGAAGCCGGAGAACTTGTCGCGGTCGAAAAGGTTGGTCGCGTCGAACACGAAGCTCTGAGCGTCTTCGTTCGGCAGACCGCCAGCGTCCTGTTCGTCAGGGCGCGCGTAGAGCTGAGCGATCGGCTCGAGCACATGGCTGCTGTCCTCGCCGACGAAGAGGATCGGGTAGCGGGCTTCGAGACCGGCGGTCAACATGCGCCGCGTCGTGGCGTCGCTGGTGTTGTAGTCGCCGGTATAGAGCGGGCCAGGCGCGTCCATGTTCAGCCCGAGTGCATCGCCGCGTGCCGCCAGCAGCGGTGTGACGACGAGACCGCCGGGGGCGATGAACGTGCGTTTCCATTCAAGCTCGCCCGTCAGGCGATGGGTTGTGCCTTCCAGACCGCGGAAGCGATCGACGACGCCTGGGACGGCCTCGAAGTCCAGCCGATTGCGCTTGATGTTGGTGAGGTTGACGGTCGCCGAAAGTTCGCCGCCCAATATGGGCTGCGGCGCCTTGTAGGAGTAATCGAGCACCTGCGCCGCAGGCTGCTGGTTTTCCTTGATGCTGTTCGGATCCGCGTCCTGAATGTCGAAGTAGAAGGCGCGCAGGTCGAAGTAGTTTCGCTTGCCGAGTCCGGTCAGATAGGCCTGGTTGACATAGGTCGTTCCGTCGAAGTTCGACAGTTCGTAGGTCTTGGCGAAGTTGGCGTCCGACTGGACGAGGACGTTCCAGCCGAACGTCCAGCGTGGATTGATCTCGAACTCGGCCTTCGACGCGATCATGCCGCGATTGGTCTTCTCCGCGTCGACCGTGCCGGGCGTGAACTTGCTCTTGTCGAGCTGGCTGATGCCGGCAACGTTCAGCGTATGGAAGCCGTTGTGGAACCGCTGGCGGAACTCGCCCTCCAGCAGGAAGCCCTGTCGGGTCAGGCCCGTGACGGTTGCCGTCGCGTCCATATAGGGCGAGATCGCCCAGTAGTAGGGGACGCCGACGCCGACGCCGAGCTTCTGCGCCGAGCGGAACGTCGGGAACAGGAAGCCGCTCTTGCGCTTGACCGTATGGTCGGGCAGTTCCATCACCGGAATATAGGCGATCGGCTTGCCGAAGAGCTCGAAGCGGGCGTTCTCCAGGCGAATCGTCCGCGTGCGGCCGTTCTGAATGACGCGCTGCGCCTTGATATGCCACAGCGAGCGATGTTCCGGCTTGGTCGCGCAGGGTGTGCAGGCCGTGTAGACGGCCTCGTTCAGGATGAATTCCTCGCCGTTCCGGCGCTCGCCGCTCGTTGCGGCAAGCCGGGTCAGGTCGGTGGTTTCGATGCGCATCTGCTCAAGGAAACCGTTGCCGAAATCGTCGGTGACGTCCATCTTGTCAGCGTAGACGACATTGCCGCCCGGCTCGACGAACTGGATGTCCCCGGATGCATAGATGCGGCCATTCTTCTGGTCGTACTCGACCTGACGGGCCACCATCTTGTAGCCGCCGTAGTCGATCTGCACGTTGCCGCGCACGATCACCTTCTCGGCGTCCTTGTTGTAGACGAGCTCATTGGCGGACAGAAGCAGCTTGGCATCTTCCGGCATCTTCGGCCGCAGCGAATCGAGGCGGTCCGAAGCCTGCTGCGCCAGCGCAGGCGCACTCATTCCCATGGCAAGTGTCTGCAGCGCCACGCCTGCGAGCAGGGTAGCGTTGATCAGCGTCATGCGTTTGCGGTTCACTACCGCCACTAGCCATCCTCCTGATTTAAAAGAATCGTCGAGCCCAGCGCCATCGCTACAACAACTGGCAACCAGGCTGCAACGAAAGGAGGCACAATGCCGCTGCTCCCGAATGCTTTGACAAGCACGGTGACGACATAAAGCACGAAGCCTGAAAGGATGCCACCGAGAATTACGGAGCGAGATTGGTTGAACCGGCTAAATTTGAGCGACACGCAGGCGGCGATCAGCGTCATGGCGACGAGAAGCAGCGGCAGCGAGAGCATCGAGTGGAATTGGGTTTCCATGGCATTGGTTGAAAAACCGAAGGAGCGGGCCACTTCGATCTTGCCGGGCAGGTCAAAAAACTGAATGGAATCAGCCTTTGCAAGACGTTCCTGAACAAACTCAGCCTTCAGATTGGTGCTGAGTTGTGCTGTTTTTAGACGACGCGGCAGTTGTCCATTGCGCGTTTCCGTTACCTCGTTAAGAAGCCAGTAACCATCTTCGAGTTTCGCCGAAGCCGCATCCTGTCTCAGAATGATCGAGCCCTGTGGATCGAAGTGGATGACGGTGACGTTGAGGAGCGTCGTACCGTTGTCCTGAACCGAGCGCGCGCCGATGATCGTATCGGTCCCGTTGTGGATCTGTCGCAGCCACGGAATCGACCCCGCGTCGGAGGAACGCGAGGCACCCCATTCCGCCAGCAGTGCCTCCCCACGTTTCGTTCCCCACGCCGCCAGCGGGTTGAGCGCGATCACGGCGAGCATGCCGAAGAGGAAGGCGCCCAGCACGAACGGGCGCAGGAACTGCCAGACGGAGATACCTGCGGCGCGGGTCACGACCAGTTCATAGCGCCGGTTGAGGGAGATCAGCGCCGCCATCGCCGAAAACAGCGCCACAAACGGAATCGTCTGCTGCAGGATCAGCGGGATGCGAAGGGCGGTCATCAGCAGGGCGCCGGTGATCGAATAATGCGGCAGGTTCGCTAGGCGGCTTGCCTGCTCGCTGAAGTCGATGATGAAGATCAACGAGAAGATGCCGACGAGAAACCAGAAAGTGGTGACGACGTAGCGGATGAAGAAGTAGCGTCCGAGCGTGCCCATCATGATGGCTGCCCTCCCTCGGCGTCACGCCGCACCAGGCGCAGGCGTACCAGGAGATCCTGCAGCTTTTCCTGCCAGGTCATCGGGATGTCGAGGCGCTTGTTGCTCACGAGCTGGTGAATGCAGAGCGCGCCGGCTGCAAGTGGCACGATGTACATCAGCGGCACGAACCAGATGGAATCCTCGGCGCTGTTGCCGGCATAGAAGGTCATCCAGCGGATGAGCAGCGCCGTTCCGAGCGCGCTCACCATGGGATGGAGGCGCGCTTCCCGGTGGGAGCGCGCATCGCTGCTGAACACCAGTGCGATCAGGCCGAACAGCAGTGGGAAGGTCCACTCCGTCAGGCGGCGGTTGATCTCGGCGGTAAAGGCAAGCGGCTTGTTCTTGTAGACCTGATCGTTCGGATCGGGATTGAGCAGTCCGGCGAGGTCCCGGTCTTTCGCCCGGATCGTCGCCTCGCGCGTCGTCTTGGTCATGTCGGCAAGGTCGAAGGCATAGGAATCGAACTTGATGATCGAGACACTGCCGTCAGGCAATTTGCGTTGTACCTCGCCGTCCTTCATCACCAGCGCGGAGCTTTTTTCGTCGACCGCGCCTTCGCGGGCGTAATAGACGAGTTCGAAGGCGGGATTGCGCGAATCGGCAACGAAGATGCCCTGCAACACGCCGCCGCTTCGCCGCGCGCCGACCTGGACATAGAGTCCGTCGGCAACCTTGCGGAACGAGTTTTCCTGAACGACGGACGACAGCAGGTCGGCATTGGCGGTCGCCAGCATCTTGCGTACCGAAACGCGCGAATACGGCTCGACGAAATTGTCGACTGCGAAAGAAAGGACGCTCAGGCCCACTGCCAGGTAGATGACTGGCCGGATGATGGCCATGCGCGAGCTGCCGGCGGCGTTGAGCACCGTCAGTTCCGAATCGGTGTTCATCGTGGTGAGCGTCTGGGTGACGCCGATGACCAGTGCGAAGGGCAGGATGATCGGGATGACCGAAGGCAGGATGAGCGTTGCCAGCTTGGCGAAGGCCAGAACCGACTGGCCGCTGTCGGTGACCAGATTGACGTTGGCAAGCGCCTGCGTCGTCCACACGATGCCGAGCAATGGCAGGAGTGTCGCGAGGAACATGATCAAGGCACGCCGGAATATGTAGCGTTCGATCAGCTTCATGCCCGTGTCCGGTCCAAAATCCTGCTCATGTTTCTGTTCCGGCGGCGGCGTCAAGCCGGGTTTTGCCCGGTCCTAGCCGAAGCCTGGTTCTTGCCTGCTATTCGCGTCGCTCAAATTGTGAAGCAACAGGGATAATTTAAGGCGAAGAACCTCGGTTAACCGCATGTAAACATCCGGGGGCATCTTGCCAAGCGGTTGAAAAGCGAGAAGGGTGCCGGCCACAGCTTTGACGGTGGCGAATGTTGCGAATATTTTCCACTGTAACCGCCCGGTAACAGGGCGGATCGCCACAAGCCTCGCCGTGTCATCCCAACGCGTCGCGGCCACAATCACCTTGCCCTGACACCGGCTCTCGGAAGCTTCTTTCGATGCTCCGGATGCGTGCAGAGACAAGAAAGTAGCCGGAGTTTTTCAATGCCGATGAAGTTCGAGTTCACCTTTGCCAAGTCCCACCGGCCGACGGGCGGCGTCGCCGTGCTCCTCAAGACGTCGAGCGGCGGAGCTGCAGCCGGTGCCGATGTCGCCGATCCGCAAGACGTGGTGACAAAGGCGGCGAAGGTGAAGAAGTTCACTGCAAAGGCGTTCTCCAGTCTCGATATCGTTGCGCCGCATGGCTCGCCCGCAGACCGAATCATCGTGCTCGGGCTTGGAGAGGCGGAAGCGCTTACGGAACACGATTGGCTGAAGGCCGGCGGTGCCGTCGCCGCGAAGCTCGGTTCAGCCGACAAGATGACCGTCTTCATCGACGCGCCCGGGATCGACGTGACCGGCAAGGCGGCCGCCGATTTCGCGCTCGGCATGGAGATGAACGCCTACAGATTCGATGGCTACAAGACCAAGAAAGCCGACGACGAGGCCAAATTCTCCGGCAAGCCGGCCAAGGTGACGATCGTCACCGGCACCGTCATCGCCGCGAAGAAGGCCTTCGCCACCGCACAGGCGGTTGCCGAAGGCGTCTTCCTGGCGCGCGACCTGGTGAACGAGCCGGCGAACGTGCTGGGCCCGGTCGAGTTTGCCGCCAAGGCAAAGGACCTGGAGAAGCTCGGCGTCGAGGTGGAGATTCTCACCGAAAAGGAAATGAAGAAACTCGGCATGGGCGCGCTGCTGGGTGTGGCGCAGGGGTCTACCCGCCCGCCGCGGCTCGTCGTCATGCAGTGGAAGGGCGGCAAGTCCAAGGACCGCCCGCTCGCCTTCGTCGGCAAGGGCGTCGTCTTCGACAGCGGTGGCATCTCGATCAAGCCGGCCGCCGGCATGGAGGAGATGAAGGGTGACATGGGCGGCGCCGCCGCCGTCATCGGCCTCATGCATGTGCTTGCCGCACGCGAAGCGAAGGTCAATGCCATCGGCATCATCGGCCTTGTGGAAAACATGCCCGACGGCAGCGCGCAGCGCCCTGGCGACATCGTGACCTCGATGTCCGGCCAGACGATCGAGGTGATCAACACCGATGCCGAAGGCCGCCTCGTGCTGTGCGATGCGCTTTGGTACTGCAACGACCGCTTCAAGCCGCAGGCGATCATCGATCTCGCGACCTTGACCGGCGCCATCATGGTTGCGCTCGCAACGCACCACGCCGGCCTATTCTCGAACGATGACCGCCTGGCCGGCCAGTTGCTCGCCGCCGGCATCGCGACGCAGGAACGCCTGTGGCGCATGCCGCTCGGCAAGGAATACGACAAGATGATCGACAGCAAGTTCGCCGATATGAAGAACACCGGCGGCCGCCACGGCGGTGCGGTAACGGCGGCGCAGTTCCTGCAGCGTTTCGTCAAGGATACGCCCTGGGCGCATCTCGATATCGCCGGCACCGCCATGGGCACGCCGACGGACGAGGTCAACCAGTCCTGGGGCTCGGGTTTCGGCGTCCGGCTGCTCGATGAATTGGTGCGGGCGAGCTACGAATCCTGACTGGCCGCGACGGACGTGACGAAAGGCGGGAAGCAATCGGTATGACCGAAATCCTGTTCTATCACCTGACGGAATCGAAGCTCGAAGACGCGTTGCCGCCATTGCTCGACAAGAGCGTCGAGCGCGGCTGGCGGGTGGCCGTGCAGACGATCGACGCCGAGCGGCGCGACGCGCTCGACACGCATCTGTGGGTTTATCGCGACGAAAGCTTCCTGCCGCATGGCACGGATGCCGGCGACTTCGCTGCAGACCAGCCGATCCTGCTGGTGGCCGACGAAGGCAACGCGAATGCCGCGACGGTCCGCTTCGTCATTGACGGCGCCAGCCCGCCTGATGTTTCGACCTACGAGCGCGTCGTCTTCGTGTTCGATGGCTACGACCAGGATCAGCTCGAGGGCGCGCGCGCCCATTGGAAGCGGTTGAAGGGGGAGGGGCACAACCTCACCTATTGGCAACAGAACCGCGACGGCCGCTGGGAAAAGAAGGCTTGAGTTTACGACCCGTTGCGACGAAGAAGCCCGCAGCCGATGCCGCGGGCTTCGTGCTTCTGACGTGCTCAGAATATCAATCGTGGAACGCTTCGACGAACTTGCGCTTGCCGAGCATGAAGGCGTCGGCGACGTGGCGCAGCGGCGCCAGATCGACGTCCGACTTCCCGGCTCTGACGATCTCGGCGAAGCGCCGATAGAGCATCGGGTATTCCTGTTCCGGCTCGTGATGGACAAGCTTGCCATCGATGGCGAGCTTGGCGCCGCCTTCGGACAGCACCATCTCGCCTGCCGCCGTCCGGGCGACGATGTCCCAGCTCTGCTTGCCGGTCTGGCGCCAGTCGAACTCGGCGGAAACCGGCAATTTCTTCCCATCCGTGAAGGTGATGTTGGCAGCAATCGGCGCGTCCCGATTCTCGGGGAATTCGAGCACGGCCGAGGTCACGAACAGCGGAAGCGGCAGGATGTGGGTAATGATCGAAAGTGCGTTGATGCCCGGGTCGAAGACGCCGAGACCGCCCGCGGCCCAGATCCATTCCTGATTCGGGTGCCAGTGGCGCACGTCTTCCTTCCAGATGATCTGGACATCATTGATCGTCGTTGTCGCCAGAAAGGATTTTGCCGCTTCCACGGCGGGGGCGTAGCGGGAATGCCAGCTGGCAAACAGCGACAGCCCCTTCGATGCCGCCAGCGCTTCGAGGTCCGCGACTTCGCTGAGCGTGGCGCCCGGCGGCTTTTCCAGGAACACGTGCTTGCCCGCATCGAGCGCCGTGCGGGCCGCCTCGTAGCGATACTGCGGCGGCATGCAGAGCGACACGGCCTCGATCGCAGGCACGGCTTCGAGCATCGCCTCGATCGATTTGAAATTGTCGATGCCGTCGACCGTGCCATGCCGGCTGGCCGCAGCGATCAGGTGATAGTCGCCGTTTCTGGCGATCGCCGGCAGATGTTGGTCGCGAACGATCTTGCCGACGCCGACAAGAGCAATTTTGATGGGGGCCATTGGTGTTCCGCTCGATTTGTATGACTTATTGTCGGCTCTTGTAGCAGATTGCGCAAAGGGGGCAAGCGCCGCCGGTCCGCCGCCAGCATGTGCCATCAATGTCGTGGAAATCGACAGACTATCATTCCCTCTGAACGCCATCGCTCTAGCTCTACCAACGGACACGCCGTGTCGTCTCGCCAGCGGGGGCGGGTCAACAGGGTGATCTGACCGCCGCAAGAGGAGTGAACATGCAGTTGCAAATCCGTCGTGCAAGCCGTGTCGAACTCGACGTCATGATCGAATGGGCAGCGGGGGAAGGGTGGAATCCCGGTCTCGGCGACGCAGGCCCATTCTGGACGGCCGACCCGGACGGTTACTGGATCGCGAGTGGAGAGGAGGGGCCCATCGGAGCCATTTCACTGGTGCGATACAACCAAAGCTATGGCTTCCTCGGCTTCTTCATCACGCGACCGGACTTTCGTGGCCAGGGGATCGGCCGGCAATTGTGGCAGCAGGCGATGTCGTCCGCCGATGGGCGCATCGTCGGCCTCGACGGCGTGATCGCCCAGCAGGAGAATTATCGCCGGTCCGGCTTCGCTTACGCCCATGCGAACATCCGCTACGGCGGTGTGATCGACGTCGTCGAGCCGCCGGGTGCCGATCTCCTGGAGGTCGCGCCGATTCATATGTCGCTCCTCACCGAATATGACCGCCGTTTCGTCCCGGCCCGTCGTGAGGCCTTCCTTCGCGAATGGCTGAAGTCGAGCGATGGACGGCGCAGCGTCTTGCTGCTGCGCGATGGCGCGGTTGCGGCCTATGGGACGATTCGCGCCTGCCGTAACGGGTTCAAGATCGGGCCGCTCTTTTCCGATACGGAGACCGGCGCCGATCTGGTTTTTCGCAAGCTCGCCTCCGGCGTCAACGGCAGCGAGGTCTATCTCGACATCCCCGACCCGAATGCCTCGGCCAAGGCGCTTTGCGATCGCTACAATCTGCGGCCGGTGTTCGAAACGGCGCGCATGTATCGCGGGCCGGACCCAGGCCTGCCGCTTGCCCGGATCTATGGCATCACCACGTTTGAGCTCGGATGAACGACCGGCCGGCCCCATGTCAGCCGGCCATCGCCTCTTCGTATTCGGCGGAAAGCTCGAGCCATTGCTCTTCGGCGTGAACGAGTTTCGTTGCCGCGTCGGCGCGTTCCTTGGCCTTCTGTGCAGCTTTCGCAGGCGACTTTTCGTAGAGCGCCGGATCGGCCAGTTCCACATCAAGTGCCTGAATCAGTTTCTCCAGTTTCCCGGTCAAGGATTCGATTTCATTGATCTTCTTGCGAAGCGGTGCAAGCGAGGCGCGCTTGTCGGCATTGGCCTTGCGCTGGTCCGCCTTCGAAACGCTGTCTTCGGCGCTCGAAGGCTTGACCCCCTCGTCCTTCGCCTTGGTGCCGCCGACGATCAGGCTGCGATAATCCTCGAGGTCGCCGTCATAGCTCGCCACCGTTCCATCGCGCACCAGCCACAGCCGGTCGGCGGTCGCCTCGATCAGGTGTCGATCATGCGAGATCAGGATCACGGCACCGGAATAGTCGTTGAGTGCGGTGATCAGCGCGTTGCGGCTGTCGATGTCGAGGTGGTTGGTAGGCTCGTCGAGGATCAGGAGGTTCGGCGCATCGAAGGCGGCAAGGCCCATCAGCAGCCGCGCCTTTTCGCCGCCGGAGAGATCCTTGGCGGGTGTTTCCATCTTTTCCGTCGCAAGCCCCATCTGCGCCACGCGCGAGCGCACCTTGGCTTCCGGCGCATCCGGCATGCGCCGACGCACATGCTCGACCGCGCTCTGGGTCGGGATGAGGTCGTCCAACTGGTGCTGGGCGAAGAAGCCGACCTTGAGGTTCGGCGCGATCTTCAATTCACCTGCTTCGGGCGCGAGGCGGCCAGAGATGAACTTGGCGAAGGTGGACTTGCCGTTGCCGTTGGAGCCAAGCAGCGCGATGCGGTCGTCGGTGTCGATCCTGAGGTTCAGCCGCTTGAGGATCGGCTTGCCGGGCTCGTAGCCGACGGCGCCGCCGGTGACGGCGATGATCGGCGATGCTGCTTCCTTCTCTGGATCCGGGAAGGAGAAACCCTGGACATGGTCCTCGATGACGGCAGCCACGGTTCCCATGCGCTCCAGCGCCTTGATGCGGCTCTGCGCCTGGCGGGCCTTCGTCGCCTTGGCCCGGAACCGGTCGATGAAGCTCTGCAGATGCTTGCGGGCGGCGTCGTTTTTCGCCTTCGCCTTCATCTGCAATTCGTCGGCCTCGGCCTTCTGCCGCTCGAACTGATCGTAGGAGCCGCGATAGAAGGTGAGTTTCTTCTGGTCGAGGTGCACGATGGCGTTGACTGCGGTGTTCAGGAGATCGCGGTCGTGGCTGATGATGATGACCGTATGCGGATAGCGGCGGACATAGTCCTCCAGCCAGAGCGTGCCCTCGAGGTCGAGGTAGTTGGTCGGCTCGTCGAGCAGCAGCAGGTCGGGCTCGGAGAAAAGCACCGCGGCCAATGCCACGCGCATCCGCCAGCCGCCAGAGAAGGACGAGGCCGGCCGCTGCTGCGCCTCGTGGTCGAAGCCGAGGCCAGCGAGGATGCTGGCCGCCCGGGACTCGGCCGAGTGGGCGCCGATATCGGCAAGCCGCGTCTGGATCTCGGCGATGCGGTGCGGGTCCGTCGCGGTTTCCGCTTCGGCGATCAGTGCCGAGCGCTCCTTGTCAGCCTTGAGCACGATCTCGATCAGCGGTTCCTCGGTGCCGGGCGCTTCCTGCGCGACCTGGCCGATACGGGCATTCCTGGGCAGCGAGATGCTGCCGGCTTCGGAGGCAAAGTCGCCGGTGATGATGCGAAACAGCGTCGACTTGCCGGCACCGTTTCGGCCCACGAGCCCCGCCTTCGTGCCCGCCGGAAGCGTCACGGATGCATTTTCGATGAGGAGACGTCCCGCGATGCGGGCGGAAAGGCCGGAAATCTGGATCATTGCGGCCTTTTGCCCGGACTTGGCCGGGAAGGCAAGAGGCGCGGGTATGCAGCGTTTTCCTGCGGTGTCGGTCCGGGATTTCAAGAGGTCATTGTTATCGATTTTTGAACAACGCGTTCCGACAATCGATACTACACATCCTCATCGTGAGGGACCATCTCAATAGCGGAAGGGCGGGGAACGCTCTTCTGACCGCCTCGATCGACTGAACGCCATTGGCAAGGGCCCCGCGTTCCGAGGGACGACCGATCCGGCCACGGACATTTTAGATGAAACCTCGTTCGACCGAACGAGCCTCCCAGGAGTGAAGATCATGAAAACTGCAATCCAGACCGCTCTTTCCGCCGCTCTCGTTGCAACCGCCATCCTAGGTGGCGCCTCCGCTGCCTTGGCCGGCGGCAGCTACTACGAAGGCGTCAGCCCGACGCCACTCTATACCGAGCGCACGCCTGCCGTTACCGGCAAGTCGTCCTTTACCATCGGCAACTCTGAAGCCGGTTATGTCGACAGCACCAACACCGGTTCGGTGGTGAGCTACGGCGTCGCGCCGAAGAGCGTGCAGGGTGGCGAAGGCGAATATTATCAGGGCATCTCGCGCTGACCACGATGAAGAGGGGGGTGCGGGTTTCTGCCCGCACCCCTTTTCGAGGGATTTGATTGATCACCGCCGTGATCTTATGAAGCGTCCTCCCAAGCGCCCGGACGGGGTCAGCCCCGACTGCCCATCTCCACCAGGGAACAGATTGATGAAGAAGTCCATTGTCGCGATCCTCGTTGCGGCCGCCATGCTTGGTGGCGCCTCGGCCGCTGTGGCCGGCGGCAGCTACTATGAGGGCGTGAGCTCTACGCCGCTCTTTACCGGCCGTGCCCAGGCTTCCGCCGGCACCGGCGTCTCTGCGAGCACGACCAGCCGCGGCGACTACTACGCAGGTATCGAAGACCGATCCGTCGATGCGACGGCAACCGGTGCGATCGCCAGCAGCGACGCCAAGGCTTTTGGCCGGACCAACGAAAACAAGCAGTAAGTCACGCCAAACGGTTGACCGAACAGCCCGGTCCCGCCACGCGGGGCCGGGCTGTTGCGTTTTGGCGTTGCCAAATGAGGTACATTGCCATGACAGAAAAAGTCGAGGTCGTCGAGCGGCTCTTCGATCTCTATCACTGCGTTCATCGCCTGGTGAACGCGTCGATGTCGGAGGAAGGCGTTTCGCTCGCGCGCAGCAAGTTCCTGTTCTATCTCAACACGCTCGGACCCCGTCGCTGTGCGGATATCGCCGCGGCGCTCGGCTTTGCAGCGAGAACCGTCACCGAAGCGATCGACGGACTGGAACGAGACGGCATGGTCGTCCGTGAAGCGGATCCGGAGGATCGCCGTGCGAAGATCATATCGATTACCGATCGCGGCCGGCTGGCACTGGAAGCGGCGCTCCAGCCACGTCACCGCACGATCGACGAGTTGTTCTCGGCGCTCGATGACTGCGAGCGCGGCGAGCTCTTCCGCCTGCTCGGCTGTCTCCGGGAGAAGGCGACGGAGATCGACGAAAACCGCCAGCCGGTCGCCGCTTGACGTGTGGGCACCTAAGCGGCGTTCTGACAGTAGATCTTGCCGCGGTCGCGGCCGAGTGCCGCCGAATAACGCAGGATGCCGGCGCCATCCTGCGCTGCGGACAATGCCAGTTCCGCTTGGATCAGAAGATCGGCGCTGTTCGATGCCGGCTGCGCGACGGTGATGCCCGCCGCAAGCGAGAGCGTCTCGACGGTGTGCACGCGCCCGGGGAGGGTGACCTTCATTGCCTTTACGGATTGCAGGAGGCGCCGCGCAATGGCCTCGGCGTTCTCGGCGCTGACGTCCCGGCAGACAAAGGCGAAGTCCTGCTGGCCCACGCGGGCGACGAAGTCGTTTTTCTTGATCGACTTGCGAAACAGCGCCGACAGCCTGGCAAGCGCTTTGGCCGCGACCGTGCCGCCATGGTGCTCGGCCATCGCACGAAGCCCTTCCACGGAGACGAGAAGCAGAGCGACCGGCTGGTCGATCCGCTCCGTTTCGAGAATGGAGTCGAGCTTCGCTGAAAGTGCAAGCCGGTTCGGCAGGCCGGTGGCGGGGTCGCGGGTGAGCGACCGACCGCTTTCGGCCAGATCACCCTCCAGTTCGACGAAGCGTCGCGCGCCGTTTTCCAGAAGGTATTGCAGAGCGCTCTCTTCGTTCATCAATCGGCCAGCCGCTTCCCGCAGCCGTGCGGCTTCGTCGGCGACCCCCGTTAGGCCGGCGACGGGATCTGCTTCAAGCCGGCCGGCGAAGTGATCGAGTTCGGCCTTGAACGCTTGTTTCTGCACCAGCGCAAGCTTGAGCTTGCTGGCCATGTCGGCGAGGGCTTCCTGCGCTTCGGCCCTCGCCCGGTCCGCGGCGAGGGAAGCGTGGGAGACGAGGTGATGCTTGAGGCCCAGCGCGTCCAGCGAGTCCTGTAGCGGGTTGTGCCCGAGCGCGCCAAGCTCCCGGGAAAGCTGAGGCAGGCGACCGGACAGTGCTTCGTAGAAAAGCTCGTAATTGCGGGGCAGGGCAGCAACCCCATGCGCGGACATTGCGTGCGCCACCTTCAGAATGATTGCTGCTTGTCTCGCCTGCGATCGGCTGGCCTCCGCTGGAACTTGCCTGGTCATTCTGTCGGTCCTCAATGTCAGTAGGATGTGATGTCCGGATCGAGGGACACTATGAGAGACTGCATTTAAGGGAGTCTGAAGATTTCGCATTCCGCTCGTTCCCGCCCGGTATGGTTGCTGAATTCCATCTGCTCGCGGCGGGGCGCAACCGAGACTCGCATGCCAACTGACAGCTGTCAGCTTGGCAAAGTTTATACTTGACGCCTTTAGTCACCAATTATATTCGGCGCTGCTAAATCGGGCATCGAAGCCCGCGGACAAACAGCGACGGTCAAGGATGTCCCTCTCGTTCATTGCGGATCTGGCGAAATGGGGTGACCGTGCGGCGCTGGTCTTTTCCGGGCAACGGATCGTCACCTATCGGGAACTCGGCGAACGGGTCGCCCGCCAGGCGCTCGCCTTCGGCGGTTCACGCGGACTGGTGGTGATCGAGGCCGAGCTTTCCGAACATGCGATCATCGCTTACCTGGCGGCGCTGAGTGCGGGACATGCCGTGGCCCTGCAGGCTCCGAAGACCGGGGTGGCCCAATCCTGGGTCGATGCCTTCGAGCCCGATTACGGCTTTCGCCGCATCGATGGCCGCTGGCGCACGGAGTATCTGCGGCAAGATGGCAAGGCGCCGCATCCCGAGTTGGCGGTGATGCTCTCCACCTCCGGCACCACCGGTTGCGGCAAGGCCGTCCGCTTGTCCGGGGAAAACATCACGGCAAATGCCGCCTCCATTGCAGAATATCTCGGCCTGACGGCGGATGATCGCGGCTGCCTCATCCTGCCGCTTCACTACTCCTACGGTCTGTCGGTTCTGAACTCCCACCTGGCGGTTGGAGCAAGCCTCTATATTCCCGGTGGATCGGTCCTCGATGCCGGCTTTCTCGATGGTCTCGCCGCAAGCGGCAGCACAAACTTTGCAGGCGTGCCCTATTCCTACGAGTTGCTGGAGAAGGTGGGTTTCCGCGAACGGCGGTTCCCGCATTTGCGCTTCATGACCGTTGCCGGCGGTCGGTTGAGCCCGGAGATCATCCGTCTCTATGACGACCACCTTCGTGCCCAAGGCGCGTCCTTCTTTGCGATGTACGGCCAGACGGAGGCCACCGCGCGCATAGCCTTTGTGCCGCCGGCGGCACTTGCCGGCAACGAGGAGAGGATCGGCATAGCCATCCCCGGCGGGCACCTCTCGATCGAGAACGAGAACGGAGCGCCGATCGAAGGCGACGGTGTCGCCGGCGAACTCGTCTATCGCGGCCCGAACGTGATGATGGGCTACGCCACATCGCGCAAAGATCTCTGCCGTGGCGCCGAGCTTACCGAACTGCGCACCGGTGACCTCGCGATGCGCCATGCCGACGGCCTGTTCCAGATCGTCGGCCGCATGAAGCGGATTTCCAAGATTGCCGGCCTCAGGATCGCCCACGATGGGCTGGAAGCGGCGCTCGAAAGGCGTGGCATCGTGGCAGCCGTCGTCGGTGACGATGCCGGCCTTCATGCTTTCTACGCCGGCAGTCGTGATGCCGAGGAGATCAGACGGTTCCTCGCGCAAGCGAGCGGGCTGACGCTCGCGCATCTCAAGGCCACGCAGCTTGCCGAAATGCCGCGGCTTTCCAGCGGCAAGGTCGACTATAACGCACTCAAAATGACGGCCCGCCAGGCGGCAGCGACCGTCGACGACGACAACGGCGGCATCGAAGAGCTTTTTGCGCAGGTCTTCTATCCGAAGAGGGTGAAGCGCTCCGACAGTTTTGTGTCGCTGGGCGGCGATTCCTTGCGTTTCGTTCAGCTCTCGATCGGTCTGGAAAAGGCGCTGGGGCAAGTTCCCGACGCCTGGGAGACCTTGTCGATCGCCGAATTGTCGGCGCAGGAGCGCCGTGAGACCGCCACGCGACGGATCGGGATGGACCTGCTGATCCGCGCACTGGCGATTCTGCTCGTCGTCCTGCACCACGAGTTGCTTTGGCCCATCCCCGGCGGATCGGCAGCCATGGTCGTCCTCGCAGGCTTCAGCCTCGCCCGCTTCCAGATGGGGCCACTTCTGGCCGGAGATGGCCCGGCCATCCTGCGCCCGCTCGCCCAGGTGCTGGTGCCTTACTATCTGATCGTCGCTGCCTATGCGGTCACCTGGGGCGAGGTGCCCTGGGCCTCGGTCTTCCTCGTCGGCAATTTCGGTGTGGCCCTGCCGGAGGAACACGGCATGGTGCCGTATCTCTACTGGTTCATCGAAGCCTATTGCCAGATGATGCTCGTCTTTGTCGGGCTCTTCGCGATCCCGCAGTTCCGGCGCTTTGTCTCTGCAAGGCCCTTCGGTGCCGGCATGGCCCTGCTGTTTGCCGCTCTTGTCGCCAGGTTGACCCTGCCGCTCCTGTGGCCGATCGGCAATCGCCAGATCTTCACCCTGCCATGGATTTTCTATCTCGCCGTCATCGGCTGGTGCGCCGCGGTCGCCGAAACCGGCAAGCAGCGCCTGCTGCTGATGTTGTCCGGCGCCGGGGCGTTCCTGTTCTTCGGCCTATACGAGGGGGTCTGGATCGGGACGAAGATCAAATACCTGCTGCAAATCGCCGTCCTGGCAGCGCTGCTTTATCTTACGCGCGTCAGCGTGCCGCGCTGGGCGGCGCAGCTCGTCCTGCCTCTGTCGGCGGCGGGCTTCCACATCTACATCCTGCACCGCTTCGTTCCCGAGCTGCTGATGCTGCCGCTGCAACCGGCGTTGCCGCCGGTGGCGTTTTCGATCCTGTCGATCGTTGGCGGCATCGCGCTCGGCCTGGCCGCGTGGCTCGGCCAGCGTCAGCTTCTAAAGAAGCTTGCTGAGTGGCGGGAGCGCGAGCTCCGGCCGCTGCGATCGCTCGGCTTTGGGGCGCTGCGCTTTCCGCTACGCCCACTGTGACCCGTCAGTCCTGAGGAAGTGGGCCAGGTCCAGCGTCACGGACGGCTGGCCGAGTGCGGTCAGCGTCGCATGCGCCTGCCCACGGTGATGAGTCTGATGGTTGAAGAAGTGCCCGAGCGTCGGCGCCAGCTTCTGCGTGATAACCGTCGGGTTGGTGAGTGGCGTATAGGTGAGATCGGCGCTGAGGCGTTCCTCGCTCAAGCTGTCGATCCACGCAATGATGCGTTCGTCCTCGGCGTTGCGAGCGGTGGTGAGCGCCGGCAGATCGCCATGCAGGATCGTATCGAGCGCAGTGGGGGCATCACCCTCGCGCGTAAAGCGCTTCATCCACACCCGATCGGCGACAAGGATATGATTGAGGGTCGCCAGCAGCGAGCCGAAGAAGGCGCCGCGGTTTTCCCGCAGTTCGGCATCGGTCAATTCTGCCGCAGCGGCATAGATCAGGCGGTTCGCCCAGCGGTTATAGTCGGCGAACATGCGAAAGTGATCGAGCATTGGTATCTCCTTGAAGGGGCGGCGACGCTAACGCGAAACTGCATTTCTGTGGCTGATATCACTCATGAAATTTACTGATTTGATGACGCCGCCGATTTGTCGTTCAACGGGACGCCAACCGACCGGGAGTCTATATGTCGAGAAAACTCTATTCGCTTTGTGGGGCCGACAGGACGCGTCCCTTCTCGCCGCATGTGTGGAAGACGAAGATGTCGCTCGCGCACAAGGGGCTCGATTTTGACGTCGTGCCGATCGGCTTCACCGAAATCCCCGGCATCGAGAATGGAGCTACCACGCTGGTGCCGCTGTTGCGTGACGGGGAACGGCTGGTGAAGGACAGCTTCGACATCGCCCTCTACCTCGAAGAGACCTATCCGGACCGCCCGCCGCTTTTCGTCGGTGAGGGTGCGAAGGCCACCGCCCGTTTCGTGGAGGGTTGGTCGCAGACGACGCTGCATCCAGCCATCGCCCGGATCATTATCAAGGATATTCATGATAGCCTTGATCCCGTCGATCAGGCCTATTTCCGGCAAAGCCGCGAAAAGCGCTTCGGCACGTCGCTGGAAGCGGTCGCCGAAGGTGGCCCGGCTGCCCTTGCCACGTTCGCCGAAAAGCTCGAGCCGCTTCGCCACATGCTGAAGTTTCAGGATTTCCTGGGTGGCGCAGAACCGCTTTTCGCTGATTATATCGTCTTCGGGGCATTTCAGTGGGCGCGCATCGTCTCGCCGCAAAGCCTGCTTCAGCCAGGCGATCCCGTCACCGGCTGGTTCGAACGCTGCCTCGACCTGCATGGCGGCCTCGGACGGACTGTGACGGCTGCATGAAACCCGCTCGGCTCGAGCCGAATCATCGGCAGGCCCCCTTGTTTTGCGCGGGATTGGCGGCTAATGAACCGCCACTTCTCAAGAAACAAGGGATTTGAGCCAATGGCTATTGAACGTACCTTCTCGATGATCAAGCCGGACGCGACCAAGCGCAACCTTACCGGCGCCATCACCAAGATGCTCGAAGATGCCGGCCTGCGCGTAGTCGCCTCCAAGCGCGTCTGGATGAGCCGTCGCGAAGCCGAAGGCTTCTACGCCGTTCACAAGGAACGTCCGTTCTTCGGCGAACTGGTCGAGTTCATGTCCTCCGGCCCGACGGTCGTTCAGGTTCTCGAAGGCGAAAATGCAATCGCCAAGAACCGCGAAGTCATGGGCGCCACCAACCCGGCAAACGCTGCCGAAGGCACCATCCGCAAGGTTCACGCCCTGTCGATCGGCGAAAACTCGGTTCACGGTTCGGATGCCCCGGAAACTGCTGCTGAAGAAATCGCCTACTGGTTCTCGGGCACCGAGATCGTTGGCTGATTAAAAATCTCCAGTTTGAGCCGCAACGGCTTGAATTGACTTGGATTTGAACCGGAGCGGAAACGCTCCGGTTTTTTCATATGGGGCATTTCGCGGTCTCGAAATGTTCGGGAGTCTTGCCGTCGCGGAAGACTTCCGGATTCTTGTCGTAGGCGGGGCCCTCGACCAGTGCCTTGGCCGGCAGGATATCCTGGTCGATATCCGAGATGACTGTGGTCTCCAGTTTCTGCAGCGTTTCGCCGTCAGGTCCCTTCACTTCGATCGTCACCGCATAGGGTCTTTCCTTTTTCACGCAGGTCAAATCAGGACTTTCCAGCACCACCCTGTCGAGCTTTGGAAAGAGCTTGCGCGTCAGCGTGAACGGCTTGCCGCCCACCGGGTTCTCGAAGGTGGCGACGACGACGCTGCCCTCGGGCACGGGCTCTGTCTTCTGAAGCGTGATCGTGTAGACCGCGTAGGCAAGGCGGTAATTGAAGACGAACATCTTGCCCGTCAGCTTCAGCGGATCCGGTCCGGTCTCGCGCTGACAGCCGGTGGTGGCGAGTGTGATGGCAAGTGCTGCCAAGATCCCGATCATCCTTGTCATGGGCCTGCTTCTTCCCTGTTGCGATGGTAGTGGCGCTTGGCCTTGTTGCGATTGCCGCAGACCGCCATGTCGCACCAGGTCCGGCTGCGGTTGCGGCTGCGGTCGAGAAACAGCCAGCCGCAATTCGGGCAGATCTTCAGCCGGTCGGGCTCGGGGTTGGCGGCAAGGCTGAGTGCCGAATGCGCGGTCGCGGTGTCGAGCGGAAGCGCGCCGCCGTGCGGCACGGGACCGCGCAGAACCACCGCGATCGCCTCGAGCAAGTCGGCCAGGAACTCCGGCCGGCCATTTTTCGATATCTCCGCGCGGAAGTGCCTGTCGGTCGCTTCGCGCAGCCGCAGAAGGCCCGCGCGCCGTTCAGCCGCCACGGGCAGCAGCGGACCAAAGCGGGTGTTCTCCGCCCCGAAACGGTTGGCAGCTTCCGCAAAGGTATCGATCGCTGCAACGTCGGCGAAACGGTCGATCCGGCGCTCGGGATCGAAGCGCAGGACGATGGAATTGGCCACGTCCAGCGCCAAGGCGCCGCCGGCAAAACGATGGGCTGTCCAGGTGAAGGTCATACGAAAATCCTAACTGGCAAAAATGATTTTACCAGTTATATTGATCTTGTCACGCTCCGGATGCGCCATGCTCTATTTTCTGCAGCAACTCGCCAATGCCGTCCCTGTCGCCGCGCTTTATGCGGTGCTTGCCTTTGGCTATGCCATCGCTTTCGCCGTGACACGTCGAGCGGATCTTACCTATGGCGCGCTCTTTGCTTTCTCGGGCCAGATGTTCGTGCTGTTTGCGGATCTCGGCTGGAACCGGCTGTGGCTGGTGCTGCCGGCTGCGCTCGGCCTCGGCGCGGCTGCGGCCTTGAGTTTCGGCCTTGGCGCCGGGCTCGTCGCCGGGCGTTATGTCATGCGGCCGCTCGCCTTTTCGTCAGCCAACACCGTCGTCGTGGCCTCGCTCGGCTGCCTGCTGGTCCTGATGGAAACGGCGCGGCTCGCCTCTGAGACACGCAGCCTGTGGCTGCCGCCGTTCCTGAACGGGAACATCGTTTTCTGGGACGATCCGCGCTTTCCGGTGACGCTGACGGTCATCCAGCTCGGCAACACCGCGCTCATGGCCGCGCTCGTGGCAGCCGGGCACTGGTATCTCACGCATTCACGGGCAGGGCGGTTCTGGCGCGCGGTATCAGAGGATCGGGGTGCGGCGGCACTCTGCGGCGTCGATGCCGCGACCGTTTACATCGTCGCCTATGGCGCGGCATCGCTGATCGCTGCCTTCTGCGGCATTCTTGCAGCGTCCTACTACGGCAACATGGATTTCGGCACGGGGCTCACTTTCGGCGTCAAGGTGCTGTTCATCGCCGCGATCGGTGGCCAGGCCTCGCCGCTCTACGCCGCACTCGGTGCCGCCGGAGTCGGCTTGCTGGAAACGCTGTGGAGCGCCTATGGTCCGATCCTGTGGCGCGACTTTGCGATCTTCGGGTTTCTGGTGCTCGTGCTCGCGGTGACGCGCAAGGAGAAGATCATTCCCTGACTGGCGGATGGGCCACGGGTGTTCCGTGCCAGCGCGGCCTATTTCGTCGACCAGCGCTCCCGCGCCGTGTCGTCGGCATCCTTCGCGCTGACCCAGCCGCCGCTGGTGCCGTCGCCAAGGTGCTCCTTCTTCCAGAAGGGCGCCGAAGTCTTCAGGAAGTCCATGATGAAGTTGGCGCCGTCGAAGGCGGCCTGCCGGTGCCGCGAGGCGGTAACCACCAGCACGATGTTTTCGCCGGGCTTGACCTTGCCGTAGCGGTGGATGGCGGTCGCGGCCTGCAGCGAGAAACGCGCGGCTGCGTCGCGGCAGATGCGTTCGATTTCCGCCTCGGCCATGCCCGGATAATGTTCGAGCTCGAGGGCGGCGAGCGTGCCCGCTTCATCGCGGCAAAGCCCGGAAAAGGTGACGACGGCACCGATATCGGTCCGTCCCGCCGAGAGTTTCGCGACCTCGCCATTGAGGTCGAAGTCCTCGCGCTGAACGCGCACGGTCACCGGCGTGCGCATTGCCTCAACCACCCGTCATCGGTGGAAACAGGGCGATCTCCCGGGCGCCGGCGATCGGCTCGCGATGGTCGACATGTTCCTGGTTGATGGCCGCGCGGATGACGTTTTCATGTTCGAGCGCCGCCTCGTACTCCTCGCCGAGCGTCTTCAGATGGGTGAGGAGGTCGGCAATGGTGACGACGCCGGCGGGAACGTCCAGCGTCTCTTCGCCCTTGCCGATGCGCTCCCGCACCCAGGAGAAATAGACGAGATTGACGGTGCTCATTCGTTGACCACGTGCTTGAGGCCGGCGCGGAAATAGTCGTAGCCCGTGTAGAGCGTGATCCCGGCGGCGATCCACAGGAGCACGATACCCGCTTCCGTCGTATAGGGCAAAATCTTGTCGCCGGCGGGGCCTGCCAGCAGGAAGGCGATGGCGACCATCTGGATCGTCGTCTTCCACTTGGCGATGCGCGTCACGGGAACGCTGACCTTCAGCGCTGCCAGATATTCACGCAGGCCGGACACCAGGATTTCGCGGCAGAGGATGATGATCGCAGCCCAGATCGACCAGCCGGCAATCGTCTGATCGGCGGCGACGAGCAGCAGGATCGACGCGACCAGGAGCTTGTCCGCAATCGGGTCGAGCATGCGGCCGATGTTCGACGTCTGATTCCAGATGCGGGCGAGATAGCCGTCGAAGAAATCGGTGATCGATGCAACGATAAAGAGCGTGACCGCCGTCCAGCGTGCGAAATCCGAACTGTGCAGCCGACCCTCGATGAAGAAGCAGAGGACGATCAACGGCACGATCAGGATTCGGAAATAGGTGAGTAGGTTCGGGATGCTGTAGGCGACAGGCTTGGCCATGGATTCGTGTTCTCTGGTTCGTCAGGTACAGAATGACTTTGCTGGCCGGAGGTCAACAGGTCATCGTCGGCAACTGTCATATTTGCCCTATTGCATGTGAACGCCGGGTGAATTGTGACACCCGGTTTTCATTTCGCAGCATCGTCGTGGAAATGTTCATAGACCAGCCGGGCCACCGTTTCGGAGATGCCCGAGACGGCCATGAGGTCGCTGATGCCGGCGCGCGAGACGGCCTTGGCGGTGCCGAAATGCGTCAGCAGCGCACGCTTGCGCGTGGGCCCGATGCCGGCGATCTCATCGAGCGGGTTCTTGACCATCTCTTTCTTGCGGCGGGCGCGGTGCGAGCCGATGGCGAAACGGTGTGCTTCGTCGCGCAGCCGCTGGATGAAATAGAGCACAGGATCGCGCGGCGGCAGCGTGAAGCTGTCGCGGCCGAGCGCGAAGAAGCGCTCGCGTCCCGCGTCGCGGTCGACCCCCTTGGCGACGCCGATCGCCGTCACGCAATCCTCGACGTCGAGTTCTTTGAGAATGGCGCGCACGGCGGTCATCTGGCCCTGGCCGCCGTCGATGAGGATGACATCCGGCCAGGCGGGGAAGGCGCCATCATCGACAGCCTCGGCGCTCCTGTCCGGCTTGCCTTCCTCCTTCAGCAGTCGCGAGAACCGCCGGGTCATCACCTCGCGCATCATGCCGAAGTCGTCGCCGGGCGTGATGTCGGTCGATTTGATGTTGAACTTGCGGTATTGCCCTTTGACGAAGCCTTCCGGTCCCGCCACGACCATGCCGCCGACGGCATTGGTGCCCATGATGTGGGAGTTGTCGTAGATCTCGATACGGCGCGGCACGCGCTCAAGCTTGAAGGTTTCGGAGAAGCCCTCGAGCAGGCGCGATTGCGAGGCGGTTTCCGCCAGCTTGCGGCCATGGGCTTCGCGCGCATTGGCAAGCGCGTGGTCGACGAGATCCTTCTTCTCGCCGCGCTGCGGCACCTGGATCGCGACCTTGTATCCGGACTTCTCGCTGAGCGCTTGGCCCAGAAGTTCCTGTTCCTCCACGGCCTCACAGAGAAGGATCTGCCGGGGGCAGGGCTTGTCGTCGTAGAACTGGGCCAGGAACTGCGAAAGCACCTCGGCCGCCGGCAGCGACGGGTCGGCCTTCGGGAAATAGGCACGGTTGCCCCAGTTCTGCCCGGTGCGGAAGAAGAAGACCTGGATGCAGGATATGCCGCCCTCGTGGTGGATGGCAAAGACGTCCGCCTCCTCGACACCGGCGGGATTGATGCCCTGGTGGCTCTGCACGTGGCTCAGCGCCGCCAGCCGGTCGCGGTAAAGGGCCGCTCGCTCGAAGTCGAGGTTCTCCGATGCTTCGCTCATGGCGGCGGCGATGGTCGCCTTCACCGACTGGCTCTTGCCAGAGAGGAAGTCCTTGGCCTCGCGCACCAGCTCCGCATAGTCGGGATCGCTGATTTCACCGGTGCAGGGCGCCGAGCAGCGCTTGATCTGGTAGAGCAGGCAGGGCCGCGTCCGGGTCTCGAAGACGCTGTCTGTACAGGTTCTGAGCAGGAAGGCGCGCTGCAGCGAATTGATCGTGCGGCCGACCGCGCCGGCGGAGGCGAAGGGACCGAAATAGTCGCCCTTGCGGCTGCGCGCGCCGCGGTGCTTGTAGAGCGCCGGCGCGCGGCTGTCGCCCGTCACCAGAATATAGGGAAACGACTTGTCGTCGCGCAAAAGCACGTTGAAGCGCGGCCTGAGGCGCTTGATTAGGTTCGCTTCGAGAAGCAGCGCCTCGATCTCGGTGCGCGTCGTCACGAACTCCATGTTTGCCGTTTCGCGCACCATGCGCGCGATACGGTTGGAGTGGCCACGCCCCTGGGCATAGTTGTTGACGCGCTTCTTCAGGCTGCGCGCCTTGCCGACATAGAGAACGTCGCCGGCCTCGTTGAACATGCGATAGACGCCGGGCCCGTTCGGCAAGAGCTTGACGAAGGCCTGGATCAGTTCCGCGCCCTTCAATCCCTCTGTCTCGACGCGATTCTCGTTCCACTCGACAGGCGTGGCGGCGCTTTCGCTTTCCGCGACCTCGATCAGATCGTCGTCGTCTTCCGCCTCGGTGCCGTCATAGAGGATGCCGCCGTCTGTCGGCACGCGTCCGTTCATTCCACTATCTCCCTGATGTCGGGCGTTTCCCAGGCGAGGTGCTGGCCCCCGTCGAGGGCGATCATCTGTCCGGTAATCGATGGCGTGTCGAACAGGAAGCGGATCGTCCGTCCGAATTCGTCGAGCGTCGGCCCGCGTTTGAGAATCAGGGCTTCGACCTGTGCCTCAAAATCCTTCCGGTCCTGCCGCTCGTTCGGCAGCGTCGGCCCGGGGCCGATACCGTTGACGCGGATGCGCGGGGCGAGCGCCTGCGCCATCGTCCGGGTAGCCGTCCAAAGCGCCGACTTGGACAACATATAGGAATAAAAGCGCGGATTGGGAGCCCAGACGCGCTGGTCGATCACATTGACAATGAGCCCATTGGCGTCCGGCGGAAGCAATGCAGCGAAGTCGCGCGCCAACAGGGAAGGGGCCTTCACATGCAGGGCGAAGTGCTGATCCCAGATTGCTTCGTCGAAGGCGTCGAGGCTGTCCTTCTTGAACACCGAGGCATTGTTGACGAGCAGATCCAGCGGGCCAAGTGCCTCTGCGGCGCGTGCGATCAGCGTCGAAGTCTCGGCCGTATTGGTGAGATCGGCGCGAAGCGCGACGGCCTTCGTTTTACTTTTCGAGAGGGTCTCGGCCAGTGCTTCCGCTTCGGCAAATGAGGCGTCGGCGTGAATGGCGACCGAAAAGCCATGGGCCGCGAGGTCCTCAACTATAGCCTTGCCGATCCGCTTGGCGCCCCCGGTCACGAGGGCCGCCTTCCGTGCTTTCTTCACCGTTTCATCCCGCTATTTCGAATCCTCGCGTCAGCGGACGAAGATATAGGCAAGAAACGTGAGCCTGAAACACTCCCTGACAGTTCCTTGCCGAAAAATTAATGGAATTGGCGTAAATTGTATTATTTTGCAGTCTTATAGTATATCTTTCGTTAATCTTGAATTATGGTTAATAAATTCCGTGTGGCACCAAAGCAACATCAAATTTTGGGCGTGTTTGCGCCACCAAAATTTCACATTTTGGCTCTTGTGAATCCTCATTTGCTGGCCAATTTCAACTCAACCGGGCGGGTTAATTGAAAGTTGTCCGATGTTTCACTGTGGGACCCCAAGCCCAGGGGGCATCGGTACGAAAAGGAGAATATTTATGCGTACGCTCACCACCACCCTCATGGCTTCCGCTATGACCCTCATCGCCTTCCAGGCCGCCCAGGCTGCTGATGCGATCGACGAAGTTCCGGCTGCCCCGCAGGCCGAATACACCGAGCCGGCAGTGAAGAACTGGTCGGGTGCCTATGTCGGTGGTACCGCCGATTGGCACCATGGTCAGCATGACGCGACCGGCAGCAATACGGCAGCCGGCTTCGGCGGTGGTCTCTACGGCGGCTACAACGTGCAGAGCGGTCAGATCGTATACGGCGGTGAAGCCGATGTCGGCTACTCCGGCCAGGATTCGAGCAAGGGTAACCTGCGCATGAAGCAGGGCGTCAACGGCTCGTTGCGTGCTCGCGTCGGTGTCGATCTGAACCCGGTTCTGCTTTACGGCACCGCCGGTCTGGCCGTCGGTCAGGCCAAGGGCACCGTTGGTGGCGCTTCCGACAAGAACACCATGGTCGGCTGGACCGCAGGTGCCGGCGCGGAAACCTTCGTCACCGACAACATCACCGCACGCGTCGAGTACCGTTACACGGACTACGGCTCGAAGGACTTCAAGATGGGCGGCACCAACGTCTCCTCCGGCTACGACGAGCACAGTGTTCGCGTCGGTATGGGCGTGAAGTTCTGATCGGCTTCTGCCGGATCGTAAAAAGGCCGGGGAGACCCGGCCTTTTTCATGTCCCGTCTTCGTTTCAAGCTTTGAACTTGGAATAGTCGGGGAAGTGCTTTTCAAATTTTGCCGGCCAGTTCTTGAGCTTGGCGCGGCCCTTCTGCCATTCGCCGGCAAAGCGCAACTCGATGTAGCGCAGCATCGCCGCGAGGGCGAAATGGCCGGCATGGAGCTTGGCTCCGGTCTTCGGCAGGTTGGCGTTCAGATGGTCGAGGCTGCGTTCGACCTTTTCCCATTGCCGGTCGATCCAGGGCTGATGCACCTTTTCCGGCGGGTGAAAGCGTTTTTCGTAGACGATGGCAAGCAGGCTGTCGCAGATGCCGTCACACAGCGCTTCCAGCAGCTCGACATCGGTGCGCTTGCCGGCATTCTTCGGGTAGAGCTTGCCCTTGGTCTCCCGGTCGACGAAATGCATGATCGTACGGCTGTCATAGATTGCCCGACCATCGTTAAGGATGAGCGTCGGAATCTTGCCGAGCGGATTGTTGTCGATCAGTTCCGGCGGGTTGGCGTTGGTGTCGGTCAACACGCTTTCGGCCGAATACCCCGCATAATGTGCTGCCATGCGAACCTTGTTCGAATAGGGCGAGGCGGGCGAGTACAGTATCTTCATCGAACGTCTTTCTTCTGGTGCGGTGCAATTCCCGGCGCTGCGCCGGGAGTCGCGTAAAAACAAATATCTATGGAGCCGGAGGCAGCGAAACGCGGTCTTTCCTGCATGCCTGGCGATCGACCGCCGGGCAGGGTCGGAAATTCAGCGACTTGTCGAAGCAGACCCGAATTTCTTCGAGCCTGTTGCCTTCGCACGTAACCGCGACCGCATCTTTTGTCATGCCAGGGTTTTTGGTGACGAGCGCGCTTTCGATTGCGTTGACGGACAAATTCATCTGCTGCCGGGGAGGCGAGAGCTCCGGGGGCAGGGCAAGTTTATTCCAGGCCGCGCGCGTGACGGCGAAATAGTCTTCCTGGCTGAGGCCGGAACAGGTGCCGTGCTTGCGCCATTGATGGCCAATCAGCCCCATCGATGGGATCAGGTCGAGATATTGCTTGCCGAGAGAGGCGGGCACACGATCGGACTGTCGCGTCGGGCAGAAATCCGGATAGCCCTTTTCGTTCTGAGGCCAGAGGCCGTGCACGATCAGGCCGCGGTTGCTGCCGATCTCGCATTGGCTGGATTTTCCGTTGGGATCGTTGTCGCCACACCAGGTCGGCGACCAGGAGAGCGAAAGCACGTAGAAATCGAAGCCGCTGCCGACCGGTACCGCGGTGGTCGCTTTCGCGGACTGCGTTCCGGTCGCGGCCGGCGCCTTTTCGGCGTTTTGATCGCTACAGCCGACCAGGCTGGCCGCAACGAGAAGCGCCGGCAGAAGCCGGCGCGCATCCCGGATTGCTTTCATGGTTAGCGGAGCGAGGCGCAATGCGCGCCGTAGACATACCAGGGATCAAGCCCGCCGACGCAGAACTCGATGTTTCTGCCGACGCCGGCAAAGCCCCAGGGACGTTCGATGAGATAGTAGAGCGAACGCTGCTGGCCATCCGTCATGACGGCCGTGGCAAAGCAATATTCGCGCTCGACCAGATGCGTCTCGTCACGAAACTCATGCCGGTCGTGTCCCATATTGCGGATCTCCGCGATCGAGAGATCGGCGTGCAAGTAGTTCGCAGCCCGGTACTCGAAGCGTGAGGTGATGAAGCCAAGCACCGAGGCTTCGCTGCAAACCCCTGCGTCATAAGATTGGACCTGCCCGCTACCGATATAATCGGCTGCGGATGCGCCCGGCGCCGCAGCGCCGGCGAGGGAAAGCGAGATGAGAAGCGTTGCTGCGAGCGTGCGAGTCATGGGCGTCTCCCTATATCGTCACACGAGATTGCGGTGTGTCGCGCCCGTCCGTCAAGCCCCTCGGGTTGCCTGTTCTTCGCCGCGCAGCCAGAAGCAGCGTGCGGAGGCAAAGCGATCCTGCGCCAGCCGTGCTTTCAGGAACGGAAGCAGCAGGTCGAGCTCGCCTTTCAGCGTAAAGGGTGGGTTGACGATGATGAGACCAGAGCCCGAAAGGCCGGTGGTTTCGCGGTCGCTGCGGACCGACACTTCGGCGCAGAGCATCTTCGGAATCTCGAGTGCCTTCAGCGCTTCGTGGAAAGCCTTGATCGGCGCGCCCTGCTTCAATGGATACCAGAGGCAATAGATGCCGCCGGCAAAGCGCCTATAGGCGCGCGCGAGGCCATCAGCGAGGCGTTCGTATTCGCCTTCCTTTTCGAAAGGCGGATCGACGAGAATCAGCCCGCGCTTTTCCTTCGGTGGCAGGTGGGCGCCCAGCGCCAGCCAGCCGTCGAGCTCGGCGATGCGGCTCTGGAAGTCGCCGTCGAAAAGACGGTGCAGAGTCTCATAGTCGTCCGGGTGCAGTTCCATGGCCGATAGCCGGTCCTGCGGCCGGAAGAGCATGCGCGCCAGCTTCGGCGAGCCGGGATAAAGCGTCAGCTCGGTGCCGGGATTGAGCGTGCGGATGGACGAAAGATAAGGAGCCAGGATGGCGGCGATATCTGCGGGCAGATCACCGTCGAGCAGCCGGCCGATGCCGTCGCGCCATTCGCCGGTTTTCTGTGCCTCTTCGCTGGAGAGGTCGTAGAGCCCGGTGCCGGCATGGGTGTCGAGCACGCGAAACGCCTTCTCCTTCTGCTGGAGATAGGTGACAAGCCGCGCCAGCACCGCATGTTTCAGGACGTCGGCGAAATTGCCCGCGTGGTAGATGTGCCGATAGTTCATGAGCGCCGCCGATGGCCGTGATCAATTGTTTCGATGGGTCAACGATTGGCTCTTTGAGCCCGTTTGTCGATGCCATATAGAAAAGCCATGAACGTTGCGACCCCTATCAGAACAGAAAAATCGATCGGCCATTCGGTCTGTCCGCACGACTGTCCCTCCGCTTGCGCGCTGGAGGTCGACCTGACCGCCGAAGGGCGCATCGGCCGCGTGCGTGGCGCATCCGCCAACACCTATACCGCCGGCGTGATCTGCGCCAAGGTGGCGCGCTATTCCGAGCGCATCTACCATCCGGGCCGTCTCATGGTGCCGAAGCGCCGCAGGGGGGCCAAGGGCGAGGGCAACTGGCAGGAGGTGAGCTGGGAGGCGGCGCTCGACGAGATCGCCGAGCAGTTCATCCGCGCCGAACAGAAGCACGGGGCGGAGGCCGTCTGGCCGTATTTCTATGCCGGCACCATGGGCCAGGTGCAGCGCGACTCCATCGAGCGGCTGCGCCACGCCAAGCGCTATTCCGGTTTCTTCGGCTCGATCTGCACCAACATGGCCTGGACCGGCTTTACCATGGCGACCGGCGCCTTGCGCGGCCCCGACCCGCGCGAGATGGCGAGGGCTGATTGCGTTGTGATCTGGGGGACAAACGCGGTCGCGACCCAGGTCAACGTGATGACGCACGCGGTCAAGGCCCGCAAGGACCGCGGCGCCAAGATCGTCGTCATCGACATCTATGACAATCCGACGGTGAAGCAGGCGGACATGGGCCTGGTGCTGAAGCCCGGTACCGACGCAGCACTCGCCTGTGCGGTCATGCACATCGCCTTCCGCGACGGCTATGCCGACCGGGCCTATATGGCGGAATTCGCCGACGATCCGGCCGGGCTTGAGGCGCATCTCCAGTCGCGCGGGCCCGAATGGGCATCTGCCATCACCGGTCTGCCGGTCGAGGAAATCGAAGCCTTCGCCAAACTGGTCGGCACGACGCCCAGAACCTATTTCCGGCTCGGCTATGGCTTCACGCGCCAGCGCAATGGCTCGGTCGCGATCCATGCTGCGGCCTCCGTGGCAACGGTTCTCGGCTCCTGGAAGCACGAGGGCGGCGGGGCCTTCCACTCCAACAACGACATCTTCAAGCTCGACAAGCGCGAGCTGGTCGGTTCGGCCTTCCACGATCCGGACGTGCGCATGCTCGACCAGTCGCAGATCGGCCGGGTGCTGACCGGTGACGCCGAGGCACTGCGCCATCGCGGCCCGGTGACGGCGATGCTGATCCAGAACACCAATCCGGTGAACGTCGCGCCGGAGCAACGGCTGGTGAAGCGCGGTTTCCTGCGCGACGACCTGTTCGTCGCCGTGCACGAGCAGTTCATGACGGACACGGCTGATGTCGCCGATATCGTTCTGCCGGCCACCATGTTCCTCGAACATGACGATCTCTATCGCGGCGGCGGACACCAGCACATCCTGATCGGCCCGAAGGTGGTTGAGCCGCCATCGACCGTACGCACCAACCTCTTCGTGATCGAGGAACTGGCCAAGCGCCTGGGCGTCGCCGACCATGCCGGCTTCGGCCTGACGGAGCGTCAGCACATCGACCGGCTGCTTTCCAATTACGGCATCGGCTACGAGGAGATGAAGCAGGAGAAGTGGCTGGACTGTCAGCCCGCCTTCGAGGAAGCGCACTACCTCAAGGGGTTCCGCCATCCCGACGGCAAGTTCCGCTTCAGGGCGGACTGGACGGGAACACCCGCACCGAACCGGCCACCGAAGTCCATGGGCATTCAGGGGCCGCACGCCGCACTGCCGGATTTCCCCGACCATGTCGACCTGATCGAGGTCGCCGACGCCGAGCATCCTTTCCGCCTTGCGACTTCGCCGGCGCGCTCTTTCCTCAACTCGACCTTTGCCGAGACGCCGTCCTCAATCCAGAAGGAAGTGCGCCCGGAAGTGATGATCCATGCCGAGGACGCTGCAGCGCTCGGCATTGCCGATGGCGATGTCGTTCAGCTCGGCAACGAACGCGGAGAGGTTCGCCTGCACGCCAAGATTGGCGGCGGTACGCGTCGCGGCGTGGTGATCGCCGAGGGGCTGTGGCCGAACGGCGCCCATCTCGACGGCGAGGGGATCAACGTTCTGACCGGTGCCGATGCGGTGGCGCCCTATGGCGGTGCCGCTTTTCACGACAACAGGGTCTGGGTAAGGCTCGCGCCCTAGATCATCGCACGACGGTAACCCCGGAGGCCTCATGCTCTAGAATCAAAGTGCTAGAGCGGCTGGATTGCCCCGCCAACGAAGGATTTCGCATGAGTATGCATCACGATCCGCGCGTCAGGATCATCGGCCGCCGCACCCTGTGGGACGGGTTCATCCATCTCGAGGAGGTAACGCTCGAACAGGACATGTCGAATGGCGTGACCGCGACGCTGAAGCGAGAGGTGCACGATCACGGCAGTGCGGCGACGATCCTGCTCGTCGATACCAGGCGGCAGAGCGTGGTGCTGGTGCGGCAACTGCGCATTCCCGTCCTGCTGCAGGGCGGCCCGGCCTATATGATCGAGGCGGTGGCGGGGCTGCTGGATGACGATACCGCCGAAATCGCGATCGCCCGCGAGGCATTGGAAGAAACCGGCTACCATGTCGAGGGCGCCACCCATCTTTTCGATGCCTATATGAGCCCGGGCGCGATCACCGAGCGCACGAGCTTCTTCGTCGGCCGTATCGACGTTAGCGAGAAACGCGGCGACGGAGGCGGGCTTGCGCATGAGGGCGAGGACATCGAAGTTCTCGAAATACCGCTCGATGAGGCCCTGGCGATGATAGCCACCGGCGAGATCTGCGACGCCAAGACGATCATGCTGCTGCAATGGGCAAGGCTCAACCGCCATGAACTCATCGGCTAAATCATTGTTTTACGAGAACATAATTTATTACGGATATTTCACTTTTTGATCCGTATCGGCTGAGCTAAAGCGCTGATGTCTTCATCATTGACATGGGCGCCCCATGACATCCTCCCTTTCGCAAAGCCCCACCGACGACGAACAGCAAGCGGAGGGAGGCTGGCTCGCCTTCCTGCGCCGCAACCGTCGCTATCTTTCGGCTGCCGGTACGCTGTTCGTAATCGCCCTGTTCGGCGTCGCGATCTTTCACCTGACATCGGAAGTGCAGTACGACGAAGTCGTGCAGGCCTTGGCGGAGACGTCCTGGACGTCGGTCGCGGCAGCGGTATTCTGCACAGCCCTGAGCTTCCTGGCGCTGACCTTCTATGATGTCAGTGCGCTTGATTACGTCAGGCGGAAACTGCCCTATGCCGATGTGGCGCTGACGGCTGCTTGCGCCTATGCGGTCGGCAATACCGCGGGCTTTGGCGCATTGAGCGGTGGTGCAATCCGCTACCGGTCCTATTCCCGCCTCGGCGTCGAGCCGGAAAAGATTGCCCGGATCATCGCCTTTGTGACGCTCGCCTTCGGCCTAGGGCTTCTGACGGTGACCTGCCTCAGCCTGCTTGCGGTCGGCGAATATGTGGCGCCGATGACCGGGCTGGATCCCCTGCTACTGCGCCTGATCGCCGCCGCCGTCCTCGGTGGATTGTTCACCGTGTTCTTCCTTGCACGCGATGGACGCGAGGTCAGCCTCGGACGCATGACGCTGCGGCTGCCGGATTCGCGCACCGTCTCGCGCCAGTTCCTGGTGACGGCACTCGATCTCGCCGCTTCGGCGACTGTCCTCTACGTGCTCCTGCCGGTCGGCACCATCGGCTGGCCGGCCTTCCTCGCGGTCTATTCGCTCGCTGTCGGCGTCGGTGTTCTCAGCCATGTTCCCGCCGGCCTCGGCGTCTTCGAGACGATCATCATCGCGACGCTCAGTCACAACACCGATGTCGATGCCATTCTCGGCGCGCTGGTTCTCTATCGCGTGATCTATCACGTGCTGCCTCTCGTGATCGCGATTGCCGTCGTTATTGGCATCGAGCTCCGGCAGCTTTCCGGTCATCCGGTTGCCTCGAGCGTGCGGCGCATCGGCGGCCGTATGACGCCGTTGCTGCTTGCGACGCTCGGCATCGTGCTGGCGATCATGCTGGTGCTTTCGAGCGTGACGCCGACGCCGGACGAAAACCTGGCTTTTCTGGAAAGTCTGCTGCCCTTGCCGATCGTCGAGGGCGCCCATTTCCTCGCAAGCCTGCTCGGACTGGCGCTCGTCGTTGTCTCCCGTGGTCTTGCCCTGCGCCTTGATGGCGCCTGGTGGGCGTCCATCGCGATTGCGATGGCAGCGCTTCTGCTGTCGCTCATCAAGGCGGTCGCGGTGGTGGAGGCGGGCATGCTTGCCTTCTTCCTCCTGGGATTGATTGTCAGCCGGCGCCTGTTCGCCCGTCCGGCATCGCTCTTCGGCCAGGCGCTCACCATACCGTGGCTGACGGCGCTCGGGGTTATCTGCCTGGGCGGATTGATCGTGCTGCTCTTCGTCTACCGCGATGTCGAGTACAGCCATGAACTCTGGTGGCAGTTCGAATTCTCTGCCGAGGCTCCGCGTGGGCTTCGGGCACTCCTCGGCGTGACGATCGGTTCGAGCCTGCTTGCGATCTGGAGCCTGATGCGTCCGGCAACCGGGGCAGCGGAGCCCGCCTCTGATGATGCGATGGAGCGGGCTCTGGCGATCGTCGAGGCACAGGACATGTCCGACGCCAATCTGGTGCGCATGGGCGACAAGAGCATCCTGTTTTCCGCCGATGGGCGCGCTTTCATCATGTACGGCCAGCGCGCCCGTTCCTGGATCGCGCTTTTTGATCCCGTCGGCCCTATCGATGCCTGGCCGGAGCTGATCTGGCAGTTCATCGAAAAGGCGCGCGCCTCGGGGTGCCGGGCGGTTTTCTATCAGGTCGCTCCCGACGGCCTTGCCTACTATGCCGATGCGGGGCTGCGTGCCTTCCGGCTCGGCGAACTGGCGCGCGTCGACCTCACCCCCTTCGAAATGAAGGGCGGCAAGTGGGCAAACCTGCGCCAGCAGGTCAGCCGTGCCCAGCGTGACGGGCTCGAGTTCCAGGTCGTATCACCTGGAGAGGTCCCCGGGATCATGGATGACCTGACGGCGGTTTCCGATGCCTGGCTGGAACATCACAACGCCAAGGAAAAGGGTTTCTCGCTTGGTGCCTTCGATCCCGACTATCTGGCCCAGCAGCCGGTGGCGATCCTCACCTGCGAGGGACGCATCGTCGCCTTCGCCAACATCCTGGTGACGGGGTCCAAGGAGGAGGGGACCGTCGATCTGATGCGCTTTGCGCCGGATGCGCCGAAAGGGGTGATGGATTTCCTCTTCGCTCAGGTCATGGAATATCTGAAGGCGGAGGGCTATCGCACCTTCAATCTCGGCATGGCGCCGCTATCGGGCATGTCGACGCGCCAGATCGCGCCGGTGTGGGATCGAGCCGGCCGCACCTTCTTCGAACACGGCGAGCGCTTCTACAACTTCAAGGGCTTGCGTGCCTTCAAGTCGAAGTTTCATCCGCAGTGGCAACCGCGCTATCTTGTCGCCAGCGGCGGCATCAATCCGATCCTCGCCTTGATGGATGCGACGTTCCTGATCGGCGGCGGCCTCAAGGGAGTGGTGAAGAAATGATCCGTGTTGCGAACGCTTGGAAATGCCTCGCCTCGGCAGCGCTGCTGCTTTCGGCTTCCACTCTTCCCGCTTCCGCAGAAGACGCGCCGAAGAGCTACGATACCGGGATGATCCCCTCGCCGCACATCATGTTGCCCAAGGAAAAAGCGGCCGCACTGGTCGTGCTGCTTTCGGATGCCGGTGGCTGGACGGACAAGGAGCAGGCGATCGCCGATACGCTCACCGGCGACAAAACCGTCGTCATCGGCGTCGACCTCAAGGCCTATCTCGCCTCGCTTGCCAAGGACGACGGCGATTGCATCTACATGGTCTCCGATATCGAGTCGCTCAGCCAACAGGTGCAGCGCGCAGTCGGCACCGACGCCTATCAGTTGCCCATTGTCGCGGGCGTCGGCGCGGGCGGCGCGATGGCGCTTGCAATTGCCGCCCAGACTCCGCCGGCGACGATCGGCCAGACGCTGGCCGTCGACCCGGAAGCGGGGATCGCGCTCGAGAAGCAGCTCTGCACACCGGCTGATAAAGTGCGGAAGGATGGCCGGATGGTCTATGGGCTGACCGACGGCGCCTTACCGGACCCGGTCTCCATGGTCTTTTCTCCGGCAGCCTCCGCGGATGGCCGGGCACATGTGGCGGCACTCATCGCGAAACATCCGGATATCGAGCAGGAAGACAGCGATGACGACGCCTTCACGGCCTTGTCCGATCACCTCACCGATCTGATCGACAGCCAGCGCGATGCCGGCAACCCCTTTGGCCTGCCGCTGACCGTTCTCGACGCGAAGCCGACGCGCGATACGATGGCAGTGATCTACTCGGGCGACGGTGGCTGGCGCGACATCGACAAGGAGGTCGGCGACGTCCTCCAGCAGCAAGGCGTGCCCGTCGTCGGCTTCGATTCCTTGCATTATTTCTGGTCCGAGCGGGACCCGCAGGCGACTGCGGACGATCTTGCCAAGGTCATGACCTACTATCGTAAGCACTGGAACGTCCGCAATGTGCTCCTGATTGGCTATTCCTTCGGTGCCGACGTTTTGCCGCGAACCTTCAACCTGCTGCCATCAGGCGAGAAGGCCCATGTCCGCCAGGTGACGCTGATGGCGCTCTCGCACATGGTCGACTACAAGGTCTCGGTGCTCGGTTGGCTGGGCGCAGAGGGCGATGGCAAGGGCGGCGATCCGCTCGACGATATCAAGCGCATCGATCCCACGCTCGTGCAATGTATCTACGGCACGGACGAAGAGGACGATGCCTGCCCTGAATTGAAGGGTACCGGTGTCGATGTCATCGGCATCGATGGTGGCCACCACTTCGACGAGGATTATCCGGCACTGACGCGACGGGTGCTTGATGCGCTCGATCGAAGGCTGGCGTCGGCGAAGTAAACTGCTGTCGCTCACGACAGCCGCGGACTATCACGCCGCCGGTGAAATCAGCGTGCCCGTTGCCTCGCGAGCGCCATCGATCACCGCGCGGCCGCCTTCCATGCGCACCTTGCCCTCTGCCATCATTCGCAGCGCCATCGGATAGGTGCGGTGCTCGACGGTCAGCACCCGTGCAGCAAGGCTGTCGGACGTATCGCCGGGGAGAACCGGCACGACCGCCTGGGCGAGGATCGGGCCCTCGTCCATGCCTTCGGTGACGAAGTGCACGGTGCAGCCGGCGACCTTCATGCCGGCGTCGATCGCGCGCTGGTGCGTATGCAAGCCCGGAAACAGCGGCAGCAGCGAGGGATGGATGTTGAGAATCCGCCCTTCATGGCGCTGGATGAACGTCGCGGAGAGCAGCCGCATGTAGCCCGCCAGGCAGATGATGTCGGGCGAAAGGCGATCGAGTTCGGCAAGGATTGCCGCCTCGTGCGCGTCCTTGCTCTCGAAATCCTTGCGCTGGAAGCTCCTCGTCGGAATCCCGAGCGCCGCCGCCTTTGCGAGCCCGCCGGCATCCGCCTTGTCGGCGATGACGGCAACGATCTCGGCCGGGAAACCGGGTTCCGCCGCCGCCTTTGCGAGCGCCAGCATGTTGGAGCCGCCGCCCGAAATGAAGACGACGACCCGCTTCTTGCCTGACGTCACATCGCTCGTCATAGGGCGAGGCTGCCCTTGTAGATCGTGCCGGCAGCACCTTCGGCGCGCGCGACCATCCGGCCGAGGGTAAAGACGGTTTCGCCTTCGCCGGTCAGCACGGCCGAAACCTCTGCGGCCTTGTCGGCGGGAACGACGACGATCATGCCGACGCCGCAATTGAAGGTACGCAGCATTTCATTGGCAGCAACGCCGCCGGTTTGAGCGAGCCAGGAGAACACTTTCGGCGCCTTGATTGCATCGAGGTCGATTTCGGCCGCCAGGTGCTTCGGCAGCACGCGCGGAATGTTCTCCGGGAAGCCGCCGCCGGTGATGTGGGCGAGCGCCTTGATCGCGCCGGTCTCGCGGATTGCCTTCAGAAGCGGCTTCACATAGATGCGCGTCGGCGTCATCAACAGGTCGGCGAGCGTGCCTTCGCCGAACGGAGCAGGGGCGTCCCAGGCAAGGCCCGAGAGCGAAACGATCTTGCGTACCAGCGAATAGCCGTTGGAATGAACGCCCGACGAGGCGAGGCCGAGAATGACGTCGCCTTCGCCGATGTCGCCGGCGGGAAGCAACTGACCGCGTTCGGCGGCGCCGACGGCAAAGCCCGCAAGGTCATAGTCGCCGCCCGAATACATGCCCGGCATTTCCGCGGTCTCTCCGCCGATCAGCGCACAGCCCGCTTCCCGGCAGCCGCTGGCAATGCCGGCGACGATGGCCGCACCCTGATCCGGGTCGAGTTTGCCGGTGGCGAAGTAATCGAGGAAGAACAGCGGTTCGGCGCCCTGGACCACTAGGTCGTTGACGCACATGGCGACGAGGTCGATCCCGACGGTGTCATGCTTGTTGGCGTCGATGGCAATCTTGAGCTTGGTGCCGACGCCGTCATTGGCGGCAACCAGAACCGGGTCGGTAAAGCCCGCTGCCTTGAGATCGAAGAGGCCACCGAAGCCGCCGATCTCGCCGTCGGCACCAGGGCGCCTGGTCGAGCGCACATGCGGCTTGATCTTCTCGACCATCAGGTTACCGGCGTCGATATCCACGCCCGCGTCGCTATAGGTGAGGCCGTTCTTTCCCGACTGGCTCATGCTCGTTCTCCAAGGCTCGTCGTGCGACAGGTAATTTGCGGATGCGATTGGCACGGCAGGCAAGGGAGTGCAAGCCGAGAGCTGTCGTCAACGGCGTTTTTTCAACATTTTGCCCATATCCCACGATGGAAGCGAGCGAGTATGGCTCCAAACCACACGCTCCCGCCCGGTTGGACTTGACCGGCGCCCGCGCCGCCCCCTATCTCCTTTGAAGGATTGTGATACGCGATCGGTGCGCGCGGCGCGCTAGAGCGGGATGAGAAGAAGTGCGTGCGGCCTTCCGTCCGCGTCCCGCTCTCACTTATGAGAAACGATCACGATGATTTTGGGCCGATCCGACCTAAAATCATCGTGATCTAAAGGGAGCGTCATGGATATCAAGGTCAGCGGTTCCGGATTGCAGCGCCAGGTCATCTTCTGGCTGCTGGTGCTTGCCGCCTTCATTGCCTTCCTCATGGTTTTCAGCTCGATCCTGCTGCCGTTCCTTGCCGGCATGGCGCTTGCCTATTTCCTCGATCCGGTCGCCGACCGGCTCGAGCGGCTCGGCCTTAGCCGGCTGATGGCAACGGTCGTCATCCTGATCGGCTTCGTCGTCGTCTTCGTGCTTGCACTGATGATCATCATTCCCGTGATCGTCAGCCAGGCTTCGGATTTCATCGCGAACATCCCGGGCTACGCCGCCAAGCTGCAGTTGCTCGTCAACGAAGCGCAGACACGGCTCATTCCGGATTGGCTGGCGAGCCAGATGCCGTCGCTGAAGCAAAGTTCCGGCAAGCTGCTGGAACAGGGAGCCGCCTTCCTGGGCACGCTCTTCCAGCAGATCTGGAACTCCGGCGTGGCTTTGCTCGACGTCATCTCGCTGCTCGTCGTAACCCCCGTCGTCGCCTTCTACATTCTGCTCGACTGGGACCGGATGGTCGAGAAGGTCGATAGCTGGGTGCCGCGCGACCATGTGACGACGGTGCGCCAGATCGCCCGGGACATGAACACGACGATTGCCGGTTTCGTGCGCGGGCAGGGTTCGCTCTGCGTTATTCTCGGCCTTTACTATGGCATCGGCCTGTCGCTCGTCGGTCTCAATTTCGGCCTGCTGATCGGCCTATTCGCCGGCATGATCAGTTTCATTCCCTACGTCGGGTCCCTGGTCGGCCTCGTGCTCGCCGTCGGCGTCGCCCTGGTGCAGTTCTGGCCGGACTATCTCTGGATCGGCCTCTTGCTGGCAGTCTTCTTCAGCGGCCAGTTCATGGAGGGCAACATCCTCCAGCCGAAGCTGGTGGGCAAAAGCGTCGGCCTGCATCCGGTCTGGCTGATGTTTGCCCTGCTTGCTTTCGGCGCGCTCTTCGGCTTCGTCGGTCTGCTGGTGGCGGTGCCGGCGGCAGCGGCCATCGGCGTGCTTGTCCGCTTCGGCATCCAGCGGTACCTTGATAGCGACCTCTATCACGGGCACGGCAAGGCCGTGGAAAAGAAGGCGAAGAGCGACAAGGCCGCCTGATTGCCGACGATTGTCCCGAGTACAGCATGACAAAACGCCCATTCGAACAAATACCCCTGGCCTTCGGCCACGACCCGGCGACGGGCCGTGAGGATCTGCTCGTTTCCGACCGGCTGAGCGCGGCGATCGCCATCGTCGACCACTGGCCGGATTGGCCGTCACCGGTCGTCATCATCGCCGGGCCGGTTGGCTCTGGCAAATCGCATCTCGCCAGCATCTGGAAGGAACGGGCAGGAGCCGAGGTAATCCATCCGCTCGCCGGCTCCGATGCCGCGCTGATTGCCGCGGAGAAGCCTGTTCTCTTCGAGGACGCCGACCGGAGCAGCTTCGACGACACCACGCTGTTTCACGTCATCAACAACGTGCGCCAGCACGGCACCGGCCTCTTGATGACCACGCGGCTCTGGCCGATGTCCTGGCCGGTCACGCTGCCGGATCTGCGCTCGCGCCTGAAGGCGGCGACCGTCGTCGAGATCGGGGAGCCGGATGACGAGTTGCTGACGCAGGTGCTGATCAAGCTTTTTGCAGACCGCCAACTCTTCGTCGATGAGCGGCTCGTCGGCTACATCGTCCAGCGCATGGAGCGGTCGCTGGAAGCAGCGCAGACGATCGTCGAGCGGATCGATCATCTGGCGCTCTCGCGCGGTACGAAGCTCAGCCGAACGCTCGCCTCCGAAGTTCTTGAAGAACTGGGGAATCAACGGCGGTCCGATTGACTGTCACAGAACCGTCGTCAAACTGAGATAGCCGGTGCAACCGGAGCAATGGGATCGAATGAGCATGGATAACGCGGTATCGGCGGTGAACGAAAACCAGGCTGTGGCAGAGGATGTCGATCTGCTGACCAGCCCGCAGCGCTTCATCAACCGCGAATTCTCCTGGCTGCAGTTCAATCGTCGCGTGCTTGAAGAGACGCTGAACACGGCGCATCCGCTGCTGGAGCGCATTCGCTTCCTGTCGATCTCCGCCGCCAACCTCGACGAGTTCTTCATGGTGCGCGTCGCGGGCCTCGAAGGGCAGGTGCGCCAGGGCCTCGCCATGCGTTCGCCCGACGGCAAGACGCCGATCGAGCAGCTCGAAGACATTCTCAAGGAAATCGACAACCTGCAGATGGAGCAGCAGGCCTCGCTCGCCGTGCTGCAGCAGTATCTCGCCAAGGAGGACATCCTGATCGTGCGTCCAGCGTCGCTTTCGGCGCAGGATAAGAGCTGGCTCGCCAACGAATTCGATCAGTCGATCTTCCCGGTGCTGACGCCGCTCTCGATCGATCCGGCCCACCCGTTCCCGTTCATTCCGAACCTCGGCTTTTCGATGGGCCTGCAGCTCGTCAGCAAGACCGGCCGCGAGCCGATGACGGCGCTCCTGCGTTTGCCGGTGGCGCTCGATCGTTTCGTCCGGCTGCCCGACGTCAAGAACGTCATCCGCTACATCACGCTCGAGGACGTCGTCAGCCAGTTCATCGACCGGTTGTTCCCCGGCTACGAGGTGAAGGGTTCCGGTACGTTCCGCATCATTCGCGACAGTGATATCGAAGTGGAGGAAGAGGCCGAGGATCTGGTGCGCTTCTTCGAGACGGCGCTGAAGCGCCGTCGCCGCGGATCGGTGATCCGCATCGAGACCGATTCGGAGATGCCGGCATCATTGCGCCAGTTCGTCGTGCAGGAACTCGGCGTTCCGGAAAACCGCATCGCCGTTCTGCCGGGGCTGCTGGCGCTCAACACGCTCTCGGAAATCACCAAGGCGCCGCGCGATGACCTGCGCTTCGAGCCCTACAATCCGCGCTTTCCGGAGCGGGTGCGCGAACACGCCGGCGACTGCCTTGCGGCGATCCGCGAAAAGGACATGGTCGTCCACCACCCCTATGAATCCTTCGACGTCGTCGTGCAGTTCCTGCTGCAGGCGGCGCGCGATCCTGATGTCGTCGCCATCAAGCAGACGCTCTATCGCACGTCGAATGACAGCCCTATCGTGCGTGCGTTGATCGACGCCGCCGAGGCTGGCAAGTCGGTGACTGCTCTGGTCGAGCTCAAGGCTCGCTTCGACGAGGAAGCCAATATCCGCTGGGCGCGCGACCTGGAACGCGCCGGCGTGCAGGTCGTCTTCGGCTTCATCGAATTGAAGACCCACGCCAAGATGTCGATGGTCGTTCGGCGCGAGGAGGGCAAGCTCAGGACCTATTGCCACCTCGGCACCGGCAACTATCACCCGGTGACGGCGAAGATCTACACGGACCTGTCGTTCTTCACCTGCAATCCGGTGATCGCCCACGACATGGCGAACATCTTCAACTTCATCACCGGCTATGGCGAGCCGGAAGCGGGCATGAAACTGGCGGTCTCACCGCACACGCTGCGCCCGCGTATTCTCAAGCACATCGATGAAGAGATCGAGCACGCCAAGGCCGGGCGCCCGGCGGCGATCTGGATGAAGATGAACTCGCTCGTCGATCCGGAAATCATCGATGCACTCTACAAGGCGAGCCGCGCCGGCGCCGAGATCGACCTCGTGGTGCGCGGCATCTGCTGCCTGCGACCGCAGGTTCCGGGGCTCTCCGACAACATCCGCGTCAAGTCCATCGTCGGCCGTTTCCTCGAACATTCCCGCATATTCTGCTTTGGCAACGGTCATGGGCTTCCATCGGAAAATGCCCTTGTCTATATCGGCTCGGCGGATATGATGCCGCGCAATCTGGACCGGCGGGTCGAGACGCTCGTGCCTCTCATCAACCGGACTGTGCACGAACAGGTTCTGTCGCAGATCATGCTGGGCAATCTCATCGACAACCAGCAGAGCTACGAGATTCTTCCTGACGGCACCTCTCGCCGGATGGAAGTCGGCAAGGACGCCGAGCCTTTCAACGCACAGTACTATTTCATGACCAATCCCAGCCTCTCCGGCCGGGGCGAGGCCTTGAAGTCCAGCGCACCGAAGCTCATCGCCGGCTGGAAGAGCGGCTGGCACAAATAAACTGGAATTGCATGGTCGAATCTGAAGCGCAGGGGCGTCTGCCCGGCATCCGCCCGGTTTCTGTTATCGATATCGGTTCGAACTCCATTCGCCTTGTCGTCTACGAAGGCCTGAGCCGCTCGCCGGCCGTGCTGTTCAACGAAAAGGTGATGTGCGGTCTCGGCAAGGGTATCGATGCCACCGGTCGCATGGACGAAGAAAGCGTCGAGCGTGCGCTAAAGGCGCTGCATCGCTTTCACGCGCTCTCGAAGCAGGCGCGTGCGACATCGATGTACGTGCTCGCCACCGCGGCCGCGCGCGAGGCCAGCAACGGCCCGGCTTTCATCGAAAAGGCGGAGGCGATCCTTGGTCACAAGGTCCGCATCCTCACCGGCGAGGAGGAGGCCTACTATTCCGCGATGGGCATCGTCAGCGGCTATCACGATCCTGATGGCGTCGTCGGCGACCTTGGCGGCGGCTCCCTCGAACTCGTCGACGTCTCGGGCACGAAGATCGGCAAGGGCATCACCCTGCCGCTCGGCGGCATTCGTCTGTTCGAACACAGCAACGGCTCGTTGACCAAAGCGCGCACCTGGGTGCGCAAGTTCATGAAAAACTCGGCTGTCCTGAGGACCGGAACGAGACGCACCTTCTATGCCGTCGGCGGCACCTGGCGCTCGATCGCCAAGCTGCACATGGAGATCCGGGATTATCCGCTGCACATGATGCAGGGCTACGAGATTTCCTTCGACGAGGCGATGGCGCTCCTGCCGGAGGTGATCGAGCCGAAGAACATCAAGCCCGCGGCCTATTCGACGATCTCGAAGAGCCGGCGCAGCCTTTTGCCCTTCGGGGCGATCGCCATGCAGGAAGCGCTCTCGATCATGGAGCCGGAGCGGATTTCGTTCTCCGCGCTCGGCGTGCGCGAAGGCTATCTGTTCTCGCTGCTCAACGATCACGAGCGCGCCCAGGACCCGCTGCTGACGGCGGCGAACGAAATTGCCATTCTGCGGGCCCGCTCGCCGGAACACGCCCGCGAACTCGCGGACTGGACGGGCCGCATGGTGCCGTACTTCGGGATCGAGGAGACGGAAGAGGAAAGCCGTTATCGTCAGGCCGCCTGTCTGCTCGCCGATATCAGCTGGCGCGCGCACCCGGATTACCGCGGCCTGCAGGCGCTGAACATCATTGCTCATTCGACCTTCTCGGGGATCACCCATGCGGGCCGCGCCTATATCGCGCTTGCCAACTATTATCGCTTCGAAGGGCTGAACGACGACGGCGCCACGAACGCGCTCGCCGGCATCACCACGCCGCGCCTGCTGGAACTGGCGAAGCTGCTCGGCGGCCTGCTGCGTGTCGCCTATCTCTTCTCGGCATCGATGCCGGGGATCGCGCGGAACCTGACGTTCCGCAAGTCGTCTCAGCCGGACGCGGATCTCGAAATCGTCGTTCCTGCCGCCTATTCGGAATTTGCCGGTGAACGGCTGGACGGGCGCCTGCAGCAACTCGGCAAGCTTACCGGCAAGCGGCTCGCTTTCCACTTCGAAAGCTGAAACCTTCAAAATCCGGGTTCAAATAGAAGGGCGCGCGAGCTCTACAGCGCCGCGCGTCTTGTCGGACGCGCAAAGGTCGCTGTAGCAGTCTGATTTGCTGCATGTTTTTATCCTTAAATCGGCAAACGATTTAAGGAAAACATGCAGTGTTCGCGCGCCCTTGTCGCTTATTCGGCCTTCAGGAAATCGCCGACTTCGAGCAGCACGAACTCGTTGTCATCGGCCTTGTCGAGCGAGCGGCCGGCCGAGAAAGGCAGGTTGTTGTCGTTGCCGACGATGATGTGGGTCGCATCGACACGGTCGACGTTCTCGATGGTGACGAAGGGCATGTCATAGAAGCCTTCGCCTCCGCCCTGGCGCTTCTTGTTGTCCGGGTCGGCGATCTTCAGCAGGTCGATGTAGCCGATCTTGCGCACAGCCTTGCCGACATTGCTGTCATCGAAGGCGATCTTGTAGATGCGCTTGACCTTGGAGCCTGTCGCGAAGCAGTCCGGTTTGGGGGCCTTCGGATCGGCGCAGGCCTTGTCGACCGTACCGGCGCCGTTGTCGCGTTCGATCACCAGCGCGGTCCTGTCATCGAGCATGTTGAAATCGCCGATCGCCTCGCCGCCTTCCGCTAGCGGATAGAGCCAGCTACGGCCGGTCCAGGCTTTGCTTGCAACATCGAGTTCGATGATGCGCAGCGCCGGGCGACCATCGGCCTGCTCGACCGTTTCGCTGTCCGTCCAGAGCGGGCCTTCGAGCAGGCCGTAGAGCTTGCTGTTGTCATTGGAAAGGGCCATGCCCTCATAGCCGCCGGAGCGCTTCAGGTTGAAGGCAGGCGTCTTCTTCGACGGATCGGCCTGCAGCGTCAGCGTCGGATTGTCGGGCGACATGACCGGCTTGCCGTCGACCGTGGTCGGGATGACGTCCGTCAGCTTGCCGTCGAGATCGAACTTGAGGATGTAGGGCCCGAACTCCTCACCGACCCAGAAACCATCGGCAACCGGCTGGATCGATTCGACGTCGAAGTCGGCGCCGGTGAGATAACGCTTGTCGGAGCCTTCCATGACGATCGGGAAGGGCGCCTTCTTGTCCGGGTCGGTGAGGAACAGCGTCTTCAGCGCCTCGACCTTGCCGGCGTCCCAGTCCATCTTGATGTGGTGCAGCATCAGCATGGCATCAGTGGAGTTCAGCTTGTTGCCGAAGCCATTGTCAGAGAGGCTCCAGAAGGTGCCGTCTGCCATCACCTTGATGCCGGAGAAACCCTGCATCGGCTGGCCGTCGAAAGGCAACGAAAAGCCCGTCGGACGAACGCCGTCCTTACCCGGGACGGTGCCGAGCGCTCCTGCGCGTTTGCGGTCCGGGGTGGTGAACTTGCCCGAGGTCTTCAGATAGTCAGGAGCGTCCGCGGGGGCAGCGATGATCGTGTTCGCCGGCAGGATCGCGTGACCCTTCAAGGTGGCGGTGAAGGACTTTTCCTCGGCCGAAGCGGCCATCGTCATCAAAAGAGAAAGAGCCGCGGTGGCGAGAAGCGTTTTCGTCATGAAAGTCACCATGGGTTGGAGCCTCCTGCATGTCTCCTCGCCCTCGATTTCAGGACAAAGGCATGCAGCCATTCAAAGTGCTACAGCACCCTTTGCGCGTCCGATCGGACGCGCGGCGCTGTAGACGGCAACCCGATAGGCGGCTTTGATGACGGTTGGGTGATGCTTGCTTTACAGGCCGATGAAGCTTTGGTGACAGGCTCAGCCGGCGACGGTGAGTCTTGACCAGCGCCCGGGCGTGATGCCGTAGGCGCGCTTGAAATGGCGGGTGAAATGCGCCTGGTCGGCGAAGCCGGTCTCGAGAGCCGCGCCTGCGAGACTTTCGCCCGTGGCGATCATCTGCCGGGCGCGCTCCAGCCGCCGCATCAAGAGATAGCGGTGCGGGCTGGTGCCGAGAACCTTGCGAAATTGCCGGGCGAGCGTGAAGCGATCAAGTCCGCTGATCGCCTCGAGTTCCAGAGATCCGACGGGCCGTTCGAGATTGGCGCGAAGGAATTCCGTTGCCTCGAGAACGGCGCGCCTGTCAGCCTTTCCCGCCTTGATGTCCTTGGTGCCGGCATGCCGGGAGAGGCCCTCGGCAATCCGCACGAGGATATCGTCGAGCGCCAGTTCGTCAATGCCATTGTCGAGGTCCATCAAGGCTTCCCCGACTGCCTGACGCAAGGCCTCATCACCCACCACCGGCGCTGCGACGAAGGGCAGGGAGCGGCCCGTTTCGTCGAGCGCCGCAAGCAACTTTTCCGGCTGCAGATACATCATCCTGTAGCGTAGCCCCATCTCCGTTCCCGCCCCGCCATCGTGGACCTCGTCCGGGTGGAGGATGATGATACTTCCGGGTTTGCTGAAGCGGCTTTTGCCCCGGTACTGAAACGTCTGAACGCCACCCAGCGTCACGCCGATCGCATAGGTGTCGTGACGGTGCGGCTCGAAGAATTTCCCGTGCAGCCGCGCTTCGATGCGCTCGATGCCTTCGACCGCTGGAGCGACGCGGATGCCGTCGCCAGGTGTTCCGCACAATCGTTCAAGATCGATCGCGGCATCCTCCGATAATGCGTCTTCCGGCACGCCCTGTCGGGCTGAAATGGAGATGACCGTCATGTTCGATACCAAATTTGCGATCGTATTGCGCGAGGACCTGGCAACCTGGCAGAAGCTGAACGTCACCGCCTTCCTCGCCACCGGTATTGCCGGGCAGAAGCCCGATATCATCGGTGAAGATTATCGCGACGGCGCCGGCAACGTCTACAACGCCTTGAGCGTTCAGCCGATCATCGTACTTGCCGCAGATGGGAAGACGCTCGGCAACATTCAACACCGTGCGATCGAGAGGGACGTACGGGCGTCGATCTATGTCGACGCGATGTTCGCCACCGGCCACGACAGCGCCAACCGCGCGGTCTTCGCAGAGACCAGCCCGGATGATGCCGCCGTTGCCGGCATCGCCATTCATGCAGACAAGAAGCTGGTCGACAAGATCACCAAGGGCGCAAAACTGCACGGCTGATGCCGCTGCCGCCCGACGATGACTATTCCGCCGCACTGGGGGTGAGGGCAGGCGTCGAGCCTCCGACACGCAGCGCCAGCACGCCGAGCTTCTGCCCGCGTCCCTTGACGGCGTGCTCGCCGAGATCCTCGACGCGGACATAGTGCGGAAGACGCATCTTGCGGGCGAGATCGGTGGAGATCAGCACCTGGTGGCCGAGGGTCTTGCAGAAGCCTTCCAGCCGGGCAGTGGTGTTCACGGTGTCGCCGAAATAGGTGATCTTATGCCGATCGAGGCCGATTTCGGCCGCGACGATGGTGCCACCATGAAGCGCCGCGCGCAGGCGCGGGACTTCGCCGAACTCCTTCTGCCAACGGTGCGCATCCGCATCGATGATTTCCAGAATGTCGAAGACGCAATGGATGCAGGCTGCATTGTTGGTGGCCCGGTCGAAGGGCCAGGTGATCACGGCAGCGTCGCCGACATAGTCGTCGATCGACCCGCGATAGCGCAGCACGGGGTCGGCAATCGTCGCGAACAATTTGCCGAGATATTCCTGCATCCTGAGGTCGCCGTTGCGTTCGGCATAGGAGGTCGAGCCGGCGAGGTCGATGAACAGGAAGACGCGCTCCTCCTGGATCGGTCTGCGGTAACGCCCCGTCAGGAGGCTCAGGAACACGTCGCGGCCAAGAAGTTCGCGGACCCTGAGGATGAAGACGAGCGAGCCCGAGATCGTCAGCGCATAGAGCAGCACCGTCTTGGAGGGCATCATCGCCTCCATCCAGTAGACATCGCCGAAAGCGCCGCTTGTCTGCATGATCAGACCGGCGGCCGCGTAACCGACGTCAAGAAGCACGAAGTAGATCGCAAGCGAGGCGACGAAAAACATCGGGGTCGAGAAGGCGTGAATCCGTCGGTTGAGGCGTCTGAAAATGATGCGCCGCTCGAACGCAATGATCGGAATGCACATGAACAGCGCATAGGTCGCGCCGATCAGCGCGCCTGTGCCATAGGCAATCCAGGCGTAGACTGCCCCGGCGGCCGCAACCACCAGGAGCAGGAGCAGTCCTTCGAAAGTGGAGAAGCGCCAACGCATGCGGAAAGCCCCGGTATCGGAAGAAGCGGCATAGGTCTCAGCCGGCACGGTTTAACTGCGTCGGCTCCACGCCCTGTTACCTCGTTTGAGACGATGGTGATTCTGTTCCGCCGGGCTTTCAGCTAGAGCCGGATTCGGGCGGAAACTTGGCTCCGCCCTTGTAGGCTCAGCCGCCGAGCTCCACCGTCTCGATCTTCTTGTCGACGAAACGAAGAGCCACTTCGCCATTGATGAGCTTCAGCGCGGTTTCCCCGAAGAGCTCGCGCCGCCAGCCCTTGAGCGCGCCGACATCGGCCTTCTCGCCTTCGGCAGCGATCTTGTCGAGATCGTCGCTGTTGGCGATGATCTTCGCGGCCACGCCCTGCTTTTCGGCGATCAGCTTCAAAAGCACTTTCAGCATTTCGCCTGCGGCAGCGGCACCTTCTGGCGCATGGCTTTGACGCGGCAGTTTCGGCAGATCGGCCTTGGGGATCGCAAGCGCCTCGTTGACCGCTTCGATGACCGCAGTTCCGGCGCTGGAGCGTTCCCACCCCTTGGGGATGGTTCTGAGCCGTGCCAGCGCTTCCGCGTCCTTCGGCTGCTGCTGGGCGATCTCGTAGATGGCGTCGTCCTTCAGGATGCGGCCGCGCGGCACGTTGCGGGTGCGTGCCTCGCGTTCGCGCCAGGCGGCGACGGTCTTGAGGGTGGCGAGTTCGATCGGTTTCTTGACGCGCATCTTCAGACGCTGCCAGGCGTCGTCCGGATGCAGGTCGTAGGTGTCACGCGCCTCGAGGATCGCCATCTCCTCGGTCAGCCACAGCGAGCGCCCCTCGCGCTCCAGTTCGGCGGCCAGGTATTTGTAAATGTCGCGCAGATGCGTGACGTCGGCGAGCGCATAGTCGAGCTGCTTGTCCGTCAGCGGCCGGCGGCTCCAGTCGGTAAAGCGCGAAGACTTGTCGATCTGGGTGCCGGTGACGCGATTGACGAGTTGGTCATAGGAGACGCTGTCGCCGAACCCGCAAACCATGGCCGCGACCTGCGTATCGAAGATCGGATGCGGAATGAGGTTGCCGAGATGGAAAATGATCTCGATGTCCTGGCGCGCGGCGTGGAATACCTTGATGACCTCGGGATTGGCCATCAGCGCGAAGAAGGGCGAAAGATCGATGCCTTTGGCCATCGGATCGACGATGACGGCGAGATCCGGACTCGCCATCTGGATCAGGCAGAGCTCCGGCCAGAAGGTCGTCTCGCGCAGGAATTCAGTATCGATCGTAATATAATTTGAGCGGGCCAGCTGTTGGCACGCCGCCTCAAGGTCTGCGGTTGTTTCAATCATCAGATTTAAATCACTATGGCAAAAATGCGGCTGACATTTTCGTGTAGCCCGTCGCGCCATCTGTCACAATCGAAATCTCAGACGATCTTGAAATAACCCGTCATGCCGGTCTTCTGGTGCTCGATGATATGGCAATGGACGACCCAGTCGCCCGGATTGTCGGCCACCAGCGCCACTTCCGCCTGTTCGTCGGGCAAAAGCAGGATCGTATCGGTCGGCGGCGGCAGGAATGTCCGCTTGTTGGAATTGAGGATACGGAAGCTTAGGCCGTGCAGATGGATCGGATGCGCGTGCGGCGTCCGGTTGGCGACCTGCAGGACATAGCTCTTGCCGAGCTTCATCTCCTCGATCGGCGCGATCGGATCCGGCGTATCGCCTGGCCACGGCACCTTGTTGATTGCCCAGAACGTATAGCCGAGCGAGCCGCAGATCGAAGGCGCAGCCTTATGTTCGGCCGTTGCCGTCAGTTCGATCGGCACGTGGGTAGCAGTGGAAAGGTCCGCCTCGGAGATCGGATTGGCGGGCAGGGGGGCGACATCGCGGAGGTCGCGTTTCAGCGAAGAGCCGGCCGCACGGAAACGCGCGATGGTCCAAGGGTGCGATCCGCGGAAATTGCCGAGCACGGCCGTCTGGCCTTCTCCATCGGGCATGCGCAGGACAAGATCGACGCGCTGGCCGGGGCCGAAGTCGTAGCGATCGAGCGTGAAAGGCTTGTCGACCGGATTGCCGTCGAGCGCGATCACCATCGCCTCGGCGCCATCGATGCCGATCGTATAGATGCGCGTGACGTCGGTGGCGGCGATGCGCACGCGCACCAGCCCGCCGGCCGGCGCATCATAGGTCGGCTCCCGCTGCCAATTGGCAGTGCGCACCGTGCCGTAGGTGCCGCCACGCGCGGCGTCGCGCGGCTTGAACGGATCGATGAAGGCGCCACCTGCGCCAAGCCGCCAGTCGCGCAGATTGAGCACGATCTCGGCGTCGAACACCGGGTCCTCCGGATTCTCGACGACGATGACGCCGGTCAGGCCGGCGCCCATCTGCGTCAGGGTATTGCAGTGCGGGTGGTACCAGAAGGTGCCGGCATCCGGCGGCGTGATGAGATAGTCGAAGCGATCGCCCGGATAGACATAGGGCTGCGTCAACTCGGGCACGCCGTCCATGGCGTTGGCGATGCGAAGCCCGTGCCAGTGCACCGTCGTCGGCTCGTCCAGCCGGTTGAGGAGGCGTGCGGCGTAGGGCGCGCCCTTGCGCATGCGCAGGACCGGGGGCATGTCGCCGCTCTCGGCCTCTCCCAACCCATAGGTCATCACTCTCGGCGTGATGCCGTCGCTGGCGATCTGCGCCTTGGTAAACTGCGCCGTCAGGATCTGCGGATCGGGTGCGGTGCCGGCGCGTGCCGCCATGCCGGCCCCGAGCGCAAAGGCGCCTCCGAGGGCGGCGGAACCTTGAAGGAAGGTGCGGCGACTGATGGCGGGCATTCAGGCAATCTCGGCAACTGGTTAGATCACGTTAGAACGGGATACGGGCGGAAAACCGCAAACACTTTTCCTCATCCCGCTCTGGCGCCGGTTCTAAACCTGATCGCAGCATTCAGCAATTATCCGGACTGCGCGCATCTTGCCGCAGGGTCAGCCGTCCTTGCGCCTGTGATTGTTGCCAGCGGCGAGCTTGTTGAAGAAAGCCGAAGTGCGCAGGAGGTTGCGGAAGGGCATGGCACGCGCTTCTGCAGGCACCGGCCCGCGCGCCGTCATGCGCTGCAAGGTGTAGAGCATGAACAGGAAGAGGACGGCGGCCGTATAGATGAAGAGCGCCTGAGGCCCGAAGATGTCGAGCAGAAACGACGCAAAGAGCGGCCCAATGATCGCGCCGAGCGACCAGAAGAACAGCATGCCTGCCGAAACCAGTGCATGTTGGCCCTCCGCGGCATGGTCGTTGGCATGGGCCGAGCAGAGCGAATAGAGCGGCATCGCAAAGGCGCCGAAGAGGAAGATGCCGGCAAAGTTCAGCCACTCGTCGTTGCCAGCGCCGAAAGCCAGGAACAGGCCGGCCAGCAGTGAGCCGAAGGTGGCGATCAGGATGATCAGCCGGCGGTCGAGCCGGTCGGAATAGTGGCCGAGCGGATATTGCAGCACGACGCCGCCAATGATGCCGGCGCTCATGAAGGTGGCGATGGCCGTCACGGAGAGGCCGATGCCCTGGCCATAGATCGGGCCGAGCGAGCGAAAGGCGGCGTTGGTCAGGCCGACGACGATGCAGCCGATGGTCGCGAGCGGCGAGATGTTCCAGAGCGCTTTCACATCGAATCGGATGGCTTCCGGGGCCACGGGGCTCGACCGGTCGGCGAAGGAGATCGGGACCAGCGACAGCGTCAGAGCCATGGAGATGATGGCGAAGAGTTCGAAGCCTTCGATGCCGATTCCGGGGATGACATATTGCGCGGCGGTCACCGATCCGAGATCGACGAGGCGGTAGACCGAAAGCGTGCGCGCCCGGTTGGCATTGGTGACGCTGGCGTTCAGCCAGCTTTCGACAGTCGCGAACAGGCAGGCAAAACAGATGCCGGCAAGCAGTCGCATCAGGAACCACATCAGCGGATTGATCACGAGCACCATGGAGATCGCCGCGGCCGATGCGATCGCAGCCATTGCCGAGAAGGTGCGGATGTGGCCGATGGCGCGCAGGATGCGCGTGACATAGACGCAGCCGAGCGCGAAGCCGATATTGTAACCGGCGCCGATCACACCGATCAGGGATGTCGAAAATCCCTCTTCCAATGCACGAAGCGAGATGAAGGTGCCCTGCAGGCCATTGCCGCCGATGAGGATGCCTGCGGTAACGAGAAGGGGGATGAGCGGGCGAATCTGAGACATGGGGCAGGCGACATCCGGAAATCGGCCGCGACTCGAGGGGGCTTGCGGGCCTCAAATGTGTAGCCCCGCATTCTGCTGCCGGACAGCCCCGAATTGTGACGATTGCCATTCTTTTCGCGGCAATTCGGCAGGCTCTTGTTCGAGCACGGCCTTGGACTGGCCGTTTCCTTCGTCTACAACGCGCCTCCATCGGGGGCGGCAGCGGTCGCGCGGCTTGACAAAGGCTGCGCATCATGCGCTTTTCCGCCCGATTTTGACCATGTTGCCGCGCGCCGTGTCCCACGAGCCTGCGCGGCTCTTTGCAATTCCGGGATAAGACGATGCATCGTTACCGCAGCCACACCTGTGCCGCCCTCCGCAAATCGGACGTCGGCTCCACCGTTCGCCTCTCCGGCTGGGTCCACCGCGTCCGCGACCATGGCGGCGTGCTCTTCATCGACCTGCGCGACCATTACGGCATGACCCAGGTCGTCGCCGATCCGGATAGCCCGGCGTTCAAGATCGCAGAGACGGTGCGCGGCGAATGGGTGATCCGTATCGATGGCGTCGTCAAGGCGCGCACCGACGATACCGTCAACAAGGGCATGCCGACCGGCGAGATCGAGCTCTATGCCAAGGAGATCGAGGTTCTCTCGGCTGCCAAGGAACTGCCTCTGCCGGTGTTCGGCGAGCCTGAATACCCGGAAGACGTGCGCCTGAAGTATCGCTTCCTCGATCTGCGCCGCGATACGCTGCACAAGAACATCGTCAAGCGCACGCAGATCATTTCGTCGATGCGCCGCCACATGGGCGACGTCGGCTTCACAGAATACACGACCCCGATCCTGACCGCATCGTCGCCGGAAGGCGCGCGCGACTTCCTGGTGCCGTCGCGTATCCACCCGGGCAACTTCTACGCCCTGCCGCAGGCGCCGCAGCAGTACAAGCAGCTCTTGATGGTTGCCGGCTTCGACCGTTACTTCCAGATCGCACCGTGCTTCCGCGATGAAGACCCGCGCGCCGACCGCCTGCCCGGCGAGTTCTACCAGCTCGACCTGGAAATGAGCTTCGTCGAGCAGGAAGACGTCTGGTCGACCATGGAGCCGGTGATCCGCGAGATCTTCGTCGAGTTCGCCGAAGGCAAGCCGGTGACCGAGAAGTTCCCGCGCATCCCCTATGACACGGCGATCCGCAAATATGGTTCCGACAAGCCGGACCTGCGCAACCCGATCGAGATGCAGGCAGTCACCGAGCACTTCGCCGGCTCCGGCTTCAAGGTCTTCGCGAACATGATCGCGTCGAACCCGAAGGTCGAAGTCTGGGCGATTCCGGCCAAGACCGGTGGCTCGCGAGCCTTCTGCGACCGCATGAACGCCTGGGCCCAGAGCCAGGGCCAGCCGGGCCTCGGCTACATCTTCTGGCGCAAGGAAGGCGAAAAGCTCGAAGGCGCCGGTCCGCTCGCCAAGAACATCGGCGAAGAGCGCACGGATGCGATCCGCACCCAGCTCGGCCTCGACGACGGCGACGCCTGCTTCTTCGTCGCCGGCGATCCCTCGAAGTTCTACAAGTTTGCCGGCGAAGCCCGCACCCGCGCCGGCGAGGAACTCAACCTCGTCGATCGTGACCGCTACGAATTCTGCTGGATCGTCGACTTCCCGTTCTACGAATGGCTGGAAGACGAGAAGAAGATCGATTTCGCCCACAACCCCTTCTCGATGCCGCAGGGCGGGCTGGAAGCGCTCAACGGCGAAGACCCGCTGTCGATCAAGGCCTACCAGTACGACATGGTCTGCAACGGCTTCGAAATCGCCTCGGGCTCGATTCGTAACCAGCTTCCGGAAGTCATGGTCAAGGCGTTCGAACTGACCGGCAAGTCGCAGCAGGAAGTCGAAGAGCAGTTCGGCGGCCTCTACCGCGCCTTCCAATACGGCGCACCGCCGCATGGCGGCATGGCCTTCGGCATCGACCGCATCGTCATGCTCTTGGTCGGCGCCAAGAACCTGCGCGAGATCTCGCTGTTCCCGATGAACCAGCAGGCCGTCGATCTTTTGATGGGCGCGCCGTCGGCCGCAACTCCGGCACAGCTGCGCGAATTGGCGATCCGTCCGATCCCGCAGAAGAAGGACTAAGGTCCAATAGACTAACGAAATAAAGAAAGCCCGGCGACCGTCTCGCCGGGCTTTTTCGTTGTCTGCTTTGATTTCGCTTCAGCGCTTGCCGTAGACCGCGTCGCGAACATCGCGCGTGAACTGGCCCCACATGCCCTCGAAGGCCGTGTTCGTCATGGCGACAACGGTGATCTTCTCGACCGGATCGACGAACCAGTTGTGGCCGTAGGCGCCGCCCCACTGGATGGTGCCCTTCGATTGCGGCGTACCGGCGGTTGCGGCGTCGATGAGCACGGCCCAGCCATAGCCGAATCCCCAGCCGGAGCCCTGCGTCTCCGCCTGGGGACCAGTCTGGTCCTGCATCATCGTCTTCACCGTCTCTGCCGACAGGATCGGGTCTCCGCCCTTGCGGATGGTTTCGAGGAAGGTCAGCACATCCTTTGCCGTACCCGACATACCGGCGCCGCCGGAGGGGAACTGTTTGGCATCGAGGATACGCTCCGGCGAGAACGTCAGCTTGCCTTCCCCGATCTGTACCGCGACGCTGCCTTCCATGCGCTTCGGTTCGGGCGAGGCATCGAAATAGGTAGCGGTCAATCTCTCCGACGGTTCTGTCGAGAAGCCGGCGTCGGCGAGGGACAAGGGCGAGACGACAAGCTCGTCAACCGCCTTGTCGAGCGTCTTGCCGCTCGCCTTCTCTATAACGCCGCCGAGGACGTCGATCGCCACCGAATAGCGCCAGGTCTTGCCCGGTTCCGATACGAGCGGAACGCTCGCGATGCGCTTCAGGTTCTCGTCGAGCGTGATATCCGTAAGGTCGAGCCCGTCGGAAATGCCGGCCTTGGCATAGGCGCCTCCCGGCGGCTGGAAGAAGCCATATTCGAGCCCTGCCGTATGGTTGAGAAGGTGGCGGACGAGGATCGTCGCCGGCTTGCCGTCAAAGGTCGGCTTGAAGTCCGGGAGCCACTTGCTGACGGGGTCGTCAAGCGTGATACGCCCCTGTTCGACAAGGCGCATGGCCGCCGCGGTCACGAACGGTTTCGTGACCGACGCAAAGCGGAAGATGTCGTCCTCCTTCATTGCGCGACCGGCCTCCCGGTCGGCGAGTCCGGCCGCACGCGCATAGACAAGTTCCCCATCGCGGGCGACGAGGACCACCGTGCCGACGATACGCTTGTCGGCGATGGCATGATCGATCACCGGGTCGAGCCGTGCGCCGAGTGCAGCGTTCTGATCGTCGGCCACGGCGGGGGAGGCGACCAGTATAGCGAGCAGCGCCGCGCCTTTCAGGTGGAGACTCATTGGACAAATCCTTCTATAATCACAATGACCATTCCTGAATACGTCAGGACTTGAGATAATTCTAGAGTGATCATTGTGAAAAATAGTGAGGCTTTGGTATCATCCTCGCGCCGTCGCGGGCGACCACGCGCCTTCGATCGTGAGGTGGCTCTGGCGGCAGCCGGGGAAACCTTCTGGCGGCTCGGCTATGAAGGGGCGTCGATTGCCGATCTGACCGCCGCCATGGGGATTACGCCGCAGAGTCTCTATGCGGCCTTCACTTCGAAGGCCGACCTCTATCGGGAAGCGCTCGACCAGTACCGGAAAGAGGAGGGGGCTGCCGCGGGCCGAAATCTCGCCAGCGAAGGGCATGTGGTCGAGGTGATCGGCAAGATGCTGCGTGCCTCCGCCCATGAGTTCACGCGTCCAGGCAGACCGAAGGGCTGCATGATCTCAACCGCGGTATTGACCTGCGCCGTTGAGAACCAGGCGATCGCGAGGCATGTCAGGGCGCTGCGAAGCGAGACCCTGGCGCTGCTGGAGCATCGCTTCCGGCAGGGCGTTGTCGATGGGGAGTTGCGCGGCGATACGGATGTCGCGGGATTAGCGCGCTTCGTCGGCGCGATTCTTCAGGGCATGACGGTGCAGGCGCAGGACGGCGCCAGCGAAGCGGAACTCTTGCCGATCGCCGAACTGGCAATCGCCGAGGTCGCACGTCACCTGTCTGCTTCCCTCTGAAAGACCCGAGCGACCCTCAGTAGTCCATGCCGGGACCGGGCGGCGGCGCGGGTCCATTCTTCTTCGGTTTTTCCGCGACCATGGCCTCGGTCGTCACCAGGAGGCCGGCGATGGAAGCCGCATCCTGCAGCGCCGCACGCACCACCTTGACGGGATCGATGACGCCCATGCGGAAGAGGTCGCCATATTCGCCGGTCTGGGCATTCCAGCCGTGGGCGAAGTCATTTTTCTCCCGGAGCTTTCCGACGATCAGGGAGCCTTCTGCACCGGCATTTTCGGCAATCTGACGCACGGGCATCTCGACTGCCCGCCGAACGATCTCGACGCCGACGCGCTGATCGTCATTGCCGGCCTTGAGCCCGTCGAGCGCATGCACGACCCTGAGCAGCGCGACGCCGCCGCCGGGCAGAATGCCTTCCTCTACCGCGGCTCGCGTCGCATGCAGGGCGTCGTCGACGCGGTCCTTCTTCTCCTTCACTTCCACTTCGGTCGAGCCGCCAACCCGGATCACCGCAACGCCGCCGGCGAGTTTGGCGAGCCGTTCCTGCAGCTTTTCCCGATCGTAGTCGGACGTCGTTTCCTCGATCTGTGCCTTGATCTGGCTGACACGTCCGCCGATATCAGCCTTCGTTCCGGCGCCATCGACGATCGTGGTGTTTTCCTTTTCGACCATGACCCGCTTGGCGCGCCCGAGCGTGTCGAGCGTCACGTTTTCAAGCTTGATGCCGAGATCCTCGGAAATGACCGTACCGCCCGTCAGGATGGCGATGTCCTCGAGAATCGCCTTGCGCCGATCTCCGAAGCCGGGGGCTTTGACGGCCGCGATCTTGAGACCACCGCGCAGCTTGTTGACGACGAGCGTGGCAAGCGCTTCGCCCTCCACGTCCTCGGCGATGATCAGCAAGGGATGGCTCGCCTGGATCACGGATTCGAGGATCGGGATCATGGCCTGCAGATTGGAGAGCTTCTTTTCGTGGATGAGAATATACGGGTCTTCGAATTCGACGCGCATCTTCTCCTGGTCGGTAATGAAGTAGGGGGAAAGGTAGCCGCGGTCGAACTGCATACCCTCGACGATCTCAAGTTCGATCTCGGCGGTTTTGGCTTCCTCGACGGTGATCACGCCCTCATTGCCGACGCGCTCCATCGCCTTTGCCAGGTAGTTGCCGATTTCCTTGTCGCCGTTCGCCGAGATCGTGCCGACCTGGGCGATCTCCTCGTTGTTGGAGATCTTTCGGGCATGGGTCTTCAGTTGCGCGACGATCGCGTCGACGGCGAGATCGATACCGCGCTTGAGGTCCATCGGGTTCATGCCCGATGCGATCGCCTTGACGCCCTCCCGGACAATGGCTTGAGCAAGCACGGTGGCCGTCGTCGTTCCGTCACCGGCGACGTCGCTGGTGCGCGACGCAACTTCACGCAGCATCTGCGCGCCCATATTCTCGAATTTGTCTTCGAGTTCGATCTCCTTGGCAACCGAGACGCCGTCCTTGGTGACGCGCGGCGCGCCAAAAGCCTTGTCGATCACCACATTCCGCCCCTTCGGGCCGAGCGTCACCTTCACGGCATCGGCGAGGATATCGACACCACGCAGCATACGGTCGCGGGCATCGCTGCTGAACTTGACTTCCTTGGCTGCCATTGTTGACCTCCCTCAACACCAAACACGTACCCTCATGCTCCCGCCGCGCGTCGCGCCGGGGCAACCCTGCATGCAATCGAAAAGCTTCAGCGCGCCTCGCTGCCTGTTCGGCTACGTCGCGAAGTCCCGTTCCTCGTCATTGTCCGGCGTCAGAATATCGATCAATGCCGCAACCCGGCCAGCGGGCAGGTGGCGGCCTTCGCCAATCAGCGCCTCGTCGTTGTTGACCCAGGCGATGGCCTCTGCAAGTTCGCCCGCCGTCGCGCCGGTCGCCAGCAACTCGGCCATCAGCGTCTCGTCGACCGGGCCAAGGATAGCGGTAATATCCGCCTGCTTCAGTCCCATGGGCTCCTCCTTCCGTTTTATCGGTCAGGAATGCGGGGACCTCGGATCCCCGCCCAAAGTAAATAGGCCGGGGTCCGAAGGCATCAAGCGCTGATCATATCATGGAAGCCGAGCGGACAAAAAACCGCGGTGCCGTCATTCCGGCCGAAGCGCGTTGTCCAGGAAATACCATTGGTCGAGATGCGCTCGAACGATGGGCTCGATCGCGTCGTTCAGAAGCAGCATATCGTCCAGGAGGCGCGCATTTGCAGGATCTGAGGCTGGAAGCCGGATGGGCTCCAGCGCCTGGCATTCGAAGCGGAAACCATCGGTACGCAGGCCGTACCAGGGGCAGATCGTGGCACCTGTCATGCGTGCCAGGCGAACGGCAAGCGCGAGATTGCCTTCCTGATGCGGTTTGCGGTCGAAGAATGGTCCGCGGATCATGCCGCCAAAACCTTCGTCGCAGAACATGCTGACAACACCGCCGCTTTTCAGGACCTTGAGCGCCGGCCGAATCCCTTCAGCGCCCGGCGGGAGAAACCGCAAGCCGGCCCTGCTGCGGACTCGTTCGGCGATCCACGCCTTGGCCCGGCTTTTCGGGGGAACGTAGAAGGCATGAGCCTGAAGGTCGAAATGCCGCAGCGCGATCGGTCCCACTTCCCAATTGCCGAGATGGAGTCCAACAACGATGACCGGGCCCTCGTCCGCTGCCTTGCGGATGGGGGCGAGGCCGTCGGACCGGAGCCTGTTGCGGTGCCGTTGCAACCTGTTGAGGACGGAGAATTCGGTCATCAGGCGGCCCTGAGCCCGACAGTTTTCGAGAAACAGCGCCTCCTGTTCCTCGGCGTTCAGGTCGGGACGCAGATGCCGTATCGTCTCCCGGGCACGTCGCGAAGCAACCTTATGAAAGCGCGGAACGGCGAACAGCCCGAGTGTCGCACCCAAGCGCGAGCAAGCATCCATCGGCAGCAGTTTCATGCCGAAATGAGCAAGTAGGTCGATCAGGTTCCATAGGTTGTCGGTGACCCAATAGCGCCAAAAAGCCCGCCAGCGATCGCCGCCCGCCAGTGCGTCGGCAAGCCGGGGCGCGTCTTCTTCGGTGAAGCTCCAGGCTCTGCGCCTGGCAATCGGCTCGCGCAGGGGCGATTCATCCGGCGCCATGCGACGTGCTCTCCCGTTTGTGAAGGGTCACGGGAAGGCCACCCTTCGGCCGCAATGTCAAGCGGCAGATCGGTTCGACCGCATGGTGCTCTCGGACCCTGACCCGGAACTGCTGAGCGATGATCGCCAGGCACAGGATCGCTTCCGTCAGACCGAAATGCAGGCCGGGGCAGACGCGCGGGCCGCTTGCGAAGGGAATGAAGCTGTAGGGCGTCGGACGACGGCCCTCGGTGAACCGCTCCGGATGGAAATGGTGCGGGTCTTCGAAGAGGCTCGCGGTGCGGTGGAGGAGCCATGGCACGATCAGGACCAGCGAGCCCGGTTCGGCAGCGACGTCGCCGATCATGTCCGCCTCGCGCGTCTGTCGCGCCAGGATCGGAACCGGCGGGTAGAGGCGAAGCGTTTCCTCGATGACGGCCCGGCACCATTCGAACTGCGGCACGTCGTCGATCGTTGGCATTCGGTCGCCGCAGATCCTGGCAATCTCGTCGTGGACGGCCTTCTCGATCCAGCCCGCCTTGGAAAGCAGATACAAGGTCCAGGTCAGCGTGGCTGCTGTCGTCTCATGACCGGCCATGAAGATGGTCGCGGCCTCGTTGCGCAAGGCGACGAGGTCGAGCTTCAGCTCCGGATTTCGCTGCTGCCGCCGGATGAGCAGTTCGACCATGGAGTTGTGGTCACCGCGCCCGGCAAGATGATCCTCCACCACCTTGTCGATGGTCCCGTGGATGCGCTTGACCGAGCGGCGCAGGCTCGGGGTGCGCAGGACGGGGAGCCCGTCGTCGAAGCCGAGGAAATAGCCGATGTTGATGGAATCGACCAGCGACTGGTAACTGGTGAAGCCCTCGGTCACGGCGGTCGCACTGTCGTCGCCGAGTTGGTTGCCGAAGACGCTGCGCGCGATGATCTCGGCGGTCAGGCCCGCCATTTCGTGGAGCGCGTTGACCTCGGCCCCATCGGGCATCCGGTTCCAGCGCTCGACCAGTTCGCTGGTCGTCTTCTCCATGACGGGGCCGAAGGACGGGACCCTTTTGGCGTGGACGATGTCCGCTACCAACGGCCGTCGTTGCTTCCACGTGTCGCCGTCGGAAATGAACAACCCGTCCCCGAGCAGGAATTCGAGTGCCCGGCGCATCTGCGGGCTCTTGCGCTCGAAGTTCTCGTGCCGCTTGACGACCACCTGCCGGATCAAGTCGGGTGAGTTGACGACGATGATCTGCCGGCCGAGAATCCGGATCTGCGAGACGGTTTCGGTATAATCGCCGGCACGCCAGATCGACAGGAAATCCGTCCGCGCCTGGAGCAGGAGCCGCAGCGGCTTACCTGGTGGACCCGAATAGTAATCGGCGCGCACGGGGGCGAATTTCCCCTCTGCCAATTCTTCTCTAAAATTTACAGACTGCTGGAGCCAGGCGAGCATTTACGTCCGATCTGCCGAAATGTGAAGATGATATTCAGGCGTATACTTGTATATCGTAAATTAAGTCTGGGACGCTCCTGCTACGCCTTAGATGTACTCAAGTTCGTCAGAAGTCGGATTTTCAGTAGCGTGAGTATGGCATGCCCGATTTTGATGAAAAACGCCATCGCCCGGCCGCGAAATTTTCTTGATGCCATGAATAGCATGCTGAGAAAGTGACGATCGCTGCAACCGATGCGCGCTCCGCCAAGAGTACCGTGCCAGCCGAAAGCATGTCTGCAAGTAAAAGCGGCCCTTGACCTGTGGAGGGCCGATGCGTGCAAAATACAAATCTGCTTCAATGAAGGTGGATTGGAGGCTTCGCGGACCGTGTGGCAAATCGGAGGCTGCGGCGATCTTTGAATTGCAACATTGTATTTGTCCTTCAACCGGCTGCGATTGAAGGAAATATGCGGTAGCCGTGGTGCCAGTGAAGTGCGCGCGCCCGTACGGGCGCGCAACGCTTGTCGTAACGTCGCTTGTTCCGAGCGCGGCTGAGGCCGGGAACTGTTGCGAGGATCAGTCGTTCGCGGTCACCTTGACGCCGAGCACCGACGGAATGGTGTTCGGTGCGCCCATGGCGGCGCCCATGATCATCGGGAACGGAACCGGCTTTTCCGGTGCCGCGCTGATCGTCAGGCTCTTCGGGCCATCGAGATAGGCGTTCACGGCGGCGGATACCTGGTTCTGCAGTTCCGGCACGTTGAGCTGCGCCATCATGATCGGTACCAGGCCCTTCAGCGACTGAGCCATCTGCTCGCCGGAAACGCCTTGCTGCGAGCCGGCATAGTCGAGTGCCTTCTTGGTGATCGAGGCATCATCGAAGCGGATTTCGGCGCTGTTGAATGTCAGCTGCTGCATCAGGCCCATCATGGCGAGGCCCATGGCCTGGTTGGCCTCTTCCTTGTTCGGGTTGGCCTCGGCTGCCTTCATCGCCTCCTGCATCGACTTGACGAAGGCGAGCGTATAGCCCGAAAAGTCAAAGGCGAAGTTCAGCCGGCCGACATTCTTGAAGTCGAAGGCGTATTCTTCCAGGGCGACATTGCCGCTCTCGATCTCCCAGCTGCCCTTCATCGTCAGGGCGCCGTCAAGCGTGGTCAGGCCGAGCTTTTCGATTGCGTCCTTCGTCTTGGCATCCTCGACGGACGAAAGGTCCGCCTTGATGCCGGACGCCGTCGCGTCGAAGTCGAAGCCGGCATCGTTTTCCTGGCGGGCTAGGTTGGCTTCGGTGCTCTCCAGCGAGAAGACTTCCTTGCCCTTCGCACTCACGGTGATCGGCCCGGTGCTGGCGCTTTCGTAGAGGAGAATATCATTGATGGTGCCGCCGTTCGCGTTGGCGGGGATCGTCAGGCCCGAAATCAGGATATCCTTGACCGATAGGCTGCCCTCGTCCTGGCTTAGATTGACGTCGGGGAAGGATACGGTTTCTGCGTAGTATCCGCCGCCTTCGGTTTCTTCGACACCTTCGAAGGTCAGCTCGCCGATCTTCAGCGCGTCGCCCGGCTGGCTGGCGACCTTCAGCTGCACGCCGGACACCGTCACCTTGTCGCCGTCGACTTCGGCCTTGTCGTAGGTAAAGGATGTTCCGTTCGCGTTCGTCGCCGCGTCGAGCTTCTTCATCAGGTCAGCGCCGTCGAGCGCGAAGGCCGGGCCGGCGAGCGTGAGGAGCGCGGCGCTCGCCATCATCAGGCGGATCTTGCGCGTGTGCATCATAGTCGAGTTCCTTCGTAAAATCTTTGATTGTGTAGCTGTTTCGAAGATGAGGCGTGGCTAATCTGGTTTGTTTCCGCAGAGGGCGTCAACTGGGAGCGAACGGCAACATCCGATAGTTTTCGGCGGCCAGTTCGTGTCTTGCAATCCCCCTCACAATTCGTCCAAATCAACTGCAGCCGAAGCTATTACGAAACAGGGCGAAATTATATTCGCTTGGCCGAACCGCACATGTTCCCGGTCGGGCATGCTTTCCGGGATGTTACCAAGCGCTCGCCTCCGACGCATAGCCGCCCGACCGTTGCACGAACATTGCGCCGGAGCAAGCGGATCGCTTCGACCGCCAACAGTTGGCCGACAGGGGGTTCTCCACAATCGCATCCCCTGAAAACCTTGCTGTTCCGGGTTTGTTGCGTTAGCAAGGACCCATGGGACAAAGCCTTACTCCCCCGTCAGGCGGGGACGACAATATTCAGCCGGTTGACCTCAAGGCGGCGCTGGAAGAGCGTTATCTTGCCTATGCCTTGTCGACCATCATGCATCGCGCGCTTCCGGACGTCCGCGACGGATTGAAGCCCGTGCATCGCCGCATAATCCACGCGATGAGCGAAATGGGGCTCAGGCCCAATTCGTCGTTCAAGAAGTGCGCCCGTATCGTCGGCGACGTGATCGGTAAGTTCCACCCGCATGGCGACCAGTCGGTTTATGACGCCCTGGTTCGTTTGGCGCAGGATTTCTCGCAGCGCTATCCCGTTGTCGACGGGCAGGGCAATTTCGGCAACATCGACGGCGACAACGCCGCCGCCTACCGTTACACCGAAGCCAAGATGACCGAGGTCGCTGCCCTTCTTCTGGAAGGTATCGATCAGGACGCGGTGGATTTCCGTCCCACCTACAACGAGGAGGACCAGGAGCCGACCGTGCTTCCCGGGGCCTTCCCGAATCTGCTGGCAAATGGCGCCACCGGCATTGCGGTCGGCATGGCCACCTCGATCCCGCCGCACAACGCCCACGAACTGTGCGACGCGGCGCTGCACCTCATCCGCCATCCGGACGCGAGCGTCGAGGATCTGCTTTACGATCCGGCCAATCCGCAGAAGGGTGGCATTGAAGGCCCCGATTTCCCGACCGGCGGCGTGATCGTCGAAAGCCGCGAAAGCATGGCCGAGTCCTATCGCACGGGCCGTGGCGGTTTCCGTGTCCGCGCTCGCTGGGTGCAGGAGGATCTCGGCCGTGGCGGCTACCAGATCGTCGTCACCGAGATCCCCTATCAGGTCCAGAAGTCGCGGCTGATCGAAAAGATCGCCGAGCTCTTGGTCGCCCGCAAGCTGCCCCTGCTCGAAGACATCCGCGATGAATCCGCGGAAGACGTCCGCATCGTTCTCGTGCCGAAGAGCCGCTCGGTCGACGCCGGCATCCTGATGGAGTCGCTCTTCAAGCTGACCGAGCTCGAAAGCCGCATCTCGCTCAACATGAACGTGCTGTCCATGGGGCGCGTGCCGAAGGTCATGGCGCTCAACGAGGTGCTCTCGGAATGGCTGGCGCACCGTCGCGAGGTGCTGCAGCGCCGCTCCCGCCATCGCCTGTCGGCCATCGACCGCCGGCTGGAAATCCTTGGCGGCTATCTCGTCGCCTATCTGAACATCGACGAAGTCATTCGCATCATCCGCGAGGAAGACGAGCCGAAGCCGGTCATGATGGAGCGCTTCTCGCTCACCGATCTGCAGGCCGAGTCGATCCTCAACATGCGCCTGCGCGCCTTGCGCCGGCTCGAAGAGTTCGAGATTCGCACCGAATTCGACGCGCTTTCGAAGGAGAAGGCCGAAATCGAAGCGCTGCTCGCCTCGGCGGAGAAGCAGTGGCAGACCGTCGCCTGGGAGATCGGCGAGGTCAAAAAGAAGTTTGCCAAGGCCACCGAGATCGGCAAGCGTCGCAGCACCTTCGCCGATGCACCGGAGGCTGACGTCGAAGCGATCCAGCAGGCGATGATCGAGAAGGAACCGATCACCGTCGTCATCTCGGAAAAGGGCTGGATCCGGGCGTTGAAGGGTCACATCTCCGATACGTCCTCGCTCCAGTTCAAGGAGGGCGATGCGCTCAAGGTGGCGTTCCCGGCGCAGACGACCGACAAGATCCTCGTCTTCACGACGGGCGGCAAGGTCTACACGCTCGGCGGCGACAAGCTGCCTGGCGGTCGCGGCCACGGTGAGCCGCTGCGCATCATCGTCGACATGGAGAACGACCAGGACGTTCTGACCGCCTTCGTCCACGATTCGGCCCGCAAGCTCATCGTCTCGTCGGCTGCCGGCAACGGATTCGTCGTCACGGAAAGCGACATCGTCGCCAATACCCGCAAGGGCAAGCAGGTGATGAACGTCTCGATGCCCGACGAAACCAAGCTGGTCGTGCCGGTCAAGGGTGACCACGTTGCCGTCGTCGGCGAGAACCGCAAGATGCTCGTCTTCCCGCTCGTCCAGATCCCAGAAATGGCGCGCGGCAAGGGCGTCCGGCTGCAGCGCTACAAGGATGGCGGCATCTCCGACATCCGCTGCTTCACGATCGCCGAAGGGCTCGTCTGGGAAGACAGCGCCGGCCGCGTCTTTACCAAGACGAAGGATGAGCTGATCGAGTGGCAGGGCGATCGCGCGTCGGCAGGCCGCGTCGTTCCGAAGGGCTTCCCGCGCAGTGGAAAGTTCAGCGGCTGACCAGCAATTGCTGGCCGTGCGGCAGACGAAGCGCATGGCCGGTGTCCCGTTCCGGGGCACTGAATTTGTTCGTTAAGGTATTGGAAATACAGTTGAAACCGAGCGAGATGCGGCGCTTGTAAGTGCCGCACGTATCGTGGATCACTGGCCATCCAACAGGATGGTGCCAATGCCGAATGCCAACACTCTCGACGATATTCTCCTGGCGCTCGCCAGCCCGGTTCGCCGGCGGATCTTCGAGATCCTCTTTGCCGGTGAGGCGCGTGTCACCGACATCGCCTCGGCCGTTGCGGTGCGAGGCGAAGAACTGGAGAAGCACATCGTACTCCTTGAGGCAGCGGGTCTCGTCACGCGCTTGCGGCGTCGCGAAGGCGAATCCCTAAGCGGGAATCCGGCGCCATTGAGCGAGGCGGCCACCTGGATCAACACCAATCGTGAGTTGTGGGCGATGCGCGTGCAGATGCCCGAAACCCGACTGGCATCCGCCGCACCGGAACCGGTGCCGGAACGGACGCCGATTCGCGACCGCCGTGGCGAGGCTGACCAGAAGTCGCGCCGTCCGCGGCCGACCGGTCCTCGCCGCGACCATTGATCCGATATCGTTACTCGGCGCAGATCACTGCGGCTCTCAGCGCTCGGCTGCGCATCTGCCAGAGCGAATGGCCGATGAGCGCCAGGATCAGGATCGCGCCGCCCAGCAAGGTCTGCATCGTCGGGGTTTCGGCAAAGACCAGCCAGACCCAGATCGGCGCCAGGATCGTTTCGAGCAGGTAGAACATGCCCACTTCCGGCGCGGAGAGGTAACGCGGTCCCGTCGCCAGGCAGAAGAAGGCGAGCGGGATCATCACGAGGCCGTTGAAGAAGATGTAACCGGGCTCGGCGATCGAGAAGCCCGGAGGGGGTAGCATCAGCAGAGCGACCGCTGCCGGGAAGATCGCCGTCACCAACGGTACCAGCGCCATGTCGCGCTTGCTCGCGCGGCTGATCGTGATGGCACTGGCCAGGAGAAAGGCAGAGGACGCCGCCATCGCATCGCCGAAGAGATGGCCGCTTTCCAATCCGTCCTGGACGATCAATCCGACACCGAACACCATGACCAGCATCGTCACCAACGTGGCGTTCGATGGCCGTTCCCTCAGGAAGATCCAGGACAAGATGGCGGCAAACATCGAGGTGAAGGCGAGGATGAAGACCACATTCGCCGTCGAGGTGTTGAAGACGGCGAGCAGGAAGGTGCAGGAATTGATGCCGTAGAACAGCCCGACGGCAAGCCCGGTCTTGCCCGGCACGAGGGAGATCTTCCGGCCGAACATGCGGTTGATCACGAACCAGGCGCCGAGCGCGACGACGAACGTCGACAGGCTGCGCACCGCAAGCAGCGACCAGACGTCGCCACCGGCGGAGCGGATGAGCGGAATGTCGAAGGAGAGCGCGAGACCGCCGAGACCGGTGATGGCAAGGCCGCGCCGGTGCATCGCGGCATCGGAAGATGAACTCAATTTCTAACCCGTTTTCGTAGGTGCGGCTTCCACTGTGGCGTCTCCGCCTTCGTAGCGTTCCCAGCCACGGGCCATAAGGTGCTCTTGCGGCAAAAACTTTGTCTTATAGCCCATCTTCCGCGATCCCTTGACCCAATAGCCAAGATAGACATGGGGCAATCCGCGCTCTCTGGCGCGGCGAATGTGGTCGAGAATCATGAACGTGCCGAGCGAGCGGTCTTCTCGATCGGGATCGAAGAAGGAGTAGACCATCGAAAGCCCGTCGCCCATGCGATCTGTCAGCGCTGCCGCGATCAGCGGCCCGCGCGCTTTCTCGCTGACGCCGTCGCCTTCGACCCTAAGGCGATATTCGATGATCTTCGTGTGCACATGCGTATCCTCGACCATCATCGCGTAGTCGAGCACCGACATGTCCGACATGCCGCCCTTCTGGTGTCTGCGGTCGAGGTACCGACGGAAAAGATTGTACTGCTCGCTGGACGGCTCGGCCGGATACTCCGCCGAGGTCACATCCTGATTGGCGGCAAGCACCCGGCGCATGGAGCGGCTGGGCTTGAACTCGTTGGCGAGAATGCGCACCGAGATACAGGCGCGACAGGTCTCACAGGCCGGGCGGTAGGCGATGTTCTGCGAGCGGCGGAAGCCGCCCTGCGTCAGGAGATCGTTGAGTTCAGGCGCGCGCTCGCCCACCATGTGGGTGAAGACTTTTCGCTCCATCTCGTTCGGCAGGTAGGGGCAGGCTGCCGGCGCAGTGAGGTAGAATTGCGGAGACGGTGCGGTCTGTGTGTTCATCGAGTGCGGAGGTTACTCTTCACGCGGTTGCTCATGACAATAGCATGGCGGAAGAATGGAAAACGTCAACTCACTCGTTTGCAGCTTCCGCCTCCGCCAGCCAGTTATTTTAGCGTTGCCGACAATGGGCGCGCTTCCGGTCAGTACATGTCACGGCGGACCATGACGGTGCCAATCAGCAGGTCATGCAGCAGGCGGCTGCGATCGGTAAAGAGGCCGATCAGCAGGATCAGCGGCGTCAGCAGGGCGTTGGCGATCCAGAAGATGACGAGGTGGACGATGGCGGTCAGGAAATCCATCGGGCGTCCGTCGGTGCGGGCGACCGCCAATCCCATCATCCGCATGCCGGGGGAGGCCTGCTCCCGCCCGCCGACGGTCAGGCCGAAATAAAGCATTGCGACGATGGCAAAGAGCGCCGGGTACAGCATGAAGCCGAGGCCGAGCGTGAGGATGCCCAGGAAGAAGACGACGATCGCCGCCGGGATCCACAGAAGCGCGATGATGGCGTAATCCAGCAGGAACGCGAATATGCGCCGGGAGAGCACGCCCTGATAGGCGCGCCAATCATTGCTCGGCAGCCTCAGTTCTTCGTTGTGCATGGTCATCCGTTCAAGCCTCGCTTGGGTGCATGCAGAATATGGGACGGTGACGCCTGCAAAACAAGGATCGCGGGCCCCTGCCTAATTCCTTAGGTCGGAAACGATATCCGGACAAAATATCCGGCAACTCAAAATGCTGCGGCGACCCCCGCACGTCTGAAAAGACGCGAGGCGCCGCAGAACTTCGGGCCCAGGAACCCTGGACCTAGCGGCCCTTGGCGAGGATGCGAGCGACCTCGACGGCGAAATAGCTGAGGATGCCGTCGCAGCCGGCGCGCTTGAAGGCGAGCAGCGTTTCCAGCATTACCTTCTCGCCGTCGATCCAGCCGTTGGCGGCGGCGGCTTTTATTTGCGAATATTCGCCGGACACCTGGTAGGCGAAGACCGGCAGTCCGAAGGCCTCCTTCATCCGCCAGCAGATGTCGAGATAGGGGAGGCCCGGCTTTACCATCAACATGTCGGCGCCTTCCTCGACGTCGAGCGCGGCGTCGCGGATGGCTTCCGTGCCGTTGGCCGGATCGATGTAATAGGTCTTCTTGTCGCCCTTGAGCAGGCCCCCGGTGCCGATCGCTTCGCGATAGGGGCCGTAGAAGCCGGAGGCGAACTTCGTCGCATAGGACATGATGCCGACATTCTGATGTCCGGCGGCGTCAAGCGCCTGGCGGATCGCGCCGATCCGGCCATCCATCATGTCGGAGGGGGCGATGATGTCGGATCCGGCATCCGCCTGGGCGACCGCCGCCCTGGAGATCATCTCGACGGTTTCATCGTTGACGATCTCGCCGTTGCGCAGGATGCCGTCGTGGCCGTGGCTGGTGAAGGGATCGAGCGCGACGTCGGTGATGACGCCGATCTCGGGCACCGCCTTCTTGAATGCGCGCGTCGCCTCATTGATTAGGTTGTCGGCGGCCAGGCTGTTGGAGCCGGTCTCGTCGCGCAGCCGCATGTCGATGTTGGGGAAGGTGGCGATCGCCGGAATGCCGAGGTCGGCCGCCTCCTTGACGGCTTCCACCGCCTTGTCGACGCTCATGCGGTTGACGCCGGGCATGGCGTCGATCGGCTGGACGATGTTGCTGCCCGGCACAATGAAGATCGGCCAGATCAGATCATCGACGGTCAGGCGGTTTTCCTGCACCAGCCGCCGCGTCCAGTCGGCCTTGCGGTTGCGGCGCATGCGGCGGTGGCCGGTGATCCTGTCCACAAGATTTGTCCTGTCGTTCATCGCGCCGCGCCTTTCCGGTAAAATCGTCGTTAGTCAAGCGCTTTATCATGGGGCGGCGGCAATTGGGAACCGCGCGTCCGGCGAATAGGCTGCGGCATTTCTTCTCTTCAAATGACAACGGCAGGGGAGGGCACGCAGCGATCCCGCTGGCGGATGAGCAAGAGCCGCCCTATCTTGCCGGCCATGCTTCATGATTCTGCCCATGTGCCGAAACCATCGCTGACCGAGATCCTCTTCGGTTTCTTCCTGCGTCTGGTCGCTGCCTCGTGCATCTGGTTCGCACTCAACTACTGGGCCATGCTGATCGGCTTTTCCCATGGCGGCGCCGGTCGCTTCGATCTCTTGTCGCCCGAATGGCGTGCGGCTGCCACGGCGCTCGCCGTCGTCTATCCCGTTTCGGCGCTCGGCCTCTGGCTGCTCGTCTCCTGGGGGCCTGTCGTCTGGGTGGTCGCCGCGGCGATCGAGATCGCCATGTACGAGTTCTATCCGGCCAGTTTCGGCGCCCGTCCGCTGCTGCTCGTGCTGCATGCGGCGGTTGCCGTGACCTTCGTTCTTTTCCGGGCGGCGCTCCTCTATCAGCGCTGGCGGCAGGCCAGGCAGGTAAGGGTTGATTCACCCTGAGACAGGCTCGTCAAATGGCAAGCTCTTGTTAAGGCTGCGGTTTAAGTAGAATTTTAGACGTATTCGATAGGGTCTCACTCAAGGCGGGAAGACAAACAGACACCGCCAAACAAAACAGTGAGGCAGTCAAATGAACACCAAGATGAAGCCGCAGGCGGCTCAGCCCCGAGACCCTCAGGAAGAAACCATCCGTGGTCTCTACATGGAATCCCTTCACCTCGTCGAGCGCCTGCATCGCCGTCTGCTCGACGTCATCAAGGACGAGTTCGACCGCGAAGGTCGTAGCGACGTCAACGCCGTTCAGGCCCTGTTGCTCTTCAATATCGGCAATTCGGAACTGACCGCCGGCGAACTTCGCTCCCGCGGCTACTACCTCGGCTCGAACGTCTCCTACAACGTCAAGAAGCTGGTCGACCTCGGCCTGATCAACCACCAGCGCTCCCGTGTCGATCGCCGCTCGGTTCGCATCAGCCTGACGGAAGACGGCCAGGACATCGCCGAAACCGTCGCCAAGCTTTATGAGCGCCACATCGGCTCGATCCAGAAGGTCGGCGGTATCGGTTCGGACGAGTTCACCCAGATGAACAAGCTGCTGCAGCGCCTTGATCGCTTCTGGAACGACTCGATCATGTACCGTCTCTGATCCAGGCAAAACCTCCAGTTCAAGGGTCGGGCGCAATCCCTGCGTGTCCGACCTTTGCCATTTGTCGGCGGCGCGCTCTGTTGCCCAAAGGCCGCACCCCTTCGGCACGCCAATCCGGCGTTTGGCCGGTTTTCCAAGTGGAAAATATTAGAATATCAAAATGTTGCTGTCTGCAGCCTGCCTGCGGGCCTGTCCTTTGCGGTGAAAAGCAAATGGCGTGCCACGTCGTCGTTCAGCCTCGCCGAGACACGAATTGGCCATATTGCTGTGACAGCGACGACGACATGCGGTAGGTGCGGCCACGTGGTTTCTCGAGCGTGGATTCATTTCGCGTTTCGCCTGCCGGATGAGGGTTCTCACTCGCGGTATCGTGAAAACTTGTGAGGGCAGGGTGGCTCGTTGGTTGACCTTTGTTAACCACGATCGTGTTAGGGCTCCGGCAACATGCGTGCCAGCGCATAGGGCGCGTGCCAACGCATTGGGATGGTAGGAATATGTCGAAAAAGAATGGAATTGATGCATTCTCGCGCCGCGCCTTTCTGCGCTCGGCGGCAACCTTCGGTGCTGTGGCGGTCGCCGGTGCGGCAAGCGCACAGGATGCCCTGAACGAGATCATCAATTCGCCGCGCCGCGGTTCCTGGGATGACCAGTATGACGCGAAGGCATCGCGCACCGCGACGGCAGTCGTCTCGAACACGCCGGTCTTCGGCCCGGAAACGATCGCCCACGTGCAGCAGGCGATCTTCGACTACCAGAACATCGTTTCGCAAGGCGGCTGGCCGACGGTCCAGACCAGTGTCAAGCTCGAACTCGGCGTCACCGATCCGTCGGTGCAGCAGCTTCGCCAGCGTCTGATGGTTTCCGGTGACCTGCCGCAGTCGGCCGGGGTTTCCTCGTCCTTCGATTCCTACGTCGAAGGCGCGGTCAAGCGCTTCCAGGCGCGCCACGGCCTGCCGCCGGATGGCGTCATCGGCGAGTACACGCTGAAGGCGATCAACGTCGACGCCAACACCCGCCTCGGCCAGCTCCAGACCAACCTGGTGCGCCTGCAGTCGATGTCGGGCGATCTCGGCCGCCGCTACGTGATGGTCAACATTCCGGCCGCCTACATCGAAGCGGTGGAGAACGGCCGCGTGGCGCTGCGCCATACGGCGATCGTCGGCAAGATCGATCGCCAGTCGCCGATCCTCAATTCGAAGATCTACGAGGTCATCCTCAATCCCTATTGGACCGCGCCGCGCTCGATCATCCAGAAGGATATCATGCCGCTGATGCGCAAGGATCCGACCTATCTCGAGCGCAACTCCATCCGCCTGTTCGACGGCGCCGGCAACGAAGTGTCGCCGGAAACCGTCGACTGGAACGCCGAGAAGGCGCCGAACCTGATGTTCCGTCAGGACCCGGGCAAGATCAACGCGATGTCGTCGACGAAGATAAACTTCCACAACGAGCATCAGGTCTACATGCACGACACCCCGCAGCAGGGCCTGTTCAACAAGCTCATGCGCTTCGAATCGTCCGGTTGCGTGCGCGTCCAGAACGTGCGCGACCTCTCGACCTGGCTGCTCAAGGAAACCCCTGGCTGGTCGCGCCAGCAGATCGAGGCGACCATCAAGACCGGCGTCAACACGCCGATCACGCTCGCCGAGGAAGTTCCCGTTTTCTTCACCTACATCACGGCCTGGTCCGCCAAGGACGGAGTGGTGCAGTTCCGCGACGATATCTATCAGCGCGACGGCGCCACCGAACTGGCGCTTCAGACGCCCTATGGCGTCGAACAGTCCGCCGGTTCGGTCGACGACGACGCGCTGCCGCAATAAGCAAATTTGCGACACGAGATCGAAAAGCCGCGCTTCCCCTGGGAGCGCGGCTTTTTCGTGGGCGGAGCCCCGCGGTATTTCGGCGCGGCAGATGGGGGAAATGACGCAAACCGCACAGCAGATATTGCTCTCGCCGTGCGAGGAAGCTAAAGAACTGCCACCCTTGAGAGGAGCCTCGCGCCGATGCCTGAACAGACCAATGACGCCTTCTTCACCCGCTCTCTGGCCGACAGCGATCCGGATATCTTCGGTGCGATCGAGAAGGAGCTGGGTCGTCAGCGCCACGAGATCGAACTGATCGCCTCGGAGAACATCGTTTCCCGCGCCGTGCTCGAAGCCCAGGGCTCGATCATGACCAACAAATATGCCGAGGGCTATCCGGGCAAGCGCTATTACGGCGGCTGCCAGTTCGTCGATATCGCCGAGGAACTGGCGATCGAGCGCGCCAAGAAGCTCTTCGGCGTCAACTTCGCCAACGTTCAGCCGAACTCCGGTTCGCAGATGAACCAGGCCGTCTTCCTGGCGCTCCTGCAGCCAGGCGATACCTTCATGGGCCTCGACCTCAACTCGGGCGGTCACCTGACGCACGGTTCGCCGGTCAACATGTCCGGCAAGTGGTTCAACGTCGTCTCCTACGGCGTGCGTGAAGACGATCACCTGCTCGACATGGACGACGTCGCCGAGAAGGCACGCAAGCACAAGCCGAAGCTGATCATCGCCGGCGGCACGGCCTATTCGCGTGTCTGGGACTGGAAGCGCTTCCGTGAGATTGCCGACGAAATCGGCGCCTGGCTGATGGTCGACATGGCGCACATCGCCGGTCTCGTTGCCGGTGGCCAGCACCCGTCGCCGTTCCCGCATTGCCACGTCGCCACCACGACCACGCACAAGTCGCTGCGCGGCCCGCGCGGCGGCATGGTTCTGACCAACGACGAAGACATCGCCAAGAAGATCAACTCGGCCGTCTTCCCGGGCCTCCAGGGTGGCCCGCTGATGCACGTCATCGCCGCCAAGGCGGTTGCGCTCGGCGAAGCTCTGCAGCCCTCGTTCAAGGACTATGCAGCCCAGATCGTCAAGAACGCCCGCACGCTCGCCGAAACGCTCAAGGCCAATGGCCTCGACATCGTCTCCGGCGGCACCGACAACCACCTGATGCTCGTCGACCTGCGCAAGAAGAATGCGACCGGTAAGCGTGCAGAAGCCGCGCTCGGCCGCGCCTTCATCACCTGCAACAAGAACGGCATCCCGTTCGATCCCGAGAAGCCGTTCGTCACCTCGGGCGTCCGTCTCGGCACGCCGGCGGGTACGACTCGCGGCTTCAAGGAAGCCGAGTTCAAGGAAATCGGCGAACTGATCGTCGAGGTCCTCGATGGCCTGAAGGTCGCCAACTCCGACGAAGGCAATGCCGCCGTTGAAGCGGGCGTTCGCGACAAGGTCGTCAAGCTGACCGACCGTTTCCCGATGTACGGCTACATGTGATCGGTCGCCCATGCGCTGCCCCTACTGCGGTTCTGAAGACAGCCAGGTGAAGGATTCCCGTCCGGCAGAAGACGGGAACGCCATTCGCCGTCGCCGGATTTGTCCGGATTGCGGAGGTCGCTTCACGACCTTCGAGCGGGTGCAGTTGCGTGAGCTGATGATCATCAAGAAGACCGGTCGGAAGGTGCCTTTCGACCGGGACAAGCTCCTGCGGTCCTTCGAAATCGCGCTGAGGAAGCGCCCGGTCGACCGCGACCGCATCGAGCGGGCGGTCTCCGGCATCGTGCGGCGGCTCGAAAGCTCCGGCGAGACGGAGATTCCCTCCGAAGAAATCGGTTTGCAGGTGCTCGAGGCCCTCAAGAGCCTCGATGACGTTGCCTTCGTGCGTTACGCTTCGGTCTACCGCGATTTCTCGCATGCCGAGGATTTCGAGAAGGTCATCACCGAGATCAGCGCCAAGATCGCGCGCGATCCCGGCGAATAGAACACAGGCTGGATGGAGCCATGGCAGCGACCAACCGTGAAGACGAGAGGTTCATGGCCGCGGCGCTGAGGCTGGCCCGCCATCATCTCGGACAGACATCCACCAATCCCTCCGTCGCCTGCCTGATCGTCAAGGACGGCGTCATCCTCGGCCGCGCCGTGACGGCGCGAAGCGGCCGTCCGCATGCCGAAACCCAGGCGCTTGCTGAAGCCGGCGAGCGGGCAAGGGGAGCGACCGCCTATGTCACGCTGGAGCCCTGCTCGCACCACGGCAAGACGCCGCCTTGCGCGGACGCGCTCGTCGCATCCGGCGTTGCCCGCGTGGTGATCTCGATCCTCGATCCGGACAAGCGCGTCGCCGGACGCGGCGTCGTGCGCCTGCGCGACGCCGGCATCACCGTCGATATCGGCGTTCTCGCGGAAGAGGGGCAGCGGGCGCTCGAAGCCTATCTCATGCGCCAGGTGAGCCGCCGCCCCTATGTGACTCTCAAGCTTGCCGTTTCGGCCGACGGCATGATCGGCCGCAAAGGGGAGGGCCAGGTTCGCATCACCGGTCCCATCTCCCGCGGGCAGGTGCAGATGCTGAGGGCCGAGACGGATGCGATCCTGGTCGGGATCGGCACGGCGACGGCCGACGACCCCGAATTGACCGTACGGCTGCCAGGGCTCGAAAATCGCTCGCCGCTGCGCATCGTCCTCGACCGCCGGCTCGACCTCCCGCTTGCTTCGAAACTGGTGCGAACGGCGCCGGATGTCCCGGTGATCGTGGTCTCCAGTGATGGATCCGGCGACACGGATGCCGGCGACGGACGGGCCGCACGCAAGGCGGCCCTGGAGGCGGCCGGCGTCGAGGTGCTCGAAGCCGGTTCGATTGCCGACCTGCTGGCCGCCCTCGCTTCCCGCGGCCTCTCCTCCCTGATGGTCGAAGGCGGAGCCGTCGCGGCGCGCGCCTTTCTCGATGCGGATCTCGTCGACCGTATCCAGCTTTACACCGGCCCCGGGACGATTGGCGAAAACGGCATTGCATCCCCATTTGACCGTAGATCCGTGCCGACAGGCTTCCGGTGCGTCGCCGAGGCACGGTATGGCGACGATCTGTTCGAGGAATACGAAAGAGAGAACTGATGTTCACAGGCATTGTTACCGATATCGGCACTGTCGATGCCGTCACCCCGCTCAAGGAAGGCATCAAGCTGCGTGTTGCCACGAGCTATGATCCGAAAACCATCGACATGGGCGCCTCGATTGCCCATTCCGGCGTGTGCCTGACGGTGACCGCCCTGCCTGAAGCCGGCAGCAACGAGCGCTGGTTCGAGGTCGAGGCCTGGGAAGAGGCGTTGCGGCTGACGACGATTGCAGGCTGGACGAAGGGCACGCGGATCAACCTCGAGCGGTCGCTGAAGATCGGCGACGAGCTCGGCGGCCACCTGGTCTCCGGCCATGTCGACGACAAGGCGGAAATCCTGTCGGTGGAACCGGAGGGCGACGCGGTGCGCTTTCGTCTGCGGGCACCCGAGCATCTGGCAAGATTCGTGGCTCCGAAGGGCTCCGTCGCGCTCGACGGAACGTCGCTGACGGTCAACAAGGTCGATGGCGCCGAATTCGACGTGCTGCTTATCCGTCATTCGCTGGAGGTCACCACCTGGGGCGAGCGCAAGGCCGGTGATTTTGTGAACTTCGAGGTCGACACCATGGCGCGATATGCGGCGCGCCTGGCCGAGTTCCCGGCCCCCAAGCCGGCATGAGCGAAGTTTGAAGAAACTTGCGTCGGCGTCGCTAAGTTGATCCAGGTCCGCGTCTGGAACCTGGCCGTTTGATGGCGCCCAAGGGCGAGAAAACAACTAAAAATTGTTCATGTTCCAGCGTGCGCACGCGCCTGCTGCCGCTCGAACATGATCACGTGATTGCCGTGATAGGTCGTTCGCCAGAACTCCTGGAAGCCGTGCTTTTCCGCGACACGGATCGAGGCGTGATTGCCGATGTCGATGATGCAGGTTTTCCGGAGTGTCGGAAATTGCTGATCGGCCCATTTGAGTGCGGCACTGACGGCTTCCGTCGCAAGTCCCCGGCCATGCGCCTTGGGCGACAGCGCCCATCCGGTTTCCATCGTTCCCTCGAGTGACGGCGTGATCGCGCGGTGCACGTCGTGAAACCCGGCCTCGCCAAGAAACGTCCCTGTTTGCCGATCCTGAATGGCGAAGAAGCCGAAGCCGAAATAGTGCCACATGCCGACCTGGCGCAGGAAACGGGTCCAGGATTGTTCGCGCGTGAACGGTACCCCACCGACATAGCGGATCACCTCGGGATCGCCGAACAGGGCGACGTAGGAAGGGAAATCGTCACGGCGATAGGGGCGCAGGATAAGGCGATCTGTCTCGATGATAGGGACGCTATGCATGTTCGATCCTATGCTGTGGTGAACTCAGGCGCCGGGCTCGCCGTCCCAATAGTCGACGGTGCTTTCCGCGCGGCCGATGAAGCGGAAGCGCCGTCCGCCGTCGGGATCGCGCGTCTTGGCGAGAAACTTGCCGGAATCGGGATATTCGCAAATCTCGGTTGCCGCCATGGTGGAGATCGACAGGTATTTGAGCGGCACCGTGCCGGTGTTGATCAGGTGATGCGCCGTTTCCGGCCCGCCTGCCGGCGCGCCCAGGATATCGCCCGGGCCGACCGAATGGCGTTCGCTGCCGAAACGATAGGTGCCTTCACCTTCGAGGATGATGAACAGCTCTTCCTCGACGTGATGATTGTGGAAGGGGCAGCCGGATTTGCCTGGCGGCACCTCGCCGTAGCCGATGCCGAGATCCTTCAGGCCGAGCAGCGCGCCGAAGGAGGCGTCGCGGGATTCGAAAAAGCTGCCCTTCGTCCAGTGGTCGAGGTCGAGGCTCTTCGGGTTGACGATCGGTTTTCGCGTTTCCGTCATGTCTTCCTCCCTGGCGCCGTGCATTTCGCAAGAAGCATCGACGGTCCTTCCCTATCCGTGTCGCGCGATCGCGGGATCGTCAACCGAGAAGCGTTGAAATCTGATAAACGTCACGTTGGTTATGTCTCCGTATTGCAATCCTATGACGGTAGCTGCCGCGGAGCGCATGCGGATCACATTGGACCGCGCGTTTGCCATGTTGCCGCCTTGAGCGCTCCGCCAACGTCCTTCGAGGCTACTATTCTGGCCCCGTTCGGCGCGGCAAAAGGCCGTCCGCGGCGGAATTTGCTTGCCAATCGACGCGGAGCATGGTTTGACCGCCGCCTCAGTCGGTCGCATCCGGCGACGAACTCTCAAAGACAGGTGATCCATGGCAGAGACCACGGCAGCCCACATCCTGATTGTGGAAGCGCGCTTCTATGACGATATGGCCGATGCATTGCTCGACGGCGCCAAGCACGCGCTGGACGCAGCCGGGGCCACCTATGATATCGTGACGGTTCCGGGCGCGCTCGAAATCCCGGCTGCGATCGCCATGGCGCTTGACGGTGCCGACGAGGGCGGTACGGAATATGACGGCTTCGTCGCACTCGGCATGGTCATTCGCGGCGAGACCTATCATTTCGATATCGTCGCGAACGAATCTTCGCGGGCCATCATGGATCTCGCCGTGAGCGAAAGCCTCGCTATTGGCAATGGTATCCTGACGGTCGAGAATGACGACCAGGCTTGGGCACGCGCGCGCCGATCGGAAGGTGACAAGGGTGGCTTCGCCGCGCGCGCGGCGCTCACCATGATTGAATTGAAGAAGAAACTGGGCACGGAAAAGTGACGAAGACACCCTCGGATCAGCCGCTGAAGCAGGTCAACCAGCGCGGTGCAGCGCGCCTTGCCGCCGTGCAGGCGCTCTATCAGATGGACATTGGCGGTACCGGCGTGCTCGAAGTGGTTGCCGAGTACGAAGCCCATCGCCTCGGCCAGGACGTCGACGGCGATACCTATCTGAAGGCGGACGCTTCCTGGTTCCGCTCGATCGTCTCCGGCGTCGTGCGCGACCAGCGCAAGCTCGACCCGTTGATCGGCTCGGCGCTTCAGGACGACTGGGCACTGTCGCGGCTCGACTCTACCGTACGCGCCATCCTGCGCGCCGGCACCTTCGAGATGCTGGAGCGCAAGGATGTGCCCGTTCCGGTGATCGTTACCGAGTATGTTGAGATCGCCAAGGCCTTCTTCGAGGATGACGAGCCCAAGCTGGTCAACGCCGTTCTCGACCGCATCGCCAAGCAGGTTCGTAGCGAGTTCCGGAAGTAAAGAGTTATGGTTGCGGTTACTGCGGATGACATGGGGGCCACCCTTCGCGAAGCGCGCCGCAACGTTTTCCATCTGACCGCCGCCCAGGCCATTCTCGGTGTCGTCGGACCGATCTGCTTCTCCATCGGCGGTGTTGCCGGCTATCAGTTGCTGGTGGATGACAAGTCGCTGGCAACCGCGCCGCTTACCGCCTTTAACGTCGGCATGGCGCTCGGCGTCGTGCTGGTCGCGATGCTCTCGCGCCTGATCGGCCGCCGTTTTGCGTTCATGACCGGGACCGGCATTGCCGCCGCAGGTGCGGCGCTCGCCGCAATCGCGCTCTTCCGTGAAAGCTTCTGGCTCTTTGCCTTCGCTCTCGCGATGCTCGGCTCATCGAACGGCTTCACCCAGAAGCTGCGTTTTGCTGCCGCCGATGCTTCTCCGTCGTTCTACAAGCCCAAGGCGATCTCGCTGATCCTTGGCGGCGGCATCGTTTCTGCCGTGCTCGGCCCGCAGATCGTCATCTTTGCCGGTGACCTGTTCGCGCCCGTTGCCTTTGCCGGCGCTTTCGTCGTGCTGCTGCCGATCAGCCTGCTTGCGGCGTTCTTCTTCGCGCCGCTGCGGCTGCCCGAACCGAGCACGATGGTGAGAGATCACCACGACCACGCCGTGCGTCCTCTCGGCGCGATCGTGCGCAGCCAGCGCTTCGCCACCGGCATGGCCTGCGGCATCTCCAGCTACGCGTTGATGACCTTCATGATGACCGGTGCGCCGGTCGAGATGGTCGTGGGTTGCGGCTTTTCGACCGAGCTTGCGACGCTCGGCATCCAGTGGCACGTGCTGGCGATGTTCGCCCCGAGCTTCTTCACCGGCTTGCTGGTCAGCCGCTTCGGAGCCGAGCGTATCGTCGGCTGCGGGCTGTTGTTGTTGATGGCCTGCGCCACGGTCGCACATATGGGCATCGAGCTCTGGAACTTCTGGGGCGCCCTGGTGCTGCTCGGCCTTGGCTGGAACTTCGGCTTTATCGGCTCGACTGCGATCGTTGCGAGCAGCTACCGCCCGCAGGAGGCCGACAAGGTCCAGGCCTTCCACGACATCATCCTGTTCACCACGGTGGCGCTGTCGTCCTTTGCCTCGGGCAAGGTCCTGTCCGCCTATGGATGGGACATGCTGAACGCGGTCGTCTGGCCGGTTACCATCGTCTGCCTCGTGCTTCTGTTGCTGTTGAAGCGCGCTCCCCGGAACGCCGCCGCCTAATTCCTTTCCCCCGACATTCGAAGTCGCCGGAGCGCCTTGTCACTGGCGTTTTCCGGGGCTTGACGATCTCCCGTTGCAACCGCACTCTGGCCGCGCCGTGGCGGGCGCTGCTTGAGGAGGTGGCGCGTGATTCGCGGTTTTGAGGGGCCCGTGGCCGGGAGTGAGTCTGCGGGTTGTAACGGAGGGTAATGCGAAATGACCATTTTGTTGGGCGTTATCGCATGCGGGTTGCTCGCGGTGGCTTATGCCATCTGGGCAACACAGTCGGTGCTGGCCGCCGACCAGGGGAACGCCCGCATGCAAGAAATCGCAGGCTACATTCGTGAAGGGGCGCAGGCCTATCTCACGCGTCAGTACAAGACCATTGCCATCGTCGGCGTCGTCGTATTCATCGCCGCTTGGGTTCTTCTTTCCGCCGCCGCCGCGTTCGGTTTCCTGATTGGTGCGATCCTTTCGGGCGCTGCAGGCTTCATCGGCATGCATGTTTCGGTTCGGGCGAACGTCCGCACTGCCCAGGCGGCTTCCGTCAGCCTCGCCTCCGGCCTCGACATCGCTTTCAAGTCCGGCGCGATTACCGGCCTTCTCGTAGCGGGCCTGGCGCTTCTCGGCGTCTCCGTCTACTACGCCGTCCTCACCGCCGGTCTCGGGCATGAACCCGCCTCGCGCGAAGCCATCGACGCGCTGGTCGCGCTCGGCTTCGGTGCTTCGCTGATCTCCATCTTCGCCCGTCTCGGCGGAGGCATCTTCACCAAGGGTGCCGACGTCGGCGGCGACCTCGTCGGCAAGGTGGAAGCCGGCATCCCCGAGGATGATCCGCGCAATCCGGCGACGATTGCCGACAATGTCGGCGACAATGTCGGCGATTGCGCCGGCATGGCGGCCGACCTCTTCGAGACCTATGCCGTCTCGGTCGTCGCAACCATGGTGCTCGCGGCGATCTTCTTTGCCGGCACGCCGATGCTTGCGACCGTCATGGTCTACCCGCTGGCGATCTGCGCGGCCTGCATCATCACATCGATCGTCGGCACTTTCTTCGTGAAGCTCGGTGCCAACAACTCGATCATGGGTGCGCTCTACAAGGGCCTGATCGTTACCGGCGCATTGTCGATCTTCGGTCTCGGCGCCGCCACGTCGTTTACGATCGGATGGGGCTCGATCGGCACCGTCGCTGGCAAGGACGTCACCGGCTGGAACCTGTTCTTCTGCGGTATCCTCGGCCTGGTCGTGACGGCCCTGATCGTTGTCATCACCGAATACTATACCGGCACCAACAAGCGGCCGGTGAACTCGATCGCCCAGGCCTCTGTGACCGGGCATGGCACCAACGTGATCCAGGGCCTCGCCGTTTCGCTGGAATCGACGGCTCTGCCGGCGATCGTCATCGTCGGCGGCATCATTGCCACCTATCAGCTCGCCGGTCTCTTCGGCACGGGCATTGCCGTCACCGCCATGCTCGGCCTCGCCGGCATGATCGTGGCGCTTGATGCCTTCGGACCGGTAACCGACAACGCCGGCGGCATCGCGGAAATGTCACATCTGCCGCCGGAAGTGCGTAAGTCGACGGACGCGCTCGATGCCGTCGGCAACACCACCAAGGCCGTCACCAAGGGCTACGCGATCGGTTCGGCCGGTCTCGGCGCGCTGGTGCTGTTCGCGGCCTATTCGAACGACCTCAGCTACTTCGCCGCCAATGGCGACAAGTACCCGTACTTCGCCGATGTTGGGCAGATCTCCTTCGATCTCTCCAACCCCTACGTCGTTGCCGGATTGATCTTCGGCGGTCTGATCCCGTATCTCTTCGGCGGTATCGCGATGACGGCCGTCGGCCGGGCGGCCGGGTCCATCGTCGAGGAGGTTCGTCGGCAGTTCCGCGAAAAGCCCGGGATCATGGAAGGCAAGGAACGGCCGGACTATGGCCGCGCCGTCGACCTTCTGACGAAGGCGGCGATCCGCGAGATGGTCGTCCCCTCGCTGCTGCCGGTGCTTGCACCTGTCGTCGTCTATTTTGGCGTGCTGCTTCTGTCGGGCTCGAAGGCCTCGGCCTTTGCAGCGCTTGGCGCATCGCTTCTCGGTGTCATCGTCAATGGCCTCTTCGTGGCGATCTCGATGACCTCGGGCGGCGGCGCGTGGGACAATGCCAAGAAGAGCTTCGAGGATGGTTTCGTCGACAAGAACGGCGACCGTCATCTGAAGGGATCGGATGCGCACAAGGCATCCGTCACCGGCGACACGGTGGGCGACCCCTACAAGGATACGGCCGGTCCGGCGGTGAACCCGGCGATCAAGATCACCAACATCGTGGCGCTGCTGCTGTTGGCGGTCCTCGCCTGATCGAACCACTGAAACGAAAAAGGCCCGCGAAACTTGGTTCCGCGGGCCTTTTGCTTTGTGATGGTGAACTACTTGCTGCCGAAGTCCTTGAACAGGCTCTTTGCGGCAGCTTGTCCGGCGCCCGGTCCGCTCAAGAGCTGGCCGAGGAAGCTCGTTTCCTTGCCGCCGGTCGGCGTCGTGCGCGACAGCATATCGAAGACCTTGCCGTCCTTCAGCGTATAATGGGCGAGCTGGCTGACAGTGCCTTCCTTGTCGAAGTAGACGGCAAGGATCGACTGGTCGATCAACTGAGGCTTCATGAAGGCGACGGGACGCTTGCGGGTCTGGGAAATGTAGTAGAACACTTCGTTGTCGAAGGTCGCGGTCGTGGAGGGCGTGCCGAGCGACAGCAGCACTTGTTCGCGGCTGGAGCCAACCGGAACGAGATTTAGCGTTTCTTGGTCAACCACGTAACCCTGATGAAGGACTTCACCGACATTGGCGGACTGGCAGGCTGAAAGGGTGAGACCGGCGATGGTAGCTACGGCGGCCACGCGGCCGAGGGTTTTAAAGTTTTTTCTCAAATACCGCTTCGTCAACGACAGCTCCCCTTGGAGAAACGATGGCAGATCCGCCATTGCAATTCGTGCCTGCTTCGGTAAACCAGCTTCGGCTGTCATGCAACAACGGGATGGGCGCTTGCGCGCATTTCGAGAAAGCCAAGCCCGAGCTTTGTGATGATTTTTGGACTGTTCAAAAGAAAAAGCGGCAACACGGTAATTGTCGAACGGCAGTATGCGCTGCTGACGTCGGCCGCGCGCCAACCCTATCTCTATACCGACCTCGATGTGCCGGACACGGTCATGGGGCGTTTCGAGATGCTGTCGGCGATGCTGATCCTTTACTTCCGCCGCACACGCGCCTCCGCAAGGCCCGGGCAGGAAATCGCCCAGGAGATCATCGACGCTTTCTTCGAGGACGTCGACCATTCGATCCGCGAGCTTGGCGTGGGCGATGCCGGCGTTCCGAAGAAGATGAAGAGGCTGGCCGGCATGTATTATGGTCGCCTCGAATCCTATGCGGCCGCGTTGCAGGCAAAGGATGGGGCGGCCTTGGCGGCGGCCTTGAAGCGCAACTTCCACCCGGAAGGGGGCGATGCCGCGCCCGCGATGGAGGCGCTTGCAGCCTACCTGCTGACCGTGGAGGCGAAACTCGCCGACGTTGGCGAAGAGGTTGTCGAGACCGGTCAGTTGCAGATTCCGTCTGCTGGAGCTTAATAGCGGTTATAAAGAGATAACAGCGTCGCGAACCGGAAGACGGGCGACGGCTGCATTCGCGAACGGGCGGCATCGATCGCCCTGGCGAGGAAGGATCCGATCATGAAAGACGATGGCCAGCCGGCCTTCTCCTATCCGGTGAGGGTGGGACACATCTCGGCGAACGCTGTCAGCGTTAAGCTTTCCGCAAACGAGCGCGAGCGTGCTGCTCTCGCGAAACTCTGGGGCGTCAATGATGTACTGTCGCTCGGCGCAGAACTGCAGATTGCACGCTGGAAGAAGGATGGCATCAAGATCAAGGGCGATGTGACGGCCCGCATCGTGCAAAGCTGCGTGGTGACACTCGAGCCCGTCGAGGCCGATATCCATGAGCCGGTCGAAGTGATCCTGGTACCCGAGGGATCGCGGCTCGCCCGCCAGGCGAGCAACGACGGCGGCGAGATGATTCTCGATCCGGATGGTCCCGACATTCCCGACACCTTCACCGGCGACACGATCGATGCCGGCGTCGTCGTCAGCGAGCAGGTGGCACTCGCGATCGATCCCTATCCGCGCAAGCCTGGCGCCACTTTCGGCGCGCGCATCGAGAGCACGGAGGCGGACGACAAGAAACCGAACCCGTTTGCGGTTCTGAAGGACTGGAAAAAGGACTGAGGCTCTGAAAGCCTCCTCTACAATTCGGTTGTCACGCAAAGGAAAAGCAGTATTTTGGCCCCAAACCGGCCAAAAGAGCCGCGAAGCGATCTGCCGCGTGCTTGGCTCAAGCGTCAGAAGCAACAATATGTATCGTCATTGCGTCCCGGTGAGTGCGCCACGACGGCACGTGTTGTGTGGCAGAAATGAAGGATAAGACACGCGTGGTCAGAATTTCACTTGACGTGATGGGTGGCGACTATGGTCCCGAAGTCGTCATCCCGGGCGCCGCAAGGGCGCTCGAGCGTCATCCGGACATCAAGTTCGTGTTGTTCGGCATCGAAGCGCAATGCGCGGACCTCCTGGAAAAATATCCGAAGCTCAAGGCCAGCAGCACCTTCCATGACTGCGAGCTCGCCGTCGCGATGGACGAGAAGCCGAGTCAGGCGCTTCGCCGCGGCCGCGGAAAATCGAGCATGTGGAAGGCGATCGACGCGATCAACGCCGGCGAGGCGGACGTCGTCGTTTCGGCCGGCAACACCGGCGCGCTGATGGCGATGTCGGTCTTCTGTCTGCGCACGATGCAAGGGATCCAGCGTCCGGCGATCGCCGCCATCTGGCCGACGCTGAAGGGCGAAAGCATCGTGCTGGACGTCGGGGCGACGATCGGTGCGGATGCGCAGCAACTCATGGATTTCGCGCTGATGGGCGGCGCCATGGCACGGGCGCTTTTCGAGATCGAACGGCCGACGGTTGGTCTTCTCAATGTTGGTGTCGAGGAAATCAAGGGACAGGAGGAGGTCAAGGAAGCTGGCCGCCTGATCCGTGAAGCCAATATCGATGGCTTTGACTACTACGGCTTCGTCGAGGGTGATGACATCGGCCGCGGAACGGTCGATGTGGTCGTGACCGAAGGTTTTTCCGGCAACATCGCGCTGAAGGCCGCCGAAGGCACCGCGCGCCAGATTGCCGAATATCTGCGCGCTGCAATGTCGCGTACCCTGCTTGCCAAGATCGGCTACATCCTGGCGAAGGGCGCGTTCGATCGCCTGCGCGAGAAGATGGATCCCAGGAAGGTCAATGGCGGGGTATTCCTTGGCCTCAATGGCGTCGTGATCAAGAGCCATGGTGGTGCGGATGCCGAGGGTTTCGCAGCCGCCATCGATGTCGGCTACGACATGGTGAAGAATGGCCTGAAGTCGAAGATCGAGCTCGATCTGGCGAAGTACCATGGTGCGGAACCGCCCCAGGCCCTTTCCGCCGGCATGAATGATGAGGTTTGAATAGATGATCCGTTCCGTCGTTCGCGGCTTCGGCGCAGCCTTGCCGAAGCGCGTTGTTACCAACCAGGAGCTGGAATCCAAAGTCGATACGTCCGATGAGTGGATTGTACAGCGCACGGGCATCCGGCAGCGCTACATCGCCGGCGAGGGCGAGACCACCGCGTCTCTCGGCGAAGCCGCGGCCCGCGCGGCACTCGCCAATGCCGGGCTCACGCCTGATGATATCGACGTCATCATCCTGGCGACCTCGACACCGGACAACACCTTTCCGGCAACGGCCGTCAACATCCAGGATCGCCTTGGCATGCGCCATGGTGCGGCTTTCGACTTGCAGGCCGTCTGCTCCGGTTTCGTCTATGCAGTGACGACGGCCGACGCCTATATCCGCGGCGGGCTTGCCAAGCGCGTTCTGGTGATCGGCTCGGAGACGTTCTCGCGCATTCTCGACTGGACCGACCGGACGACCTGCGTGCTCTTCGGCGACGGCGCCGGTGCCATCATCCTGGAGGCTGAGGAGGGAGAGGGTACGAACGCCGACCGTGGCGTGCTGACGGCGAAGCTCCGCTCCGACGGTGCTCATCGCGACAAGCTTTATGTTGACGGTGGTCCCTCGACCACGGGCACGGTCGGCCATCTCAAGATGGAAGGCCGCGAAGTCTTCAAGCACGCGGTCGGAATGATCACCGACGTGATCGAGGCCGCTTTCGAGGCGACCGGAACGACCGCGGAAGATCTGGACTGGCTGGTGCCGCACCAAGCTAACCGACGCATTATCGACGGCTCCGCCAAGAAGCTCGGCATCCCTCTCGACAAGGTTGTGGTGACGGTCGATCTGCATGGCAACACGTCTGCTGCCTCCATTCCGCTGGCCTTGAACGCGGCGGCAAGCGACGGGCGGATCAAGAAGGGTGACCTCGTCCTGCTCGAGGCCATGGGGGGTGGCTTCACCTGGGGCTCCGTGCTCCTCCGCTGGTAAAGAAATTGCTTAAGCAACAGGCGCTTGACCGCAAAAGGTAAGGGCAATAGTCTTCGGACGCTGATCGGCGTACCAGACGTTGGTGGGGGAAGATGAGCGGAAAAACAGTAACACGGGCGGACTTGGCTGAGTCGGTTTTTCGCAAGGTAGGTCTGTCACGAACAGAGTCTGCCGAACTGGTGGAAACCGTCATTGACGAAATATGCAACGCAATCGTGCGTGGCGAGAGCGTGAAGCTGTCTTCTTTCGCGACTTTTCAGGTCCGCGACAAGAACGAGCGCATCGGGCGAAACCCGAAGACCGGCGAGGAAGTGCCGATCTCGCCGCGGCGCGTCATGACCTTCAAGGCGTCCAACGTGCTCAAGCAACGGGTGCTGAAGGCCCATCTTAGCCGCAGGGCCAAGCAGAAGCCGGTATCTCCCGTCGCGTGAAGTCACGGCGTCAGCCACAAATGTGGTTGAAAACCCATCCATAAGCCGTTGAAATGGACCTGATTCGTGCCATCATCGGTATGATGTCGGTTCATTGCTGCTTGCGAGCGTGAGTCGCGTGACATGGATTGGGAGCCACATGGAAAAGAGCCCGGACGCTTTCCGCACCATCAGCGAGGTCGCCGACGATCTCGATCTGCCGCAGCATGTTCTGCGCTTCTGGGAAACCCGTTTCCAGCAGATCAAGCCGATGAAGCGCGGCGGCGGTCGACGGTATTACCGACCCGAGGATGTCGATCTCCTGAAGGGTATCCGGCACCTCCTCTATGACCACGGCTACACCATCAAGGGCGTCCAGAAGCTCTTGAAGACCAACGGCAACAAGTTCGTTGCCGCCATTGCCAGCGGTGATCTCGCGACCGTCGAGGCGCTTGCGGCATCGAGCAACGAGGAGCCGGCGCCGCCCAAGGCCGGCGTTTCGGAGGAGGATCAGATCGTCGGCCGCGCCAAGGCACCGGCGAGCCGCCGCTTCTTCTCGTTCGGCGGCGGCAGCGACGACGTGCCGGAGATCTCTCTCGGCAAATCGTCGTCTGTCGGCAAGGAAGATCGCGCCCTGCTTCAGGAGGCGCTCTACGATCTCCTGGAATGCAAGCGCCTGCTCGACCAGGTGCGCTGAGGCCGTCCGCGACGCCTGCGAGGCGCGCTTGGTCGACAACGCGTAACGCTTTCATGGCTTTAAGGAAATTCAGCCGTGACGCAGGCGCGTGGCGCTTGCGCGGTTGTGGGCGCGTTGCTGCCAGCCGAACATTCCAGCCGGAGCGATCGGCGAACATTCGTTCGATCGTCGGTTTGGGAGATTGGTAGGCGCCCCGCATCCAATTGCCTCGGCGCTGGGCAAAGGGGCAACCCACTCATGCATTGACGTGAGCGACTGAGGGACGCCTTACTGGGCCCGCGTTTTGTCGCTCACCCTACAGGTGCCGCGTTTTAGTAGGACATACGGAAACCACCGGGGCTCGCTGCGGAAACATCCGGTTCGGGATAAGGGCCGGTCCACTGCGCGTAGGTTGTGTTGGTCGAGCCGGAAGTCGCGCATCCGGACAGGGTCAGGACGACGAGTGCGGTCACGGCCATCAAAGATTTAAGAGGCATGGTTTTCTCCTAGAAGGGGAGGCTCCAGGCCTCGAGGGGCCAGTACCAAACTGTCCCTCAAATCGGTTGTGATGGCAAGCTCACGTTGCGTTAGGGACAACGTTTCGAGCGACGCGATTTCAGGTTTGGTGAAGGTTCTATTGCGACGCACGCGCATCGATCTCGGGGCGATGGTGGAGAAAGGCAGACTGATTTTCTCATCGGTCCTTGGCCGGCCCGCTTTTCCACGCCGGACATTTCTTTTTCATGCCGAGTTCGAAATTCCCGCTTGCGCTCTAAGCGCTGGTTATATAGGGGTTTCCTCGGTTCGGAGCGTAGCGCAGCCCGGTAGCGCACTTGACTGGGGGTCAAGGGGTCGTGGGTTCGAATCCCGCCGCTCCGACCATTTTCTCAATCCTCGATCCCCCATAGAGCGATTGATCTGCTTTCCACCATTATTCTATCCGCGCTACTCCGCCGGCTGAAGGATTGCTGGCACGCGGCGTCTGATGACCGTCCTCTTATAGAGCGTCTCGGTTTGATCGAGCATCACATCGAGGGTGAAGCGTTGTTTCCGGCTCCGGGCGACGGCAGACAGCTTTTCGAAAGTCTCCGCTGCGGCTGCCTTGACCATCGTCTTCGCAAGTAACGACGTGTCGTCGCTGTTTGGCAGGATGAAGCCGTTTTGGCCGTCCTCGATGACCGTGCGGGCACCGCCGATATCGGTGGCGATGATCGGTTTGCCGGCGGCCGCCCCTTCCAGCATCACATAGGACATGGCTTCGTAGCGGCTCGGCATGACCAGAAGATCGAAAGCCGGTGCAGCCTGCGGTCCGGTGAAGGCCGAGGTCAGGTGCATGCGGTTCTGCAGTCCGCTTTCGGCGATCGCCTCGCGCAAGGTCCCTTCGAGTTCACCGGCGCCGACCATCACCAGATGGCTATTCTTCACCGAAGCGGCGACGCTCTTGAAGGCAGCGATGAGACGTTGCGGCGCCTTTTGCGCCGAAAGCCGGCCGATGAAGCCGAAGACAAAGGCATCCGGCGCGATCCCGAAGCTGGCGCGAATCGTTTGCGCCATCTCGCATGAGGGCGGGGCAACGCCGTTGACGATCACCGACGTCCGATCCTCGGGCATGTGCAGCGATAGGGCGTGACGGTATTCGTCTTCGGAAACGCAGATGAGCCGGTCGGTGAAGAAGCGGGCAAGGCCCCATTCTATCGTGCCATAGATCAGCCGGCCGCCGCGGCCGAGCCTGGGATCGAGGGTGCGAAAGGCGTGTGGGGTATAGAGGCGGGGAATGTGCGGACCGGGAAGCCGGATCCGGATCAGCGCACCGGCCTTGGAGCTGTGGCCATGGATGATGTCGAAGCCGCCGCCGCGAATGATGCGCCGCAGTTCGAGGAAGGAGGCGAGATCCCACGGACCCGGCGCCCGCTTCATGTTGACGGCGTGGACGGCGGGCAGGCCGACCGCCTTCAACTCGCGCACGAAACCTTCCTCGGCCCGCACCGGCGAATAGACTGCCTCCACATGATGCCCGCGTTGGTGCATGCCGCGGCAGAGGTCGAGAAAGTGTCGACCCGAGCCGCCACCGCTCGGTTCCAGAACCTGAAGGAGGCGCAAGGGGAGGGCCGGTCGCCGGCCCGGAACGAAGTGTTCCATGATCAGGAGCTCCAGCCGGCACGCGCTTGCCGGCGATGACGATATTCGAGAGCGGCACATCCCCAGATGATTCCGAGGAGCAGGTAGAAATGACGCCAGTGATCGGTGTCGATGACGTTGCCGACGCCGACATGGCCGAGGACGGCAACCCAGGCAATCATCAGGTAGGTTTGCCAGGGGCGGTTGAGCAGCAGGAAGCGGAAGCCGAGCGAAAGCGTCCAGATGATGAGCGTCACATAGCTGATGAAGCCGAGCCAGCCATAGGAGGTCAGCGACTTCAGCCAGACGTTGTGCTCGTCTTCGGGGAAGATCGTGCTGAAGACCATGGGGCCGATGCCGAGAGGCTTCTCCATCGACATCAGGAAGCCCAGGCGATGGCGGTCGAAACGGCCGAGATGCCCGCCGTCATAATCCTGCACGAGTTGCGATCGGCTGGAAAAGAGCGTTGCGACCTGCTCGGATTGAAGGGCGGCAAGAAGAGCGCCGACGACCAGGAGTGCGCCCACGAGCGCCAGGGCGAGGATCCTGAGACGAAAGAGGCCGCTGCGTTCCCTGAGCAGCATGACGAAGACGAAGGCGACGACGCAGAAGAGATTGAGCGCCCAGGCGGCACGCGAAAACGACAGGAAGACACCAAGGGCGAGGATCAGCAATGCGGCGATCTTCGGCGGCGCTTTCCGGATCGGCTGCGTCAGGATGCCGTGGATCAGATACATGGCCGGCACCGAGAGAAACGGCCCGAACACGTTGGGATCCTGAAAGGCGCCCTTGGCGCGACCGTAGAGCGTGAAGTTCTCCGCGCCCGGAACGGCGCCGAAATAGCCGAGGATGCCAAGCAGCGCGGTAATGATGGCCGCGACCGTCCACGCATTGAAGATCAGCCTCAGCCGCTCATGACGGTCTTCTATGATCGCAGCATAGAAGATCGACGACAGCGCAAGAAATCCGGAAACCGCCATGTACATCGGCCCCTTGCTCAGGTCGACCATGACCGTCAAGGACAGGATGCCGCCTACCATGAACAGCGTCAGAAGCGTGAGCAGGGGCGCGATGCTGCGTGAAATCTTGAGCCCGAAGAGCGCCCAGAGCCCGATGAGTGCGATGAGGAACAATTCGTAGGGCGCGGGCTCGAAGATGACGAAGCCGGAAAGAAACACGGCGAACGCCACCAGACCCGAGCCGAGCAGCGAGAGCGCTGCAAGCTGAGGACGTGCGATCGGAAACCGGCCTGTCTCGACGGTGCTCAATAGGCGTTCTCGGTGTTGAGGAGACGGAATGGCGTCAGGAACAGGATCCTGAGATCGAAGAGAAGCGACCAGTTTTCGATGTAGTAGAGGTCGAAGGCCGTGCGCAGGCGGATCTTCTCGTCATTGTCGATCTCGCCGCGCCAGCCATTGATCTGTGCCCAGCCGGTAACGCCGGGCTTGACGCGATGGCGCGCGAAATAGCCTTCGACGACGTCGGAATAGGTCCGGTTCTGGGTCTGCGCCAGCACGGCGTGCGGGCGCGGCCCCACGAGCGACAGTTCGCCTTTCAGCACGTTGAAAATCTGCGGCAACTCATCGATCGACGACTTGCGAATGAAGCGGCCGACCGGCGTTACGCGAGGATCGCCCCTGGTCACGGCGTTGCGTGCCGAGTGATCGCTCATATGCGTATACATCGAGCGGAACTTGTAGACCTCGATGGTCTCGTTGTTGAAGCCGTGCCGCTTCTGCTTGAAGATGATCGGGCCGGGAGAGGTGGCTTTGACGGCAATGGCGGCGCCCAGCATGATCGGCCACAGGAGCACCAGGGCGACTAGGCTGAAGAAGATGTCGAAGCCGCGCTTGGCGACTGAGTCCCAGTCGGCGATCGGTTTGTCGAAAATGTCGAGCATGGGCACGTCGCCGACATGGGAATAGCTGCGCGGACGGAAGCGCAGATTGTTGGCGTGGGCGGCGAGCCGGATGTCGACCGGCAGGATCCAGAGTTTCTTGAGGAGTTCGAGAATGCGCTTTTCGGCCGTCAGCGGCAGCGAGATGATCAGCATGTCGATGCGCGCCAGACGCGCGAATTCCACGAGTTCGTTGACCGTTCCCAGTTTCGGATAGCCGGCGATGACGTTGGGCGAGCGCCGCTCGTCGCGATCGTCGAAAATGCCGCAGATACGGATGTCGTTGTCGGGTTGATCCTCAAGCGTGCGGATCAGGTCCTTCGCCGGCTGGCCGCCGCCAACGACGACGGCGCGCCGTTCCATCGTGCCGTTGCGGGCCCAGTGACGGATGGAATAGGCGATGAAGGCGCGCTCGGCGAGGAGAAAGAGCGCGCCACCGACGAACCAGCCGCCGAACCAGACGCGGGAATACTGGTGGCCGGATTTCAGGAAGAAGAGGGCGATGGCGATGCCACCAAAGGCGACCGCCCAGGCCGCGAGAATACGCGGCATCACCCGCAGCCAGGCACGCAGTGCCGGAATCTGATAGGTGTCGGCAATCTGCATCGCGGCAACCGCCAGCGCCGAGCCCCCCACCAGGATCGCCAGATAGAGCGGCAAGTGGTCGAAGCCCGGTTGAACATAAAGTGCGTTGATTGCGTAGCCGATGGCAAAGAGCGCACTGAACTCGAACAGCCGCATCAGTCCCATGATCATGGCCGGCGAATAGGTGTCCGCCCGGAACTGTTCGGCGATTTGGCGCGCCAGCGGATTGAGCTCCGCGGTCGGCCCGTCGCTCGGCATCTCGCCGGGCGCCCGGGCGCGGATTTCCGAAATCTTCTTGCGAAGCACTTCCGGATCGAATGAACCCGGGTGATCAATCTTGTTCATGGCTGTCTTCCGGCGCTGAAGTCCTCCGCCCGGATAGCAGAAAGCCACTAAGAAACGCTTACGTTGTAGATGACACGCTATCCGTGGATGGCTGGTAACGGCACAATTCCCGATAGAGGTCCAGCATCTCGGACGACATGACCGAAGCGGCGAAGCGCGATTTGAACGTGTTCGGCTCAGGCATGACCCGCACTGCCCAGTCCCTTTCGCTGATCGAGCGCGCCATGATGGCGGCCAGCGATTGGACGTCGGCCGGTTCTGCAAGCGCACTGCTGTCGGGCCCAAGTATCTCCGGGATGCCGCCGACACGGCTGGCGATGACCGGTTTTCTCGCCGCGAGTGCTTCGAGGACGATATAGGGCATGGACTCGGCGCGGGAGGGAACGACGATATTGCGCGCCAGCGTAAATGCTTCGCGGGTCTTCATCGCCGGCTGCATCTTGATGCGGCGGCCGAGGCCCTGCTGCAGCATCAGTTCACCATATTCCTGCTGTTGCGGGCCGTCGCCGATCATCAAAGCCGAGAGGGGCCGTCCGACGAGGCGTTCGGTCCGAGCGAAGGCCTCCACAAACAAATCGGGACCCTTCAGGTCCCGCATCATGCCGATATAGAGAAAATCGGCCGCATCCGGCCGGGGGGAGATCACTTCGAACTCCCCGTCGTCTATGCCGTTGTAGATCAGTTCGTGCCGGACGTGTGGCGCCCCGACCTTGGTGAAATAGGTCTGGCGTTCGAAGTCGCAGACGAAAACGAGGGCATCCGCCAGCCGCTCCTGAATCCGTTCCAGCGGGAAGATGAGCCGGCCGATCAGGGAGCGGCGGCGATAGTGGAGGCTCCCTCCATGCGGTGAATAGAGGCGGGCTACGCGATACCTGTTGACCCGCAAGGCTGAACCGATGAGGCGGGCGATGGCGCCACCCTTGGCGCCGTGCCCATGCAACACATCCGGTCGCAAACTTCTGATTTCCTTGTAGCCGCGCCACAGCGCGGCAACATCCGACGGCCCGATTGAGCGGTGAATCGGCATGCGGACGAGGCCGAGCGCCAGATAGGGCCGGATCTCGTCGAACAGTGAATCCTCGTGGCTACCCCCGGTGGTGCTGTCACAGAGAATGCCGACCTCGTGGCCGGCGCGGGCATGCGCCTCGGCGAGATCGCGCACATGGCGGAAAATTCCGCCGACCGGCGACCTGAAGCAATGAATGATGCGCAGGGGACGCTGTGGCTGCATCGAGATCAGAACAGGCGTTCGCGGACGTAGATCGTATCGCCGGCGAGAACCGCGTCGGTGATCGGAACCCGGCCCGTGATGATGCGGCCGTTTATCCTCCGAGTAATGTCGGCATTGGATTGGTTGGCGCGCGGCGAGAAACCGCCAGCGACCGCAATCGCATTCTGCACGGTCATCCCAGGCACATAGGCATATTGTCCAGCTTGGCCGACTTCACCCATGATGAAGACCGAACGGTAGCGATCGACCTCGATCGTCACGTCGGGGTCGCGCAGGTACCCCTGGCGCAACTTGGCGGCGATCATGCCTTCGAGCTCGGGCAAAGTCTTGCCGCGCGAGGCGACCGTGCCGATCAGCGGGAAGGCGACATATCCGGCCTGATCGACCGTATAGGTGCCGCTGAGGCCCGCCTGTTCGAAGACGTTGATGCGCAGGCGATCGCCGCTGTCGAGGCGATAGGGTTGGATAGTAGCTTCGCTGAAAGCTTTCGGCGCCGGCTGATAGCTTGTGCAACCGCTGAGCAACATCGACAGCACTGCCGCCGTGATCGCGAGACCCGTCTTGATAGCTGCGGTTGACATGCGGTTCATAGGCTCCGGAAACGACCCACCTTTTCAGACGTTATCGAACCGTTAGGGTTAATAGGCGGTAAACTCGCGGTAGAATTTTTGCGATGTATCGCTGTGGCGGAGAGGGGGTTATCGTCCGGAAGTTGATCCTATTAACCCTTGCGTTACCATGTTCCTTTACCCTCCGGCAAAATTTGAAGGTTCGGAGCCAGTAGCATGTCGGGAAACGGCAGCGGTCAACAGGATGTGCATATCGACCTCGGCGGCCTGTTTCGCGCTGTCTGGGATCGGCGCGTCAAGGTGCTGCTCGCAACTGCCGGTGTGGCGGCACTCGCCTTCGGTGCCACGAAGATGATTGCGCCGGACTATCAGAGCGAAACTCGCGTACTCATTGAATCCCGTGAGCCGGAATTCAGCGGCCCGAACCAGGTGTCGCAGGCCGGGGCCGATCGCGTTTTCGACGAGTCCGGCATCTCGAGCCAGGTGCAGGTGCTCCGTTCCGCCGACCTCATCAAACAGGTTGCGCGCAACATGAAGCTCCATGAGCTCAAGGAATTCGATCCGTCGGCCGCGCCGTCGGCGCTTTCGGATCTTCTCGTCATGCTCGGCCTCAAGAAGAACCCCTTGGAAATGCCACCCGAGGAGAGGGTGCTCAAGGAATTCAACGACAAGCTCCAAGTCTATCAGGTCGAGAAGTCGCGCGTGATCGCGATCAGCTTCACCTCGAAGGATCGGCAGCTTGCGGCCGCGGTTCCGAACGAGATGGCGAAGGTCTACCTTGCGCTTCAAAGCGGCGCGAAGCTCGACACCAATTCCGAGGCCTCCCGCTGGCTCGAGCCGGAGATCGCCAATCTGCGCGAGAAGGTGCGGGATGCGGAGGCAAAAGTTGCCGCCTACCGCGCTTCGTCCGATCTGTTGCCGACGGGCGAGACGACAAATTTCGCAACACGGCAACTGACGGATATCTCGACCGAGCTGGCCCGCGTCCGCGGTGAACGTGCCAACGCGGAAGCGCGGGCTGCGGGCGTGCGCTCGGCGCTTGCGAGCGGCCGGGCACCGGACACGATCACCGATGTCGTCGGCTCGCAGATGATCCAGCGGCTCAAGGAGACCGAGGCAAACCTGCAGGCACAGGTCGCCGATCTCTCGACCACGTTGCTGGACGGTCATCCGCGCCTCAAGGCGCTGAAGTCGCAACTTGAAGGCATCCGCGGACAGATTCGCACGGAGACGCGCAGGATTCTGACGAGCCTCGAAAACGAGGCGAAGGTCGGTGAACTGCGTGAACAGCAACTCGTCCAGCAACTCAACGCGCTGAAGGCTCAGTCCGCGCAGGCCGGCGAGGAAGAGGTGGGCCTGCGCGCGCTCGAGCGCGAAGCGACTGCCCAGCGGCAACTGCTCGAGACCTATCTGGCGCGTTACCGGGAGGCGACGTCGCGCACGGTCGAGAACGCGACACCGGCCGATGCACGTGTGATTTCAAACGCGGTGGTCCCGACGAGCGCCAGTTTCCCGAAGGTGCTGCCGATCACGATCGTTGCCGCTCTCGCGACGTTCCTCTTGAGCTGCGTCGTGATCATGCTTGGCGAATTGTTCAGCGGCCGGGCGCTGCGGCCGGTCTCGGCAACCGGCGAGCGGCTGGCACCGGTTCGCCCAAGGCCAGCCTTGGCTGCAAGCGCCGCTGACATCCCGGTCGTTGCAGCGGGCACCTCGCCCGAGGTAGCGCCCATGGCCGATGGCGATGCTGTCGACCTGCTGCCCGCGGCGCCAGCGTCGGATACAGACGCGGACGCCGCGGAAGCAGCCGCCGAACCGGATTTCTCGATCGAAGCGGTGGCGGAGCATCTGCGCGCCACCGGCGTGCGCGTCGCGATTTCGGTATCGCCTGGCGGAGACGAAGGAGCGACCGCAACGGTGATGCTGGCACGCCTGCTGGCCGAGGATGGCGTGAAGGTGGTGCTGATCGACCTGACCGGCTCGGCCTGCCCGACGCGTCTGATGGCGCGCTCGACCCAGCTTCCCGGCATTACCAACCTGCTGGCGGGTGAGGTGCCCTTCACCGATACGATCCATGCCGACCGCTTCTCCGACGCCCACATCATCCCCCAGGGCGATGCCGACCCGCGGCAGGCGATGCGCGGCATCGAACGGTTGAAGATGATCATCGACGCCCTGACCAACGCCTATGATCTCGTTCTGGTCGAGTGTGGTCCGGCCGACGAGATGGCCGTCGAGAAGATTGCCGGACGCGATGGCGCAGAGATCATCCTCTCGGCACCGTCGGTCAGCGATGAACGCATCGTCGAGGTTCTGACCGGCTTTGGTGCGGCTGGCTATCGCGACATCGTCCTCATGACCGGGCAGGCAGAGACCGATCCGGACTATCCGGACCGAGATGCCGCGTGACGGACGACGGCGTGCCGACTGCGGGAAATCAACGCGGTCCGCACGGCGATGCTGTTTTCAGTCCCTCAGTCGGGGGCGCCTTGTGTATCGACTTTGCCTTGTCTGAACCGCCTCGCTCGCTGCAGGCGAGCGTAAACCGCCTTGTTCGACTTCGCTGCAGCCTTTGCCCGCACGACGAGGTGATGGCGCAGGACGGCAAGGCGCCCCCAAAACGTCACCGGTAATGCAATGTCACGCAACGGCGTTTCGATCGTGCACCAGGATCGCTTGTAGGGTTGGTCACCGACGCCGAAATCGAAGAGGCGCAGGCCTTGCGCCGAGAGGCGCTCGATCATCCGATAGAACAACAATTCACCCGGGCTTGCATCGCCCGCCAGCGCCTCGTCGATCGAGCCGAATTGGCAGATGACATGGTCGCCTTTCAGCGAAAGCCCGGCGATGGCAACCACCTGTCCGTCATGTTCACCCTTGAGCCGGATGGCGTTGAGCTGCATGAGTTGCGGGTCGCCGTCCTGACGGGAGGCAAGCGCATGGAAGAAGGCCTGTGTCTCGGCGTCCTGGAAGACATCGGGAAGGCCGAGTGTTGCAAATCGGGTCGCCTTCTGCCGGAAGAAGGTGTCGAGCAGCGCCTGCGTTTCGCCGGGAGTTCGGGCGATCACGTAGTCGTAGCCGCCCATTTCCGCCAACCGTCGCTCGGAGATGCGCATCTTCTTGCGGCGGCGCTTCGCATTGATCTGCGCCAGGGTGAGCTGGATGCTTCCGAGGAGGGGGAGCTGGAACGAAGAGTTGGGGTTTGCGACGCCAGGAAGTGTGGCGAAGGGGCTGACACCGCCACGCCACTCGCTTGGTATCCGTTCGATTATGAGGACATCGGCGAAGCCATGTAGCGCCCTTGTGATGTCGCGAGCCAAGGCCTGGGCCAGCGCCGGCGTGAACGCCGCCGAGATGTCGGCGGCAAAGAGCCCGGTGTTGAGGTTGCTGTGTTCCGTTCCGATCAGGCGGGCGGTTCGAAACAGGCGCCCGCGCCTGAGTTCCAGCGGCAGAATGAGGAAAAGCTCGCCATCGAACGCTACGCGCAGCAGCAAGAGATCGCTGCCGTGAGTTTCCGCCCAGGCGCGGCACCAGTCATAGGCGTGATGCAGCGAATTACCGGCGAGGCTGTCGAGTGCACGCCATTCGGACTCCAGCGGCTCCATGGTGCGATGGACCGAAATCGCGAAGCGGCCCGTGGCATCGGCCGGACCGACACGCAGGGATGCGCGCGGGCGACGGTCGCCGGAGCCTTCCATGGTGAGGTCGGAGTTCGTCATCGAGGGTGCCATCCGGTGCCTGTTGCCGAGCGATTGAACCTCAAGTCCGCTATGATCCGTTTAATGCGGCAACTCTCATGAACTGCATTCGAGAATAACCGGGGAATGCGGTTAGCAAAGCGTGAAACGAGCGGGCATCTCGCGACCCAACCGATCAATCGAGAAAACCTGTGGCCAGTGCCTTTGCCCATTCCAGCCGGTTGCGGCTGGCCGCGAGCCGGGACATCGCCATCCAATCATAGGGAACGTTGCGGAAGGTGACGCCCCACCCTGCGGCCGATTGCTCGATGATCGCGTAGCGCGCATCCGGAGAGCCCGCCTCGACCTTGTGCGGCATGGGCTGGTCGTCGTCATATCCGGGGCAACCGACGCTGCCGGGATTGATGACGAGGCGTCCGTCGGAGAGGCGGACGGCGCGTTGGATGTGGGTGTGACCGCAGAGGATCACCGGATACTCGATGCCGGCGGCCGGAGCCTCGATCGCTGAACGCGCCGCCATGTGGACGATGCCGCCAGCGCTCAGGGCCTCGAGCCAATAGGCCTCGTCGTTTTCCGGCGTCGCATGGCACAGGAAGAATGTGTTCTTGTAAACCAGCGTCGCGGGCAAAGTGGCGAGCCATTCGCGGTGTCGCGGCTGCAATTCGTCGTGAGCGGCGCGATCGGACAACCCCATGTGCGAGGGATCGACGGTCAGCAGATAGCGATCGTGATTGCCGCGGATCGACGGCATCGCCCGCTCGATCAGAATGTCGGCGGTGCGGGCGGCATTGAGCGGGCCGCTCAGGTGATCGCCAAGATTGACGATGTCGCGAATGCCCAGCGCATCGATGTCGGCGAGCACCGCTTCGAGCGCGAGATCGTTGCCGTGAATGTCGGAAATGACCGCAAGTCTCATCTATGACCCTCCGGTGGGTGCGGCGCCTACTGCATGTCTCCCTCGATTTAAGGACAAAGACATGCAGCAATTCAAAGTCGTACAGCGACCTTTGCGCGTCTGATAAGACGCGCGGCGCTGTAGGGGATCAGCGATCCTTGGCGGGCTTTTCCATCCATTTGATGATCAGCATGGCTGGCAATATCCAGAGCAAGCCGGTGAAGAAGAAATAGGCGAGATGCGCCCACCAGGGCGACGCGCCCAGCAGCAGCGAGGCGAAGGTGACGGCGGCAAGCGCATAAACGACGACGAGGATGATGATCAGAATTGTGCCGATCAGCTTTCTGAGGCGTACGGGCATTTCACATCTTTCAGGTGGCTTACAGGGGCAAGGAGGCCGCGACGGCATGCCGCAAAGGTTTCGGTCTTGTTTTGCATGCCGCTCTGGTGCAAATCAACGGCTTTCCGAGAGGTGCGACCGTTGATCCGTCCGGTCGCTCCGCCGACAACCCTGCAATACCAGAGGGAAAATGATGGCCGGCGTCGAATTGGCGACAGAACAGATGCTTCGAAACGAGATCGGCAGGACCGACCGTAACCGGCAGCAAATCCGCGGCTGGCTGGCGGTGGTGCTTTTCACGCTCTTTACGCTCGTGCTTGTCGGTGGTGCAACACGCCTTACGGAATCCGGCCTGTCGATCACCGAATGGAAGCCGATCCATGGCGTCATCCCGCCGCTTTCGGCCGAGGAATGGGAAGAAGAGTTCCAACTCTACCAGCGCATTCCGCAATATCAGCAGATGAACAACGGCATGACGGTCGACGAATTCAAGACGATCTTCTGGTGGGAATGGGCGCACCGGCTGCTGGCCCGTACCATCGGCTTGATCTTCGCCCTGCCGCTCGCGTTCTTCTGGTTGACCGGGCGGGTCGAGCGTAAGCTCCGGATGCCGCTTCTCGGCATCTTGGCGCTCGGCGGCTTTCAAGGCTTCATCGGATGGTGGATGGTTTCCTCCGGCCTCGCCGAGCGCACCGAGGTCAGCCAGTACCGGCTGGCAACGCACCTCGTCATCGCCTGTCTGATCTTCGCCTCTTGCATGTGGATCTTCCGCGGGCTCAGTTCACACTCCGACGACGCCGCGCCCACCGACCGTTCGCGCAAGATGGCGATGATCATCGCGATCTTCAGCCAGTTCCAGATCTATCTCGGCGCGCTCGTCGCCGGCCTCGATGCCGGCCTCAGCTACAATACCTGGCCGCTGATGGATGGCGCGCTCGTCCCGCAGGATCTGTTCCTGCAGCAGCCCTGGTGGATCAATCTCTTCGAGAACCCGAAGACGGTGCAGTTCGTTCACCGGATCGGCGCCTATGTGCTGTTCTCCTTCGCGCTGATGCACATGATCGCCTCATTGAGGGCTGCCCCGGAAACCACCCATGCACGGCGCTCGGTGCTTCTGTTCCTGCTCGTCTCGGTCCAGGCCGCCATCGGCATCGCCACGCTGGTGTTGCAGGTGCCGATCGGCTGGGGCGTGCTGCACCAGGGCGGCGCCCTCGTCGTGCTCGGCTTCGCCATCGCCCACTGGCGCGGCTTCTACGGCGAATATCCGCGGCCGACGGCGATCAAGTATCGCGACTGACGTTCCACCGAAGCGATGAAACAAAGGACCCCGGCGAGCGGCTCGCCGGGGTCCTTTGCGTTTCAAGTGAAGATTGCCGTTTAGGCCGACAGCATCAGGTCCATGTTCTGGACGGCCGCGCCCGAGGCGCCCTTGCCGAGATTATCGAGCAGGGCGACGAGGTTCACGTGATTGCCGCCGCTGGTGCCGAAGACGAAGAGCTTCATCGTGTCCTTGCCGGCAAGCTCGGTCGCGTCGATGCGTGCGAGCTTTTCGCTTTCCGCAAGCGGCACGACCTCGACGATCGACTGACCGGCATAGTGCTCGACCAGCGCCGCGTGCACCGTCTCCAGCGTCGCGCCGGCGGCAAGATCTTCGAGGTAGAGCGGGACCTGGACAATCATGCCCTGCGCGAACTTGCCGACCGAGGGGGCGAAAATCGGAGCCCGGTCGAGCAGGCCATGCATCTTCATCTCGGGCACGTGCTTGTGCTTGAGCGGCAGGCCGTAGAGGAAGTGCGGTGCGCTGATGTGGTCCGGATTGGCCTCGTCCTCCATCTGCGCGATCATCTGCTTGCCGCCGCCGGTATAACCGGAAACCGCGTTGACCGTGACCGGATAGCCGTCCGGGAGGATGCCGGCCTGGCGCAGCGGCCGGATCACGCCGATCGCGCCGGTCGGATAGCAGCCGGGATTGGCGACATGGCGGGCGTCGCGGATCTTCTCCGGCTGCGCCTTGTCCATTTCGGCAAAGCCATAGGCCCAGTCGGGCGCAATGCGGTGCGCGGTCGACGTGTCGATGATGCGCACCTTGTTGTTGCCGGCGACCATCGCAACCGCTTCGCGCGAGGCATCGTCCGGCAGGCAGAGGATGGCGATGTCGGCGTCGTTCAGGAGATCTTCGCGCATCGCGGCGTTGCGTCGTTCTGCTTCCGGTATGGAAAGCAGTTCCAGATCGCTACGGCCGGCCATGCGCGTGCGGATCTGCAGGCCCGTGGTGCCGTGTTCGCCATCGATGAAGATCTTCGGTTTCATGATTTTCCCGTTCTGCCAGTAGGTTAGAGGTCGTTCCGGAATCACTCTGGCATAGAATTGAATCATTTTCTCAACAGGCGGGCGGATCACCGCCAAGCCTGTCAGTTTCTATACAAGCAGCCGCCCTTCGTCGCAACGGCGGCGCTTGCCTTCAGCGCAGCGGCGCGCGCTCTGCGAGCTTTTCCGCATGCAGCCCCAGCATGTACATCGCGACGGTCGCGCCGGCGATCGCGGTGATATCGGCATGATCGTAGGCGGGCGCCACTTCCACGATGTCGCTGCCGACGACCGTCAACGCGCCGAGCTTGCGCAGCACCTAGAGGACCTTTGCGCTCGACGGGCCCCCGGCGACCGGCGTGCCGGTGCCGGGCGCATAGGCCGGGTCGAGGCAGTCGATGTCGAAGGTGAGATAGGCCTTCCGCTCGCCCACCTGCCGGATGATCGTCTCGGCGATCTCGGTCGCGCTCATTTCCTCGACGTCATAACCATAGAGGATACGAATGCCGCAATCTTCCGGCGCGTGGGTGCGGATGCCGATCTGGATCGAGGCGTCGGTGTCGATCAGGCCCTCGCGCGCGGCACGACCGACGAAGGAGCCGTGATCGATGCGGCCGCGCTCGTCCGGCCAGGTGTCCTGGTGGGCATCGAACTGCACGAGGGCGAGGGGGCCGTGGATGGCCGCATGCGCCTTCAGGATCGGGTAGGTGACGAAGTGGTCGCCGCCGAGCGTCTGCAGATAGGCGCCGCTCCTGAGAATCTTGGCGGCCTCGCGCTCGATCGTTGCCGGCGTCTTCGAATGGTTGCCGTAGTCGAGCAGGCAGTCGCCGTAGTCGATCGTGGCCATCTCCGAGAAGAGATCACGCTCGAAGGGGTATTGCGGATCGTTGTCGAAGATCGCCGAAGCGCGCCGGATCGCCTGTGGCCCAAAGCGAGCGCCGGGGCGGTTCGAGGTCGCGGCATCAAAAGGGATGCCCCAGACGACGGCATCGACGCCCTTCAACTGCTTCGAGTATTTGCGCCGCATGAAGGAGAGAATGCCGGCATGCGTCGGGTCGGATGCCGCTGATGTCAGTGAACGCGCCGTCAGCGCATGATCGATTGTCCTGTTGGCCATAGCCCGCCTCTGCTCCAGGGCGGGATAGGCGCACTCCGTGCACGCATCCCGCTCCAACGTGTGGTGGCGAGACGTTGGACAATCGCAGCCGGCAAGGCAAGGCCCCTGCCGGCCGAATCTTCCGCGATTACGAGGCCTTGGCCTCGTAAGTTGGAGCGAAGTCGCCAAGCGCCTTCGCTTCGGTGATGCGCGCGGCGACATCCTCCTCGATGATCGTTTCGAGCTGCGCGAAGCTGTCGATCACGTAATAGATCGGCTGCACGATATCGATGCGATAGGGCGTGCGCAGCACGGTCATCAGGTCGAACGGACGGAATTCGATGCCAGGGGTCTCCATGGCATTTCGTGTCTCGTTCGGCGAAGATACGATGCCGGCACCATAGCAGCGACGGCCCTTCGGCGTGTTGATCAGACCGAACTCGACCGTGAACCAAAAGATCCGGAACATGTGCCACGAATAGCCCTTGCCGAGCGACACAGCCTTTTCGCCGAAGCGACGGACGAAATTGGCGTAGCTCTGGTTGGTAAGCAGCGGGCAATGGCCGAAGACTTCGTGGAAGATATCGGGCTCTTCGATGTAGTCGATATGTTCGCGCCGCCGAATGAAGGTCGCCAGCGGAAACTTGCCCTGGGACAGGAGCTCGTAGAAGCGCGACGGCGGAATGAGGGCGGGAACGCCTTCCACACCGAAGCCGGTGGTCTCGGCCAACCGGCGGTTCACGTCCTTCAGCTGCGGCACGTGATCGGGGCCGAGGTTGAGCGTCCTTGCGCCTTCCAGATATTCGTCGCAAGCCTTGTCGGCCAGAAGCTTCATCTGCCGCTGATAGAGCTCGCCCCAGATCGCATCCTCTTCCGGGGTGTAGAGATAGGTGCCGTCAGGCTCGGGCAGCTTGGCGGTATAAGTGCTTTCCTTGGTCATGACGCCTCCTCGCTCGTCAGAACAACTTCTCCTGTTGCAATTGTATCGCGATTGGAGCGAGTATTTGTTTCACAGTTGCCAGGCTGTGGACTGTCTGCGGGAGAAAATTTCGATATGCCGTCCGATGTGAAAGAAAATCTTCAGCCATTGCGAAAGCTGTTGCGGCTGATTCAGGCCGATTGCGGCCAGTCTCTTTCGGAACTGGCGGAAAAGGCCGGCATGTCGCAAAGTTCGGCCTGGCGGCGCCTGCAGGAACTGGAAGGCGATGGTGTCATCCGCAAGCGCGTGGCGCTGCTCGATCCAGCAAAGCTCGATCTCAAACTCTGCATCATCGCCCACGTGACGCTCGAGGACCATCACGACGAAGCGATCGCGGCCTTCTCGGCGGTGGTGCGCGACCGGCCGGAAATCATGGAGTGCTACGCTCTGTCGGGCACGTTCGACTACATGCTGAAGATCCGCGCGGCCGACGTCGAAAGCTACGACGCCTTCATGACGCGGTATCTGATGCGCAATCCGCATGTGCGCACGGTCGTATCGAGTTTCGTATTGCGTGAACTCAAGTCGACGACCGAATTGCCGATCTGAAGCGGCTCAAAGAGAGCGCTGCACGGAGCCGCGTCGTTTAAGTGCGCTCGAATCCGTACTGCCGTTCGATCTTGCCGACCCGCATCTGATAATCCTCGTACCAGCGCTCGCGGCCCATCCGCTGGGCGGCAAGGTGGCGGACATTGCCTTTCCATGCCGTGATGCTCTCTTCGTCCACCCAGTAGGAATTGGTGATGCCGAAGCCATCGGCGCCGCGCACGCTTTCGAGGCCGAGAAAGCCGGGCTGTTCGCGCGCAAGCCTCTCCATCTCCGTGCCCATGTTGTCGTAGCCGTTGTCGCCGGCCGTGCGCCGTGAGGAGAAGGTGACGATGTAATAGGGAGGCGCTGGGGTCTTGGCGACGGGAGAGTTTGTCATTCGCTATGCCTCGGAAGGTCGACCTTGTGGGATGTTATGCCGGCGACGATAACTAAAAAAGGCGGAGCAAAGCCCCGCCTTTCCAGTGTCGCAGTTTGGAAGCGATTAACGCTTCGAGAACTGGAACGAACGACGTGCCTTCGCACGGCCGTACTTCTTGCGCTCGACCACACGGCTGTCGCGGGTGAGGAAGCCGCCGCGCTTCAGAACGGAGCGAAGGCCCGGTTCGAAGTAGGTCAGCGCCTTGGCAATGCCGTGGCGAACGGCACCGGCCTGGCCGGAGAGACCACCGCCAGCAACGGTCGCGTCGATGTCGAACTGGCCGTCACGGGCAGCAGCGACGATCGGCTGCTGCAGGATCATCTGCAGAACCGGACGGGCGAAGTAAGCCGAGTAGGGCTTGCCGTTGATGGTGATCTTGCCGGAGCCCGGCTTGACCCATACGCGGGCGACAGCGTCCTTACGCTTGCCGGTCGCGTAGGAGCGACCCTGGGCGTCGACCTTCTTGACGTGAACCGGAGCAGCCGGTTCCGCGGTCGCGGCGATGTCCTTGAGAGCGGAAAGGTCAGCCATTATCAGGCGCTCCTTGTGTTCTTGCTGTTCAGCTTGGCGACGTCGAGGACGGTCGGCTGCTGTGCTTCATGCGGGTGGTTGGCGCCTGCGTAAACGCGCAGGTTCTTCATCTGGCGACGGCCGAGCGGACCACGCGGAACCATGCGCTCGACGGCCTTCTCGATGACGCGCTCCGGGAAGCGGCCTTCGATGATCTGGCGAGCGGTGCGCTCCTTGATGCCGCCGGGGTAGCCGGTGTGCCAGTAGTACTTCTTGTCGGTGTACTTCTTGCCCGTCAGAACTGCCTTCTCGGCGTTGATGACGATGACATTGTCGCCGTCGTCAACATGCGGGGTGAAGGTAGCTTTGTGCTTGCCGCGCAGGCGGTTTGCGATGATGGAAGCGAGGCGACCGACAACGAGGCCTTCGGCGTCGATGATGATCCACTTCTTCTCCACCTCTGCAGGCTTCTGAACGAAGGTTGCCATATCAAAACTCTTTCTTTGGACCCAAGCGGCGAACCGCTGGGCGTTTCTTGTTGCTTGGTTTTGGCCGGTTTCCCGGACAAAAGAAGAAAGCGGCCCTTGAGGACCGCGATCTGCGGCAGCTTATACGCAAGTGCGAAACCAGCGTCAAGAACGTGAAACCAGCGCGTGTGAAATAAAGGCAAACAAAAACAATATGTTATATGTATGGTATTTTGATACCACAAATCAACGTGGCGGAATCGAATAGGTCGCCGTTGCATGCGCGACGAGATCGTCACCGCCGACCTTGACGACCGATGCGTCGAGGACGGCCAGCCGCTTGCCGAGTTTCAGGATCCGGCAGGTGCATTCGAGCGGTTCCGGTTCGGGCTTGCGCAGGAAATTGATGTTGAGATTGGTGGTGACCGCAAGCGCGACCGGTCCGATATGGGCGATCAGCGCAATATAGGCGGAAACGTCGGCAAGTGCGAAGAGGGTCGGGCCCGAGACGGTGCCGCCCGGGCGGATGTGCCGCTCGTTCGGATCGAGCCGCATCGTGGCAAAGCCAGGACCGACCGCCGTGACATGAAAGACCTTGCCGTCGGTATGGACCTGCGGAAAATCCGTGTCGAGAAATCGGTTGAGGTCGTCGACGCTCATGATCGGCTCGATGGTCATTCACTGCATCCTTCAACATATCTGCCGCCACCTGAAACCGACCGGCGGCCAGACGCAAGGCGGAAAAAGGTCTTAGACGGAATGCGCCGCTGTTTCTCCCGCCAGCTTGCACCGCACGCGCGTCCGGCGTACCACCAAGCCCGGGTTCACGTTTCAGGAGAAGATCATGGCCGACGTCGTATCGTTCAGGAAGGAAGAGTCGAACGGGATGCTGCTGCGCGAACGCTCCGGGCCGGTGCTGCGGCTGACGCTCAACAATCCGCCGGCCAACGTGCTTTCGATCGCCATGATGGAGGCCTTGCACGCGGAGTTCGACGCGGTCGCCACCTCCAGGGAAATCAGGGTCGTCGTGCTCGCCGCTTCGGGCAAGCTGTTTTCCGCCGGCCACGATCTCAAGGAAATGACCGCGCATCGCGAGGACGACGGCCGGGGCAGGGCGTTCTTCGAAAAGACGATCCGCCTGGCAGCCGACCTGATGCTGAAGATCAACCGGCTGCCGCAGGCGGTGATTGCCGAGATCGACGGGCTTGCGACGGCGGCCGGCTGCCAGCTTGTGGCCAGCTGCGACCTGGCGATCTGCACCGACAGCTCCACCTTCTGTACGCCCGGCGTCAATATCGGCCTCTTCTGCTCGACGCCGATGGTCGCGCTCACGCGCGCGGCACATCGCAAGCAGGCGATGGAGATGCTTTTGACCGGCGAGACCATCGACGCCTCGACCGCCAAGGATTTCGGCCTCGTCAACCGCATCGTGCCGCAGCAATATCTGCGCCAAGTCGTCGACAAATACGCCGCGGTGATCGCCTCGAAGTCGCCGCAGGCGCTGAAGATCGGCAAGGAGGCCTTCTATCGCCAGGCGGTGATGGACCTGCCGGATGCCTATGACTACGCCGTCGGCGTCATGGTCGAGAACATGCTGGCCCGCGACGCCGAGGACGGCATAGGTGCCTTCCTCGGCAAGCGCATGCCGGAATGGAAGGAAGACTGACGGTCAGGCGAGCTTCAAGAGCAGCGCGCCGAGTGCAATGACGCAGGCAGCGGCGATGCGCCAGACGCTGACCGGCTCCTTCAGGAACACGATCGAGATGACGACCGCAAAAAGGATCGACGCCTCGCGGAGCGCCGCGACGGTGGCGACCGGCGCCTTGGTCATCGCCCAGAGCGCCAGGCCGTAAGCGCCGATCGACCCGGCGCCGCCAATGAGCCCGCGCCACCAGTTCTTGTAGACGTGGCGGGCGACCGGCTTGATGCCGCGTCGGGCGAAGGCCCAGGTGAAGAGCAGCGCTGGCGGCAGCAGAGCCATCCACAGCGTGTAGGAAATCGCGTTGCCCGAGACGCGTGCGCCGATGCCGTCGACATAGGTGTAGCAGGCGATGACGCAGGCGTTGAGGAGGGCGAGCACGATCGCGTGTTTCCCGCCCTTTCGCGACTCGAAGGCGAGCGTCAATACGCCCGCCGAGATCGTCAGGATGCCCATCATCGTGCCGAACGAAAGCTGCTCGCCGATCAAGGCACCACTGGTGGCCGCGACGATCAAGGGCGCGGTACCGCGCATCAGCGGATAGACGAGGCCGATGTCGCCGGCGCGATAGGAGGCGGCGACAAGCTGGAAATAGGCGAACTGGAACAGCGCCGAAACCAGGATGTAGGGCCAGGCTTCCGGTTTCGGCAAGGGCAGGAAGGGGAGGAAGGGGATTGCCACGGCGGCGGCCCCGAGCGCGATCATTGCTGCGTCGAGCGATTTTTCTGAGCCTACCTTGACCAGGGCATTCCAGGTCGCGTGCAACAACGCCCCGAACAGGACGAGCGCAATGACTTCAACGGGCAAGATGGGACCTCGGAAACGATGTGGCAGGCTTTGTGAAGCTTGTCGCGCCGCTCGGCCGCAAAAGCAATCGGAAAATGTCGCGGCGGCGGTCGTCTTGAGCTCCACGCGGGAAGCATGGAGCGCGCAGTTGACTCGCCGGGCTCCGGCATCATTATACGGCCGTTTAATTACAATGGACCCGTATCCTTAAATGAACCACGACGCCTATCCGGACTACTATCTCGCCGACATTTTGCGCGAGACCAAGACGATTGCGCTGGTCGGTGCCTCGCCGAATGCCGAGCGGCCGAGCCATCGGGTCATGGCGTTCCTGTTGCGCAAGGGCTATCGGGTGATCCCGATCAATCCCGGTCACGTCGGCAAGACCATCCAGGGCCAGGCCGTTGTCGGCAGGCTCGCCGACGTCAAGGAGCCGATCGACATGGTCGATGTCTTCCGCGCGGCCTATGCCTTGCCGGCGCTCGTCGACGAGATCCTGGCGCTTGACCGATTGCCGAAGGTGATCTGGGGCCAGCTCTCCGTGCGCCACGATGGCGCAGCGGCAAAAGCGGAAGCTGCCGGGATCAAGGTGGTGATGGACCGCTGTCCGGCGATCGAGTATCCGCGGCTGATCGGCTGAGATAGGGCGACGGTTCGCACAACCGTCAGTTTCGCAAAAAATCCTCTTTGACCGCACACGTAGGCTCTGGAATAGTGCCGCCACCTCCGCGCTGGGCGCGGGGGATCGATTGCGGGTTACACACAGATTCAAGGTGATAGAGCGTCCTCGGCGCGCCGGCTGGCGCGGCGCTCGGGTCATGGGAGGTACGAAATGACGAAAGACAATCCTGGTTTCAACACGCTCGCAATCCACGCTGGAGCGCAGCCTGATCCGACCACGGGAGCGCGGGCGACGCCGATCTACCAGACGACAAGCTTCGTCTTCAACGACACCGACCATGCCGCGGCGCTTTTCGGTCTCCAGCAGTTCGGCAACATCTACACCCGCATCATGAACCCGACCCAGGCGGTGCTGGAAGAGCGCATTGCCGCGCTCGAAGGCGGCACGGCAGCGCTGGCAGTTGCCTCCGGCCATGCGGCACAGTTGCTCGTCTTCCACACGATCATGAGCCCGGGCGACAACTTCGTCGCGGCCAACCGGCTCTACGGCGGCTCGGTCAACCAGTTCGGCCACGCCTTCAAGTCCTTCGACTGGCAGGTGCGTTGGGCCGATCCGAGCGACCCGGCCTCCTTCGAGGCGAAGATCGATCGGCGCACCAAGGCGATCTTCATCGAAAGCCTCGCCAATCCCGGCGGCACCTTCGTCGATATTGCCGCGATCGCCGAGATTGCCCGCAGGCACGAATTGCCTCTGATCGTCGACAACACCATGGCGACGCCCTACCTGCTGCGGCCCCTGGAGCATGGCGCCGACATCGTCGTGCATTCGCTGACGAAGTTCATCGGCGGCCATGGCAATTCGATGGGCGGCGTCATCGTCGACGGCGGCACCTTCGACTGGTCGAAGTCCGGCAAGTATCCGATGCTTTCGGAGCCGCGTCCGGAATATGCCGGCGTCGTCCTGCACCAGACCTTCGGCAACATCGCCTTTGCGATTGCCGCCCGTGTCCTGGGCCTGCGCGATTTCGGCCCGGCAATCTCGCCGTTCAATGCCTTCATGCTCGTGACCGGTGCCGAGACCCTGCCTCTGCGCATGCAGCGCCATTGCGACAACGCGCTTGCGGTCGCCACGTGGCTGAAGACGCACGACAAGGTGTCGTGGGTGAGCTATGCCGGGCTTGAGGACGATCCCAACCACGTGCTTCAGCAGCGCTATTCGCCCAAGGGGGCTGGCGCCGTTTTCACCTTCGGTCTCAAGGGTGGCTACGAGGCTGGCAAGCGCTTCGTCGAGGGGCTGGAAATGTTCTCGCATCTCGCCAATATTGGCGACACGCGTTCGCTCGTCATTCACCCGGCCTCGACCACCCATCGGCAACTGACGCCCGAACAACAGGTGGCGGCCGGTGCCGGACCGGATGTCGTCCGTCTCTCGGTCGGCATCGAAGACGTCTCCGACATCATCGCCGATCTCGAGCAATCGCTGGCAAAGCTCTGAAACAGGAGGGGAGGCGACGCCTCCCCTGAAGGTGCCAAAATGACGAAAATGCAGAAATTCGATCTGTCTTCCGTCAAGGCGGAAACCGGTACGCCGGCCGCCGACCGGCTGATCTCCGGGGCGCCGCAATTCCGGACCTGGAACTTGGAGGAGGCCGAGGGCGGCCTCTATGCCGGGGTCTGGGAATCGACGCCGGGCAAATGGCGGATCGTCTATGAGGAGTGGGAATATTTCCACATCGTCTCCGGCTATTCGATCGTCACGCAGGATGGTGGCGAAGCGGCGCATCTGCGTGCCGGCGACAGCATGATCCTGCGTCCCGGTTTCGAAGGTACCTGGGAGGTCGTCGAGACCACGCGCAAGGATTACGTCATCCGCCTTTAAGCAGTGAAGCGCCGGAGATCGTCCTGGCTTCGGTGTTGGTCACCAGACCAGATCGAGGCGTTCGAGGCCGTGGAAATGGAACACATCCTTCACCTCGGGCTCGTTCTTCAACCGCATATTCGGCAGCCGCCGAAACAGGATCGGCAGCGATAGATTGAGCTCCAGCCGGGCGAGCGGCGCGCCGATGCAGAAATGCAGGCCGGCGCCGAAGGAGACATTGGCGCCTTCGTCACGCGTCGGCCGAAACACATTCGGGTCCGTGAACTTCTTCGGGTCGACATTCGCCGCCCCGAGCAGCAGGCCGATCTTGTCGCCCTTTCGAAGCGTGATGCCGTCGTCGAGTTCGACGTCCGTCAGGGCATAGCGCTGGAAAATATGCAGCGGTGCCGCAAGGCGCAGGCACTCCTCGATCGTCAGCGCCGTCGCCGCTTCCGTGGCAAACAGGTCCGTGGCCGAGAGCCCGGATTGCAGGATGGTTTTGACCGCATTGCCGATCTGGTGCACCGTCGCTTCGTGACCGGCATTGAGGAGCAGGGCGGTGGTCGAGACCAGTTCTGCCTCGGAAAGTCGCTCGCCATCCTTTTCCGAGGTGATCATGTGGATCAGCAGATCGTCGGCGGGGTCACGGCGTTTCTCGGCGATGATCTTTCTGAGGTAGGCGGCAAAGTCGGCGGATGCCTTGTTGGCGTCGAGTTCGGTCTCGTGGCTCGGGTTGAAGACATACATCCGGACCATGCGATGCGACCAGTCGAGAAGATCGGGCGCCGCCGCTACGGGAATGCCGAGCATACGGGCGATGATCGTCACAGGGATCGTTTCGGCATAGGTCTTGAGCAACTCGACTTCACCATTGCGCTCGAAACCGTCGATCAGGGCATGCGACAATTGCTCGATATCCGGTCTCAACTGTTCGATCTGCCGCGAGACGAAGGCCCGGTTGACGAGCGTGCGCAGGCGTGTGTGTGCCGGCGGTTCGAGCTCCAGCAGCGAATGCTCCTCAAGCGCGTCGAAATCTTTCAAATGCGGCTTCGGTGCCGGAAGGCCAAGTTCTTGGCGCGTCGCCACATGCAGGATCTGGCGGCCGAAACGCCGGTCGCGCAGCAGGGCGTTCACCTGGTCGTAGCCAGCGAAATACCATTGCTGCCGCTCGTCCCAGAAGAAGGCCGGGCATTGCGCGTGGATCTCGGCATAGGCGGCGAGTGGCTCTCGGTAGAAGGCGGGATTGCGCGCATCGATGGAAACGCGCCTTTGGGCTCCGTCAATGGTTATGGCAGGCATGCAACGGGCTCTTCGCAGGACTCGATTGACGTCCACTTCTACGGGAAACGAGGTTCGGCGGGCAAGCGGGGCAATCTCCCTGTGCAGGACTGAAGGTCAGCAACACCCGCCTGAGACAGACCGAAGGTGCGGCGGAACCCTGAGACGTCCGCACCTCAATCAGGCTCCATTCCGATGGAAAACGCATCCTGCTCGCAGCCGTCCGACTGATCAACATAGGCGCCGATGGATGCTCGCGCTACTTCTTGGAGACCAGTCTCGATCTGTTTGCCGCCGCAGTGCGGTTGCGAAACAACTTCCGCCTTCCACCCTTTTTCGGTGGCGCCGGGCGACCTATTTGCGCAATGATGCAGGCAGCAGGCAGGGAGCGGCATGGCAAAAAACCAGTCCAGTCTATCGGCGGGGATCGTGGCGGCGATCCGCAAGCGGCGCCCCACGGTCGTCCATCGCGAGACCGCGGTGAACCGCGGCGATATCGTCATCGCCTCCTACAACATCCACAAATGTGTCGGCACGGATGGGCGCTTCGATCCCGGGCGGACCGCCCATGTGATCGGCGAACTGGGTGCCGATATCGTTGCGCTTCAGGAGGCGGACCAGCGGTTCGGGGAGCGCGCCGGGCTTCTCGATCTCGACCACCTCCGCCGTGAATCCCATCTCGTTTCGGTGCCGATCTCCGGGTTTTCCGCGAAGGGGCATGGGTGGCACGGCAACGTGCTGCTGCTGCGCGAGGGGGCGGTTTCGGATGTGCGGCAACTGAAACTGCCGGGTGTCGAGCCGCGCGGTGCCCTCGTCGTCGATCTCGACCTGAAGGTCGGCCCATTGCGCATCATCGCCGCCCATCTCGGACTTCTCAGGCATTCCCGCGCTCAGCAGGCCGAGGCAATCCTGGAGGCGGCGGCCGATGCGAACGGCAGGCCGACCTTGCTGATCGGCGATCTCAACGAGTGGCGCATGGGCCGGCGTTCGTCGCTGTCGTTCCTCAGTCCGGTTTTCGATCCGTCGCATGCCACGGTCGCGAGCTTTCCGTCGCGGTTTCCCCTGCTTCCGCTCGATCGCGTGCTTGGCAATCCACACCACCTGGTAACCTCGGTCGCCGTGCATGACTCACCGCTTGCGCGGATCGCCTCGGACCATCTGCCGGTAAAGGCCTCGATCGCCTTGAAGGCTGCCCAGCAGGATCACCGAGACGGAAATCGGGTCGAAGCCGGTCGCGCGGGATCGGTCTGACGTCGGGCGCGAGGCGAACTTTCGATGTTGTCCTCCGTCCTGATTGCCGTCGCTATCATCGTCGGTGTGGTCGTTTCGGCCATCCTCTACATTTACGGCCGGTTCGGGCGGCGCCCGCATGGGCTGCCGTCGACCGCGTTCCCGGTGGCCGAGGCCGGAACCGAACTCGATCGGCATCTGGCGCCGCTTCTTTCAGCCCATCCAGCGGCAAATGGCGTGTCGCTCGTCTCCGACAATATCGAAGCCTTGGTGGTGCGCGCGCATGCGGCTAGGCGCGCCGGTCGAAGTCTCGATCTGCAGTATTACTATTGGAAGGATGACCTGACCGGCCTTCTGCTGGCTCGTGAGATCCTGGCAGCAGCCGACAAGGGCGTACGTGTCCGGCTGCTGCTCGACGACATCAATGCCGGCATTCACGATCGCATGTGCATCGCACTTGATGCCCACCCCAATATCGATGTGCGACTGTTCAACCCGAGCCGGGCGCGGACAGATCGCTTTCGTCGCGGCTTCGAAATGGCGATCCGTGCCTTCAGCGCCACCCGCCGTATGCACAACAAGCTGTGGGTGGCGGACGGCCGTGTCGCGATCGCCGGCGGGCGCAACATCGGCGACGCCTATTTCGACGCTGCCGAACTCTCCAACTTCCGCGACCTCGACGTCTGGATGGTGGGGCCGGTGCTGGAACAGGCGTCAACCATGTTCGACCGCTATTGGAACAGCGCCTCGGTTCTCCCGATCGCGGCGCTGCGCACACCACGCAAGCAATATCTACCGGCGCTCCGCGATGCCGTCGAAGGGCTTGCCCGGACGCCGGCAGGCCGGTTCTACATCGAACGCATCGACAGCGCGGCCAAGGAGGCCGACATCTATCACGGCTCGCGGCGCCTTCACTGGAGTTCGGAGATCCGCCTGGCATCGGATCCGCCGGAAAAGGCGCTGATGCAGCGGCGGCAGAACTGGTTGCTGCGTGAACTCTTCCCGCTGATAGAGGCGGCCGCGAGGGATCTCAGGATCATTTCACCTTATTTCATCCCCGGCGCTGCCGGGACGCGCGAGCTTGCCTCCATTGCGGCGCGCGGCGCGCGCGTCTCGGTGCTGACCAACTCTCTTGCTGCGACGGATGTCGCAGCCGTTCACGGCGGATACGTCAAGTATCGCCGCAAACTCGTGCGCGCCGGCGTGGAACTCTTCGAATTGAAGGAACAGGGCGATGTCGCCGAAGGACATCGCATGTCGTTGTTCGGCGCGCGCAATGCGAGCCTGCACAGCAAGGCTTTCGTCGTCGATGGCCGGCACGGCTTCGTCGGCTCGATGAACTTCGATCCGCGCTCCGCATCGCTCAACACGGAAATGGGCGTGGTGTTCGCCGATGAGGCTCTTGCAGGCGAACTCGCCGGCATGTTCGAAGAAGAGACCTCGCCGTCGATCAGCTACCGGCTCGGAATGGACGGTTCACGGCTTGTCTGGCGTGATCGCGCCAACGGTTGCGAGAGGCTGTTGCGGCACGAGCCGGATGCCAGCCTTGCAAGGCGCTTGATGGCCAACCTGATCCGCATTCTGCCGATCGAGTCTCAGCTCTGACGAAGCGGTGGCCCGGCTGCATGATTTGCCGTTCGTTTACCGAGGTCATCGAACCCTGTGCGAAACGCTCGATCGCGGCGGCCTGCATGGAGCTTATCGGCGAAAAGAGGCTCTATTGACAACCATGTGTGGAGGAGTTCCGGACTTCGCAGCAAAGGGGGGCGTTCGATTAAGGTTATCGAAGCTTCGCGACTTGAAGTGAAGGGTGTTGGCACTCTATGTAGGAGCAGAAGGTAAATCCCGTGATTCCCGGTTCGCAAAGGTTTTGCGAGCCCGATTGATGAAGGTTCGATATGAGAAATCCCGTTGATACCGCACTGGCACTGGTGCCGATGGTTGTTGAGCAGACCAACCGCGGTGAACGTTCCTACGATATCTTTTCGCGCCTTCTGAAGGAGCGCATCATCTTCGTCACCGGTCCGGTCGAAGATCAGATGGCGACGCTCGTCTGCGCCCAGCTCCTCTTCCTCGAAGCGGAAAACCCGAAGAAGGAAATCGCGCTCTACATCAATTCCCCGGGCGGCGTCGTCACCTCGGGTATGGCGATCTACGACACGATGCAGTTCATCAAGCCGGCGGTCTCGACGCTCTGCGTCGGCCAGGCAGCCTCCATGGGTTCTCTGCTCTTGGCGGCCGGCCATAAGGACATGCGTTTTGCGACGCCGAATGCGCGCATAATGGTTCACCAGCCCTCGGGCGGTTTCCAGGGCCAGGCCTCCGATATCGAGCGCCATGCCCGCGACATCCTCAAGATGAAGCGCCGCCTCAACGAGGTCTATGTCAAGCATTGCGGTCGGACTTACGAGGAAGTCGAACAGACGCTCGACCGCGACCATTTCATGAGCGCGGACGAGGCTCTGGACTGGGGTATCGTCGACAAGGTACTGACCTCGCGCGAAGAGATCGAAGGCGCCGAGCAGGCCTGATAACGCGCTTTTGTGTCGCGATAGATGTAATTGTGACACAATTGTAATGGCTCAAGGGCTTTATCGACCGGGTAAAGCCGTTAATATGGACCGTTAATGCTATGTTGGATTCTGAGGGCATAGTGTTCGGATGAGTTGGGAGAGTCGTTGCAGCCGTATCGGACGTGTCCGTGCCGATGCGGTAAGTACTCCCGGAAGCCCTGCATGAGGATAGGCTACAGGGCGAATTGAGTGGTCCGCGATACTTCTCTTGAAGTGTCCGGCGTGCTGGAAGGAAGTGGAAATGAGCAAGGTCAGCGGAAGCAACGGCGGTGACTCGAAGAATACGCTTTATTGTTCGTTCTGCGGCAAGAGCCAGCACGAAGTCCGTAAGCTGATTGCCGGACCGACCGTCTTCATCTGCGATGAATGCGTCGAACTGTGCATGGACATCATTCGCGAAGAGAACAAGACCTCGATGGTCAAGTCCCGCGACGGTGTGCCGACCCCTCAGGAAATCATCAAGGTTCTCGACGAATACGTCATCGGCCAGCAGCAGGCCAAGCGTATCCTGTCGGTCGCCGTTCACAACCACTACAAGCGCCTGGCGCATGCCGCCAAGGGCAGCGATGTCGAACTGGCGAAGTCGAACATCATGCTCGTCGGCCCGACCGGCTGCGGCAAGACCTATCTTGCCCAGACGCTCGCCCGCATCATCGACGTGCCGTTCACCATGGCGGACGCCACGACGCTGACCGAAGCCGGTTATGTCGGTGAAGACGTCGAAAACATCATCCTCAAGCTGCTCCAGGCTGCCGACTATAACGTCGAGCGCGCCCAGCGCGGCATCGTCTACATCGACGAAGTCGACAAGATTTCGCGCAAGTCCGACAACCCGTCGATCACCCGCGACGTTTCGGGCGAGGGCGTGCAGCAGGCGCTGCTGAAGATCATGGAAGGCACCGTTGCATCGGTACCGCCGCAGGGTGGCCGCAAGCATCCGCAGCAGGAATTCCTGCAGGTCGACACCACCAACATCCTGTTCATCTGCGGTGGCGCTTTTGCCGGCCTCGACAAGATCATCTCTGCTCGCGGCGAGAAGACCTCGATCGGCTTCGGTGCCACGGTTCGGGCGCCGGAAGACCGTCGCGTCGGCGAAGTGCTGCGCGAACTGGAGCCGGAAGATCTGGTCAAGTTCGGCCTGATCCCGGAATTCATTGGTCGTCTGCCGGTCCTGGCGACGCTCGAAGACCTCGACGAGGACGCACTGATCCAGATCCTCTCGGAGCCGAAGAATGCGCTCGTCAAGCAGTACCAGCGCCTGTTCGAGATGGAAGACGTGGAGCTCACCTTCCATGAAGACGCGCTGCGCGAGATTGCCCGCCGGGCGATCGTGCGCAAGACCGGTGCTCGCGGCCTTCGCTCGATCATGGAAAAGATCCTGCTCGACACCATGTTCGAGCTGCCGACGCTGGAAGGCGTGCGCGAAGTGGTCATCTCCGACGAGGTGGTCAAGGGTGCAGCGCGGCCGCTCTACATCTACTCTGAGCGGTCGGACGAAAAGACCAACGTTTCGGCCTGAGAAAAATGAATTATCGTTTGAGAAGCCCGCCTTGTGCGGGCTTTTTCATGTTCGTGCACTTAGCTGTTGAGACAAAGGGGCGGCAGCGCAGATTTCACAATTCGATTGTTGCTAAAGTGTCCCAAACAACGCAATGATGTGACGATTCAATGAAGGACCTTTGTCGTTGCGCGTCCTTGAGCCTCGTTCTCCGTCGCAAGGCCCGCAACAGAAATGATGCGTAGTCAGAAGGACCCGGCCACGGTTGGTGGGTGTCGCGTCAGCCTTGAAATGGACGCGGTCGCACTCCACTTTCATGTGGAAAATATGACAACCGGGAGTGCCTGCGGGGCTCCCGGGAACGGGCCCGAAATCGGGACGGAAAGGAAATGACATGACGAACAAAACGTCACCGGCGACTGAAAGCGCGACCTACCCGGTCCTGCCGCTCCGCGACATCGTAGTCTTCCCGCACATGATCGTGCCGCTCTTCGTCGGCCGTGAAAAGTCGATCCGTGCGCTTGAGGAAGTCATGGGTACCGACAAGCAGATCATGCTTGCCACCCAGATCAACGCCACCGACGACGATCCGGAACCGGCTGCGATCTATGACGTCGGCACCATCGCCAATGTCCTGCAATTGCTGAAGCTGCCCGACGGTACCGTCAAGGTGCTGGTCGAAGGCCGCGCGCGCGCCAAGATCGACGGCTACACGCCGCGCGAAGAATTTTATGAGGCTTCGGCGCATACGCTGAACGAGCCGGAAGAAGATCCGGTCGAGATCGAGGCGCTGAGCCGCTCGGTCGTTTCCGAGTTCGAAAGCTATGTGAAGCTCAACAAGAAGATCTCCCCCGAGGTCGTCGGCGTCGCCAGCCAGATCGAAGACTACTCGAAGCTTGCCGATACCGTCGCTTCGCATCTGTCGATCAAGATCGTCGAGAAGCAGGAAATGCTGGAGACCACCAGCGTGAAGATGCGCCTGGAAAAGGCGCTCGGCTTCATGGAAGGTGAGATCTCCGTCCTGCAGGTCGAAAAGCGCATCCGCTCGCGCGTCAAGCGCCAGATGGAGAAGACCCAGCGCGAATACTACCTCAACGAACAGATGAAGGCGATCCAGAAGGAACTCGGCGACGGCGAAGATGGCCGCGACGAGATGGCCGAGATCGAGGAACGCATCGCCAAGACGAAGCTCTCCAAGGAAGCGCGGGAAAAGGCCGATGCGGAACTCAAGAAGCTGCGCCAGATGAGCCCGATGTCCGCGGAAGCGACCGTGGTTCGCAACTATCTGGATTGGCTGCTCGGCCTGCCCTGGGGCAAGAAGTCGAAGATCAAGAGCGACCTGAACCATGCCGAGGACGTGCTCAACACGGATCACTTCGGTCTCGACAAGGTCAAGGAACGCATCGTCGAATATCTCGCCGTGCAGGCGCGTTCGTCGAAGATCAAGGGCCCGATCCTGTGCCTCGTCGGCCCTCCGGGCGTCGGCAAGACCTCGCTCGCCAAGTCGATCGCCAAGGCGACCGGCCGCGAATATGTGCGCATGGCGCTCGGCGGCGTTCGTGACGAAGCCGAGATCCGCGGTCACCGCCGTACCTATATCGGTTCGATGCCCGGCAAGATCGTCCAGTCGATGAAGAAGGCGAAGCGCTCCAATCCGCTGTTCCTGCTCGACGAGGTCGACAAGATGGGTCAGGATTTCCGTGGCGATCCGTCTTCGGCGCTGCTCGAGGTGCTGGATCCGGAACAGAACGCGACCTTCATGGACCACTACCTGGAAGTCGAATACGACCTGTCCAACGTGATGTTCATCACCACGGCCAACACTCTGAACATTCCGGCACCGTTGATGGACCGCATGGAAGTGATCCGCATCGCCGGCTATACCGAAGAGGAAAAGCTGGAGATTGCCAAGCGGCACCTGCTGCCGAAGGCGATCCGCGACCACGCGCTGCAGCCGAAGGAGTTCTCCGTGAGCGACGGGGCCCTGATGGCGGTCATCCAGACCTATACGCGGGAAGCCGGTGTCCGTAACTTCGAGCGCGAATTGATGAAGCTCGCCCGCAAGGCGGTGACCGAGATCATCAAGGGCAAGACCAAGACGGTCGAAGTCACGGCGGACAACATCAACGACTACCTGGGTGTGCCGCGCTTCCGTCACGGCGAAGCCGAACGCGACGATCAGATCGGCGTGGTCACGGGTCTTGCCTGGACAGAGGTCGGCGGCGAGCTGCTGACGATCGAAGGCGTCATGATGCCCGGCAAGGGCCGCATGACGGTCACCGGCAACCTGCGTGACGTGATGAAGGAATCGATTTCGGCGGCGGCGTCCTATGTCCGTTCGCGGGCGATCGACTTCGGCATCGAGCCTCCGCTGTTCGACAAGCGCGACATCCACGTGCACCTGCCGGAAGGCGCAACGCCGAAGGATGGTCCGTCGGCCGGTGTCGCCATGGCAACCGCGATCGTATCGATCATGACCGGCATCCCGATCTCCAAGGATGTGGCGATGACCGGCGAGATCACGCTGCGCGGCCGAGTGCTGCCGATCGGCGGTCTCAAGGAGAAGCTGCTCGCGGCTCTCCGGGGTGGCATCAAGAAGGTGCTGATCCCCGAAGAGAACGCCAAGGATCTCGCCGAGATCCCGGACAACGTGAAGAACGCGCTCGAAATCATCCCGGTTTCGCGGATGGGCGAAGTGCTCGAACACGCTCTGGTGCGCAGGCCGGAGCCGATCGACTGGGACCCGGCAAACGAGCCGGCGACCGTCGCAGCGGTTGATTCGCAGGACGAAGCAGGTTCTTCGATCGCCCACTAAAAAGTGCCAGGCAATGGGCGCCGCGCCCTCACGCGGCGCCCATTTTGCAGAAAAATTGGGAAGACCGGCCTTTGGCCGGTCTTTTTTGTTATAAAAGCACGCCGCAAGCCTTGCATTCCAAGGGATTAGGCGCAATTGGGAAAGGCAAGACGCGGGCGATGCGCAAGCCGCCGCGCCTTAAAACACAGTCGTTTCGAACCAATCTGAAAGGGGTGGAAACATGAACAAAAATGAGCTCGTGTCTGCCGTTGCTGAGAAGGCCGGACTTTCCAAGACCGACGCATCTTCTGCAGTTGATGCAGTTTTCGAGACCATCCAGGGCGAGCTGAAGAACGGCGGCGACATTCGCCTGGTCGGCTTCGGCAACTTCTCGGTTTCGCGCCGCGAAGCCTCGAAGGGCCGCAACCCGTCCACGGGTGCGGAAGTTGATATCCCGGCTCGCAACGTGCCGAAGTTCACGGCCGGCAAGGGCCTGAAGGACGCCGTCAACGGCTGATCAGATTTGCTTGGCGGCCGGACACGAGGCCGGCAGTCCAGGTATTCGAGGGTTCGGCGAAAGCCGGACCCTTTTGCATTTCAAGGGCGGCCCTTGCAGCCTCCCGCCATTTGCTCTACGGCTTGCCCATTCTCAGGGCGGGGTGAAAGTCCCCACCGGCGGTAAGGGCACTACAGCGCCGCGCGTCTTTCTAGGCGCGCTAAGGTCGCTGTAACACTATGCGGTGGCCCAAGCCCGCGAGCGCCTTTCTCCTGGAACAGGGGTAGGGGTCAGCAGATCCGGTGCAACTCCGGAGCCGACGGTCATAGTCCGGATGAAAGAGAATGGTCGTCGGTGCGAAGGGCAGGGCTGCCCGGCGTCGTGCCGTGCGCTCATGCGTCCTGATTTGTGTTTGTCCATTTTTCAGGATACATGACATGAATCAGACTTCCCTCGGTTTTTCCTCCTCGCGTGCCATGGCCGGAGCCGGCTTCATGGTGCTGGCCGGCATTGCCTTCGCCGGCCTCAACGTCGTCACCCAATGGCTGACGATGACGCTCGGCTTTCCCGCCGCCGCAACGGCCTTCTGGCAATACGCCTTCGCCTTCCTGTTTTCCCTGCCGTTCCTGCGTCGTGCGGGTCTTTCGGCGATGCGCACCGATTACCCTTGGCGCCACGTGGTGCGTGTGGCGCTCGCCGCCTTCGGCGTCGGGACCTGGGTCTCCGGCCTCGCTCACGTGCCGATCTGGCAGGCGATCGCCCTGGTCATGACCTCGCCCTTCTTCATCATCCTCGGCGCTCGCCTGTTTCTTGGCGAACGGGTCGGCCCGGCGCGCTGGACTGCGACGGCGGTCGGATTTGCCGGCGCCATGATCATTCTCGATCCCTGGTCGGCCAGCTTCACCTGGGCGGCCCTGCTGCCGATCGTCTCCGCGTTGCTCTGGGGCGCGTCGTCGCTCATCACGAAGAGCCTGACGAGCAGCGAGCATCCAGAGACGATCACCATCTGGCTGCTTGTCCTCCTGACCCCGATCAATGGCGTCATTGCGCTCGCGGCTGGTTTTGCGGTTCCGGACGGCGCGGCACTCGGCCTTCTCGTGCTCGCCGGGGTTCTGACCGTTTTTGCGCAGTATCTGCTGACACTGGCCTACACGGTCGCTGACGCAGCCTATGTGCAGCCCTTCGATGATCTGAAGCTGCCGCTCAATGTTTTCGCCGGCTGGCTGGTCTTCGGCTACGCGCCGACCGGCTATCTCTGGATCGGTGCCGTGCTGATCCTCGCAGCCTCGCTGTTCATCATGCGCAACGAGATCAGGCGCGAGCGGGAGACCGCCGCCGCCTGAGTGGTGCAAAACCGTTCGGCTGTCATTCGGCTGTCATCCCCGTCGCGCAGAAACCCCATGTTTTTCAGTAGTGTCCATGGGGGATTTTATGACCAATGCATCGCGCGTGGCGGTATTTGCCGCCGTCCTTCTCACTTCCGCGGCTTTTCCCGCGGCGGCCGAGCCCGTATTCAACCGGATTGCATCCTTCGCCGTTGCCGACAATCTGCCTGAGGGTGACGCGCGCAAGGCGCCGACGTCGGCCGAGATCATCGCGGCCAGCGAGGACGGCAATACGCTGATCTATTCGGACAGCCCGGGCAAGCGCGTCGGCCTGATCGACATCACCGATGCCAAGGCGCCGAAGGCTGCCGGCACGATCTCTTTCGATGGTGAGCCGACCTCCGTCACCGTTGCCGGCGCCAAGGCGCTCGTTGCGGTCAACACGCGCGAAAGCTTCGTCAAGCCCTCCGGTCTTCTCGCCGTGGTCGATCTCGCCTCCAAGAAAGTTGCGGCAACCTGTGACCTCGGCGGTCAGCCGGACTCGGTCGCCGTCAACAAGGATCGCACGCTTGCAGCGATTGCCATCGAAAACGAGCGTGACGAGGAAGTGAACGAAGGCAAGATCCCGCAGATGCCGGCTGGCGATCTGGTCATCCTGTCGCTGAAGGACGGTATCGCCGATTGCGGCTCGCTGAAGCGTGTGACGCTGACAGGTCTTGCCGAAATCGCTGGCGAGGATCCGGAGCCGGAATTCGTCTCCTTCAACGGCAAAGACGAGATTGCGCTGACGCTGCAGGAAAACAACCACATCGTCATCATCAACGGCAAGACCGCGACGGTGAAGACGCATTTCTCCGCCGGCACGGTTGACCTCAAGAACATCGACACCAAGCGCAACGGTGCGATTGCCTTCAAGGACGAACAGCCGGGCCGCAAGCGCGAGCCGGACGCCGTGAAGTGGCTCGACGACAACCGGATCGTCGTCGCCAACGAAGGCGATTACGAAGGCGGTTCACGTGGTTTCACGATCTTCGATACGACCGGCAAGGTCCTCTACGAATCGGGTGCGAGCTTCGAGCATGCCATTGCCGCGCTCGGCCACTATCCAGAGAAGCGCTCTTCTGCCAAGGGCGTCGAGCCCGAGGGCCTGGACGCGGCGAAGTTCGGTGACGACAACCTGTTCTTCCTGCTCTCGGAGCGTGCTTCGGTCGTTGGCATCTACAAGGACACGGGTGCGGAGCCTGAACTGCTGCAGTTGCTGCCGTCGGGCATCTCGCCGGAAGGTGCCGTCGCCATTCCGTCGCGCAATCTGCTTGCGACCGCAAATGAAGTCGACCTCGTCGAGGACGGCGGCGCGCGTTCGCACGTGATGATCTACGAGCGCGGTGAGGGCGAAGCTGCCTATCCGCAGATCCGCTCCGCCGAGAAGGACGGCCTGCCGATCGGCTTCGGCGCACTCTCCGGTCTCGCTGCCGTCTCGGACAAGCCGGGCTTCCTGCGTGCCGTCAACGACTCGGTCTTCTCGTCGCAGCCGACGATCTTCACGATCGACGCAACGCAGAAGCCGGCCCTCATCACCGAAACGCTCACGATCACCCGGGACGGCGCGCCGGCTCAGAAGCTCGACATCGAGGGTATCGCCAATGACGGGGAAGGGGGCTTCTGGCTCGCATCGGAGGGCAACTCCGACAAGCTCTACAATCACGCGATCTTCCACGTGAACAAGAAGGGCGAGATCAAGAAGGAAATTGCCCTGCCCGAGGCGCTGCGTGCCGGCGAAACCCGCTTCGGCTTCGAAGTATCACCGTCGTTGGAGAAGGTGACGACCAGACGCTGTGGATGGCTGTCCAACGCGAGTGGAAGGATGACGAGAAGGGCTTCGTCAAGCTCGTTTCCTATAAGCCGAAGAGCGAAGAGTGGGGTGCGGTGCGCTACCCGCTGGAAAAGGCCGGTGACGGCTGGGTCGGCCTCTCGGAAATCTCCGTGCATGGCGACTACGCCTATATCATCGAGCGCGACAACCTGATCGGCCAGGCAGCCAAGCTCAAGAAGATCTATCGTGTCGCGCTGACGGAACTGAAGCCGGCAGCACTCGGCGGCGAACTGCCCGTCGTCAAGAAGGAAGAGGTACGTGACCTCATTCCGGACCTGAAGGCGCTGAACGGCTACGTCGTCGACAAGGTCGAAGGCTTCACCGTCGACGCCGCCGGCAACGGCTACGTCGTCACCGACAACGACGGTGTCGACGACTCCTCCGGCGAAACCTTGTTCTTCTCCATTGGCGCCATCAACGCGATGTAAGCGTTGCGCCCGGAGAAAACGGAAGAGGCCGGGACATGACGTCCCGGCCTCTTTCAGTTTCGGCACTGTGTTACCCGATCGAGGAGCCGCGGTCAGCGGGCAATAGCGATCTGTGCTGCCTCTTCGGCTTCGTCCTTGCGCTTGCGGATCTCGTCCGTCCGGTCCACCAGCTTGCCGACGATGTCGTAGAGGGCGTCGAGTTCCTCGTCGTCGAGCGCCGAGAAGATTTCCTCGAGCAGCTGCTTGCGTGGATGTTCGGCAGCCTCGAGAACGATGCGGCCGGTTTCGGTAATCGAGACGATCTTGGCGCGCCGGTCTTCCGGGTCCGGCTTGCGCATGACCAGGCGGTCGCGTTCGAGACCGTCGATGGCTTCGGTGACCGTGCGCGGCGCGAAGTTCAGCGCGCAGGCGATATCGGTCGAGCGACAGGGACCGAGCTTGCTGAGGAAGAAGAGGAATTTGCTCCGTGCCAGCGATACGCCTTCTTCGGTCATCGATTCGTTCACCAGCCGGTGAACCCGATGGTAGAGCTCGAACAGTCTGTCGGAAACTTCGAATGTCTTCTTCATGATCGTCATTGGAATTTCATGAGGTGCCATGTGAAATGGCAGTAACATTAGTGATAGTTACAATTACCGCATTTGTCGACACAAACCTCCGAGACTTCACGGTAAGCGCCGGACAGGCAAAGAAACGGCCGCCGTTTCCGGCGGCCGTTTCTGTTGGTTCGTCAAGATTTTCGTATTCCGCACATCGGCTACGATCGCTCGTCCACTTCACGGTCGGTTGCGATGTGTCCGGCGCCCGCCCGCGAAAACCAGGCTCGGGCCTGCGCGATGGTTATGCCGCTCGGCGCGTCGAGCCGGCGGACGGCGCGTAGCCGTAGGCCTGAGTTTCTTCCAGCGTGAAGCGGGCGATCAGTTCGCGCAGGCGGCCAGCTTCCTGGGCAAGCGTGGCGCTTGCCGCATTGGCTTCCTCGACCATGGCGGCATTCTGCTGCGTCACCTGATCCATCTGGTTCACGGCCATGTTGACCTCCGACAGTCCGGCGGACTGCTCCTGCGCCGAGACGGCGATCGCATCCATATGCTGATTGATCGTGACGATGAAGCCTTCGATGGTGCGCAGAGCCTCGCCGGTTTCGCGCACGAGCCGGACACCACTTTCGACTTCGACGGCGGAGTTGCGGATCAGGTCCTTGATCTCTTTGGCCGCATTGGCCGAGCGCTGGGCAAGTTCGCGCACTTCCTGGGCGACGACGGCAAACCCCTTGCCGGCATCACCGGCGCGGGCCGCTTCGACGCCGGCATTCAGCGCCAGGAGGTTCGTCTGGAAGGCGATCTCGTCGATGACGCCGATGATGTTGGAGATCTGGCTCGACGAATGCTCGATCCGGCCCATGGCATCGACGGCGCCCGAGACGATCGCGCCGGACTTGCGGGCGCTTTCGTTTGCCTGGCTGGCGACGGCGCGGGCCTCGTTGGTGCGCTTCGACGAATTGCCGACATTGACGGTGATCTGGTCGAGGGCGGCGGCGGTCTCTTCCAGCGAAGCGGCCTGCTGCTCGGTCCGGCGCGACAGGTCGTCGGCGCTCTGGCTGACTTCGCGTGCACCGCTATCGATGCTGTCGGAGCTGGCCGAAACGGCGGCAAGCGTGTCGGCAAGCTGGGCGACGGCCTGGTTCAGGTCATGGCGGAGCTGCTCGAAGTCCGGTGCGAAGGGTTCGTTGAGCTGGAAGGCGAGATCGCCGGAGGCCAGGCGGCGCAGGCCGTTGGCCAGGCCGGCCGTCGCTTCCTGGAGGCGGTGCTGGGCCGCGGCTTCCGCTTCTTCGGTCAGACGCAGGCGATCGGCCTCGGCGCGTGCGCGCTGCGCCTCAGCATCCGCTTCGAGTTGCTGGTTGGTGATTGCCGCCTGACGGAAGACTTCGACGGCACGGGCCATCTCGCCGATTTCGTCGTTGCGGGCACCGTAGGGGATGTTGCTGTCCGTGTCGCCTTCCGCGAGGCGCGCCATCGAACGGGTGATGATCTGGATCGGGCGGGCGATACCGCGCACGGCATAGAGAATGGCGCCGATCACGATGATGGCAGCGACAGCGATGACGACCATTTCGATCATGCGGATCTGGTCATGCGTTGCCGAGCTTGCGGCAACCGCGGCATCGGCTCCGGCGACGTTGAGCGCGCGCACTTCCTTGATCGCCTCGTCGACCTTCTGCTCCGTTTCACGCATCTCGACCTTGAAGACGCTCTGCGCCTTCATGTTCTCGAGATTGTTGGAGAGCTTGACCATGCCATCGGCGATGGAGAGGTAGGCTTGGTAGGCAGTGTGTACTTTTTCCAGCGCTGCCTTGTCGGCGTCCGTCACCATCAGTGCCGCATAGTCATCGGCGAGCTTGTTGAAGCCTTCGACGGTCTGGCCGATGACTTTTTCCGCGGCCTTCTTCTCGAAGGGTGTCAGCGAGATCAGGTGGCGTGCAAACGCCATGCGCGTGTCGGAAAGCTGGGTTTCGAGCGCGCGGGAAAGCGAGACACGCGGCAGCCAGGTGGTGGCGATCTCGTTGTTGCGCTCGTTCATCATCTTGATGCCGCCGAGCGAGGAAACCGCAAGCGCCGCGACGATGACGGCGACCACGACGAAAAGGGCAATGAGCGTGTGTGAAATCTTGAGCCGTGACATAGGTTCCCCCCGGAAGGACTGCCGTCCATAATGCTGTACTTGATGAAGTCGTTCCGGCTCTTGATCGTCATGACGGAGCGGATGCCGAAGCAGGAATCATTCCGGTGCCCGGACGCGCTCGGAGCGCAGCCGGCGGAAACCTAGCGAACAAGATGTTACAAAAACCCTAATCGATTAAAGTGAGTATAATCTGATATTTGCAGGTACTCAGACGGTGCGGTTGATCGTTCGGTTTCGTCAATCCTCACGGGGATCTTCTGCATTGGTCTTGGCTTTACTTGGTTGGCCCAAAATGTGCTCGTCTATCACCGGCCAATCTCCCACGTGGATGAAGGGAGGCAGCTGATTGACGGGCACCGGCTCGCCGGGCATGGTCGGCCATGCCCTTCCGCTTCGTCCATACTGCAGATCTTCATCTCGATTCGCCCCTCCGCAGCCTCGCCCTCAGGAACGCCGACCTCGCGGAGATCGTGCGCGGCGCGTCCCGGCGCGCCTTCCTCAAGATCGTCGATCTCTGCATCGTCGAAAAGGTCGATGCGCTGCTGATCGCGGGCGATCTCTACGACGGCAGCCAGACGTCGATGAACACGGCGCTGTTTCTCGGGCGGGAGTTGCGCCGGCTGGATGAGGCGGGCATCCGGACATTCATCATCCGCGGCAACCACGACGCCCAGTCGCAGGTCACCAACGAGCTTACTTTGCCGCCGTCGGCGCATGTGTTCAAAGGCAAGGCAAAGGCCGTTCTCGCCAAGAGCCTGGCAAGCGGGCGGGACGTCTACGTGCACGGGGTAAGTTTCGCCAGTCCGCACGCGCCGGAAAGCCTGCTGCCGACCTTTCAGCCGCCGATGCCGGGCGCAGTCAACATCGGCATGCTGCATACCAGTCTTGCCGGCGCCGCTGGCCATGATCCCTATGCGCCCTGCAGTGCCGCCGACCTCGTGGCGCATGGTTTCGACTACTGGGCGCTCGGCCATATCCACCAACGCCAGATCCATGCAACAGGCCGTTTCGTCGTCATGCCCGGCATACCGCAGGGCCGCGACATCAACGAGGCCGGTGTGAAAAGCGTGACGCTGGTGGCGATCGATGACGACGGACGGACCGAGATTGCCGAGATGCCGATCGGGATTGCCAGTTTCGAGCGCCTGCCGGTCGATATCACAGGCCTCTCCGAGTGGCGCGATGTGCTCGATGCGGTCAGGCAGGCGCTTACGCGCGTTACTATGGATACGGCGGCAGAAAACGTGATTCTGCGCGTAACGCTGACAGGGGCGACGCCGCTGGCCTGGCGCCTTCGCCGTGACTCGGACCTGCTGCGCGCCGAGATCGACAACATCGCGGCCGGCATCGTCGGTTGCTGGATCGAGAAGCTGGAACTAGCCTGCGGCAGTCAGCTCGCGGAAAAGACGGGTGCAATGGTGGATCCGGTCGATGAACTTGGGGCTCTCGTCGAGGCCGACGTTCTGCCCGCCCACGCCTTTCGCCAGGAGATCCGGGCGGCTGTGGAAGATCTGCTGCAACAACTGCCTCCGGAACTGCGTCAAGCTTTGGCGCCTGACGAAGATGCGATCGAACGGCTCGCTTTCGAGGCCGGCGCATCGGGAGGTATGGAGGTGCTTGCCCATCTTCATGGCGGTAGCGCCGGCGAGGGCAGCCACTGATGCGGCTACGTGCGCTTGATCTCGTCCGCTATGGCAAATTCGCCGATCGCCGCCTCGACTTCGGTGAAAATGCGGCCGACGTGCCCGACCTGCACATCGTCTACGGTCCGAACGAAGCAGGCAAATCGACCCTTTTTTCTGGCTTCCTCGATCTGCTCTTCGGGATCGAGCACTCGAGCCCCTATGGGTTCCTGCATCCCTATCCGACGATGCGCGTCGGCGGCACACTCACGGCGGCCGATCGGACTCACCGCGTGTTCCGGGTCAAACGCAAGACGAACTCGCTGGTTGGCGCAGATGATCAGCCGCTGCCCGACAATCTCTTCTCCGGAGCGCTGGGCGCAATCGACCGCGATACCTATCAGACGATGTTTTCGCTCGATGACGAAAGCATCGAGAAGGGCGGCGAGGCGATCCTGAAGAGTGAGGGTGAGCTTGGATCACTCTTGTTCTCCGCAAGCTCGGGTCTGCCGGATAGCACGGCGATCCTTGCGGCCTTGCGTGGCCAGGCGGACGCCTTCTATCGGCCACAGGCGCGTAAGCATCAGCTTGCCGAGCTGAAGGCGCAGCTTGATGCTTTGAGGACGGAGCGAAACGCCCTCGATATCAATGCACGCGAATATGCGGCGCTACGCAAGACGCTCGCGCAAGCACGCGACCGTCACGAGGAGGCGATCACACGCCGGGCCGAGCTTCGGGTCGCGCGAGCTCGATTGAAGACAGAGATCGAGGCAATGCCGCATTTTGGCCGGCTGCGCGCGCTTCGCACGGAACTGGCGAGCGCGCCGGTGTTGCCGGTTCCGCCGGCTGAATGGGCAACCGAACTGCCGGCGCTGCGCCGCCAGGAGGCGGAGATCGAGGTCAGGCTCCGGCAGAACGAAAGCGAGATGAAGCATCGTCGCGATGCGCTGGAACAATTGCCGCTCGACAAGGAAGGGCTGTGCCTGGCCGAACGGCTGACGGCGCTGCAGGAGACAGCACTCGATGCGCGCTATGTTACGGCCGCGCGCGACATGCCGTCGCGATTGGAAGAACTGGCGAGGACGTCGACGGAGATCGCCGGCTGCCTGTTGCGGCTCGGTGAGCCGGCGGACCGCGACCCTGCCGAGCTGCTGCTGCCGGCAGGGGTTGGCGCACGGCTTCAGGATCTCGCCCGCCGGCACTCTGCCCTGGCCGAACGGTGCACGTCCGCCCGGCACGAAGTGCAGGCGGCCGCCGCCGAAAATCGGGTCGCCGAATGTGAACTGGCGCGAATTGATGGAGAAGGGGGGCTCGCGGATGCCTCGGGCCTTTCCGGGCGGCTGACGCTGCTGCGTCGCAGCGACTGTCTGCTGCGGAAACAGGCAGCCGCGCAGTCGCTGGATCGGCTGGAGGCGGAACTTGCCGACAAGCTGTTGCTGCTACAACCTTTTGCCGGAAACGCCGACGATCTGCTGGCGCTTGGCGTTCCGGCATCCGGAGCGCTTGAGACCTGGCGCAAGGCGGCCGCCACATTGGAGGAACGGCAAGCGCGCCTGTCCGATCGCATCGCCGGCGAGCAGGAACTGCTTGCGGGCGAGGAGGCGCGGCTGGACGCGCTGTCTGCCGTCGGCGGCACTCTGGACGATGTTTCGGCCGCGGCGCTGCGTCGCCATCGTGACGAGGCCTGGGAACGGCACAAGGACCAGCTCGTCCATGAAACGGCCGCCGTTTTCGAAGAGGCGATGGGCAGGGATGACGAGGTTACCGCGCTGCGCCTCGCCGAAACGGCGCGGCTCGCCGAGATGCGCGGCCTGTCTCTTTCGCTCGCCGAGCGGCGCGCCCGGCTCGCGGCGCTCCGTGAACAGCAGCAGCGATGCAGTGAGGAAGGGGTGGCCCAGGCGCAGGTTCTCGCAGCCGTCGCTACGTCGTGTGGTTTACCCAGCGTCACGAGCTTGCCGCAACTGGAAGGCTGGCTTGCCGTTCGGACTTCGGCGCTCGAGATCCGCGCGCAATTGCGTATGGCGCGCCTGGAATTTGAGCGGGCACATGCCGAGGAAACCGAAGCGATTCGCGCGCTCAGCGACGAGCTCGCCGGCATCGGCATAAGGGAAGAGTTGCCGGAGCGGCTCGACGATCTCCTGCTGATCGCCGAACGGGTCGTATCGCAGGCGCAAGCCGCAGCCGCCGCCCGCAACGCGGCCCGCGAGGCGGTGAAGCGCGACGCAGCGGTTCTTGACGGCCGCCGCGCGACCCTTGATCTTGCCGAGGCCGAGATGGCCGCCTGGCAGGAGCAGTGGAGTGCGCTTCTCGCCAAAAGCTGGCTCGCCGAACGCAGCGAACAGCTCGTGCCGGAACAGATTGGCGCGATGCTCGCCATCCTGCAGGACCTGGACAAGCTCGCACAGCGCAAGGCCGATCTCGAATATCGCATCGCCGGCATGCGCAAGGATCAGGCGGCTTTCGAGCGCGATATCGCCGACCTCGCGGGCGCATCCGCGACAGACGATATGTTCGCAACGTTTACGACGCTCAAGGCGCGTGCCGCTGAGGCGCAGCGGATTGCCGATCGTCAGGCGACCTTCCTGTCGGAACTGGCCAGACTGGAGGAAGAGCGGCGAGAAATCTGTGGTGCACGCGAGCTTCATGGCGCGCGCCGGCGTCTCGTTACGGAGTTCTTCGCGTGCGATACACTCGAGGAAGCCGGGCAGCAGTTCGAAATCGCGCGCGAGCAGGAGCGCCTGCGCCAACGTATCGCCGAATTGGAAGCGGATCTCGCAATCCGACTTGGTGTCGCCAGGAGCGAGGAGGCCGAGGCGTTGCTCGCTGAGTTCGATGACGCCGCGGTCCGGCTGGAACTGGCGCGGCTCGACGCGGCGCTCGAAGACAGCGACCGCGACGTCAGCGAATTGCACACGGATATGCGCGGCAAGGAGAAGGCGCTCGCCGATGTCGAAGGCGGGGATACGGTGGCCGAACTCGATCAGAAGCGGCGCACGCTGCTGCTTGACATCGAGAGCAGGGCGCTCGCCTATCTGCGGCTCCGGGCAGGCGTCATCGCGGCGGAAACGGCGCTTCGGCTTTTCCGCGAACGGCACCGCAGCGCGATGATGCGCCGGGCCTCCGAAACTTTCAGCCGCATCAGCGGCGGCGAATATTCCGGCCTGTCGGCGCAATCCGACAGGGGGCAGGAGTTTCTGATCGCCAACGCCGCCGGAGGCGGATCGAAACTTGCCAAGGATCTCTCCAAAGGCACCCGATTCCAACTGTACCTGGCGCTCAGAATCGCCGGCTATCACGAAATCGCGGCAGCACGCGAATCGCTGCCCTTCATCGCCGACGACATCATGGAGACCTTCGACGACGGGCGCGCCGGCCGCGCCTTCGAGCAGATGGCCGCCATGGCGCGGGTGGGCCAGGTGATCTATCTGACGCACCACGAACATCTTTGCGAGATCGCCCGTGCTTCCTGCCCGACTGTGACAATCCACAGGTTATGATAGGGTCGCGGGATAGGCGGTGCCCGTTCATCGTCACGCACTTTCGCTGAACGGAAGCGCCGCAAACGAAAACCCGGAGGAACGAGAGATGGAAATCATACCCGGTGGATCGAGACCTTCGATGCGCGCTCCGGCGGAGTATTTCACCGGCACCGTGCGGCAGGATCCGCTTATCGAAGCCGCGGATCCGGCGCGGGTCCGCGCCGTCAGCGTTACCTTCGAGCCGGGCGCCCGCACCGCCTGGCACACCCATCCGCTCGGCCAGACACTGATCGTGACTGCCGGCCGCGGCCTGGCGCAAAGCTGGGGCGGCCCGGTGCGCGAGATTCGTACCGGCGATGTCGTATGGTTCCCGCCGGGCGAGAAGCACTGGCATGGTGCCGCGCCCGAGACCGCAATGGTGCATCTCGCGATTCAGGAAGCGCTCGACGGCAAGGCTGTGGATTGGCTGGAGCATGTGACCGACGAGCAGTATCGCGGCGCGTAATTGCGCGGGACGGCCTATCCGGGGAAAAATTGGCGGCGTGTCGACACCTTGCTCGATCGTGATTGTCGAGGTCGTGATTCTTGCCCGCTCAAAGCGCAGTGCTCATCTCGAAAAGACTATGAAGGGCAGGCGCCACGGCGCACGAATACACAGCGATGCCGCAAATGTATGGATGTCGATCTTCGGGGAGAGTAATGGTGGGCGATGAGAGACTCGAACTCCCGACATCCTCGGTGTAAACGAGGCGCTCTACCAACTGAGCTAATCGCCCTTCCGCATCCGGACCGGATCAGTCCGCCGCGTCGGTGGCCGTGATCTAGGCGTAACCGAAAAAAACCGCAAGAGCATTTGTATCGTTTTTATGATTTTTTTTGTTGCAGGTCGCGCAACGCCCTGAATTGCCGGGGTTCGTGCTTGTGGACAAGAAAGCGGGTTCTTGGCCGTCCCGCGCGGCGGGGGAGGCGAGAGACGAAGATTCGCCTTCCGGCACCGTCGGACGGGATGGAAGAGGCGAGCGGAGTGGGGCTGTGGCTGCGTCGTGCACACGATCCAGCCTCCTGAACTTTGCCGTCACCCTGGCCTGTGGATCATTTTTCGTTCCGTCATGGATTTGTCTTCAAACACGCTTGACACCCAAATGCGAACCGCTTAGTTAGCCGCTCATCGAACGGGCAAGCCCGCTCGGTGCCGGGGCGGAAACGCCTCAACCAAGTCAAGATGATGCGGGTGTAGCTCAGTCGGTTAGAGTGCCGGCCTGTCACGCCGGAGGTCGCGGGTTCGAGCCCCGTCACTCGCGCCACTCTTGATCTGGTCCTGCCTGGGCATTCTCATGGATGGCCAATGGTGGTAATAATGATCGTTCGCGGTCATCATGCGCGGGTGTAGCTCAGTCGGTTAGAGTGCCGGCCTGTCACGCCGGAGGTCGCGGGTTCGAGCCCCGTCACTCGCGCCACTTTCCTTTTCTGGTTTCCCTGTTCTTGTGTCGTGCGACTGGTTTTGTGCGCTGCGGCAATCTGTCTCGCATGGCCGCTGTTCACGGTAAAGTCGGTGATGGCCCGTGATTCCGAGCTTTGTCGCGCCCACCCATTCGATCCTGTGTCGTGAACCGGTTTAAATGACCCTAGAAGGCTTGCGCGCAGGCGCGGGCTGCGCTAACCACTCTGGCGTTGCAACATATTTTTCGGCCTGCGAGATCTGTTGTTTTGGTGCTCTCCCATGCGCCCTCCCGCAGGCAGGGACGGATAACAATGACTGAACTTCTCGGTTCCTACGTTCCGATCGCGATTTTCATTGGAATCGCATTGGTGATCGGCCTGGCGCTTCTGATTGCTCCCTTCGCCGTCGCCTTCAAGGCTCCCGATTCGGAAAAGCTGTCGGCCTATGAGTGCGGCTTCAATGCGTTCGATGACGCCCGCATGAAGTTCGACATCCGCTTCTATCTCGTGTCGATCCTCTTCATCATCTTCGATCTTGAAGTCGCCTTCCTCTTCCCCTGGGCGGTTTCGTTCAATGATCTGGGCTGGTTCGGCTTCTGGTCGATGATGGTCTTCCTCGCTGTGTTGACGATCGGCTTTGTCTATGAATGGAAAAAGGGAGCGCTGGAATGGAACTAGTATCCAGCACCACGCTCGTTGCGCCCAAGCCGAAGGGGATCATCGATCCTTCCACCGGCAAGCCGATCGGCAGCAATGACGCATTCTTCGGCGAGATCAATAACGAGCTCGCCGACAAGGGTTTTCTCGTCACCTCGACGGACGAGCTCATCAACTGGGCCCGTACCGGCTCGCTGATGTGGATGACGTTCGGTCTCGCCTGCTGCGCGGTCGAGATGATGCAGATGTCGATGCCGCGCTACGATGCCGAGCGTTTCGGTTTTGCGCCGCGCGCCTCGCCGCGCCAGTCCGACGTCATGATCGTCGCCGGCACGCTGACCAACAAGATGGCGCCTGCGCTTCGCAAGGTCTATGACCAGATGCCGGAGCCGCGTTACGTCATCTCGATGGGCTCCTGCGCCAACGGCGGCGGCTACTATCACTATTCCTATTCGGTTGTTCGCGGCTGCGACCGCGTCGTTCCCGTCGACATCTACGTGCCAGGCTGTCCTCCCACGGCAGAAGCGCTGCTTTACGGCGTGCTGCTGCTGCAGAAGAAGATCCGCCGGACCGGCACGATCGAGCGCTAAGGGCAGGGGGTCTTTGATATGAGTGAAGCCCTGAACGAGCTTGCGTCCTACCTGCGCGAAACGCGCGGTGCGCTGATCTCCGACGCATCGTTGGCCTATGGCGAACTGACGCTGACGACGACTGCGGCGAACGTCATCGCGCTGCTCACTTTCCTGCGCGACGACGTGCAATGCGCCTTCGTCAACCTCGTCGATGTCTGCGGTGTCGACTGGCCGCAGCGGCCGGATCGCTTCGATGTCGTCTATCACTTGCTGTCGCCGCGCCAGAACCTGCGCGTGCGCGTCAAGGTCTCGACCGGCGAGAACGAGCCGGTGCCGTCGGCGACGCCAGTCTATCCTGGCGCCGATTGGTTCGAGCGCGAGGCCTACGACATGTACGGCATCCTCTTCACCGGCCATCCGGACCTGCGCCGCATCCTGACGGACTACGGGTTCGAAGGGTATCCGCTGCGCAAGGACTTTCCGGTCACCGGTTTCGTCGAGGTCCGTTACGACGACGAAGCCAAGCGCGTCGTCTACGAGCCCGTCGAGCTGAAGCAGGAATTCCGCAACTTCGACTTCCTCTCTCCCTGGGAAGGCACAGACTACGTGCTGCCCGGCGACGAGAAAGCGAAAGCACGGTGAGACTAAGTGGCCCGCGGTAGCCGCCAAGCGGCTGCCGTCCGGCCTGGAGCAATCGGTATGACCGAACATAACGTCCGCAACTTCAACATCAACTTTGGTCCGCAGCATCCGGCGGCGCACGGCGTTCTTCGTCTGGTGCTCGAGCTTGATGGCGAAATCGTCGAACGCGTTGATCCGCATATCGGCCTTCTGCATCGCGGCACCGAGAAGCTGATCGAGACCAAGACCTATCTGCAGGCCGTGCCCTATTTCGACCGCCTCGACTACGTGGCGCCGATGAACCAGGAGCACGCTTTCGCGCTCGCGGTCGAGAAGCTGACGGGCACGGAAGTTCCGATCCGCGGCCAGCTCATCCGCGTCCTCTATTCGGAAATCGGCCGCATCCTCTCGCACCTCCTGAACGTCACCACGCAGGCCATGGACGTCGGCGCGCTGACGCCGCCGCTCTGGGGCTTCGAAGAGCGCGAAAAGCTGATGGTGTTCTATGAGCGTGCCTGCGGCGCGCGCATGCACTCGGCCTATTTCCGTCCGGGCGGAGTCCACCAGGACCTGCCGCACGAGCTGGTCGAAGACATCGGCAAATGGATCGATCCGTTCCTGAAGACCGTCGACGATATCGACGAACTCTTGACCGGCAACCGCATCTTCAAGCAGCGCAACGTCGACATCGGCGTCGTCAAGCTCGATGACGCCTGGGCCTGGGGCTTCTCGGGCGTGATGGTGCGCGGCTCGGGCGCCGCCTGGGACCTGCGCCGCTCGCAGCCCTACGAGTGCTACTCAGATCTCGAATTCGATATCCCGATCGGCAAGAACGGCGACTGCTTCGACCGCTATCTGATCCGCATGATCGAGATGCGCCAGTCGGCGCGCATCATGCGCCAGTGCGTCGATCGCCTGCTCGGCGATGCCAAGGTCGGTCCGGTTTCGTCGCTCGACGGCAAGATCGTTCCGCCGAAGCGCGGCGAGATGAAGCGTTCGATGGAAGCGCTGATCCACCACTTCAAGCTTTACACCGAAGGCTATCACGTGCCCGCCGGCGAAGTTTACGCCGCCGTCGAAGCGCCGAAGGGCGAGTTCGGCGTCTATCTCGTCTCCGACGGCACCAACAAGCCCTATCGCTGCAAGATCCGTGCGCCGGGTTACGCACATCTCCAGGCGATGGATTTCCTCTGTCGGGGACACCAGCTTGCCGACGTTTCGGCCGTGCTGGGCTCCCTCGATATCGTGTTCGGTGAGGTAGACCGCTGATGCGTCTCGTGCCCCTGGCCACGCTTGCTCTTCTCGCTTTCGCATCGGCCGCTCCTGCGCAGGAGTCGGTCGACAGCGGCGCGACGTCGGGTGGCATGCGCGGGGGCTCGATGGCCGACCTCGTGGCCAAGGGCTACGAGATCAAGGCCGCGGTCGCCAATGGCGCGCGCTACATCGTATTTTTGCAGAAAGACCAGTCAGCCTATGCCTGCGAATTCGTCTCGGTGACGAAATCGCGGTGCGGTTCGATTAACTGATAAGGTGTCCACTAGAATGTCCGTTCGTCGACTAGCCGAAGACACCGTCCAGCCAGCGAGCTTTGCCTTCAGCAAGGAGAACGCCGCCTGGGCGAAGGAAACGATCAAGAAATACCCCAAGGGTCGTGAGCAGTCCGCCGTCATCCCGCTGTTGATGCGCGCTCAGGATCAGGACGGCTGGGTCACGAAAGCGGCCATCGAGTCGATCGCCGACATGCTCGGCATGGCCTATATCCGCGTGCTCGAAGTTGCGACCTTCTACACCCAGTTCCAGCTTAAGCCGGTCGGCACGCGCGCCCACGTCCAGGTTTGCGGCACGACGCCGTGCATGCTGCGTGGCGCGGAAGACCTGATCAAGGTCTGCAAGAGCAAGATCGCCCACGACCCCTTCACTCTCAACGAGAGCGGCACGCTCTCCTGGGAAGAAGTCGAATGTCAGGGCGCCTGCGTCAACGCGCCGATGGTCATGATCTTCAAGGATACTTTCGAAGACCTGACGCCGGAGAAGCTCGAGCAGATCATCGACCGTTTCGAGGCAGGCAAGGGTGCCGAAGTTACCCCCGGTCCGCAGATCGACCGCATCTATTCTGCGCCGGAAGGCGGCCTGACGACGCTGATGACGGCCGACCCGGCTCCGGCGAAGGCTGCGACCAGCGCGGCCAAGAAGGTCAGTGACGGGCCGGCCGTCTCCGTGCCGCCGTCGAATGCCGCCCGTGCCAAGACCGCTTCGGCCGTAACCGACGCTTCGCTGAAGACCCCGGCGACGGCAAAGGCGGAAGCCGCTGCCAACGCCAAGGTCGAAGGTGACACCGTCGACAAATCGAAGCCGGCCAAGGCTGCCGCCATTGCCGGCAAGCCTTCGCTGGAGGACAAGAACCGCCCAGCAGGCATCGAAAAGCCGGCGGCCGTCGACGACCTCAAGCTGATCTCCGGCGTTGGTCCGAAGATCGAGGGCACGCTCAACGAACTGGGCATCTACACCTACGCGCAAGTTGCTTCCTGGAAGAAGGCGGAGCGCGAGTGGGTCGACGGATACCTGAATTTCAAGGGCCGCATCGAACGCGACGACTGGGTCAAGCAGGCCAAGGCGCTCGCCAAGGGCGGCGAAGCCGAATACATCAAGGTCTTCGGCAAGAAGCCGCGGTAAAGAGGTGAATTATGCTCAGAGATGAAGACCGCATCTTTACCAACATCTACGGCCTCAAGGACAAGTCCCTGAAGGGCGCCATGGCGCGCGGCCACTGGGACGGCACCAAGCAGTTGCTCGAAAAGGGCCGTGACTGGATCGTCAACGAAGTTAAGGCCTCCGGCCTTCGCGGCCGTGGCGGCGCCGGCTTCCCGACCGGCCTCAAGTGGTCCTTCATGCCGAAGGAAAGTGATGGCCGTCCGCACTATCTCGTCGTCAACGCCGACGAGTCCGAGCCAGGCACCTGCAAGGACCGTGACATCATGCGTCACGATCCGCACACGCTGATCGAAGGCTGCGTCATCGCCAGCTTCGCCATGGGTGCGCATGTCGCCTACATCTATGTCCGCGGTGAATTCATCCGCGAGCGCGAGGCGCTGCAGGCGGCGATCGACGAGTGCTACGCCTACGGCCTGCTCGGCAAGAACAACAAGCTCGGCTACGACATCGACATTTACGTGCACCATGGTGCCGGCGCCTACATCTGTGGCGAAGAAACCGCGCTGCTCGAAAGCCTCGAAGGCAAGAAGGGCCAGCCGCGCCTGAAGCCGCCGTTCCCGGCCAACATGGGCCTCTATGGCTGCCCGACGACCGTCAACAACGTCGAGTCGATTGCGGTGACCCCCACGATCCTTCGCCGCGGCGCCGGCTGGTACACGGGCTTCGGCCGTCCGAACAACCACGGCACCAAGCTCTATTCGGTTTCCGGTCACGTCAACCGCCCGTGCACGGTCGAGGACGCGATGTCGATCCCGTTCCATGAGCTGATCGAAAAGCACTGTGGCGGCATTCGCGGCGGCTGGGACAACCTGCTCGCCGTCATCCCCGGTGGTTCGTCCGTCCCTTGCGTGCCTGGCGCGCAGATGAAGGACGCGATCATGGACTATGACGGCCTGCGCGAGCTCGGCTCGGGTCTCGGCACCGCTGCTGTCATCGTCATGGACAAGTCGACCGACATCATCAAGGCGATCTGGCGCCTCTCGGCCTTCTACAAGCACGAGAGCTGCGGCCAGTGCACGCCGTGCCGCGAAGGCACCGGCTGGATGATGCGCGTGATGGAACGCATGGTTCAGGGCCGCGCCCAGAAGCGCGAGATCGACATGCTGTTCGACGTCACCAAGCAGGTGGAAGGCCACACGATCTGCGCGCTCGGCGACGCGGCCGCCTGGCCGATCCAGGGTCTGATCAAGCACTTCCGTCCGGAAATGGAAAAGCGCATCGACGAATACACACGCAATGCCTCGCCGCATGGCGCGGTTCTGGAAGCGGCGGAGTAACGGACGATGGCCGGCGCGCGCGGAGAAGGACAGATGAAGGGGCAGGCCGAAACAGGCATTCCGTTCGCACGTCCGCTTGGCGGCGACCCGGCCGATCCGTTCGGCATGGCCGAGTGGATGAAGGGCCTGCCGCAGGTGCCGTTGCACCCGCTGATGGTTCACCCGGCTGCCGCGGTCGCGGCGGCGACCGCGATCGGCTTCGGCCTCACGAGCCACATTGCAGGCGCCATGTTCGGCGCGATGCAGGGTGCGGTCGAGGCGGCTCAGAAGCGGGCGGAACCCGCAGCGTCTGGCGCGACGGCCCCGGTTGTCGCAAAGACGGCGCAAGCCGAAGCGAAGCCGGAACCGGTCGCCAAGCCGTCCGTGGCCGCCAAGCGCGTTGCGGCGAAGCCGGTGGTTGATAAGGCCGCAGTCGAGAAGCCGGTTAAGGCTCGCGCGGCGCGGGCCAAGGCGAAGGCCGCTGACGACCTCAAGCGGATTTCCGGTATCGGCCCGAAGCTAGAGCAGGTGCTGAACGCGAAGGGTATCAGCGGTTTTGCCGACATCGCCGGCTGGAGCGAGGCGGACGTTGCCCGCTTCGATGACGAACTCGGTTTCGGCGGCCGGATCAAGCGGGATGACTGGGTTGGACAGGCCAAGGCGCTGAAAGGCGCGTGAGACAATAGGGGCGGGGACCTGTGACGGTCATCGCCCGCAAGCAGCAAGGCTGTGTTGGAATTGTCCGTCGCCGATGGGCCGATGGACGGAAGACAGGATTGAGTACGAAGATGGCAAAGCTGAAAGTCGACGGAAAAGAGATCGAGGTACCGGACCATTTCACGCTGCTTCAGGCGTGCGAAGAGGCTGGAGCCGAGGTTCCGCGCTTCTGTTTCCACGAGCGGCTTTCGGTCGCCGGCAACTGCCGCATGTGTCTGATCGAGGTGAAGGGAGGGCCGCCGAAGCCCGCCGCCTCCTGCGCCATGGGTGTGCGTGACCTTCGTCCGGGCCCGAACGGCGAAGCGCCGGAAGTCTTCACGACCACGCCTATGGTCAAGAAGGCCCGCGAAGGCGTGATGGAATTCCTGCTGATCAACCATCCGCTCGACTGCCCGATCTGTGACCAGGGCGGCGAATGCGACCTGCAGGACCAGGCGATGGCCTTCGGCATCGACAGTTCGCGCTACCAGGAAAACAAGCGCGCCGTCGAAGACAAGTACATCGGACCGCTCGTCAAGACCGTGATGAACCGCTGCATCCACTGCACGCGCTGCGTCCGCTTCACCACCGAAGTCGCCGGCATTGCCGAGCTTGGCCTGATCGGCCGCGGCGAAGACGCCGAAATCACCACCTATCTCGAACAGGCGATGACCTCCGAGCTGCAGGGCAACGTCGTGGACCTCTGCCCGGTCGGCGCACTGACCTCGAAGCCCTTTGCCTTTACCGCCCGCCCGTGGGAGCTGAACAAGACCGAATCCATCGACGTGATGGACGCGCTGGGTTCGGCGATCCGCGTCGACACCCGCGGCCGCGAAGTCATGCGCATCATGCCGCGCGTCAACGAAGACATCAATGAAGAGTGGATTTCCGACAAGAGCCGCTTCATCTGGGATGGCCTGAAGACGCAGCGTCTCGATCGTCCTTACGTCAAGAAGGATGGCCGCCTGCAGCCGGCGACCTGGGGCGAAGCCTTCCAGGCGATCAAGGCCGCGGTTGCCAAGACCTCCGGCGACAAGATCGGCGCCATTGCCGGCGACCTCGCTTCGGTCGAAGAAATGTACGCGCTGAAGCAACTGATCGCAGCCCTCGACTCCGAGAGCATTGACTGCCGCCAGGATGGTGCAGCACTCGACCCGTCGCTCGGCCGCGCCAGCTACATCTTCAACCCGACGATCGCCGGCATCGAAAGCGCTGATGCGCTGCTGATCATCGGCTCCAACCCGCGCTTCGAGGCTTCCGTCCTCAACGCCCGTATCCGCAAGCGCTACCGCATGGGCAATTTCCCGATCGCCGTGATCGGCGAGCCCGGTGAACTGCGCTACGAATACGAATATCTCGGCGCCGGCACCGAGACGCTGGCCGAGCTCGTATCCGGCAAGGGCAAGTTCGCCGCAACGCTGAAGAAGGCCCAGCGCCCGATGATCCTCATCGGCCAGGGCGCGATCGCAGGGGAGGGCGGTGCTGCCGTTCTCGCTGCTGCCGCCAAGCTTGCGGGCGCAGTCGGTGCAGTCACCGCCGAGTGGAACGGCTTTGCCGTCCTTCACACGGCCGCTTCCCGCGTCGGTGGTCTCGACCTCGGCTTCGTCCCGGGTGCGAACGGCAAGTCGGCCGCCGAAATGGTTACCGGTTCCGACGTTCTCTTCCTGCTCGGCGCTGATGAGATCGATCTTGCCGCGCGCAAGTCTGGCTTCACCGTCTATATCGGCTCGCACGGCGACAACGGCGCGCATGCCGCCGACGTCATCCTGCCGGGCGCAACCTACACCGAAAAGTCCGGCACCTGGGTCAACACAGAGGGTCGCGTTCAGGTCGGCAACCGCGCCGGCTTCGCTCCGGGCGACGCGCGCGAGGACTGGGCGATCATCCGCGCACTCTCCGACGTTCTCGGCAAGAAGCTGCCCTTTGATTCGCTTGGCGAATTGCGCTCGAAGCTCTATGCGGCCCACCCGCATTTCGCAGAAGTCGACGCGATCGCGACCGGTAACGGCGACGAAATTGCCGCACTCGGCCAAAAAGCCGGTGAGATGGGCAAATCCGTGTTTGCGTCTCCGGTCAAAGACTTCTATTTGACGAACCCGATAGCGCGCGCATCCGCCGTCATGGCCGAATGCTCGGCTTTGGCACGCAACAATTTCAAAGCTGCGGCGGAATGAGCGCGAGGGAATAGAGTATCATGGACGCTTTCGTTTCGACCTATGTCTGGCCCACGATCATCATGGTCGCCCAGTCGCTGCTGCTCCTGGTCGCGCTGCTGCTTTTCATCGCCTACATCCTGCTCGCCGACCGTAAGATCTGGGCGGCAGTTCAGCTACGCCGTGGTCCGAATGTGGTGGGCCCCTGGGGGCTTTTCCAGTCCTTCGCCGACCTTTTGAAGTTCGTCTTCAAGGAGCCGGTGATTCCGGCCGGCGCCAACAAGGCGATCTTCCTGCTCGCGCCGCTCGTCTCCGTGACGCTGGCGCTCGCCGCCTGGGCGGTCATCCCGCTCAACGCCGGATGGGTGATCGCGAACATCAACGTCGGCATCCTCTTCGTGTTCGCCATATCTTCTCTTGAAGTTTATGGCATCATCATGGGCGGCTGGGCGTCGAACTCCAAGTATCCGTTCCTCGGTGCGCTCCGCTCCGCGGCGCAGATGGTCTCCTACGAAGTCTCGATCGGCTTCGTCATCGTCACCGTGCTGCTCTGCGTCGGCTCGCTGAACCTGACGGACATCGTCAACGCCCAGACCGACGGCATCGGCACGCGCCTCGGCCTCCCGGCGTCCTTCCTCGACTGGCATTGGCTGGCGCTGTTCCCGATGTTCATCGTGTTCTTCATTTCGGCACTCGCCGAAACGAACCGTCCGCCCTTCGACCTGCCGGAAGCAGAATCGGAACTCGTCGCCGGCTTCATGGTCGAGTACGGCTCCACTCCGTACATGATGTTCATGCTCGGCGAATATGCCGCCATCTGCCTGATGTGCGCGCTGACGACGATCCTGTTCCTCGGCGGATGGCTGCCACCGGTCGACGTCTGGTTCCTGAATTGGGTTCCCGGCATCATCTGGTTTGTTCTGAAGGCGTCCTTCGTGTTCTTCATGTTCGCGATGGTGAAGGCCTTCGTGCCGCGCTACCGCTACGACCAGCTGATGCGCCTCGGCTGGAAGGTCTTCCTGCCGCTTTCTCTTGCAATGGTCGTGATCACTGCATTCGTTCTCAAGCTGACGGGAGCCGCATGACGATGGCTCACGTTTTGCAGTATACCGCCGGTCGCTCCCAGGCCGGCAATTCTGGAGGTAAATGATGGCCGGTCTTTCGCAAGCCGTCAGCTCGCTGTTCCTGAAGGAATTCGTCGGCGCGTTCTTTCTGTCGATGCGCTATTTCTTCAAGCCGAAGGCGACGTTGAACTATCCCTTCGAGAAAGGGCCGGTCAGCCCGCGCTTCCGCGGCGAGCATGCTCTGCGCCGTTATCCGAACGGTGAAGAGCGTTGCATCGCCTGCAAGCTGTGCGAGGCGATCTGTCCTGCACAGGCAATTACGATCGAAGCCGGTCCGCGCCGCAACGACGGCACACGCCGCACGGTGCGCTACGACATCGACATGGTGAAGTGCATCTATTGCGGTTTCTGCCAGGAAGCCTGTCCGGTCGATGCGATCGTCGAAGGCCCGAACTTCGAGTTCGCCACCGAGACGCGCGAAGAGCTTTACTACGACAAGGAAAAGCTGCTCGCCAACGGCGACCGTTGGGAGCGGGAAATCGCACGCAACATCGCAATGGACTCGCCCTATCGCTGAGGCCGGAGCGTAGCGCTGCCCCGGGGAGGGCGGTGCATGTGACAATAGGTTTGGGCAACGGCCGGACGCGTGTCCGGCTTTGCCTGTGGAGTGGAGCCGGAAGCGCTTCACGCCGTGCAAGACGAAAAAGGCACCGATCATGGGTCTGCAGGTTCTTTTTTTCTATCTCTTTGCCTTCATCGCGGTGGCGTCGGCATTTATGGTCATTGCGGCCAGGAACCCGGTTTATTCGGTTCTGTTCCTGATCCTGACCTTCTTTAACTCGGCGGGTCTGTTCCTGCTGACCGGCGCCGAATTCCTCGCGATGATCCTGCTGGTCGTCTATGTCGGTGCGGTCGCGGTGCTCTTCCTGTTCGTCGTCATGATGCTCGACATCGACTTCGCGGAGTTGCGTGCGGGCGTGCTCGAATATGCGCCGATCGGTGCGCTGATCGGCCTGATCCTCGCAGCCGAGCTCATCATCGTCGTCGGCGGCGCAACCTTCTCGCCGGAAGTCGCCAAGGCGATTTCGATGCCGATCCCGGCCGTCACGGAGCGGACGAACACGGCAGCCCTCGGCGACGTGCTCTACACCCACTACGTCTACTTCTTCCAGATCGCCGGCCTCGTGCTGCTCGTCGCCATGATCGGCGCGATCGTGCTGACCCTGCGCCATCGCGAAAACATCAAGCGCCAGAACATCCCGCAGCAGGTTGCCCGTACACCCGAGACCGCCGTTGAAGTGATCACGGTCAAGCCGGGCCAGGGCATCTAAGTCGGACGCGAGATCGAGGAACAAAAAATGGAAATCGGAATTTCCCACTATCTCACCGTCAGCGCCATCCTGTTCACGCTGGGCGTCTTCGGCATCTTCCTGAACCGGAAGAACGTCATCGTCATCCTGATGTCGGTCGAACTCATTCTTCTCGCGGTCAACATCAACATGGTTGCCTTCTCGTCGTTCCTGAACGACATCACGGGCCAGGTCTTCGCCCTGTTCATCCTGACCGTCGCGGCTGCGGAAGCGGCCATTGGACTTGCAATTCTCGTCGTCTTCTACCGCAACCGCGGCTCGATCGCCGTCGAAGACGTCAACATGATGAAGGGCTGATTGGGCTATGGATACCATCATCAAGGCTATCGTCTTCCTGCCTTTGATCGGCTTTCTGATCGCCGGCCTCTTCGGCACTTCGATCGGCGCCAAGGCCTCGGAATATGTCACCAGCGGGCTGATGCTGATTGCGCTCGCTCTGTCGTGGTATGTCTTCTTCGACGTCGCTTTGGGCGAGCAGGAGATGATCAAGGTGTCGGTGCTGCGCTGGATCCAATCCGGCAGCTTCGACGTCGAGTGGGGGTTTCGTGTCGATACGCTGACGGCGGTCATGTTCGTCGTGGTCAACACGGTGTCGACGTTGGTGCATATCTATTCGATCGGATACATGCACCACGATCCGCACCGTCCGCGCTTCTTTGCCTACCTGTCGCTTTTCACCTTCGCGATGCTCATGCTCATCACGTCGAACAACCTGGTGCAGATGTTCTTCGGCTGGGAAGGCGTGGGTCTGGCATCCTACCTGCTGATCGGCTTCTGGTATAAGAAGCCGTCGGCGAATGCCGCGGCGATCAAGGCCTTCATCGTCAACCGCGTCGGTGACTTCGGCTTCTCGCTCGGCATCTTCCTCGTCTTCGTGCTGTTCGGCTCGGTCAACTTCGAGACGATCTTCGCTGCCGCCCAGACCTATCTGCCGGCCGAGGGCGCTGCAGCAGGGGAGGCGGTTGTCACCCTGTTCGGCATGCACCTCGAAAAGGCTGACGCGATCACGGCTGCCTGCCTGCTGCTGTTCATGGGCGCCATGGGCAAGTCGGCACAATTCCTGCTGCACACCTGGCTTCCGGACGCGATGGAGGGCCCGACCCCGGTTTCGGCTCTTATCCATGCCGCAACCATGGTCACCGCCGGCGTCTTCCTCGTCGCCCGCATGTCGCCGCTCTTCGAACTGTCACCGGATGCACTGACCGTCGTCACGATCATCGGTGCGATCACGGCCTTCTTCGCAGCGACTGTCGGTCTCGTTCAGAACGACATCAAGCGCGTCATCGCCTACTCGACCTGTTCGCAGCTCGGCTACATGTTCGTGGCACTGGGCGTCGGCGCCTATGGCGCTGCCATCTTCCACCTATTCACGCACGCCTTCTTCAAGGCGCTGCTGTTCTTGGGGGCCGGTTCGGTCATCCACGCCGTCGATGGCGAGCAGGACATGCGTTATATGGGCGGCCTCAGGCCGCACATTAAAGTCACCTACTGGATGATGTTCATCGGCACGATCGCGCTGACCGGTGTGGGCATTCCGGGCGTTATCGGCACGGCGGGCTTCTACTCGAAGGATGCGATCATCGAGTCGACCTTTGCGTCGCACAGCGCTGTTTCCGGCTTCGCCTTCGCGCTGCTGGTGATCGCTGCACTGTTCACAAGCTTCTATTCGTGGCGCCTCACCTTCATGACATTCCACGGCAAGCCGCGTGCGTCGTCGGATGTCATGCATCACGTCCATGAATCGCCGCAGGTCATGCTGGTTCCACTCTATATTCTGGGCATCGGAGCACTTGCCGCTGGCTATTTCTTCCACGACCACTTCTTCGGCGAGGGCTATGCAGAGTTCTGGAAGGGTGCGCTTTTCACGTCTGCTGAAAACGAAATCCTCCATGAGTACCACCACGTTCCGCTGTGGGTTAAGTGGAGCCCGTTCTGCGCCATGGCGCTCGGCCTCTTCACGGCCTGGTACATGTATATCCGCCGGCCGGAACTGCCGAAGTACCTGGCGGAGCAGCATCGTGGCCTCTACCAGTTCCTGCTGAACAAGTGGTACTTCGACGAGCTTTACGATCTGCTGTTCGTACGCTCGGCCAAGTGGCTCGGCACATTCCTCTGGAAGGAAGGCGATGGCCGCGTGATCGACGGCTACGGCCCGAACGGCGTTGCCGCGCGCGTGCTGAATGTCACTGACCGCGTTGTCCGCCTGCAGACTGGTTACCTCTATCACTACGCGTTCGCGATGCTGATCGGCATTGCCGCGCTCGTTACTTGGATGATGTTCAGGAGTTCCTTCTGATGACCGATTGGCCCGTACTTTCCGCGGTCACCTTCATGCCGCTCGTCGGCGTCCTGCTTCTCTTGCTGACAAGGGAAGACAGCGCTTACGGCCGCCGGAACATCCTGAACGTATCGCTGCTGACGACGATCTTCACGCTCGCCGTGTCGGTCTATATCTGGTACCAGTTCGACGCCTCGAATCCGGGCTTCCAGATGATCGAAAAGCACGAGTGGCTCGGCACCGGCATTTCCTATCATCTCGGCGTCGACGGTATTTCGGTACTTTTCGTCGTGCTTTCGGCCTTCCTCATGCCCTTCTGCGTGCTTGCAAGCTGGTTGACGATCGAGAAGCGGCTCAAGGCATACATGATCGCCTTTCTCGTGCTGGAAACGTTCATGATCGGCGTCTTCGTGTCGCTCGATATCGTGCTCTTCTACGTATTCTTCGAAGCCGGCCTGATCCCGATGTTCATCATCATCGGTGTCTGGGGCGGTAAGGACCGCGTCTACGCCAGCTACAAGTTCTTCCTCTACACGCTGCTCGGCTCGGTGCTGATGCTGCTCGCGATCATGGCGATGTACTGGCAGGCCGGTACGACCGACATCCCGCAGCTGATCGCCTACAACTTCCCGCGCCAGATGCAGACCTGGCTTTGGCTCGCCTTCTTCGCCTCCTTCGCGGTGAAGATGCCGATGTGGCCGGTCCACACCTGGCTTCCGGACGCGCACGTTCAGGCGCCGACCGCTGGCTCGGTCATTCTGGCAGGCATCCTCCTGAAGCTCGGCGGTTACGGCTTCCTGCGCTTCTCGTTGCCGATGTTCCCGCTGGCATCGGACTATTTCGCGCCGTTCGTCTTCACGCTTTCCATCGTCGCCATCATCTACACCTCGCTGGTCGCGATGATGCAGACGGACATCAAGAAGCTGATCGCCTATTCGTCGGTTGCACATATGGGCTACGTGACGATGGGTATCTTCGCCGCCAACACCCAGGGCGTGCAGGGTGCGATCTTCCAGATGCTGTCGCACGGCATCGTCTCCGGCGCGCTCTTCCTCTGCGTCGGCGTCGTTTATGACCGTCTGCACACCCGCGAGATCGTGGCCTATGGCGGCCTGGTCAACAATATGCCGAAATACGCCGTCGCCTTCATGGTCTTCACCATGGCCAACGTCGGCCTTCCGGGAACCTCCGGCTTCGTCGGCGAAGTCCTGACCCTCGTCGGCGCGTTCCGTGCCAACACCTGGGTTGCGCTCTTCGCGACGTCGGGCGTCATCCTCTCGGCCGCCTATGCTCTCTGGCTCTATCGCCGGGTGATCTTCGGTGCGCTGGAAAAGGAAAGCCTGAAGGCGCTGCTCGACCTGTCACCGCGCGAAAAGGCCATTCTTTATCCGCTAGTGATCCTGACGATCTTCTTCGGCGTCTACCCGGCACCGATCTTCGATGCGACCGCGGCTTCCGTGGATCTGCTCGTCAACAACTACTCCGCAGCCCTGCAGGCAGCGCAAAACGTTGCGCTTTCGGTGCAATGACCACAGGACGTGATTGGACATGACTGCTGAAACCCTCCTTGCAAGCCTGCAACTCTCGATCCCCGAGTTGATCCTCGCGGTCGGCGCGATGGCGTTGCTGATGATCGGCGTATTTGCCGGCGAAAAGTCGGCTTCGACCGTCACCGGCCTCGCGGTTGCCGTTCTGATCATCGCCGGCCTCTGGCTCGTTCTGAAAACCGGTGAAGGCGAAGCCTATGGCGGCGCCTTCCTGTCGGATCCCTTCGCCAAGTTCATGAAGGTGCTTGCGTTGATCGGTTCGATCACGGCGATGGTGATGACCGTCGGTCACGCGCGTTCCGCCCAGATCGATCGCTTCGAGTTCCCGGTGCTTCTGGTGCTGGCGACGCTCGGCATGCTGCTGATGATCTCGGCCAACGACCTCATCTCGCTCTATCTCTCGCTGGAACTGCAGTCGCTTGCGCTCTATGTCGTCGCCGCCATCAACCGCGACAGTATCCGTTCGACCGAAGCCGGCCTCAAGTACTTCGTGCTCGGTGCGCTTTCTTCAGGCATGCTGCTCTATGGCATGTCGCTGATCTACGGCTTCACCGGTCATACCGGCTTTACCCAGATCGCCGCTGCGCTGACGGCGGAAGGCCGCTCGCTCGGCCTGATCTTCGGTCTCGTCTTCGTGCTCGCCGGTCTCGCTTTCAAGATCTCGGCCGTGCCGTTCCACATGTGGACGCCGGACGTCTACGAAGGCGCACCGACACCGGTCACCGCCTTCTTCGCGGCAGCGCCGAAGGTCGCCGCGATGGCGATCCTCGTGCGTCTCGTCATCAATGCCTTCGAGCCCGTGGTTGCCGACTGGCAGCAGATCATAGTCTTCATCTCGATCGCTTCGATGCTGCTGGGCGCCTTCGCGGCGATCGGCCAGAAGAACATCAAGCGCCTGATGGCCTATTCCTCGATCGGTCACATGGGTTACGCGCTGGTCGGCCTTGCTGCCGGCTCAATGGCGGGCGTTCGCGGCGTGCTGCTCTACATGCTCATCTACATGGTCATGACGCTCGGCACCTTCGCCTGCATCCTGGCGATGCGGCGCAAAGAAGGCGAAAACGTCGAGAACATCGACGATCTCGCCGGCCTGTCGCAGACGAACCCCTTCATGGCGACCGTACTAACAGTCCTGATGTTCTCGCTCGCCGGCATTCCGCCGATGGCAGGCTTCTTCGGGAAGTACTTCGTCTTCATGGCGGCGATCGAAGCGCAGCTCTATGCACTCGCCATCATCGGCGTGCTCGCATCCGTTGTCGGGGCCTACTATTACCTGCGCGTCATCAAGGTGATGTGGTTCGATGATGCCAAGGGCGAGTTTGCCCGTACGGCCGGCGAACTGAAGCTGGTGTTCGGCCTCTCGGGCCTGTTCGTCATCGGATACGTCCTGATCGGCGGTCCGCTTGGAAGCGCTGCCGAGGCCGCGGCGCGGACCTTCTTTTGATCGCCCTTGAAAGCGGTAGCCGGATATCGCCCGACGATTTCCGGCATGTCGCTCTCGATGCGGTCGGATCGACAAACAGCGAATGCCTGGCGCGTGCGCGCCAGGGCGACCCGGGCAATCTCTGGGTCACGGCTGTCAGGCAGACCGGCGGTCGCGGCCGCCGCGGCCGCGCCTGGTTTTCGGAACCAGGCAACCTCTATGCATCGCTTCTCCTGATCGATCCCGCACCAATCGAGCAACTGCATTCTCTGCCGCTCGCCGTTGCCGTCGCCGTGCACCGGGCAATCCGCCAGGTGATGCCGCCGGGTGCGGCACCGGTGGAGATCAAGTGGCCAAACGACATTCTCATCGACGGGAAAAAGACCTGCGGCATCCTGCTCGAAGGTGAGGCGCTTCCGGACGGGCGCCAGGCCCTGGTCATTGGCTGCGGCATCAATATTGCCGTCCAGCCCGACGAGGCCCTCTATCCCGTTACCTCGTTGAGGAAGGAAGGCGCTTCGGTTTCTCCGGACGAACTTTTCGCGCGGCTGTTCGTGACGATGGCGGAGACGCTGTCGCTATGGGAGCGCGGTGCGGGGATTGCAAAGACCATCGAGCAATGGCGGGCGGCCGCCCGCGGCATCGGTGAGACGATTACAGTGAACCTGCCGGACCGGTCGCTTTCGGGCCGCTTTGCCGGTATTGATGAGACCGGACGGTTGATGCTCGATACCGGGTCAGGCACGATGCAGGCGATTGCAGCCGGCGACGTATTTTTCGGATAATTTCTAGAACAAGGGCGCATTACAATATGGCGCAGGACGAAGAACTGGTGTTCTTGCCGCTTGGCGGCGTCGGCGAAATCGGCATGAACCTCGGCCTTTACGGCTACGGGCGGCCCGGAAACCGCCAGTGGATCATGGTCGATTGCGGCGTGACGTTCCCGGGGCCCGAGCTTCCCGGCGTCGAACTGGTTTTGCCCGACATCGGGTTTCTCGCCGAGGAACGGCGCAATCTCAAGGCGATCATTATCACCCACGCCCATGAGGACCATTATGGCGGCCTGAACGATTTGTGGCCAGGCCTCAACGTTCCGGTCTATGCCTCGCCGTTCACGGCAGGCATGCTGGAGGCCAAGCGCGATTTCGAAAAGAGCCGCGGCGAAATCCCGGTGACGATCTTCAAGCAGGGCGACCGCATCAATGTCGGCCCGTTCGAGATCGAAGCCGTCGGCGTCAACCATTCGATCCCCGAGCCGATGTCGCTGATCATCCGCACGCCGCTCGGCACCGTCGTTCATACCGGCGACTGGAAGATCGACCTGCATCCATCGCTCGGGCCCCTGACCGACGAAACGCGTTTCCGTCAGATCGGCGATGAAGGCGTGTTGGCGCTCATCTGCGATTCAACCAATGCCATGCGCGACGGCGTTTCGCCGTCGGAACAGGAAGTCTCCGAGAGCCTGTCGAAGATCATCGCCAACGCCGAGGGCCGGGTTGCGATCACCACCTTTTCGTCGAATGTCGGACGCATCCGCTCGATCGCCGAGGCCGCGGAAGAGGCGGGGCGGGATGTCCTCTTGCTCGGCAGCTCGATGCGCCGCGTCGTTGCCGTTGCTCAGGATCTCGGGTTGATGGAAGGCATCAAGCCGTTCCTCGCCGAAGACGAGTTCGGCTACGTGCCACGCGACAAGGTCGTGGTTATCCTGACCGGCAGCCAGGGCGAACCGCGGGCAGCGCTCGCCAAGATCGCGCGCGACGAGATGCGCAACGTTGCTTTCTCCGCCGGCGACACCGTAGTCTTCTCCTCACGCACGATCCCCGGCAACGAGAAGGCGATCAACGACATCAAGAATGGCCTGGTCGAACAGGGCATCCACATCATCACCGACAGTGAAGCCCTGGTGCACGTATCGGGTCACCCCCGCCGTACCGAACTGCAGCAGATGTATCAGTGGCTGCGCCCGCAGATACTTGTCCCGGTTCATGGCGAAGCTGCGCATCTGACGGCCCATGCCGAGCTCGGGCAGCAGTCGGGCATTGCCAGTGTTCCGCGCCTTCGGAATGGCGAAATGCTGCGCCTTGCCCCCGGCCCGGCCGAGGTCATCGACGAAGCGCCGCATGGCCGCATCTACAAGGACGGCAACCTCATCGGCGATTTTGAAGAAATGGGCATCGGCGAGCGCCGCAAGCTCTCTTTCGCCGGACACGTCGCCGTCAACGTCGTTCTCGACGGTCGCTACGATTTCCTCGGCGACCCGGATATCGTTGCGATCGGTCTCCCGGAGTTCGATGACGAGGGTGAAGACATGGAGGACACCCTCTATGACGCAATCCTCGGTGCGGTCGAGAGTATTCCGAGGGCAAAGCGCAAGGACCTGGCAATGTTGCAGGAGGCGGTTCGCCGGGCCGTTCGCAGCACAGCCAACCAGACCTGGGGCAAGAAGCCGATTGTAACGGTGTTTGTCACCAAAGTCTGATTGGCGGTCGTCCAGCGGCGATGTAAGCGGGACCGGTAAAGGACGTCATAGCGGGAGGATCGCAATGCTCGGAAGAGTGAACCATATCGCCATCGCCGTGCCGGATCTTGGCTCCGCCGTCGAAAGCTACCGCTCGACGCTCGGTGCATCCGTCACCGAGCCGCAGGCGTTGCCGGAACACGGCGTAACCGTCGTGTTCGTCACGCTGGCCAACACCAAGGTCGAGCTTCTGGAGCCGCTCGGCGAAGGCTCGCCGATCGCTGCCTTCCTGGCGAAGAACCCTTCGGGTGGAATGCACCACATCTGCTACGAAGTGGAGAACATCCTCGCGGCGCGTGACGCGCTGCGGGCGGCCGGGGCTCGGGTTCTGGGAGACGGGGAGCCGAAAATCGGCGCGCATGGCAAGCCGGTGCTTTTCCTGCACCCCAAGGATTTCCAGGGTACGCTGATCGAACTCGAAGAGGTGTGACAGTTGACCGCGCGATGCACGTTTGTCTGATCGGGCAGGCGGCGCTATAAGGCGGACAGAATGTCGCGGAAGTCGCGGCGAAATGGCCTTTGGCCGTTACGTCGATTGCCTTCACCGGGAGCCGGAAATGCCGCTGTTTTCAACTTTTGCCATCTACTTCATCATCTGGTGGATCACGCTGTTTGCCGTTCTCCCCTTGGGAGTGCGCACGCAGGCGGAAGAAAACAGCGTCGTCCCGGGAAGCGTCGAAAGCGCGCCGGCCAAGTTCAATGCGAAACGGGTCGTGCTTTTGACCACCGCCATCGCCGCCGTCATCCAGATCGCCTGGTATGTCGTCTCGGTCAAACTTGGCTACGGCATCGATTCCATTCCGCGGTTTTACCCGAAATTCTATTGAGAGTTTCCGCGGGAGCGGATGGGCTGAGCGGAGCCGCAGGGCGAGCGAAGATTTTTCAGGATATCGAGGCTGGATTGCGGCGTCGCGATGACGTCCGGCGCGACGCTGTGGCCGGAACCAGAGCAATCACGGGGTTGACTGTCGCCAAATTGACATAGTTCAATTCTTGCTGCTGCTTCGTGATCGCGCTGGATCGCGTAAAGCAAAAAAAAACAAGGCTGAAAGCCTTGTTTTCAAGTTTCGCGTGATCTTTCATCCGTTGCCGGCGGCAGCGACTAAGCGCGCCTAAGATCTTATCCTCCCAAGACTTGACCGCGAAAGTCGGCAAGAATTTAGTCTTCATGCCTGTTTTGTGAGCCGAAATTAGCCCAAACATTAAGCTGTGTCATCCTGTTTTTTTGCATTTTTGCTACAGTTGGGTAAAATATTCCCGTTGACAATTCCTGTCGTAATCTTGTTACTAGCGTGCTCTTTTGACGCAGGCTTTGCGGTCCTTCCCCCTCAAAATCAGCGGCTCCGATCTTTCCGGCGATGGTCTGAGAGCAGGGTTTTCTTCCGCCTGCGAAGCAGCTATGAACGCAAGGCTCCTAAAGGTTCACGCTGGCTTTGCCGGCGATGGATAATGGAGAGCTCGACCCCCGAGAAGCGACGGTCGCCCTTGCCAGTCTATCGGCAAAGAAGGCACCGGAGTTCAACGTCATTTCGCCCGAATCCGCCGATAGTGCGACGTTCATCAAGTTCTGGAACCCGTCATGCGCCTGTCCCGCTTTTTCATGCCCATCCTGAAGGAAAATCCTAAGGAAGCGGAAATCGTTTCCCACCGCCTCATGCTCCGTACGGGCATGATCCGGCAGCAGTCCTCGGGCATCTATACCTGGCTGCCACTGGGCAAGCGCGTCCTCGACAAGGTCAATGCCATCATCCGCGAGGAGCAGAACCGCTCGGGCGCGATCGAACTGTTGATGCCGACGCTGCAGTCCGCAGAGCTCTGGCAGGAAAGCGGCCGCTACGACGCCTACGGCAAGGAGATGCTGCGCATCAAGGATCGCCAGGATCGCCCGATGCTCTACGGTCCGACAAACGAGGAAATGATCACGGACGTCTTCCGCTCCTACGTGAAGTCCTACCGCGATCTGCCGCTCAACCTCTACCACATCCAATTGAAGTTCCGTGACGAGATCCGCCCGCGCTTCGGCACCATGCGCTCGCGCGAGTTCCTGATGAAGGACGCCTATTCCTTCGACCTCGACCGGGAGGGGGCCGAACACGCCTACAACCGCATGTTCGCCGCTTACCTGCGCACCTTCGCGCGCATGGGCCTCCGCGCCATTCCGATGCGTGCCGATACCGGCCCGATCGGCGGCAATCTGAGCCACGAATTCATCATCCTCGCCGACACCGGCGAATCCGAAGTCTTCTGCCACAAGGATTTCCTCGGCTTCGATATCCCCGGCGAAGAAACCAACTTCGATGATGTCGCCGGCCTCAAGGCGATCTTCGACAAGTGGACGTCGCGCTACGCGGCGACATCGGAAATGCACGATGAGGCAGCCTTCGATGCGATTGCCGAGGGCGATCGCATGTCGGCGCGCGGCATCGAAGTCGGCCATATCTTCTATTTCGGCACCAAGTATTCCGAAGCCATGGGCGCCAAGGTTCTCGGCCCCGACGGCAAGGAGCACGCCGTGCACATGGGATCCTACGGCATCGGGCCGACCCGCCTCGTGCCGGCGATCATCGAAGCCTCGCACGACGACAACGGCATCATCTGGCCGAAGTCGATCGCGCCGTTCGACGGCGTCATCATCAACATGAAAGCGGGCGACGCCGCTTGCGACGGAGCCTGCGAGACGCTCTACTCCGAACTCGGCAAGGCAGGATTCGATGCCCTGCTCGACGACACGGACGACCGCGCCGGTGCGAAGTTCGCGACGGCTGACCTGATCGGGGTTCCGGTTCAGATCATCGTCGGTCCGCGTTCGGTCGCCAACGGCGAAGTCGAGGTCAAGGATCGCAAGACCGGTGAGCGCGAGACGATGACCGTGGAAGCTGCGATCAACAAGCTGATCGCAACGAAGTAATGAGGCGAGGGAAGGCAGGATGACCGCCGTGGTGCAAGATCAGGTGCAGGCCGCAGCGCAGCCTGAAAAGTCCTCCAGCCGTCCCTTTTCCGCCTTCGAGCGCATGGTAGCCTGGCGCTATCTGCGCTCCAGGCGCAAGGAAGCCTTCATCTCGGTCATCGCCGGCTTCTCGTTCATCGGCATCATGCTCGGCGTCGCGACGCTGATCATCGTGATGGCGGTGATGAATGGGTTCCGCACCGAGCTCATCTCCCGCATTCTCGGCATCAACGGTCATATGATCGTCCAGCCGATCGACGGACCGCTCAACAATTATGCGGAACTGGCGACCAAGTTCTCGGGCGTCAAGGGCGTCACCATGGCGATCCCGTTGGTCGAGGGCCAGGTCCTGGCCCAGGGCGTCGGCGATAGTTCCACTGGCGCCCTGGTGCGCGGCATCCGCGCCGACGATCTCAGCAAGATGAAGTCGGTTTCCGACCACATCCAGTCGGGTGACATGGTGGGATTTGCCTCCGGCTCCGGCGTGGCGATCGGCTCGCGCATGGCCGAGCAACTCGGCATCCGCGTCGGCGGAACGATCACGCTGACATCGCCCAATGGTGACGTGACGCCGCTCGGCATGAACCCGCGTGTCAAGGCCTATACCGTCTCGGCGATCTACGAGATCGGCATGTCGGAATACGACTCGACGATCATCTTCATGCCGCTCGAAGAGGCGCAGCTCTTCTTCAACGCGGAGGGGCTCGCGCAGTCGATCGAGATCTTCGTCGAGCATCCGGATGTCGTCGACGAACTGCGCCAGCCGATCGAGGATGCCGCGGGACGGCAGATCTTCATCACCGACTGGCGTGATCGCAACAAGACCTTCTTCTCGGCGCTCGAAGTCGAACGCAACGTGATGTTCATGATCCTGACGCTGATCGTGCTGGTCGCGGCGCTGAACATCATCTCGGGCCTGATCATGCTGGTGAAGGACAAGGGCAGCGACATCGCGATTCTCAGAACGATGGGTGCAACTTCGAGCTCGGTGATGCGCATCTTCTTCATGACCGGGGCGGCGATCGGCGTGGCGGGAACGATCGCCGGCGTGGCGCTCGGCGTCGTCGTCTGCCTCAACATCGAATCCATCCGGCAGTTCTTCTCCTGGATCTCGGGAACCACACTCTTCAGTCCGGAACTCTATTTCCTGAGCCAGCTCCCGGCCGATATGAATGCCGATGAGACCGTGCTCGTCGTCGTTATGGCACTCACGCTTTCCTTCCTCGCCACGATCTTCCCGGCCTGGCGTGCCTCGCGCCTCGATCCGGTGCAGGCCCTGCGTTACGAATGACAAGGACATCAACTGAATGAATGCGCGCGTGGCACTGCAGCTTTCCGGCGTCGAGCGACACTACGGGGAAGGCGAAACGTACCTGCCCATCCTCAAGGGTGCGGATTTTACGTTGAGAAGCGGCGAGACGGTTGCGCTGGTCGCGCCTTCGGGAACCGGAAAGTCGACGCTTCTGCACGTCGCCGGCCTCTTGGAGCGCCCCGATGGTGGCGAGGTGCTGGTCAACGGCGTCTCCTGTGGTGGGCTCGACGACGATCGGCGCACGGCGATCCGCCGGAACGAGATCGGTTTCGTCTACCAGTTTCACCACCTGCTTCCCGAATTCTCGGCACTCGAGAACATCATGATGCCGCAGCTGATCGCCGGCCTGCCCAAGGCTGAGGCCGCCGATCGGGCAAGGGCGCTGCTCGACTACATGCGCATCGGTCACCGCGCCGACCATCGCCCGGCGGAACTTTCCGGCGGCGAGCAGCAGCGCGTCGCGATTGCGCGTGCCGTCGCCAATGTGCCGCTCGTGCTTCTTGCGGACGAGCCGACGGGCAATCTCGACCCGGAAACCGCCGGCTATGTCTTCGAAGCGCTGGAGGCGCTGGCGCGCCAGTCGGGCCTTGCTGCCCTGATCGCGACGCACAATCATGAGCTTGCCGGCTTGATGGACCGCCGTGTGACGATCGAGGACGGCAAGGTTGTCGAGATGAACTGACCGCGTGGCGGCCGGCCTGTTGATCGTCAGTTGCCTCGCGCTGTCTTTCACCTGTACAGGACAAGCGGGCTCAGCCCGCGTCTTTAGGTTGCCCGGAGCGTCTGCCCTGAGGCTCGATGGACGCGCGTCTTCTGCCCTTGCTCTTAACGCCTGATCAGACCGCCGCGATAGTCGAGTTCGTAAGCTTCCTCGCCATCGACGAAGATGACTTCGTGGCCGGAAAAATGTGCGGTGTCACCACGGCTACTATCGATATAGTAGCCATGCGCATGCCGAAACTCCATGCCGCCGAGGAAGTGCCGCTTTTCCTGATACATCGCCTGCAGCGCAGCCTTGATGACAAGCCCGGCCTTCTCTCCATCGATGAGATCGGGGCGGATGATGCGGCCGAAGTAGTTCATTGCCCAGCGGGGTTCCTCCCCCTGCCAGACGGTCTCCTGTCCGGCAAAGTCAGTCCCACCGAAATAGCTGTCGAGATAGCGCCAGCGATCACGTTCGTAACCGATGTCGTGGGAGCCCGGACGCGAAGAAGCACGCATCATGCCGCCGCCCACATAGGCATTGGCTTTGGCCTCTACGATGAAGTCCGTGAGTCCCTTGAGTTCGGTCATGATCGTTCCCTATCTGTTCCGAACTCAAGATGCCGCAATGCACGAGAGCTGTAAAGAACATAAAGGGAACGAATGGCTGGTTATTGAATGCCGCAAGCCTTCTGCCCGCGATCGTCGTGCCAGTCCTTGAGGAGGACGAGTTCGCCTTTCACGGCAATGGGCTTGTCGTTGGCCTTGCCCTTGCCCGTCAGCACGTTGAGGTCGCATTGGGCGGTGTTGTCGGGGGCGAGCGTATCGTAGGACGAGTAGGTGTAACCTGCGACCACGAAGTCGAAGTTGCGGTATGCCACCGTCAATTTCTGTTCCCAGCGGTCACGGCCTATGGCGTCGTTGTGGCTGGTGATGATCAACGAACCGTTCGGCAACGCCTCGACCGAAGGCGCTTGCCCGGCAAGATCGAACTGACCCCAAATCTTGTTCGGGATGACCGACTTCAAACCGAGCGCGCCGTTGTCGCCTGTGAGGTAAACATAGACGCCGTTGTCGTCGTCGCTGCCCTCGGCGGGCCGCACGATCAGGGCGAGATCCGTATCTCCGTCCTTATCCCAGTCGCCGGTTGCGGCGGAGACAATCCGGGCAGGGTCGATCGTTTCCGTCGCGGAGGCGACCGCCGGAAACAGGAACAGCAAGAGTAGAATCAGGCGTGCATGCATGTCGAAACGCTCCGCTTGGTTGTTCCTCTTGATAGGCGGGCGGGGCGCGTTCCTCAAGCGGCTTCCTTACCGGTTAACCGGCATTCGCCTGCCGTGTTAACCATCGTGAATAGAACGCCTGTGCATCGCTTGACGAGTGAACAAAAATGGAACAAAGTAAAAACATAACGGAAAAGGAGCCATGTTATGACTGATTTTGTTCGTGACCTCGCCGCCTTCGCTTCGATGAGCCTTTTCATCGCAAGCATCTCTTTCATCGCGCTCGGCCTCTGAGGAGCGCTGACATTTCGTCCCACCCACCTCCCAATTTCCGCCCCCGGGATTGAATAAGGGGGATGACGTGTCAGGTGAAACTGGACATGTCGGGTGATAAGCGGGATATCCTGCCGACCGGACAGGAATCAGGGTGCGAACAATGGCAGACGACGGCAAAGCAGCATCGAGCGAGGCGCTTGGTACGGACCCGCAGTTTGTACATCTGCGTGTTCATTCGGCCTTCTCCCTGCTCGAAGGCGCTCTGCCGCTGAAGAAGGTCATCGGCAAGGCGGTTGCCGATAATCAGCCGGCGATCGGGATCGCCGACACCAACAATCTCTTTGCCGCGCTCGAGTTTTCGCAGAAAGCAGCCGGCGATGGACTGCAACCGATTACCGGCTGCCAGCTTTCCATCGACATGGAAGACGAGGCGGATGGCGAACGGCGCGGCCACACGCAACAACTCGCGAAGCTGCCATCAATCGTCCTGATCGCTGCGACGGATGACGGCTACACGCGGCTCGTCGACTTGGTGAGTCGAGCCTATCTCAGCGGCGAGGGCAATCAGGCGACCCGGATCACGCGTTCTTGGCTTGCCGAAAACGGTACGGACGGATTGATCGCGTTGACCGGCGCGTCCGGCGGTCCGGTGGACTTGGCCCTGAAGACTGGCTCGACGGCGCTGGCCGAGGCGCGCCTTGAAACCTTGCATGATCTCTTTGGCGATCGTCTCTATATCGAATTGCAGCGGCACGGAGGCTACGACCGGCGCCACGAGAGCCGGATGATCGACCTTGCCTACAAGTTCGACATTCCCCTTGTTGCCACCAACGAGGCCTTCTTCCCGTCGCCGTCCGACTACGATGCCCATGACGCCCTGATGGCGGTGGCACACAACGCCATGGTTTCGGACGACAGCCGCTTCCGCCTGACGCCGGACCACTATCTCAAGAGCCGCAAGGAAATGGCGGCGCTTTTTGCCGATCTGCCCGAGGCGCTGGAAAACACCGTCGAGATCGCACGGCGCTGCTCCTTCATGCTGAAGACCCGCGGACCGATCCTGCCGCGCTTTACCGGCGCCACCGCGGATCCGGAAGAGGCCGAGCGCGCGGAGGCGGCCGAGTTGCGCCGACAGGCGGAGGAGGGGCTCGAACAGCGTCTCGCCAAGCTTGGCATGGCGCCCGGCTATAGCGAGCAGGAATATCGCGAGCGCCTGGCCTTCGAGCTCAGTGTTATCGAGCGCATGAAGTTTCCCGGTTACTTCCTGATCGTTGCCGACTTCATCAAATGGGCGAAGCAGCACGATATTCCCGTCGGGCCGGGCCGCGGCTCGGGTGCAGGATCACTGGTTGCCTATGCGCTGACGATCACCGACGTCGATCCGATGCGCTTCTCGCTGCTGTTCGAACGCTTCCTCAATCCTGAACGCGTCTCGATGCCCGACTTCGACATCGACTTCTGCCAGGATCGGCGCGAAGAGGTGATCCGTTACGTGCAGCGCAAATATGGCCGCGAGCAGGTGGCGCAGATCATCACCTTCGGTTCGCTGCAGGCGCGCGCCGCACTGCGCGACGTCGGCCGCGTGCTTGAAATGCCCTATGGCCAGGTCGACAAGATCTGCAAGCTGGTGCCGAACAATCCGGCCAATCCGACGCCGCTCTCCAAGGCGATCGAGGAGGAGCCGCGCCTGCAGGAGGAAGCCGAGAAGGAGCCGGTGGTCGCCCGCCTTCTCGATATCGCCCAGAAGATCGAAGGCCTCTACCGTCACGCCTCGACCCACGCCGCCGGCATCGTGATCGGCGACCGGCCGCTGTCGCAGCTCGTACCGATGTATCGCGATCCGCGCTCCGACATGCCGGTCACCCAGTTCAACATGAAGTGGGTGGAACAGGCGGGCCTCGTCAAGTTCGACTTCCTCGGCCTGAAGACGCTCACCGTTCTGAAGGTTGCGGTCGATTTCGTGAAGCAGCGCGGTATCGAAGTCGATCTCGCGAGCATTCCGCTCGACGATCCGAAGACCTACGAAATGCTGTCGCGCGGCGAGACCGTCGGCGTGTTCCAGGTGGAAAGCGCCGGCATGCGCAAGGCGCTGATCGGCATGCGGCCCGACTGCATCGAGGACATCATCGCGCTCGTGGCGCTCTACCGCCCGGGCCCGATGGAGAACATCCCGGTCTACAATGCCCGCAAGCATGGCGAGGAAGAGGTCGAATCGATCCATCCGAAGATCGACCATCTGCTCAAGGAAACGCAGGGCGTTATCGTCTACCAGGAGCAGGTGATGCAGATCGCCCAGGTGCTCTCAGGCTATTCGCTCGGCGAGGCCGATCTTCTGCGCCGCGCCATGGGTAAGAAGATCAAGGAGGAAATGGACAAGCAGCGTGCCCGCTTCGTCGACGGCGCTGTCAAGAATGACGTGTCGAAGCCGCAGGCGGACCTGATTTTCGACCTGCTCGCCAAGTTCGCCAATTACGGCTTCAACAAGTCGCATGCCGCGGCTTATGCGATTGTCTCCTACCAGACCGCCTATATGAAGGCGCACTATCCGGTGGAGTTTCTGGCGGCGTCGATGACGCTCGACATGTCCAACACGGAAAAGGTCAACGACTTCCGCCAGGATGCGAAGCGGCTGGGCATTGAAGTAATCGCGCCATCGGTGCAGACCTCGTTCCGGCATTTCCAGACGGGCGAAAGCCGCATCTATTATTCGCTCGCCGCGATCAAGGGCGTGGGCGAATCCGCGGTCGAGCATATCGTCGAGGTGCGCGGCGACCGCCCCTTCGCGAGTCTCGAGGACTTCTGCCTCAGGATCGACCCCAAGCTTCTCAACCGTCGCGTCTTCGAAAGCCTGATCGCCGCCGGCGCCTTCGATTGCTTCGGCTATGACCGGGCAGAATTGGTCGGCGGGCTCGATCGCATCCTCGGCTTCGCCCAGCGCGCGCAGGAGAACAAGACGAGCGGCCAGAGCGACATGTTCGGGGCAGGGGCAGCAACCGGGCCGGAGCGAATCGCGCTGCCCGCCTACACGCCCTGGCTCGCTTCGGAAAAGCTGCATCGCGAATTCCAGGTGCTGGGCTTCTATCTCTCCGCCCATCCGCTCGACACCTACAATGCGCTGCTCGCCAAGATGCGCGTGCAGACCTTCGGTGATTTCGCCGGCGCGGTGAAAAAGGGGGCAACCGCCGGCCGCTTAGCTGGCACGGTGACCTCGAAGCAGGAGCGCAAGACGCGCACCGGCAACAAGATGGGCATCATCGCCTTTTCGGACTCTTCCGGCCAATTCGAGGCCGTGCTTTTCTCCGAGATGCTGCATCAGTATCGTGACCTCTTGGAGCCGGGCAAATCGCTCGTCATGACCGTTGCCGCCGAAGAACGGCCAGAAGGCATCGGCCTGCGCATCCAGACACTGCGCTCGCTGGAGGAGGAATCGCTGCAGCTGCAGAAGGCGCTGCGCGTCTATGTGCGCGATTCCGGCCCGCTGAAATCGATCGCCTCGCACCTCAACACCAGGGGCGACGGCCTCGTCTCCTTCGTCGTCATCAAGGACAACGGCCAGCGCGAGATCGAGGTGGAACTGAGCGAGAAGTTCCGGATCTCGCCGGAGATCGCTGCAGCGCTGCGCTCGGCGCCGGGTGTCGTCGACGTCGAGTTGGTTTGATCTTTCCCCTTTGTTGAAGCGCAGAACGGACGCGCAGGTTCTTCAAGGCGAGCGGCGACGGCCCGTGGTTGTTTCGCGTTTCCCGTATAGGCCTACGATCAGTCGCCGGGCCGCGCTCGGGTGATGGTGATGAAATCGGTGCCTTGGCCGGTCTCCAGGCCGCTTTCCGTGTCGGCGATCGAGAGCGACGAGCCTTCCGCCAAGAGGCCTTCGACCCGCTTGCGAACATCGTCTGATATCGTCATCCGCGCCAGCGTCCGCTGTATTGCGTTATAGGCGAAGGGATCGGCGTCGATGGAAATGCCGAGCCGCTTCTTCGTCGAGGCAGGCAGGTGGTTCTCGAGCGAAACGCCGAACCATTTGCCTTCAGCGCCTTCTTCTTCATTGTGGCGGAATTGAAGGAAATGCGTTCCCAGCGCTTCCTCCGGCTTGTCGATCGTGAGCCCCGCCTCGAACAGTGGCTTGAAGCCTTGCCGGACGAGGATCTTGCCGTTCTGCGGCGGCATGCGGCCGGCCTTGCGCAACAGCCTGTCGGTCAACTCCGGCGTCAGCTTGCTGTCGCTCTCGATCCCTTCGCTCGTCTGGAAGGCGCGAAGCGCCGCAATCGTCGCCGGTCCTGCGTGGCCGTCGATCGTACCGGGTGCGTATCCGAGGAACTCCAGCGACGCCTGGACTTCACGCATGGCGTCCCGCGCATCGCTGCGGGTGATCAGGATACGGATCGGTTCTGCCGTCGATTTGACTGCGCCCGCCGCTCCACCTGCCGGTTCTGTCATCGCGACTTCGACCGGCGTATCTCCAGCCTGACTGATTGCGGGTCTCAGCGGCACATCGGAAAGCGGCGGCAGGACTTCCGAGGGAGCCGGGCGAAACAGCAGGGCGCTCTTGACCTCTGCAGGCGTTATCTGCCGGTCGGAAATCAGCACGTGCACGCCGCGCTCGGTCATCTTGTAAAGCGAGGCGGCGAAGGCGCTCGGCAGGCGCACGCAGCCATGCGAGGCGGGGTAGTCGGGCACATGGTTGGACCCGTGTAGCGCAATACCCGACCATGTAAGCCGCTGCATGAAGGGCATCGGCGCGTTCGAGTAGATGTTCGACTTGTGATGGCGCCGCTTTTCCAGGATCGAGAAGATGCCGGTCGGCGTCGCATGGCCGGCCTTGCCGGTCGATACGGGCGACGTCGCAATCACGGCGTCGCCGTCATAGACGACGAGCGATTGCTGGTCTTTCGAGACGATGATCTGTAGCGGCCCGCGACTGCCTGCAAACCCGGTGGCCGGTGACAAGAGCAGAGCAACGAAGCTGGCGGTGAGAGCGAAACGCGATACCATACACTCAACCCAACACGTGACTTGGCGAGCGAGCCTAGCCTGCAATCTTTAAAGAATTCATCCAGCCCGTGTGCGTACCACATCAAGGTTGCGTGATCGCGCTGTGTCCGCGTTCAGGGATCGCGTTTCCGGGTGCCGAAGGTATAGCCGGTCTCGACGCTGGCCTTGCCGAACTTGTCGCGCAGCCTGTTCATGGCGTCTTCGGCCGCGGCCCGGCGGGTTGCCGCGGGGTCGACCAGATCGGGCGGATCGGCAAGATCCGGGGCTGAGAGATCGCTGACGCCGATCCCGATCAGGCGGTACTTCGTGCCGTCCGCCTCTTTTTCCAGGAGTTGCAGCCCGGTGCGGAAGATGCGGTCGGCGAGCCGTGTCGGGCTGTCGAGTCGCCGGTTGCGGGTACGGATCTTGAAGTCGGCCGTCTTCAGTTTCAGAACGACGGTCTGGCCGGCGAGTTCGGACTTTCGCAGCCGATGCGCTACCTGCTCGCTAAGGCGCCGGAGATGCACCACGAGATCGTCGTAACGCGCGATATCGTCATTGAACGTCGTCTCGGAGGACACGCTCTTGGCTTCGCCGTCGATCTCGACCGCTCTCTCGTCGAGCCCGCGCGACAGGCGAAAGAGCCGCTGTCCCATGGTGCCGTAGCGGCGCATGAGATCGGCTTCCTCCATTGTCTGCAATTGCCCGATCGTGCGCACGCCGTCGCGTTCCAGGGTATTGGCGAAAGCCTTGCCGACGCCCCAGATCAGCGTGACCGGTTTTTCCCTCAGGAACTCCAGCGCCTCGGCCTGGCCGATGACGGAAAAGCCGCGCGGTTTCTGCAGGTCGGAAGCCACTTTGGCGAGAAACTTGCAGTAGGAGAGGCCGACGGAGACGGTGATGCCGATCTCCTGCTCGACACGTCGGGCGAAGCGCGCGAGCGTACGCGCCGGCGGATCGTGATGCAGTCGCTCGGTACCCTTGAGTTCCAGAAAGGCCTCGTCGATCGACAGCGGCTGCACCAGCGGCGTCAACTCCTGCATCAGCGTGCGGACTTCGCGGCCGACACGCGCGTATTTTTCCATGTTGGGCTTGATGACCACGGCCTGTGGGCAGGCCTCCAGCGCCTTGAACATCGGCATGGCCGAACGTACGCCGTGAATGCGGGCAATGTAGCAGGCAGTGGACACCACACCGCGCTTGCCGCCGCCGATGATCACCGGCTTGTCGGCAAGTTCCGGATCATCGCGTTTTTCGATCGACGCGTAGAAGGCGTCACAATCGATATGCGCCAATGTCAGATCATAGAGCTCGCTGTGGCGTAGCAGGCGTGGACTGCCGCAGGCCGTGCAGCGCCGCGCGCCACCGGCCTGTTCCTTGAGGCAGTCGCGGCAGAAGCCTGGAGATTGAGCAGCGCTGTCGGGCATATCGGGAACAAATATTGAACATCGCGACCTTACGCTCTAGGCTGGTGAGTCTCAAGGGAGGCTCTGTTGGAAATCACACTCCAGTTCTCACCCGTGACGGCGGATAGTTGGGCGGATTTCGAACAGCTTTTTGAGCCGAACGGTGCCTATGGCGGTTGCTGGTGCACCGCGTTGCGCCTGCCGCATTCCATCCGAACGGCGATGCCGGCGAGGCAGCGCAAGGCGTTTATCAAGGCACGCATCGAAGCGGCGCCGCCGCCCGGAATCCTCGGCTATTTCGAGGGAAGGCCGGTGGCCTGGGTTCAGGTTGGTCCTCGCCAGGATGTTCCGCAGTTCAATTCGCCGCGCACGGTCGCGCGACCGCTGCAGGACCGCGAGGCGACCGATCCGACGATCTGGGCGCTGAGTTGCCTATTCATGCAGTCGAAACTACGGGGCAAGGGCTTGAGCCATCAACTCGTGCGCGCCGCGATCGACCACGCCAGGGCAGGTGGCGCGCGCTATCTCGACGCTTGTCCGATCGATCACGCCAAACAGTCAAGGTCGGTCGCCCTTTGGGTCGGCGCGACGACGGTCTTCGAGGCTGCGGGATTCGACGTCGTGGCGCGGCGCAAGGATGGCAGGCCGCTGATGCGATTGGATTTGCACTGATGGGAACCGGCGCTGAACTAGCCCGCGAAATACGAACGAATGGCCGCCGCGGCCTCCGGCCAGTCAGCGGCCGTGCGGACGCCGGCGTCCGGCTTTGGGGCGAGCGCGCGGAACTCCGCGTTAACCATCAGGTTGATCAGCAGGCAGGACGGCGCATGGCGCTGGACCGACTGCAGGTTGCGAAGAATGTCGTCGACGAAGACCAGCGGAACCGACCGTCCGGCGTGCAGCTTTTGCACGATCGGCCCCTTCGGCTTCTCGGAGGCCAGCAGCGGGTAGGGAAGGCCCAGCCGGTCGAGCAAGGCGCGCCGGATCGCGACGTGATGGGGTGGCATGGCGGTGAGGAAAACGATGTCCGCTTCCTTCGACAGCGCGGCCAAGGTCTCGACGACCTGTGCGGCCGGCGTCTGCCAGCGATCCTGCGTCCCGTAGAAGGAATCAAGCAGGGCTTTGACCTCCGCATCCGCCAGCGGTCGTTCGTTCGTACGATCGACGACGTTGCCGGTCAAACGGAAGGATCGGGGCAACAGAGCGTGGCCGCAGCTTTCAAGGAAGGCCTTGAACGGATTGATGAATTCGAGCACGACCTCGTCGATGTCGCTGACGATCAGCGGGCGCTTTCGAAGCTGGACGCGGTCGCCCGTGGACGCGCCTGGCACGCTCAATCCTCAAAACCTGAATGGCCCGAAAGCGCCGCATGGGCGCGCACCACATCTTCCGGCGCCGTACCGGTCGCCTGGCAGAATGCCATCAGCGTCGGCTCGTGGTCCATGAGAAAGGCGACGAGACCACCCATGAAGCCGGGATCGGCGATGGCGCTGCGCAAAGCCGTGGGATCGGTGCCCGTCAGCGCCAGGAAGCGGGACAGAAGCTCAGGTTCATTGGCGAGCCAGGCGAGGATGTCGATGGCGATTTCGTCAGCGCTCTTCAATGCTTCGTCCCCGTATGGTTTTTACGTGCGGAGTTACCTATTTTTCAACCAAATAGGCCTATCTCTGAAGTTGAGGAAATGGGTCGAGTCGTCGGCTCTGCAAGTTAAATGTCTTGAGGAGACTTGCAAGGTGACGATGGACAGCAAGGGATCGACATGCCCAAACAGGTAATGATTGTTGAGGACAACGAGCTGAACATGAAGCTGTTCCGCGACCTGATTGAGGCTTCCGGCTATGCGACGATCCAGACGCGCAACGGCATGGAGGCGCTCGAGCTCGCGCGCAAGCACCGGCCCGATCTCATTCTCATGGATATCCAGTTGCCGGAAGTGTCCGGTCTGGAAGTGACCAAATGGCTGAAGGAAGACGATGAATTGCACGTCATTCCTGTCATCGCCGTTACCGCATTTGCAATGAAGGGAGACGAGGAGCGCATCCGCCAGGGTGGATGCGAAGCCTATGTTTCCAAGCCGATTTCCGTACCGAAGTTCATAGAAACGATCAAAACCTACCTGGGCGATGCCTGAGCGGCGGGAAAATTGATATGACTGCGCGTATTCTTGTCGTTGATGATGTTCCGGCCAATGTGAAGTTGCTCGAGGCCAGGCTGCTCGCCGAATATTTCGATGTGTTGACGGCCAATGACGGCTATTCGGCGCTGGCGCTCTGCGAGAAGACGCCCATCGATCTCGTGCTGCTCGACATCATGATGCCCGGGCTCGACGGCTTCGAGGTCTGCGAACGACTGAAGGCGAATTCGCGCACGGCACATATTCCGGTGGTCATGGTGACGGCGCTCGATCAGCCGTCGGATCGCGTGCGCGGCCTGAAGGCTGGCGCCGACGACTTCCTGACGAAGCCCGTCAACGATCTCCAACTGATGTCGCGCGTGAAGAGCCTGGTGCGGCTGAAGAATGTCAGCGACGAACTGCGCCTGCGCGCCCAGACGGCGCAGACCATCGGCCTCGAGGACGTCGGCCGCGCGGACCGCCCGGACGAGCCGGGCAATGTTCTGCTGGTCGATGGCCGTGGCTCGTCACAGGAGAGGTTGCAGCGCGCGCTTGCGCCGATCGCGGATGTCTCGGTGATTTCCGATCCGCAGGCGGCACTCTTCGAAGCGGCCGAGAACAATTTCGACCTGGTCATCGTCAACGCGAACTTCGACGACTACGATCCTCTGCGGCTGTGTTCGCAGTTGCGCTCGCTGGAACGGACGCGCTTCATCCCCATCCTGCTGATCGCGGAGCAGGGCAGCGATGAGATGGTGGTGCGCGCGCTCGATCTCGGCGTGACCGATTACCTGATGCGGCCGGTCGATCCGAATGAACTGATCGCTCGCTCCATGACCCAGATCCGGCGCAAGCATTGCAATGACAGGCTGCGCGCGAGTGTGCAGCAGACCATCGAACTTGCCGTCACCGATGGCCTGACGGGCCTGCACAACCGCCGCTATTTCGACACTCACCTGAAACTGCTGATGGATCGGGCTGCGGCGCGCGGCCGGCCGCTGTCCATCTGCATGACGGACATCGACCGTTTCAAACAGGTCAACGATACCTACGGCCATGATGCCGGCGACGAAGTGCTGCGGGAGTTCGCCAATCGCATTCGCACGACAGTGCGTGGGGCCGATCTTGCCTGTCGTTTCGGCGGGGAGGAATTCGTCGTCGTGATGCCGGATACGTCGGCCGAAATGGCGGCCGGCGTCGCCGAGCGCTTACGCCTGATTATCGAAAGCCTGCCGTTCCCGGTACCGCAGGCGGACGGCGTTTTGAAGGTAACGGCGTCGATGGGAATCGCGACGCTCAGGCCGGATGCCGATACGGCCGAGGCTCTGCTCAAGCGCGCGGATACGGCACTCTACCAAGCCAAGAACGAGGGCCGCAATCGTGTGGTGGCGGCGGCCGCCTGAGCATTTGGCCGTCCAATCCGGACGCTCCGTGCCGCGGTGAATTTCTTGGGGCCGCCTCTTGCGGGCTGCATCTAAAGTTGTATTCTCGCCGCAGTCGCTGCTACCGGGGAGTTTGGGTAGCCGCGGCGCCCAGGCCGCGTGCCTGTCTCAGTCTGATACAGAATTAACCATGCGCTTAGCGGCACCGCTTCGCGCATTAAGAATTCGTTGATTTTTTTCCATTTTCAGGTGATGCTGATGAACAAGGAGGCATCGCCTCCTAACATTTTGCTTACCCCATGATGCTCAGGTCCGCCGCATCTCCTGGGTCGTGGGGTCGGTCGGTTGGCTTTTGACGCCTGCGGAATCCTCGTGCCGCAGTCAGAGGCCAGCCGACCCCCTTTTCCGAAACGCCGTCCCATCCCTGGGGCGGCGTTTCTGCTTTGGAGACGAGGCGGGAGGCGCGGGACGGCATGCCTTTCGGCCGTCAACTGGCCGGTTGCCGCGGTCGTGGAAAGCCTAAGCTCCATGCTCAAGCGTGCAAAAGGAAAGGGCGCCTGACCTCGCGGTCGGCGCCCTTTGATCCCCGGGAAACGGCCGATCTTACTTGATCTTGGTTTCCTTGAACTCGACATGCTTCTTGACGACCGGGTCGTACTTGGTCTTCGTCATCTTCTCCGTCATCGTACGGCTGTTCTTGGTCGTGACGTAGAAGAAACCCGTGTCGGCTGTCGAAAGCAGCTTGATCTTGATGGTGGTGGCTTTTGCCATGGTCGTCCTGCCTTTGTAACAATGAAAGCCGTGGACAACCGGTTGCGGGCCACGGGCAAGGTTGGGGCGAAACTACAAATCGCGGCCGAAAAGTCAAGGCCGTTTTGGATTCAAAACGATCCTGACCACCGAAAGCGCGACATAGAGAGCGAAAAAGCCGGCGATCGCCCAAGCGAAGCCGTTGTCGCCGGTGACGTCCATCGCGGCGCCGATGACTTGCGGGCCAGCGACCGTGCCGACCGCGTAGGAGAACACGAAGGCGGCATTGGCGGCCGCAAGATCCGCGCCCTGCAGGCGAGACCCCAGGTGGCTGAGGCCAACGGTGTAGAGTCCGGACACGCAACCGCCCCAGAAAAGCAGCACGACCGCCATGAGGAACCAGCTTTCGGCCAGCATCGGCAGGCAGAGCGCGCCGATGAGGCCGATGACCGTCATCGCGGACAACAGCGTGCGCCGGTCCTTCACCCGATCGGACAGCATGCCGAGGGGGATCTGGAAGATGAAGTTGCCGATGCCCATCACCGTCAGCAGCAGTGCGGCCTGTGATTCGGTGAAGCCGGACCGGGTGCCGAACACCGGGAACAGCGAAAGCCCGCCCGATTCGACCGCGCCGAAGATGAAGACGGCGGCCGTGGCCGTCGGAACGAGGTAGACGTAGCGCAGGAAATGCCGCTCGGGTTTCTCGTCGATGACGGGGCTCTCGTCACGCGCCAGGAAGATCGGCACGGCGGCAAGCAGAATCACGCCGGCGCCGACGACGAAGGGGAGGATCCCCTCGCTGCCGAGGATGGAGAAGAGCAGGGGACCGGTGGCGAAACCGAGCGAAAGAATCGTGCCGTAGATGCCGAGCACGAAGCCGCGCTTGCTTGGCGGTGCAGTCGCGTTGATCCAGAACTCCGAGAGGATGAAAAGCACGGTAATGGCACCGTGGAAGACCACACGCAGCGGAAACCAGAGCCAGAAGTTGGTGATGTAATAGAAGCCGAAGGCGCTCGTGGCGGCGACCAGCACGGCCCACAACATGGTCTGCGCGACGCCGTGGCGATGGGCGACCTTTGTGGTGAACGGTGCGGCCGCCATCGAGGCAAGGCCGGCCATCGCCGAATTGAGCCCGATGAGCGTCGAGGAAATCCCACGCTTTTCCATGATGATGGAGAGCAGCGGCAGGCCGAGGCCGATGGCGATGCCAACGGCGCTGATGGCGGCAACGGCGGCGATCAGCGACCGCCAGTGAATATCCTCAACCGGTGCAGCTGTACCGGGCGACGGTTGTGACATCAGACGAAGGTCCTTAGAGCAACGTGCGGACGAGGCGCCCACGGCGCGGGGCATAGAGTGGCACCGCTCGTTCACAGGGGAGCGACGGATCGGAGTCGAGACTGCTTCTGAGATCCGCAAGTATGATGGCGGTGATGTCGGGTATCCGTAGAGACGGAGAATCGTTCACATCGATCCACTGCAAATCCTGAAGCTCCCGGCTGTCCAGGAAGCGTGTCGGATCGATCCCGGCCTCATCCGCAAACAAGGCGAAGAAGCGGGTATCGAACCGCCTCGCGTGGCCCGGAGGGGTGATGGCCCGAGCCATATAGCGCAACTTTGCAAGATCGGGAAGAAAGGGAACCGGCGCAGTGGCCGAAGGAGCCGGTTGGCCGACGGCGATGCCGGCCTCTTCGTAGAGCTCGCGCAGTCCGGCAAGGGCGAGCGCGCGGGCGCGTGCGTCGGTCAGCTGGCGTGTGCCGGCCGTCTTCAGCGCATGCAGGACCGATGGGTGCAGGTCGGAACCGAAACTGATGCGGTGGTCTCCGGCATCGCGCCGTCCACCGGGGAAGACATAGAGATCCGGCATGAAGACGTGGGCGCTGTGCCGCTTGCCCATCAAAACCCGCACGCGCTCCCCTTCGCGGTCGAGCAGCATGACGGAGGCCGCGTCCCGCGGTCTGACAGTCGCGGGACGCTGGCGTTCCCGGCCACCCGGGCTCCGCGCAGACGTCATGCCCTGTCGTCTCGCGGGGGCAGGACATCTTCCGGCGCGTCGTCGTGACCGCCGAAACCGTGCATCCTGAGCGCCCATTGCAGGCCGATGACGGCACCTTTGACCGGCTGCAGCAGCAGCAGCGAACTGATCAGGGTGATCGGCGCCCAGATCGCCAGATGCTGCCACGTCGTCAACGGCAGGATGAGGTCGGTCATCATATAGCCGGCAAGCACGAGGTGTCCGACGATCGTCACGACGATATAGGGCGGGAAGTCATCGGCACGATGATGGTCTATGCGCTCGCCGCAGGCGGCGCAGGCATCGACGGACTTGACGTAGCCGCGAAACAGCTTGCCGCTGCCACAGGCCGGACAGCGGCCGAGAAAGCCGCGCTTCATCGAAAGGCCAACCGAGCGCTCGTCGCTTTCGCCGCTGCCCAGTTGAAGTGTTTCGCCTGCCGCTGCTTTCATGCCTAATCCTCTGCCTTGCGGGAACCTATCGCCGGCCTCTCGGCGGCCGTGTTCCCGGCTGCTTGCGTGCTCCGTTGCGGTCGCGCCGGCCGGACTTGTGGAAGGAGCGCGTCGCCGTCGGCATCTTGCGCCCCTCGCTCAGCATCTCGAATCTCAGCGCACCTGCAAGCGGTACGGCCTCCACGAGCTTGACGCGCACTGGATCGCCGAGGCGATAGCCGAGCCCGGTCTTTTCGCCGGAGAGCGCCTGATGCGCCTCATCGTAGATGAAGTAGTCGCGTCCGAGCGTAGATATCGGAACGAAGCCGTCGGCGCCATAGGCGGGCAGGGTGACAAAGAGTCCCGCCTTGGTGACGCCGGAGACGCGGCCCTCGAATTCCTCGCCGATGCGGCCATTCAGATGATGCGCGATCAGCCGGTCGACGGTGTCCCGTTCCGCTGCCATGGCGCGGCGCTCGAATGTCGAGATCTCGGCGGCGATGTCGTCGAGCACGCCCTCTTCCTGCGGCGTCAGTCCACCTTCACCGAGGCCGAGCGAGGCAACCAGCGCCCGGTGGACGATGAGGTCGGCATAACGCCGGATCGGCGAGGTGAAATGCGCGTATTTCAAGAGGTTCAGGCCAAAGTGCCCGATATTCTCGGGGCTGTAGATGGCCTGGCTCTGCGAGCGGAGCACCATCTCGTTGACCATCGTCTCGAAGGGTTTTCCTTCGGCCTTGGCAAGAACGCCGTTGAAATGGTTCGAGCGCATGTTGCCGCCCTTGACGAGCGAGATGTCGAGCGTTGCCAGGAATTCGCGCAGGCTCTCCTGCTTGGCGAGCGACGGCTGGTCGTGCACGCGGTAGATCAGCACCTGGCGCTTCTGCTCCAGCGTCTCGGCCGCAGCGACGTTTGCCTGGATCATCATCTCCTCGATCAGCTTGTGGGCATCGAGGCGTTCGGGAACGAAGACACGATCGACCGTGCCGTCGGGCTTCAGGATGATCTTGCGCTCGGGCATGTTGAGTTCGAGCGGCTGGCGCCGGTCGCGACCGCGCGTGAGGATGCGATAAGCCTCCCAGAGTGGCTTCAGGATCGTGTCAAGGATCGGCCCGGTCTTGTCATCCGGGTTGCCGTCGATGGCCGCCTGCGCCTGCTGGTAGGATAGCTTCGCCGCGCTTCTCATCATGATGCGGTGGAAGGTGTGCCCGGCCTTGCGGCCTTCCCTGGAAAAGCGCATGCGCACGGCCAGTGCCGGACGATCGACGCCTTCTTTCAGGGAGCAGAGATCGTTGGATATCCGTTCGGGCAGCATCGGCACCACCCGGTCGGGGAAGTAGACCGAGTTGCCGCGCTTCAGCGCCTCGAGGTCCAGCGCCGATTTCGGCCGGACATAATAGGAGACGTCGGCGATCGCGACCGTGACGATGACGCCGCCCGGATTGTCTTCGGACGGATCCGGCTCGGCATGAACGGCGTCGTCGTGATCCTTCGCATCGGCCGGGTCGATGGTAATGAGCGGCAGCGTCCGCCAGTCTTCGCGATGCGCCATGGTGGCAGGACCGGCGGCGTTCGCCTCCTCGATCACCCGCTCCGGGAAGACGTGGGGTATGCCGTGCGCATGGATCGCGATCATCGAGATCGCCTTCTCCGAGGCCACCGAGCCGATGACGTTTTGCACTTGGGCACGTGGCAAACCGTAACGGCCGAGCCGTGCGAGTTGTACTTCGACCAGATCGCCGTCCTTGGCGTTGCCGGTGAACTCCGGATCGACGAGCACTTCCTCGCCGCGCTTGTCGATCGGCATCAGTCGGCCGCCACCGCCCGGTGTCGCGCGGAAGACGCCGAGCACGGCATCCTTGCGCTTGTCCAAGATCTTGATAATGCGTCCCGTATAGGCGGGACCGCCGCGATCCTTCGCGGGGAAGATCTTGGCGAGCACGCGGTCGCCGAGGCCGCCGACCGGAACCTTGCCCTTGGCCTTGCCGACGGCCGACTGCTTGATCAACACAGCCGGGGCGACGCCGTCGTCGTCAAGCCACTCGGCCGGCCGGCCGATCAGTTCGCCGTCGACGTCGCGAATGGTGATGTCGAGCACGGCAACGGGGGGCAGGGCGCCAGGACGCACCAGCGACTTGCGCTTCTTCGCGACCAGGCCGTCCTCTTCCAGCGATCTGAGCAGCGTCTTGAGCTCGACACGAGTTTCGCCCTTGAGCCCGAAGGCCTTGGCGATCTCGCGCTTGGAGGCGCGATCCGGGTTTTCGGCGATGAAGCGCATCAGCACGTCGCGCGGCGGAACCGCGCCGTGAATGATGGGTTCGCTTGGCTGGGCCGATCCGGCCTTTGCCGCGCGAGCATGCTTCTTGCCCATGCTTCTCTTGCCGGACTGTTCGGTCGGGTCGCGCGGTATTCTGGTCAAAATCAGCCCTTCTTGGCCTTGGCGGCCGTCTTCGTCTTGCTCTTGGCGGGTGCCTTGGCTTTGGTCGTCTTCGCGGCGCCATCCTCGGACTTTGCCGCTGCCTTGGTCGTCTTGGCCTTGCCTGCCTTGGCCTTCGTCGTTCCGCCCTTGGCGGCGCGCTCCGAAATCAGCGCAAGCGCCTCCTCGACCGTTACCGATTGTGGATCCTTGCCCTTGGGCAGGGTGGCGTTGACCTTGCCCCAGTTGACATAGGGACCGTAGCGCCCGTCACGCACCGTGATCGCGCCGCCTTCCGGGTGATCTCCGAGTTCCTTGAGCGCGGCAGCTGCCGTGCGGCCACGCCCGGCGCCGGCCTTCGATTGCTTGTCGGCAAGAACGGACACGGCGCGGTTGAGGCCGATCGAGAACACGTCTTCGATCGATTCGAGATTGGCATAGGTGCCGTCATGCAGCACGAACGGTCCGTAGCGGCCGAGGCCGGTCGAGATCATCTTGCCGGTTTCCGGATGCGCGCCGATGTCGCGCGGCAGCGACAGGAGGGCGACGGCCTTCTCGTGGTCGATTGTCGACGGCGTCCAGCCCTTCGGCAGGCTCGAGCGCTTGGCTTCCTTGCCGTCGCCACGCTGGACATAGGGGCCGAAGCGGCCGCTGCGCAGCGTGATCTCCTCGCCGGTATGCGGATCCTTGCCGAGCGCCTGCGGCTCGTTGGAGACTGCTGCTTCCTGGTCGCCGTTGCTCTCGGAGGAAAGCTGGCGGGTGAAGTTGCACTCCGGATAGTTCGAGCAGCCGACGAAGGCGCCATACTTGCCGAGCTTCAGCGACAGCTTGCCGGTGCCGCAAACCTGGCAGGTGCGCGGATCACCGCCGTCCTCGCGCTTCGGGAAGACCAGCGGCGCCAATTCCTCGTTCAGTGCGTCGAGCACGTTGGTGACACGCAGTTCCTTGGTTTCTTCGATCTGTGCGAAGAAATCCTTCCAGAAGTCGCGTAGGACATCTTTCCAGTTGACCTCTCCGGCCGAGACCTGGTCGAGCTTCTCTTCGAGCGACGCCGTGAAGTCGTAGCCGACATAGCGCGTGAAGAAGCTCTCCAGGAACGCCGTCACCAGCCGGCCCTTGGCCTGGGGCACGAGCTTGCGCTTGTCGTTGGTGATGTAGTCGCGGTCGAGCAGCGTCGTGACCGTGGCGGCATAGGTCGAAGGCCGGCCGATGCCGAGCTCTTCCATCTTCTTGATCAGGCTCGCTTCCGAGTAGCGCGGCGGCGGCTCGGTGAAGTGCTGCGAGGCGTTGATCTTCTGCTTCGCGAGGTTCTCGCGCGCATTGATCTCCGGCAGGCGACCATCCTCGTCGCCGTCGTCACTCTGCTCGCCGTCTTCCTTGGCATCCGTATAGGCGGCGATGAAACCGTCGAAGCGGATGACGGAGCCGGTGGCACGCAGGCCGGCGGTCTTGCCGCCATTGTTGGCGGTGATTTCTGCCGTCGTGCGCTCGATCTCGGCGGATGCCATCTGGCTCGCGATGCCGCGCTTCCAGACAAGGTCGTAGAGCCGCAGCATGTCGCCGTCGAGGAAGCGGCGAACCTGGTCCGGCGTACGATTGAAATCGGTCGGGCGGATGGCTTCGTGCGCTTCCTGGGCGTTCTTCGCCTTGGTCGAATAGAAGCGCGGCTTCTCGGGCAGGTAACGATCGCCGAACTGGCTGGAGATCGCCTTGCGCGAGGCCTCGATCGCTTCCGGCGCCATCTGCACGCCATCGGTACGCATATAGGTGATCAGACCGACCGTCTCGCCGCCTATGTCGACGCCTTCGTAGAGCTTCTGCGCGACCTGCATGGTGCGCGAGGCCGAGAAGCCGAGCTTGGAGGATGCCGCCTGCTGCAGCGTCGAGGTGGTGAAGGGCGGCGATGGGTTACGCTTGACGGGCTTCGCCTCGATGCTGTCGACGACATAGGCGGCGCCGTCGAGCAGGGTCTTCAGCCGGTTCGCTTCTTCGCCGTTGCCGATCGCCTTGGGCGCGAGGCGCTTGCCGTCGGCCGAGACGAGGCGAGCCTCGAACTCGTCGCCGCGCGGGGTCTTCAGCAGTGCCGAAATGTTCCAGTATTCTTCCGAGACGAAGCGCTCGATCTCGGCTTCGCGGTCGCAGACGAGCCGCAGCGTAACGGACTGCACGCGGCCGGCCGAGCGGGCGCCCGGAAGCTTGCGCCAGAGCACCGGGGAGAGATTGAAGCCGACGAGATAGTCAAGCGCGCGGCGCGCCAGGTAGGCGTCGACCAGCGAGATGTCGATGTCGCGCGGATGGGCGATCGCTTCGAGAACGGCCTTCTTGGTAATGGCGTTGAAGGCGACGCGCTTGACCGGCTTGTCGCCGAGCACCTTCTTCTTCTTCAAGAGGTCGAGCACGTGCCAGGAAATGGCTTCGCCTTCGCGATCCGGGTCGGTTGCGAGAATGAGGCCGTCGGAGGATTTGACGGCGTCGGCAATATCCTTCATGCGCTTCGCCGAGGCGCCGTCGACCTCCCAGGACATTTCGAAGTCTTCGTCCGGACGGACCGAACCGTCCTTCGCCGGCAGGTCGCGCACATGGCCGAACGAAGCCAGCACCTTGTAGCCAGGCCCGAGGTACTTGTTGATCGTCTTTGCCTTGGAAGGCGACTCCACCACTACAACATTCATCGTCATTTTTTGAGACAACCGGTTCTGGTTCGGGCGTCAGCGCTGTCAGCGCCGTGTGTCGCCTTGTATCGATGCCCCGAAATGGACAGGGATTCGTGCGGGGTCAAGAGGGTTCACCCAAAATAACGATGAGAGGAGGCGATGCAACTCACACAAGATTGCATGACGTCTGCAATCTGCAATAGGTGTCCCTCGCTTCCCCGCGGCCGCGGATCACCGTCGCTGGCACTCATTCGTTTGTCGTGAGAGACACGAGCCCGCCGGCGTGCCGGTCGAGCCGCCCGGCGAGATCGAGTTCCAGAAGAAGCAGGTAGACCTGCGCCGGAGAGAGCCCGGTGTGCCTTACGATGTCGTCCGTCTCGACCGGCGTCGGGCCGAGCGCATTGATGATGGCCGCACGGTCGTTGTCGCTGGTCGTGGTGGGGGCGCTCGGCTGCGCATGCCTCTCCGGTTCCCTGGCGCTTGGCAGGGCCAACTCGAACTGGCTGAGCGGCGCCAGCGCTTCGAGGACATCGCCCGGCGACGTGGTGACGATCGCGCCCTGTTTCAGAAGATCGTTCGTGCCATGGCACCGGGGATCGAGTGGGGATCCGGGAACGGCGAAAACGAGCCGGCCGAAATCGGCGGCATAACGGGCGGTGATCAGCGAACCGGAGCGATTGGCGGCCTCGACCACCGCGACGCCGAGGCTGACGCCGGCAATCAGCCGGTTGCGGCGGGGAAAATCGCGCGCACGCGGCTCCCACCCGAAAGGCATTTCGCTGATCGCGAGGCCCCGGCCCGATGTGATCTCCTCGAGGAGGCCGAGGTTTTCGGGCGGGTAGGGCCGATCCAGCCCGCCGGCAAGTGCAGCGATCGTGCCGGTTTCGAGACTTGCGCGATGGGCGGCCGTATCGATGCCGCGGGCAAGACCCGAGGTGATGACATAGCCGGCGCGTCCGGCATCGCGTGCGATCATTGCCGCGAACTTGGCGCCGCTCGCCGATGCATTGCGCGAGCCGACAATGCCGAGCGACGGGCGGGTTGCCGCTTTGAGGTCGCCCTTCATGGCGAGAAGAGGGGGAGCACCGTCGATCTGTCGAAGCGCCGAGGGATAACCCGGTTCGCCGATGCCGACGAAGACCGCGCCGCAGCGTCGCGCCGCTTCCAGTTCCCGTTCGGCCTCACTCACGGTCGCCACACGGTAGGCCTGCTTGGTTCCTCCGCGCCGGGACAGTTCAGGAAGTGCGTCGAGCGCATTTTCCGCGGTGCCGAAATGGTTGATCAGGTCCCTGAAGGCGATGGGACCGACGTTGTCGCTGCGGATCAGCCGCAGCCAGGAGAGTTTCTGTCGTTCGGTCAGCGCCACTCCGGTTCGTCCTGCGCTGTCCTCAGACATTATCCCTTATCTCCAATCTTGCTTTCCGTGCCGGCGAGCAGCCGCTGGATATTGGCGCGATGCTTCACCCAACTGATGACGGTCATTGCGGCGAAGAGGAGAGCGACCTTCTCGTTCCCTGCCGCGTAAAGTAGAACCGGGATGATAGCCGTTGCAACCAGGGCGGACAATGAGGAGTAACGGGTGATTTTCGCCATGGCGAGCCAGATCGCCGCAAAGGCAAGCACCATGACGGGAACGAGGCCGAGGAGCACGCCGATATAGGTGGCAATGCCCTTGCCGCCCTTGAAGCCGAGCCAGACCGGATAGAGGTGACCGAGAAACGCCGCAAAGCCGGCGGCAATGCCGGCCTCGACGCCCCAATAGGAGGCCAACGCTGCCGCCGCCGTACCCTTCAGGGCGTCGAGCAGCAGGGTGGCGGCTGCGAGTTTCTTGTTGCCGGTTCTCAGCACGTTGGTCGCGCCGATATTGCCGGAGCCGATCTTTCGCACGTCGCCGAGCCCCGCCATGCGGGTCAGGATCAGCCCGAATGGGATCGAGCCGAGCAGATAGCCGAAGGCGAGGCTCACCAACGTCAAGGGCAGCCCGAGCTGCCAGGAAAATAGATCCACCGGTTCCCTCCCGCGCGACCGCTTTGGGCTTATGCGGAATGCACAAGCTTGCCCGCAACATAGGTTTGCACAACCCGGCCGGTAAAGCGTGCATTTTCAAACGGCGTGTTCTTGGAGCGTGAAACGATCGCTTCCTTGTAGAGCACCCACGGCTCGTCAAGGTCGAGGACCGCAATGTCCGCCTTCGCGCCGGGTTTCAGCGTACCGGCGTCGAGACCGAAGATCGCCGCCGGACGCGTCGACATGGCATCGATCAGGCGCATCAGCGGAACCTGGCCGCCGTGGTGCAGGCGAAGGGCTGCAGCCGCGAGCGTTTCGAGGCCGATGGCGCCATCGGCGGCGTCGGCGAAGGGCAGGCGTTTGGTATCGACGTCCTGCGGGTCATGCGAGGAGACGATGATGTCGATGGTGCCGTCGGCCAGTGCCTCGACCATGGCGACCCGGTCGTCCTCGCTGCGAAGCGGCGGCGAAAGCTTGAAGAAGGTGCGGTACTCGCCGATGTCGTTCTCGTTGAGTGCCAGATTGTTGATGGAGATGCCGCAGGTGACGTTGGCGCCGCGTTCGCGCGCTGTGCGGATGGCCTCTGCCGATTCGGGAACCGAAATCTGCGCGGCGTGATAGGCGGCCTTCGTCAGGCCGGCGATGCGCAGGTCGCGCTCGAGAGGGATGATCTCCGACTCGCGCGGGATTCCGGCAAGACCGAGCCAGCTTGCGAGCAGGCCTTCGTGCATGACGCCGTTGGCGCCGAGATACTTGTCGCGGGTCTCGAGCGAGATGACGGCGCCGAATTCGCGCGCATAGGTCATTGCCCGGCGCAGAACCAGCGTATCGTGGATCGACCGCCGACCATTGGTGAAGCAGACGGCGCCAGCTTCGCGCAGCAGGCCGAATTCGGTCATCTCTTCCCCGGCGAGCCCCTTGGTCAGGGCCGCGGCCGGATGCACGTTGACGACGGCCTTGTCGCGCGCCGTCTTCTTTACGAACTCGACCAGCGCGATATCGTCGATCACAGGATCCGTGTCCGGCATCGCGATGAAGGTGGTGACCCCACCGACGGCAGCGGCGCGCGACGCGGATTCGAAAGTTTCGCGGTGTTCGCTGCCCGGTTCGCCGACGAAGACGCGGGCATCGACGAGGCCCGGGACTGCGGTGAGCCCGGTGCAGTCCTTGACGAAGGCGCCGTCCGGCGCGCCCTGGTTCTGCGCATCTGCGCCAGCAGCCAGGATGCGGCCATCGTGTCCAACGATAATCGTGCCGACTTCATCAAGGTTGCGCGAGGGATCGACGATGCGGAGGTTCTTCAGAACGAGTGGTCTGGTCATAGGCGCGGCCCCTGATTCTGCGAGAGAAGCAGCGTTTCCATCACCGCCATGCGTACGGCAACGCCCATCTCGACCTGCTGTTCGATCACGCTCTGCGGGCCATCGGCGATTTCCGAGGCGATCTCGACGCCGCGGTTCATCGGCCCAGGATGCATGACGAGCGCATCCTCCTTGGCAGCCTTCAGCTTCTCCGCATCGAGCCCGTAATAGTGGAAGTATTCGCGCACCGAAGGAACGAAGGCGCCGGCCATGCGCTCGCGCTGGAGGCGCAGCATCATGACGACGTCGGCATCCTTCAGGCCCTCGGCCATGGAGTGGTAGACCTCGACACCCATGTCGGCGATTCCGGAGGGCAGCAGCGTCGCCGGCGCGACCACGCGGACGCGCGCGCCCATCTGGTTCAGGAGGAGAATATTGGAGCGCGCCACGCGCGAGTGCAGCACGTCGCCGCAGATCGCCACGATGATGCGGGAGAGCTTGCCCTTGGCACGGCGGATCGTCAGCGCGTCGAGCAGCGCCTGGGTCGGGTGCTCGTGCTGGCCGTCGCCGGCATTGACGACGGAGCAGGAAACCTTCTGCGCCAGCAGCGCCGCGGCACCGGCCGAGGAATGGCGCACGACCAGCACATCCGGGTGCATGGCGTTCAGCGTCATCGCCGTGTCGATCAGCGTCTCGCCTTTTTTCACCGAGGAATTGCCGACCGACATGTTCATGACGTCGGCGCCGAGGCGCTTGCCGGCGAGCTCGAAGGAAGACTGCGTGCGGGTCGAGGCTTCGAAGAAGAGGTTGATCTGCGTCAGCCCCCGAAGCGTGGAAGTCTTCTTCTCTCTTTGACGGGAGATTTGGACGGCTTCATCGGCCCGGTCGAGCAGATAGGTGATATCCTGCTCCGTGAGCCCCTTGATGCCGAGCAGGTGGCGATGCGGGAAAGTGATCATGGGCCGCCCTTGCGCTCTGGAAATGTGGTCGCTCTATAAGACTTGGCCCCCGGCACGGCAAGGCTTGGGCGCCGCCGTCCGCAGAAAACTTGCAACGGCGATCCTATCTTTTTCGCGCCCCGTTCCGTGGTCGTGAAACTTGCGCTAGAACCGGCCCATGAATCAGATGAACCGGACTGAACAGAAACTCGCCGAGCTGAACCAGCCCAAGCCCTGGTCCGGTGTCAACGCCTATCGCTCCGACCCGCTGGTGGTGGACATCACGTCCGGCATGAGCAAGACGCTGCGCGACGAATTCGACCTGCTCGGCCGTTACGTCACCTCGCCGGAGGCACAGGAACTGGCGCGCATGGCGAACGAAGGTCCGCCGAAGCTGAAGACGCATGGTCCGCGCGGCGAGCGTCTCGACGTCGTCGAGTTCCACCCGGCCTGGCATGCGCTGATGCGCCGCTCGATGTCTTCGGGCCTGCACGCGTCCGCCTGGGAAAATCTGCCGGATGAACGCAACCAGTCGCACAAGACCCGCGCCGTCCGCTTCTATCTGACGGCGCAGCTCGAATGCGGCCATCTCTGCCCGCTGACGATGACCAGCGCTTCGCTTGCCGCGATCACTGCGTCGCCGGCGGTGCAGAAGGAATGGGCGCCGAAGATCCTGTCGCGCAAATACGATTCCACCAATCGCCCCTGGATGCAGAAATCGGCGGTCACCGTCGGCATGGGCATGACCGAGAAGCAGGGCGGCACGGACGTGCGCGCCAACACTTCTACGGCGGAACGCGTGGGCGAGGGCATTTACCGGCTCAACGGCCACAAGTGGTTCATGTCTGCGCCGATGAGCGACGCCTTCGTCATGCTGGCGCAGACCCGCGACGGCCTCGCCTGCTTCCTGGTGCCGCGTCTCTTGGAGGACGGCAGCGCCAACGGCCTGCGTTTCCAGCGGTTGAAGGACAAGCTCGGCAACCGCTCCAATGCTTCGTCAGAGGTCGAGTTCTCCGACACGTTCGGCTTCATCCTCGGCGCGCCGGATGCCGGCATCCGGACGATCCTCGACATGGTGACGCTGACGCGCCTTGACTGTGCGTTGGCATCCGCCGGCATGATGCGGGCCTCACTCGCCGAAGCCGTGCATCACACACGCGGCCGCAAGGTCTTCGGCAAGCCGCTCGTGAGCCAGCCGATGATGACGCGCGTGCTTGCCGACATGGCGCTCGATGTGGCGGCGGCAAGCGCACTTTCCTTCCGTCTGGCCGAGGCCTTCGACAAGGCCCGCAGCAGTTCGGAAGACGCGGCCTATGCGCGGATCATGACGCCGGTCGCAAAATACTGGGCCTGCAAGATCGCGCCGGCGCTGATCTATGAAGCGATGGAATGCCTGGGCGGCAACGGCTATGTGGAGGAGCGCGCGCTGGCGCGCCATTACCGCGAGGCGCCGGTCAACGCCATCTGGGAAGGCTCCGGCAACGTCATGGCGCTGGACGTGCTGCGCGTGCTCGCCAAGGGCAAGGACCTCTTCGAGCAGCTCTTCGTCGTTCTGGCGCGCGATCTTGGGCCGTCCGGCCGCAAGACGATCGACGTGCTGCGTGCGGCCATGTCGCTCTGCGAACGCGACGAGGGTGCGGCGCGCATGCTGGTCGAGCAGCTGGCGCTCGCAGGGGCAGCCGCCGAGCTTTACCGCCTCGGTGCCGGCCGTATCGCGGACGCGTTCCTCGAATCGCGCCTGGCCGCCGGATGGCGCTCGACCTACGGCATGCTCGATTCGCGCTTCGATTCCGCCTACATCCTCGATCTTCTCTATCCCCCTGCGGCGTAAGCCGTCAGGCCCCTGCGGCGTAAGCCGTCAGGCCCCTGCGGCGTAAGCCGTCAGGCCCCTGCGGCGTAAGCCGTCAGGCCCCTGCGGCGTAAGCCGTCAGGTAGAGGACGAGCGGTATCGTGAAGAACGAGACGACCGTCTGGATCGTCGCGACTGCCGCATAGAGTTCGGCGTCGCCATCCATCTGTTTGGCCAGCAGGTAGCCGTTCATTGCCGTCGGCACGGCCGCGCCAAGCGCGATGACGAGCAGGGCGTCGCCACGAATGCCGAGCAGGTAGCTCGCGCTCACCATGAAGACCGGCATGACGATCAGCTTGAGGAAGACCGCGAGCAGCGCCGTCGCGCTTGGTCTCAGCGCATCGGAAGCGCGCAAGCCGGCGCCGACCATCACCAGCCCGAGGCTGAGAGAGGCGCTTGCCAGCATCTCGATCGTGGTCATCACTGGGCCGTAGATCTTCAGGCCGATCGAGTTGACGAGAATGCCGAGCACCGAGGCGACGATCAGCGGATTGGTGGCGATCTTGGCAAAGAAGCGCCTGAAGTCACGATGGCCCCCACCGAACCAGACCAGCACGCCGATGTTGTAGAGATTGATGGGGATGATCACGAGGGTCATCACCAGGGCGGTCAGCGTCAAGCCGATTGGGCCGTAAAGCTTCTGTGCAATTGCCAGCGCCATGAAGCCGTTCCAGCGCGTCGCCGTCTGGAAGACCGATGTGAAGGAGGCACCGGATACCTGCCGGTCTCGCAGCATTGGCCATAGCAGCAGGACGAAGGCCGACATCAGGCTGACGCTGCCGACCGTCGCAATGGCCGTCGCGTCGGCTTTCAGGCCGGCAAAGTCTGCCTGGGCGAGCGTCGAGAACAGAAGGGCAGGGAACAGGATGAAGTAGCCAAACTGCTCGAGCCCGAGCCAAAGGCTCTGGTCGACGAGTGTCGAGCGCTTGAGCCAGGCGCCGAGCAGAACGAGAAGGAAGATCGGGAGGATGCTTTCAAAGACGACGGTCATGGTGGAGGGCCTGCGAGGGGGAGGGATATCGCTACCCGAATTCTGCAGAGACCGGAATGGGCTTGCGGCATGGTGGAGAAAGATCGGAACGCGGCCGCATCCAACGGCACGAAAAGACCAACCCTGTGCAAATTAACCTTAACAGATGGTTTACGTTGCACGTCTTCCCTACAGGGAGGAAATTGACCAGGCATTTCAACAGAATCCGGATGGAGCGGTTCGGTGAGAACTGGCCTTTTGATCATCATGATGATGTTTTTCACCGGACTGGCGCTGGATATTGCAATCCCAACGACGGTCCTACTCGCCTTGTTGCTGGCAGATCGCGCCATATATCCACTGGTCTACCGCCGCATTTCGGAAAGGGGAGCCGCATGAAGTGGTTTCTAATCCTCTGGGCCTGCCCGGTCATGTTCCTCACGTCGTGGTATGGTCTCTCCTATTACGACATGAGCTTCGGGTTCTTCATGCTGACGCGGCAGACCCACGATCTCGTGTTCCAGGTCTACGGCAATGTCCTCGGCATTCCGCCAGAGACGATCCCGCCGCTCGTCGCCCGCGCAATCGTCTTCGATAGTTTCGTGGTCTTTGCCATAATCGGCTTTCGCAAGCGCCGTGAGATCGCAGCGTGGTATCGCCGTCGTTTCGGCGCCGGCAGAGCTCAGTCCGAGAGGGTGTCCCTTCCAAGCGACGTCAGCCTGTCGAGCGCGCCCTGAAGAATGAAGGAGGCGGCGGCCGAATCGATGCGTTCGGCCCGCTTCCGTCGCGACACATCCATCTCGATCAGCACGCGCTCGGCCGCAACGGTCGAAAGCCGTTCGTCCCAGAAGATGAAGGGCAGCGGCGTTTTCTGCTCCATGTTGCGCACGAAGGCGCGGGTCGCCTGACAGCGCGGTCCCTCGCTGCCGTCCATGTTGACGGGTAGGCCGATGACGAAGGCCGCGACCTTTTCTTTTTCCGCCACTGACAACAGCGCTTCCGCGTCTACCCCGAACTTGACCCGGCGGATCACCTCGCGGGGTGTCGCGAAACGGCGGCCGAGATCGGAGACCGAGAGACCGATCGTCTTGGTGCCAAGGTCGAGGCCGGCGATCGCCTGATTCTGATGAAGCTGGGATGCCAGCTCTTCGATGGTGAGAATTGCCATGTCCGTGTCGATTCGATCTTTGCGCGGAGGGTTGTCTGTTCCATATGCTGTTCCGATACGCAAATCATCAGGGAGAAAGTCATGAAGATCAAATGGCTCGGTCATTCCGCCTTTCACGTCGAGACGGCAAAGGCCAAAATCCTCATCGACCCCTTTTTCACCGGCAACCCCGCCTTCCGGGACGAGGAGCGCAGGGATGCGACCGCCGGCCTCACCCACATCCTCCTGACCCATGGCCACGGCGACCATGTCGGCGATACGGTTGCGATCGCCAAGGAGACAGGGGCGACCGTCGTCGGCAACTTCGATCTTTGCATGTGGCTCGGCAGGCAGGGCATCACGAAAATGGAGCCGGGCAACACCGGCGGAACGATCCACCTCGGCGGCTTTTCCGCAACCTTCGTCAACGCGCTGCATTCGTCGGCGCAGATTACCGAGGACGGTGTCTCCCACTCGCTCGGCAACGCCAATGGCCTGGTGCTGCACTTCGACGACGAGCCGACGCTCTACCACATGGGCGACACGGACATCTTTTCCGACATGGCGTTGATTGGCGAACTGCACCAGCCGGAGATCGGCATCGTTCCGATCGGCGACCGTTTCACCATGGGTGGAGCCGTGGCGGCACTCGCGTGCCAGCGCTTTTTCAAGTTCTCGACGGCGATCCCCTGCCATTACGGCTCGTTCCCGATCATCGACCAGACGCCTGCAACCTTCGTTGCCGGTATGGAAAGTGCATCCACCAAGGTGCAGACGCCGCAGGTCGGCGGCGTCGTCGATGTCTGATGTTGCGCAGGGCCTTTTGATGTGAGGTCCGGTACTCCGGCAATTCCCCCGTTGCGTGGCTCGCCGCGCGCCATTATAGCGGGGGAAGTTCCAGTTACCGGAGACGATCATGTCCGTAGACCTTGCCACCGTGAAGCGCGTTGCGCGCCTTGCCCGTATCGCCGTCAGCGAAGAGGAAGCCGAGCGGATGATGGGCGAGCTCAATGGCATTCTCGGTTTTGTCGAACAGCTCTCCGAAGTGAATGTCGATGGCGTCGAGCCGATGACCTCGGTGACGCCGATGGAGATGAAGAAGCGGACGGATGCCGTCACGGACGGCAGCAAGGCGGACGACATCGTTGCCAATGCGCCGAATTCCGATCGCAATTTCTTCCTCGTTCCGAAGGTGGTCGAGTAACCTCCGCCTACCGCCCCGACGTTCCCGATTGCGAAAGCCCATTTCATCATGACCGACCTTACCAGCCTCACGATTGCCGAAGCCCGCGCAAAACTCGCCGCCAAGGAAATCACCGCCGTCGAACTGACGGATGCCTATATCGGCGCGATCGACGCCGCCAATGAGGCGATCAACGCCTATGTCGCCGTAACGCCGGACAGGGCACGCGAAATGGCGAAAGCCTCGGATGCGCGCATTGCCGCCGGCAAGGCGGGTGCGCTCGAAGGCATTCCGCTCGGCATCAAGGACCTCTTCGGTACCGAAGGCGTGCACACGCAGGCCTGCAGCCACATCCTCGACGGTTTCGCGCCGCGCTACGAATCGACTGTTACCCAGAACCTCTGGAACGACGGTGCCGTCATGCTCGGCAAGCTGAACATGGACGAGTTCGCCATGGGCTCGTCGAACGAGACGTCCTACTATGGTGCCGTGAAGAATCCCTGGCGCGCCAAGGGTTCCAACATGGATCTCGTTCCGGGCGGCTCCTCCGGTGGTTCCGCCGCGGCCGTCGCCGCGCATCTTTGCGCCGGCGCCACGGCGACCGATACCGGCGGTTCCATCCGCCAGCCGGCCGCCTTCACCGGCACTGTCGGCATCAAGCCGACCTATGGCCGCTGCTCGCGCTGGGGCGTCGTCGCCTTCGCCTCGTCGCTCGACCAGGCCGGCCCGATCGCCCGTGACGTGCGCGATGCCGCCATCCTCCTGAAGTCGATGGCAAGCGTCGATACCAAGGACACGACTTCGGTCGATCTGCCGGTGCCGGATTACGAAGCCTCGATCGGCAAGTCGATCAAGGGCATGAAGATCGGCATTCCCCGGGAATACCGCGTCGACGGCATGCCGGAGGAGATCGAGGCGCTCTGGCAGCAGGGCATTGCCTGGCTGAAGGAAGCCGGCGCCGAGATCGTCGACATCACCCTGCCGCACACGAAGTATGCGCTGCCGGCCTATTACATCGTCGCTCCGGCCGAGGCGTCCTCGAACCTCGCCCGCTATGACGGCGTGCGCTACGGTCTGCGCGTCGACGGCAAGGACATCGTCGAAATGTACGAGAAGACGCGCGCCGCCGGTTTCGGCCAGGAGGTCAAGCGCCGCATCATGATCGGCACCTACGTACTTTCGGCCGGCTACTACGATGCCTACTATCTGCGGGCGCAGAAGGTTCGCACGTTGATCAAGCGGGACTTCGAGCTGGCCTTCCACGCCGGCGTCGACGCGATCCTTACGCCCGCCACGCCTTCTTCCGCCTTCGGTATCGCCGACGAGGATCTGGCGTCCGATCCGGTCAAGATGTACCTGAACGACATCTTCACGGTGACGGTCAACATGGCTGGTCTGCCCGGCATCGCTGTTCCCGGCGGGCTTGACCACAAGGGGTTGCCCCTCGGTCTCCAACTGATCGGCAAGCCGTTCGACGAAGAGACGCTGTTCAAGACGGCGCACGTCATCGAGCAGGCGGCCGGCCGCTTCACGCCCACCAAGTGGTGGTAAAGCTTTGAGGGCGGCGCCGGTCCGGCGCCGCCCTGTTTCCGAAGGCGCCCCCGCCACCGTGTCGCGGAAGGAGACCGCGTCTGCCAGCCATCCGCCATGCCCGCGCCGGCGATATCGAGCGGTTGACGGCGATCGGTGTCGCCGCCTGGCAATCCGCGATTGCGGGTCTCGCCGACGGCGAGAAAATGCGGCATGTGGCCGAAGCTTCGTTCTCCCGTTTTCTTTCCGATCACTGGTTGTCCGTTCTGCTGATCGAAGCCGAAGGCGGCATTCGCGGTTGGGCAGCGCGTGAGGATTTCGACAACGCGATTTCCGACCTGTGGATCGAGCCGGCAGCTCAGGGCAGGGGCTTCGGTGCGTTGTTGCTCGGTGAGATCGAGCATCGCATTCTTGCGGACGGCTTCGATGCAATCATCACCAAGACGCATGCGCGCAACAGCCGTGCGGTGACCTTCTTCCGCAATCGCGGCTACAGCGTGAGCTGGCTTTCCACCGCCTATGCGCCGCAACTCGACCGCAATGTCGAGTTCATCGGTCTCCGCAAAGTCCTCACCGAGCGAGACTAAAGACCGGTCACCCCTGTGCCGATGCGTGCAGAGCTGGCACCGGGCAGCATGTGACGCCCGGTGTCATCGGTTTCCGCCGCTCAGCGGTTGTTGAGTTCGGCGCGCACCAGCTGCAAGCCGCGCTCCGTGATGCGATAGGGCTTGCCGCCAGAAGACGAGATCGCCTTCTTGCGCTTCAGCTTGCGGAAGAGCTCCAGGTCGAAACCAGGATAGACCCAGCCGTCACGGGTGAAGCATCGAATTTCGATGATGGCCTTGCTTTCGCGGGTGACTTCGATGCGGCCGCCCTGGGCCAAATGATGAAGAATGCGCTGTTCGGCGCGTGAGATGTCCATTTCTGAATGTTCCGGAAAAGCGTTCGTATGAACGCAGGAAACCGTTCCGCAATTCACTGGAAGTGCGGGGCGACGTTTCCGGCCCGTGCGCGCAATCAAAGGCGATTGCGGGGACGGGCCCTTACCGGGACTCAGACGAAGAAGTGAACATCAAGACTCCAGAAATACGATGCTTTCCTAGAAGACGCTCGCAATCGCGTCAAGGTGTCCCTGCAACGCCAGGGTGCCGACAGCCGCGGTAGCCACCTGCAAAACGATGATGAGCGCCAAACGGGTTCGAAACGGTTCCTTGCGAGTCTTGTGGCGAAATATGTGCCGGGCGGCCATCGCTCCAGGACTTCCGCCGAGAAGAGAGATTGCCAGCAATGTCTGCTCGCTGATGCGCCAACGGCCCGCGCGCGCAGCCCGCTTGTCAAACCAGAACAGCCCGAAGCTCAGGATGTTGATGTAGGCTGCGTACAATGCGAGTGCGGTGAGGGTCGACATCGGGAAATCTTGGCGCAAGGGTGCTAAACGGTGGTTAAGCGGCGTTTCGCATTCGCCGTTGCACCGAGATGGGCGCCAGATGACGCCGAACAACTTGCACCGGTGAACCAATTGTTCTACCGAGAAACCAAGAATTCAGGCTTCAAAGAAGAGCATGATATGAGCATTGTCGACGTCCGCACCCCCGATCCGAAACGCTTCATTCCCGGCGCCACCGGCGACTGGGAAGTCATCATCGGCATGGAAGTCCATGCCCAGGTGCTTTCCAATTCGAAGCTGTTCTCGGGTGCCTCGACGGAGTTCGGCAATGCGCCGAACGCGAACGTTTCGCTCGTCGACGCCGCCATGCCCGGCATGCTGCCCGTCATCAACGAGGAATGCGTGAAGCAGGCCGTGCGCACCGGCCTCGGTCTCAAGGCTACGATCAACAAGCGCTCGATCTTCGACCGCAAGAACTATTTCTATCCGGACCTGCCGCAGGGCTATCAGATCTCCCAGTTCAAGGATCCGATCGTCGGCGAAGGCAAGATCATCATCTCGATCGGTCCGGATCGCCAGGGTCAGTTCGAGGATGTCGAAATCGGCATCGAGCGCCTGCATCTCGAGCAGGACGCGGGCAAGTCGATGCACGACCAGCATCCGTCGATGTCCTATGTCGACCTCAACCGATCTGGCGTCGCCCTGATGGAGATTGTCTCCAAGCCGGACATGCGTTCGTCGGACGAGGCGAAAGCTTACATGACCAAGCTGCGCTCGATCGTGCGCTACCTCGGCACCTGCGACGGCAACATGGATGAAGGCTCGATGCGCGCCGACGTCAACGTTTCCGTCCGTCGTCCGGGCGAAGCCTTCGGCACGCGCTGCGAGATCAAGAACGTCAACTCGATCCGCTTCATCGGCCAGGCGATCGAGTATGAGGCACGCCGCCAGATCGGCATCCTCGAAGACGGCGGCGTGATCGACCAGGAGACCCGCCTGTTCGACCCGAACAAGGGCGAGACCCGCTCGATGCGCTCGAAGGAAGACGCGCACGACTACCGCTACTTCCCGGATCCGGACCTTCTGCCGCTGGAATTCGACGATGCCTTCGTCGAGGCGCTGAAGGCCGACCTGCCGGAGCTGCCGGACGACAAGAAGGAGCGGTTCGTGCGCGACCTCGGCCTTTCGGTTTACGATGCGTCGGTTCTCGTTTCCGAGAAGTCGATCGCGGACTATTTCGAGGCGGTAGCCGAAGGACGCGACGGCAAGATTGCTGCGAACTGGGTCATCAACGACTTGCTCGGCGCCTTGAACAAGGCCGGCAAAGCCATTGAAGAGACTCCGGTTTCGCCGGCCCAGCTCGGCGGCATCATCGACCTCATCAAGGCTGAGACGATTTCCGGCAAGATCGCCAAGGATCTCTTCGAGATCATCTGGAACGAGGGTGGCGACCCGGCCGAGATCGTCGAATCCCGCGGCATGAAGCAGGTGACCGACACCGGCGCCATCGAAAAGGCCGTTGACGAGATCATTGCCGCCAACCCCGATCAGGTTGCCAAGGTCCAGGCCAAGCCCTCACTCGCCGGCTGGTTCGTCGGCCAGGTGATGAAGGCGACCGGTGGCAAGGCCAACCCGCAAGCCGTACAGGCGCTGGTGAAGGCCAAGCTCGGCATCGAGGAATAAGCGATGTTCTTCGTGCGCACGGCCAGCGAGCGTGACCTGGACAAGGTTCGCGCCCTGCTGATCGAAACGTGGCACGCGACCTACGATACCTTCTATGGCGTCGAGAAGGTCAATGAGCTGACGGAGCGCTGGCACTCGCTGTCGGCGCTGAAGGCCCGCCTCGCACGCAAGAACTCCGAATTCCTGGTGGCCGACGACGGCCGCCAGATCGGCGGCATGGGCTTTGCGGCGATGTCGGACACTCAGCCCAAGACGGCGATGCTCCATCAGCTCTATGTGCTGCCGAAGCTCCAGCGGCAGGGCATTGGCCGCGACATCTTCGCCGAACTCGAGACCTGTTTTCCCGATGCCGAGCGGATGCGCGTCGAGGTCGAGCCGCAGAACCTGCATGCGTTGGCGTTTTACCGGACGCATGGCTTCTCAGAGATGGGCAAGACGGCGAATTGCGGCGACGACCAATCCGGCCTGCCGGCTATTATCCTGGAGAAGCGGCTTCTCGGCTGAAGCAGGTCGCGCGAAAGTGCGCTGCGGTTTTGCGAAAGCGGCGTGCGAAATAACAAGATCGTAGAGCGCAAGGAGCGATCCGAGAGATCGCGCCCCGCTTTGGAGATCTCTCGGTTGTAGCCTTGTCCGTCCGCCTGTGGAAAACCCCGGGAGTATCGCACCGTCATCAAGTCGTTACCTTCTGGTGGTTGGTCCGCTGCCGATGAACGATGTGAGTTGAGGAACGATGGACGCGACAACCGAACTCTTGATCCGCAAGGCCGAGCGCGAAGACCTGCCGGCGATCGTCGCTCTCTTCGCCGCCGACCAGATCGGTGGTCATGGTGACACGACCGATCCCACCGCTTTCGGCGACTACGTCGCCGCCTTCGAGAAAATCGAGGCTTCGTCACTGCAGACACTTTTCGTCGCAGTCCTTGCCGGCGAGATCGTCGGTACCTTTCAGACGGCGCTGCATACCACCTTGTCCGGGCGGGGCAGTTCCAGCCTGATCGTCGAGGCGGTTCAGACGCGTGAAGATATGCGCGGCCGCGGCATCGGTGAACGCATGATGCGCCATGCCATCGCCGAGGCGCGCGACCGGGGAGCGAAGAAGGTGCGGCTGACCTCCAATGCCGTGCGCGCGGATGCGCACCGCTTCTATGAGCGGCTTGGCTTCGTGCGTAGCCATTTCGGCTTCCTCATGCCGTTGAAATGACGGCCTTTGCCTCGGAATCACTGGACAAGCCATGAGCGGCGGGGCATAAGCGGGAACATAGTTTTGGTATCTGGCCGCCTTCCCAACGGCCGGTCAAGGACGGCATCCATGAAGCTCCTGCTGCAGATTTTCACCTGGTGGAACGAACAGACGATCGGAACGCGCTTTCACACCTGGCGCCACGGCCAACGGGTCGGTCAAGACGAGTTCGGCAATGTCTACTACCAGGGTGGCAAGGATTCCGAAGGCCGCACTCGCCGTTGGGTGATCTATAACGGCTATGCCGAAGCCTCCGCCATTCCGGCCGGCTGGCACGGCTGGATGCATCACCGCACTGACGTTTCGCCGGCCGATGAGAAGTACACGCCGCGCGAATGGCAGAAGCCGCATCGCGCGAACCCGACCGGCACGGCCAATGCCTACCGTCCGCAGGGCTCGATCGCAGCCACCGGCAAGCGTCCGCGCGTGACCGGCGACTATGACGCCTGGACACCGGGTTCCTAAGAAATCTCTCTTCAGCGACGAGGACGGACCGCGGAATAGGTTCCTCGATCACGGCGCGGCCACAATTGATGGTTAGCGCCTGACATCCATCGACGATGAACAGGGCACGCGGGAGACAGGCGACAATGGCAGGTTCTGATCTGCGCAAAGCAATCGGCCAAGGAGCGCGGCGGTTGGGCTTGTCCCTGCTTGCCGGTTTGTCGCTGATCGCCTCGGCGGAAGCTGTTGACGCGGCGCGCCTCTCCAATGCCGTTGCTGTCTTCTCCGGCATCGACAAGATCACCGGCCGTATCACGACCTTCGACGTCTATATCGGCGAGACGGTGCAGTTCGGCGCCCTCCAGGTCACGCCGCGCGTCTGCTACAGCCGCGACGATACCGAAGCGCAGAAGATCACGACTTTTGTCGAGGTCGAGGAGATCACGCTCGACCGCAAGATCCGCCGCATCTTTACCGGCTGGATGTTCGCCGATAGCCCGGGCCTGAACGCCGTCGAGCATCCGGTCTATGACGTGTGGCTGCAGTCCTGCAAGGCGACGTCCGATCTGCCGCCACCGGATACGGCGGCGAAGCAGTAATTCGCCGAGGCTGCCGAACGTAAGAGCGGCAGCCTAATGCAGCATCCATCCTCGCGCTATGTGCTTGGCGGTTCCTCGGGGCCGAACATGCCCTTGATGCCCTCGAAAACGGTCGAAGTCTGGATAAACACTTCGACGAAGTACATCTCCAGATGGAGATATCAGACGAAGAGTATCTAGAACGAGAGGTCTGGCGAGTTCATCGCGTTGCCGAGCATGATCTCGTATTCGGCCTTCGGCACGTCGATCGCGCCGAAGGACTTGAGGTGCTCGGTGGTGAACTGGGTGTCCAGCAACTCAAAGCCCCTGGCGCGCAGCCGCTCCACCAGATGCACGAGGCAGATCTTCGAGGCGTCGGTGCGCCTGGAAAACATGCTCTCGCCGAAGAATGCCGATCCGAGCGAGACGCCGTAGAGGCCGCCGACCAGCATGTCATTCTCCCAGGCTTCGACGCTATGGGCGTAGCCCATCGTGTGCAGCGTGGCGTAGAGGTTACGGATCTTGCTGTTGATCCAGGTCGTCGGTCGGTCCGGGGCGGGGGCGGCGCAGCCTTCCATCACCGCTTCGAAGGCGGTGTTGAAGCGGATGTCGAAGGGTTTCCGGCGGATCGTCTTGGCGAGGCTGCGGGAGACATGAAAGTTCGTCAGCGGGATAACGCCGCGAATTTCCGGCTCGACCCAGAAGAGCTCTGGGTCGTCGGCCGAGTCGGCCATCGGGAACAGGCCGATCGAATAGGCGCGCAGCAGCATGTCCGGGGTAATGTCGGGCTGCTTGCTGCGCGTCCCTTTCAACGTATGGCCCTTACTCGGACGTAGCGGCCAGATGCTTTTCCAGCCAGTGGATATCGTAGTCGCCGTTGGCGATATCCTGATTATTGATCAGGTCTTGGAACAACGGAAGCGTGGTCTTGATGCCGTCGATGACAAATTCATCGAGGACGCGGCGCAGACGCATCATGCACTCGACGCGAGTGCGCCCGTGCACGATCAGCTTGCCGATCAGGCTGTCGTAATACGGAGGGATGCGGTAGCCCTGATAGGCGCCGGAATCGACGCGGACACCAAGACCGCCGGGCGCGTGGAAATGCGTGATCGTGCCCGGGGAGGGGACGAAGGTGCGCGGGTCCTCGGCGTTGATGCGGCACTCGATGGCGTGCCCGGAGAACACGATGTCTTCCTGCTTGACCGAAAGACCGCCGCCGGACGCGACGCGGATCTGCTCGTGCACGAGGTCGATGCCGGTGATCGCTTCGGTGATCGGATGCTCGACCTGAAGACGGGTGTTCATTTCGATGAAATAGAACTCGCCGTTCTCGTAGAGGAATTCGATCGTGCCGGCGCCGCGGTACTTGAGCTTCTTCATCGCATCGGCGCAGATCTGGCCGATCTTCATGCGCTGGTCGACGTTGAGAGCCGGGGAGTTTGCCTCTTCCCAGACCTTCTGGTGACGACGCTGCAGCGAGCAGTCGCGTTCGCCGAGGTGTACGGCGTTGCCTGCACCGTCGCCGACGATTTGGATTTCGATGTGGCGCGGCTGGCCGAGAAACTTCTCCATGTAGACCGCGTCGTTACCGAAGGCCGCCAGGGCCTCGGCGCGCGCCGTGGCCACGGCATGTTCGAGATCGGCTTCCGTTCGTGCAATCTTCATCCCGCGGCCGCCGCCGCCGGCGGTGGCCTTGATCAGCACCGGGAAGCCGATCTGGCGGGCGACTTCAAGCGCATTCTCCGGCTTCACTTCGCCATCGGAACCCGGAACGACCGGGATGCCAAGCTCTTCCGCCGTCTTCTTGGCGGTGATCTTGTCGCCCATGAGGCGGATGTGCTCGGCCGTCGGACCGATGAAGGTGATGTCGTGCGCTTCGAGGATTTCGGCGAACTTGGCGTTTTCCGACAGGAAGCCGTAGCCCGGGTGCACGGCGTCGGCACCGGTAATTTCGCAGGCGGCGACGATCTGGTGAATGTTCAGATAGCTATCGCGCGAGGGCGGCGGACCGATGCAGACGCTCTCGTCGGCGAGGCGCACATGCATGGCGTCGCTGTCGGCCGTGGAGTGGACGGCAACCGTAGCGATGCCGAGCTCCTTGCAGGCGCGCAGCACGCGAAGGGCGATTTCGCCGCGATTGGCAATGAGAATTTTCGAGATCATCGCCGCGCCGCCTTATTCGATTACGATCAGCGGTTCGCCATATTCGACGGGGGCTGCGTCCTGAACGAAGATTTCGGTGACCTTGCCCGAGCGCGGAGCCGGGATCTGGTTCATCGTCTTCATCGCCTCGATGATGAGGATGGTCTGGCCTTCCTTGACGGTGGCGCCGACTTCGATGAACGGGCGCGCACCGGGAGCCGGAGCGAGGTAGGCGGTGCCGACCATCGGTGCCGTCACCGCGTTCTTCGACGCGCGGCCGTTCTCGGCAGCCGGAGCGGCGACGGCGTTGGCCGGGGCGGCGACAGCAGCAGCGGCAGGAGCCTGATAGGCCGGCATCTGCGGCATCATCGGCATTGCCACCGGCGTGCCGTTGCGCGAGACGCGAATGCGCAGGTCGTCCTGCTCGACTTCGATCTCGGTCAGATCGGTGTCCTTGAGAATATTGGCGAGATCGCGGATCAGCGCCTGGTCGATACCTGGTTTCTTGTCAGCCATGGAATATGAGCCTCTTTAATGTTCTTTTTATTTCGACGGATTTGTCAGGTTCTTTAGCGCATGCAGCGCAAGAATGTAACTCTGCGCGCCGAAGCCGCAGATGACGCCTTTGACGGCAGGCGCGATCATCGATTTGTGACGGAATTCTTCGCGCGCATGGATGTTCGAGAGATGGAGTTCGACCACAGGAATGCCGATGGCGCGGATGGCGTCGTGAAGCGCGATCGACGTATGGCCGTATGCCGCCGGATTGATCGCCACGCCGGCGGCGACGCTGCCGGCTTCATGCAGCCAGTCGACCAGCGTGCCCTCGTGGTTGGATTGGCGGAAATCGACCGCGAAGCCGAGCTTGTTGCCCTCGGCCTTGCACATCGCCTCGATATCGGCGAGCGTCTGGCCGCCATAAATACCCGGTTCGCGCTTGCCCAGCGCATTCAGGTTAGGGCCGTTCAGCACGAAAATGGTCGATGGCATAAGGGATTCCGGTCCGATGATGGAGGGTTACCTATAGACTGATGGTCCCGCGAGGAAAAGCCCTTTGGCCCCCCGCGGGAATTGTCCACAGTCATGGGAAGGTTTGTCAGCAGGCCGTCTTGCCGCACTCGCGCATATTGGCGACCTTGCCTTCGATTTCTTCGGCGCCGACGGCGCCGAAGACCGCCTCGTTGCCGATGACATAGGACGGTGTGCCGGTGATACCGAGGTCGTTGGCAAGCCCATAGGCCTCGCGCACGGCCGCGTCATGCGGCTCCTTTTCCATCTTGGCGCGCAACTGATCCTCGGGAACACCGAGCTTGGCCGCGACAGCAAGGGCAGTCTCTTCCGTAGCGCGGTCTTCGCCGCCGAGCAGGGCGCGATGGAAGTCGCCGTACTTCTCTGGAGCGATGAGACGGAACGCAGCGCTCACCTTGTGCGCCGCCAGCGAGTCCGGGCCGAGGATCGGCAATTCCTTCAGCACGAAGCGGACGTTCTTGTCCTTGCTGAGGATTGCGTCCATGTCCGAAAGGGCGCGTTTGCAATAGCCGCAGTTGTAGTCATAGAACTCGACGATGGTGACGTCGCCCTTGGGATTGCCCAGCACCATGTCATAGTCGGAGTTGAAGATCGCCTTCTTGTTCTCGGTGATCGCGCTTTCGGCGGCCTCCTGCTGCTTGGCGCGCTGCTTCGTCGTCAGCGCCTCCTGGACCTCCAGCATGATCTCCGGATTGGCGATCAGGTACTCCTTGATGAAGGCGCCGATTTCTTCCTTCTGCTTCGCGTCGAGCGCAAACGCGTTCTGCGGCAGGCTGACCCCGGCCAAGAGCGCGGCGAGCGTTCCGGCGGCAATCATCTTGGTGCTGAAATTCATTTCTACCTCGTTGTCCTTGCGTATCCACTGTGTCGTTCATCGCCCATCGTCACGTCAACCGGGGCAGCTCCAAAAGACAACAGGATTCCTCGTATTCGCTATATGCTCGCAGCATAGGGTGGGCGCCGCGGAAACGAAACGGCAAAATCGGCGGAAATACGGCACTCGCGGACTTGTGAAGGTCAATATCATCGGGCAAAGGGGCTGGAGCACAGCCGCATATCGAGGATTTTCCGTTGATAGACTTGTCAAAACGCAGCGCCGTCGAACCTTTTCACGCGATGGATGTGCTGGCGGAGGCGACTCGTCGCCGCCATGCCGGCCACCCGGTGATCTCGATGGCGGTCGGACAGCCGGCGCATCCGGCGCCAGCGGCTGCATTGGAAGCCGCGCGCAACGCCCTGCAGCACGGCCGCATTGGTTATACCGATGCACTCGGCACTCTGTCGCTGCGCAAGGCCATCGCCCGCCACTACGAGAAGCGCCACGGGATCGCGCTCGATCCGCAGCGGGTTGCCGTGACAACTGGGTCGTCAGCCGGCTTCAATCTCGCCTTCCTCGCGCTCTTTGATCCCGGCGATTGCGTCGCCATTGCGCGGCCCGGCTATCCGGCCTATCGCAACATCCTCGCCGCGCTTGGCCTGACGGTGGTCGAGGTCGAGGCCAATGCCGATTCCGGCTTCACGCTGACGCCGGATAGCCTGGCGCGGGCCGCCGCAAAGATCGGCCGACCGCTGAAGGGCGTGTTGCTGGCAAGCCCGGCGAACCCGACCGGCACCGTCACGGGCAGGGCCGGCCTCAAGGCGCTGGCCGACTATTGCCAGGCGGAATCGATCGCCTTCATTTCGGACGAGATCTATCACGGCCTGACCTTCGCCGGCGAAGAGGCGAGCGCGCTGGAGGTTACCGACGAGGTGATCGTCATCAATTCCTTCTCGAAATACTATTGCATGACCGGATGGCGCATCGGCTGGATGGTCTTGCCGGCCGAAAAGGTGCGCGGCTTCGAGCGCATCGCCCAGAGCCTCTATATTTCGCCGCCGGAATTGTCGCAGATCGCGGCTGAGGCTGTACTCGACGCGCATGAGGAACTCGACGGCTATAAAGCCGCCTATGCGGCTAATCGCGAGATGCTGCTGAAGCGCCTGCCGGAAATCGGCTTCTCCATTGCCTCGCCGATGGATGGCGCCTTCTACGCCTATGCCGACGTCAGCCGTTTCACCAATGACAGCATGGCCTTTGCCCGCCGGATGCTTGCTGAGATCAATGTCGCGGCGACGCCGGGCTTCGACTTCGATCCGCTCGAGGGACACCGCACGATGCGCTTTTCCTATGCCGGCGCTGAGGCCGACATGGTCGAGGCAATGGACCGGATCGCTCGCTGGCTTGCCTGATCGTCCGGCAGAACGGGCAGGGGAGCGAAGACGCCCCGTCCGCTTCGGCTACCACCCGTAAAAGAAAAGGCCCGGAGCGATCCGGGCCTTTCCATTCATGATCTTTCGCGTTCAACGCTTCGAGGTGTCAGGATCCCGGTTTGGCATCGAGCCGGGACCAGAGCGACTTCTTAGAAGAAGCCGCGGCGCTGCCACCAGCCGCCCTTTTTCGGCTTGGCGGGCTCTTCCTCTTCGCCTTCGGCCTTCGGAGAACTCGACGTCACGACCGGTTCCGAGGCGATCTTCGAAAGATCGCGGTTTGCGCGCGCCGGTTTGGTTTCGGCGAGGTCGGCCGCAGCCTCTTCTACTGCCTCGGCGGCGACGTCGACGTCTGCCGGTTGATCTTCGACGGCGGCCTGAGCGACGTCATCGACGGCCGCGACCGGTTCTTCGGCCTTCACAGCCTTCTTGCGGGTCCGCTTCGGCTTGGCCGGCTTGGCCTCGACGACCTCGGCTTCCGCGACGGCTGCAGCGGTTTCCTCGACGGCCACGGCCACTTCGATCTCGGCGGCAACGGACGGCGTTTCTACGGCTTCCGGTTCGTCGGCGTCATCGCCTTCCGCATCGGCCTCGATCTGGCCTTCGCCTTCACCTTCGCCCTCCGGCCGGTTGCGGCGGCCACCGCGCTTGCCGCGACGGCGACGCTTGCGCTTCTGTTCGACGTCTGCGGTCGTGTCTTCGGTCTCTACACCCTCGTCGTCTGCCTCACCGTCATCGGAATCGTCTTCCGCATCCGATGCCGACTCGGAGACCTGGGTCACACCGCCTTCGGCCTGCTGGCCACCCTTGCCGCGACGGCGACGGCGGCGCTTGCGCTTGCGGCCACCCTGCTCGTCGGAGGATTGAGCGGCCTTGGGCTGCTCCTGGCGCTGCTCGCTGGCGACTTCCTCGGCCTCTTCCTCGTCGAGATCCTCTTCGATCACGACGTCATCTTCTTCCGGCTCCGGTTCGAAGTGGAGGAGCTGCTCGATCTTGACCGGGTTTTCGACCGGTTCGCCACGATCGATCGCGAAGTGCTGCGCACCGACGTGGGCGTCCGCCTCGATGATGATCGAGACGCCGAAGCGGGCCTCGTAGTCCGTGATCGTGCCGCGCTTCTGGTTGAGCAGGTAGAGCGCGATGTCCGGGATGGTGCGCACGGTGATGTCGTGCGTGGTGTTCTTGAGCAGATATTCCTCGATGCCGCGCAGTACATGCAGGGCGACGGAGGACTGCGAGCGAACGTGACCCGTGCCGTTGCAGTGCGGGCAGGTCTGCATCGTCGATTCGAGCACCGAGGCGCGAATGCGCTGGCGCGACATTTCGAGCAGGCCAAAATGCGAGATCCGGCCGACCTGGATGCGGGCGCGATCGTTCTTCAGGCAGTCCTTCAGCTTCTTCTCGACGGCGCGGTTGTTGCGCTTTTCCTCCATGTCGATGAAGTCGATGACGACAAGGCCGGCAAGGTCGCGCAGGCGCAACTGGCGCGCCACTTCCTCGGCCGCCTCGAGATTCGTCTGCAGCGCCGTGTCTTCGATCGAGTGCTCGCGCGTCGAACGACCGGAGTTGACGTCGATCGAAACCAGCGCTTCGGTCTGATTGATGATGATGTAGCCACCGGACTTCAGCGTCACTTGCGGCTGCAGCATGCGGTCGAGCTGCGCTTCGATTCCGGAGCGCGAGAAGATCGGATGCACGTCGCGATAGGGCTGAACCACCTTGGCGTGGCTCGGCATCAGCATCTTCATGAAGCCCTTGGCTTCCCTGTAGCCCTCCTCGCCGGAGACGATGATCTCGCTGATATCCTTGTTGTAGAGGTCGCGGATCGAGCGCTTGATCAGGCTGCCTTCCTCATAGACGAGGCAGGGGGCCGTGGAGTTCAGCGTCAGCGTGCGGACGTTTTCCCACAGGCGCATCAGGTATTCGAAGTCACGCTTGATCTCGACCTTGGTGCGATTCGCACCGGCGGTGCGCAGGATGACGCCCATGCCCTGCGGCACTTCGAGGCCGCGCGCGATTTCCTTCAGGCGCTTGCGGTCCTGCAGATTGGTGATCTTGCGGGAGATGCCGCCGCCGCGTGCCGTGTTCGGCATCAGCACCGAGTAGCGGCCGGCAAGCGACAGGTAAGTCGTCAGCGCCGCGCCCTTGTTGCCGCGCTCTTCCTTGGCGACCTGGACGAGCAGGATCTGGCGGCGCTTGATGACTTCCTGGATGCGATACTGCTTCCGGGGCTTACGGACCTGACGATCCGGAACCTCTTCCATGGCGTCTTCCGCGCCGACGGACTCGATGATTTCCTTTTCGCCATCGTGGCTGTCGTCGTCATCGTCGTCGTCGTCGTCGTCGTGGCGACGGCGGCTGTCGACATCCTCGGAGATGGTATCGGTATCGACCATTGCGGCCATTTCGCCGTCGTTGCTTTCGTCGCCGTCGGCGGCCGCCACTGCTGTTTCTTCCGCAGCCTTGGCCTTGGTCTTGCGGGTGCGCTTCGGCTTTGCCTTGGGCTTTTCGGCCGGCGCTTCCTCTTCGGCCGTCGGTTCGGCGGCAACGGCTTCCGCCGGTTCTGCCTCGACTTCGATCTCCGTTACGGCCTCGAGAGCGACGGGAACGGAAAGTTCGCTCGCCGGCGCCGGTGCTGTTTCGACATGTTCGATGTCGTCGTCGCGTCGTGCTTCTTCGGCTTCGGCCTTCAGCAGGGCCTGACGGTCGGCAAGCGGGATCTGGTAGTAATCGGGGTGAATTTCGGCGAAGGCCAGAAATCCGTGGCGGTTGCCGCCATAATCGACGAAGGCGGCTTGCAGCGAAGGCTCCACCCGGGTGACCTTCGCCAGATAGATATTGCCGCGGATTTGCTTCTTATGTTCCGACTCGAAGTCGAATTCTTCTATGCGGTTGCCGCGTACGACAACGACGCGCGTCTCCTCGGAGTGAGACGCATCGATAAGCATTTTCTCTGCCATCTAAGCTGTGCTCCTCGGCGCACCAGCGGAACGGGAGACAGACCTGCTTCCTTGGGAAGACTGCCAAACACGTCGGAAGGTGCGCCGGATATGAAAGTTCCTGTTTGGTGCAGGCGATGGTGCAGCAGCCAGACGACAGCCGGAACATGTCTGTTCCGGGGCCGCTCTACTTCTGACCGATACTGCTGAGTCAACATCAATGACCAAACAAGAATGCCAATGTCCAAGGTCTCATGAAGACCCGATGAATGCGCCCGCTTGCGGGCGTTGGTGAAGAATCACCATCAAGAACTCCGGCCACCGCCGGAAATTTGCGATCCAGTATACAAGGAGGAAATGCAGAGACGGCGGATGAACGCTTGCGACCGCGGAAGTGCGATGCGTTTAACCGGTTAATCCGGTTCGACCACTCCCTGGCGCCAAGCTTTGGAGAAGCTCCGGCTGCCCGGTCGACTGTTCTATCCCGTCAACACTTTCTCCTTGTGACGCTTTTATGTTTTCTATGTCACATTGGCAAGGGAAAAGCCCGTGCCGCCACAATAATGATCGATTCGATCGTCCACGTGGAGTAGGCCGGCAAATGATGAATCGATGGCTTCGGCGCAGGACGGAGGATGACCTTTGTCAAGCTTTGGTTAACCATAGAGGTTCATTGATCAAGGTGTGCGTTTGGTGGCCGCGTCGGCTGCCGTCTGGTTTTTGAGAAAGTGGTGGGGAGCCCAAGGTGAAGCCTTTGGCGGTTTGTATGCTCGGTTCGCTGTTGTCGTTGATGTCGCGTACGGGTTGGCGTTTGCTCGGTGCATCGTTGCTCGTCGGAGGTTTCCTCTTGAACGCGCAGACCGCCAATGCTGTCGAGTCGGGCCCCTTGCTCGCTTTCGGCGCACGGATCGCCGGTGACGACGCGCGCACCCGGGTCGTCGTCGAGTTCGACCGCAAGCCGGACTTTTCCCTTCATTACGTGGCCGACCCGGTTCGCGTGGTCGTCGATCTTCCGGAAACGGCCTTTGGTCTGAAGGCGGAGAGCCTCGAGCCGCGCGGCCTGTTCGATGCGATCCGCTATGGCGGCATGGGGGCGGGCAATTCCCGCATCGTTCTCTCCGCGAAGGGACCGGTCGCCGTGACCCATGCGGAAGTAATTGCGGAAGAGGGGGGCAAGGGCTACCGCCTGGTCCTCGACGTCGTACGGGTCGACCAGGCGCGTTTCGACGCGCTTCTCGGCGAACAGCAGTGGACCGGTTCGGTTGCAGCGACGAAAACCGGCAGACCCGTTGCGGTTGCGCCTACGAAGGACGGCGGACCGTTCATCGTCGCGATCGATGCCGGTCACGGCGGTATCGACACCGGCGCGCTCGCCGGCGAGACGAAGACGGAAGAGAAACACGTCACGCTGGCCTTTGCCAAAGACCTCGTCGAGGCCCTGAACAAGGGCGCGGGGATTGAGGCTTTCCTCACCCGCGAAGAGGATGTCTTTCTCTCGCTGCCGCAGCGCGTGCAGATAGCCCGCAACAAGGGCGCCAATCTTTTCATCTCGCTCCATGCCGATGCGCTCCGGCAGAAGGACATCCGTGGCGCTACGGTCTATACGATCTCCGACAAGGCATCGGACCATCTGGCCGCAAGCCTTGCTGCCCGCGAGAACCTTTCGGACGAAATCGCCGGCGTGCCGCTTCAAAGCGAGCCCGCGGAGGTCGCCGATATCCTGATCGACCTGACCCGCCGCGAGACGCAGGCCTTCTCCGTCAACTTGGCGCGCTCGGTGGTCTCCTCCTTCGAGGGCCAGATCAATCTCATCAACAACCCGCACCGGTTCGCCGGGTTCCGCGTGCTGCAGGCTCCCGATGTGCCGTCGATCCTGCTGGAACTGGGATTCCTGTCGAACAAGGAAGATGAGAAGTTGCTGCTGGATGCGGAATGGCGCAAAAAAGTTTCGGAGCGCCTTGCCGTCGCGGTTCAGCGTTACCGCGAGCAGGCGGTCGCCAGCGGCGGCTGACGTTTGAAGGCATGACCGGGAACGAAGTGATTTGTGTCGCCCCGGTAACAGCGTTATGCTTTTCAACTGGATGCGCACGCGATAATCAGAAACAGCCCTATTTTACGCACAATCCGAGACCTAACCGGAATTGCGCCCGGATTTGTTGAGAAACGAGTTGATGCCCGGGGTTCCTCGCCATATGAGGAGCCGGGCTGGCGGGGCGCTGCGATGCCAGACGATTACTGATGGAAGAGTTTGGCCGGACCGACGCAATGTAAACCGGCGGGACAGAGCATGGACTGTCGCGCGGCGGTCCGGCAATTGGACGATAATTAAGGTACCGGTATCTGACTGATGATCAGGCTGATTGGATATTTCTTCGGGATTGGTGCGTTTCTGCTGCTTGGCGTGGCCGGAGCCGTGGCGCTTTATCTGGGCGTCGTCACCAAGGATCTACCTGACTACGAGGTGCTGGCGAAATATTCGCCGCCTGTGACGACGCGCTTTCATGCCGGCAACGGCGCCCTGATGGCAGAATATGCGCGCGAGCGGCGTCTCTATCTGCCGATCCAGGCGATCCCGGATCGCGTCAAGGCAGCCTTCATTTCGGCCGAGGACAAGAATTTCTACCAGCATCCGGGCGTTGACCTTACGGGTCTCGCCCGCGCCATCGCCGTCAACCTGCAGAACTTCGGATCCGGCCGTCGACCCGTGGGCGCGTCGACGATCACGCAGCAGGTGGCAAAGAACTTCCTGCTGTCGTCCGACCAGACGATCGACCGCAAGGTCAAGGAAGCAATCCTTTCCTTCCGCATCGAGCAGGCCTACAGCAAGGACCGGATCCTCGAGCTCTATCTCAACGAGATCTTCTTCGGCCTCAATTCGTACGGCATTGCCGGTGCGGCGCTGACCTATTTCGACAAGTCGGTCACCGAGCTTACCATTGCCGAGACCGCCTATCTCGCCGCCTTGCCGAAGGGCCCGGCCAACTACCATCCGTTCCGCAAGACTGAAGCCGCTATCGAACGCCGCAACTGGGTGATCGACCGCATGGTGGAGAACGGCTACGTCACCAAGGCCGATGGCGAAGAGGCCAAGAAGCAGCCGCTCGGCGTCAATCCACGCCGCGGTGGCGCACATCTCTTCGCGTCCGACTTCTTCGCCGAGGAAGTCCGCCGGCAGATCATCCAGAAATATGGCGACAACGCGCTCTATGAAGGCGGCCTGTCGGTTCGCACCTCGCTCGATCCGCGTCTGCAGATCGCGGCGCGCAAGGCGCTGCAGGCGGGTCTGCTGAGCTATGACGAGCGCCGCGGCTTCCATGGTCCAGTCAAGACGATCGAGATCGGTGGCGATTGGGGTGAGCCGCTGGGCGCGGTTCCTGCCTTCAGCGACGTGCCGGAGTGGAAGCTCGCCGTCGTTCTGTCGGTCGATGCGCAGGGTGCCGAGATCGGCATCCAGCCGGATAAGGAAGCCTCGGGCAAGATCGCGGCCGAACGCGTCACTGGACACATCTCCGCCAAGAACATGCAGTGGGCTTACCGGTCCGCCAACGGCGACCGCAAGTCGGCGAAATCCCCTGAAGGCGTCTTCGGCGCCGGCGATGTCGTCTATGTCGAACCCTTGCCCGAAAAGGGCGAATATCGCCTCCGCCAACCGCCGAAGGTCCAGGGCGGTCTCGTGGCGATGGACCCGCAGACCGGCCGCGTACTCGCGATGGTCGGCGGCTTCTCCTATGGCCAGTCGGAGTTCAACCGCGCGACCCAGGCGATGCGCCAGCCGGGTTCCTCCTTCAAGCCCTTCGTCTACGCCGCAGCGCTCGACAACGGCTATACGCCGGCGTCGGTCATTCTCGACGCCCCGATCGAAATCGTCGCCGGCGGTCAGGTCTGGCGCCCGGAAAACTATGGTGGCGGCTCGGCCGGTCCGTCGACGCTGCGTCTCGGCATCGAGAAGTCGCGCAACCTGATGACCGTTCGCCTCGCCAATGACATGGGTATGAACCTCGTCGCCGAATATGCCGAGCGTTTCGGCATCTATGACAAGATGCCGCCGCTGCTCGCGATGTCGCTGGGCTCCGGCGAAACGACGGTTCTGCGCATGGTCTCGGCCTATTCGGTGCTCGCCAACGGCGGCAAGCAGATCAAGCCGTCGCTGATCGACCGCATTCAGGACCGCTATGGCAAGACGATTTTCCGGCATGAGGATCGCACCTGCGACAATTGCAATGCAGGCGACTGGCAGAGCCAGGATGAGCCTGTTCTGACCGACAATCGCGAGCAGGTGCTCGACCCCATGACCTCCTACCAGATCACTTCGATGATGGAGGGCGTGGTGCTGCGCGGCACGGCGGCTGGCAAGATCAAGCTCGATCGCCCGGTTGCCGGCAAGACTGGCACGACCAACGACGAAAAGGACGCCTGGTTCGTCGGTTACACGCCGGACATCGTTGCCGGCCTCTACCTCGGCTTTGACAATCCCGCCCCGCTCGGCCGCGGCGCCACGGGCGGCAGCCTTGCGGTGCCGATCTTCAACGACTTCATGCAGGAAGCCGTCAAGGGCATACGCCCGAGCAAGTTCGTCGTACCGGAAGGCATGAGCATGATCGCCGTCAACCGCAAGACCGGCATGGCCGCCTATGAGGGCGAGCCGGACACGATCATCGAAGCCTTCAAGCCCGGCACTGGCCCGGCCGATACCTTCTCGGTCATCGGCGGTCTCGATCAATATGTTCCGCCGGAAGAGATCCTGAAGAACTCGCCGCAGGCAAATCAGGCGGTGACCTCCGGTTCCAACGGCCTGTTCTAAAGCCTTTCTTCATTCGCGATGCCCGCCGCCTTTACATCAGCGGCGGGCATCGCTATTTGACGCTCACCTTCATTTCGGGTTCACAAGAAGCAGGATCATGCGCAGCGAAATCGAGAATATTGTCGACGAAATCAAGCAGGCCATAAGCCTGCTGAGGAGGCATCTTTGACTGGGATCAGGCGGTAAGACGACTGGACTGGTTGAACAACAAGGCCGAAGACCCGACCCTCTGGAACGATGCTTCGGAAGCTCAGAAGCTGATGCGCGAGCGCCAGCAGCTTGACGACGGCATCAATGGCCTGCGTCGTTTCGAGCAGCAGCTCAACGACAACATCGAACTCATCGAACTCGGTGAGGAAGAGGGCGATGCAGCGATCGTCGCGGATGCCGAGCAGGCGCTGCGCGAGCTTCGGTCGGAAGCGGCCAAGAAGCAGGTCGAGGCCATGCTGTCTGGTGAGGCCGATCAGAACGACACCTATCTCGAAGTGCATTCGGGTGCCGGCGGCACGGAGAGCCAGGATTGGGCCAACATGCTTTTACGCATGTACACCCGCTGGTCCGAGCGCCAGGGATACAAAGTCGAATTGATGGAAATCCAGGACGGCGAAGAAGCCGGCATCAAGTCTGCGACGCTGCTCATCAAGGGCCACAATGCCTATGGCTGGCTGAAGACCGAATCGGGCGTGCATCGCCTGGTACGCATTTCGCCCTATGACAGCAACGCGCGCCGTCACACCTCGTTCTCCTCGATCTGGGTTTACCCGGTGGTGGACGATTCGATTCAGATCGACGTCAATGAGAGCGATTGCCGCATCGACACCTACCGCTCCTCGGGCGCCGGTGGTCAGCACGTCAACACGACCGACTCGGCGGTGCGCATCACGCACATGCCGTCGGGCATCGTCGTGCAGTGCCAGCAGGAGCGCTCGCAACACAAGAACCGGGCAAAGGCCTGGGACATGCTGCGCGCCCGCCTCTATGAGGCCGAGCTGAAGAAGCGGGAAGAGGCGGCCAACGCCGAAGCCGCGTCGAAGACCGACATCGGCTGGGGTCACCAGATCCGCTCCTACGTTCTGCAGCCCTACCAGTTGGTCAAGGATCTGCGCACCGGCGTCGAAAGCACGGCACCGGGCGATGTTCTCGACGGCGAGCTCAACGAGTTCATGGAAGCGGCGCTCGCGCACCGCGTCAGCGGCGGTGCGGATGCCGTCGTCGACGATCTGAACTAAGGCATGTCGCGCAAAAGTGCGCAGTGGTTTTGCGATAAGACATGCGATATCAAGAACTTAAAGCGCAAGGAGCGAATCTGAGAGATCGCGACCCGCTCTAAGCATCGCGGCGAGAGTTCTGGAATTGAAGAGGGCCGGGTGTTCGCATCCGGCCCTTTCGTTTGTTCAGTTCGAGGCGCGCTCGATCTTGATGTCGCCGAGATCGTCGATGAGCACGGTCCAGCTCTCCGGTTCGCGCGCGGTCGGATCGGTCTTCAGATAGACCGTCGCGAACATGCCCGGCTGCGCGGTGACGCCGGTCGAGCTCTCCGGGCGAATGTCGGTGACATAGGCCTTGAGCGCCGAGAACTCTTCGAGTTCCGCCGAGGAAACCACCACGGGTCCGGCTGGTGTCGCTTCGATCTGCTGCAGATGGACCTGTGCCGTGCCATCCGCCTGCCGAAGCGCGATCAGCTTGTAGTAGCCGCGCCGGGCGTCGCCTCGCTTCTCGGCGGCCGCATTGGGGTCGGGCGAAGAAAGCGGCTCTCCGCTTTCCTCCCAGTAGCCCGTGCTCGTCACAAAGGTTACCCGCGGCGGCACGACGTTGGCGTCCTCGGCCTTGGCGCCGGCGCTCGTCACGAGCAGGAGAAGCACGAGAAGGGCGGATCTTTGCATTTGGGATTGTCGTCCTTTCAAACCATTCCGCGGCCGCCTCGCTCCTACAGCGCTGCGCGTCTTATCAGACGCGCAGCGCTGTAGCATTTTGAATTACTGCATGTTTTCTTTAATCGGGTACCGATTAAAGAAAACATGCAGTAGCGGTCGCAAGCCGGTCCGTGGAGGATCATACCATATCGCGCGGAGAACGTGCGCTCAGTTCGAGAATTGCTCGGCCAGGATGCGGTCCGACCAGGAATGGTCGGGATCCGAGAGGATGCGCGCCGTCATGTTTTCCGATTCGGCGATTCGCACTTTGACCACTGATTTTACTTCCTGGTGGTCCGCCACCGCGTTGACCGGTCGCTTGTCGGCTTCGAGGATTTCGATCTCGACGGTCACATGGTTCGGCAGCAGCGCGCCGCGCCAGCGCCGCGGACGGAAGGCGCTGACCGGCGTCATCGCGAGAAGCGGCGCTTCGAGCGGCAGGATCGGACCGTGGGCCGAGAGGTTGTAAGCCGTCGATCCGGCGGGCGTTGCCACCAGCAACCCGTCGCAGGTCAGTTCCTCTAGCCGCGTCTTGCCGTCGATGACGACGCGCAGCTTCGCGGCCTGGTAGGATTGGCGGAAGAGATAAACCTCGTTGATCGCAAGCGCCGTGAAGCTCTCGCCATAGACATCGGTCGTCTGCATCTCCAGGGGATGGAACGCGTTTTCGACCGCCTGACAGATACGGTCCGGCAGGTTTTCGGTGCTGTAGCGGTTCATCAGGAAGCCGACGGAGCCGCGGTTCATGCCGTAAACCAGCTTGCCGCTGTTCATGGTCTGGTGCAGCGTCTGCAGCATGAAGCCATCACCACCGAGCGCCACGATCACGTCGGCCTTTGCCGGATCGTGATCACCATAGATCGCCTTGAGATCGGCCGCAGCCTTTTGCGCCTCCTCCGCAGAGGAGGCGAGGAAGGCGAAGGAATTGAACGTTCGGGCCATGAAACTCTAGTCCGTTCGATGCGTTGCATGCCGCTTACGGCGATCTCTCGACCCCGTTTCTGGCATGGCCGGCCGCCGAACGCATCTGAAAAATTGGGAGAATTCGCAAATTTGCTTTACACCGCGCGAGATTATGGTAACTCCGACCGCTGAAAGTGCCCTTATAGCTCAGTTGGTAGAGCGGCTGATTTGTAATCAGTAGGTCGGGAGTTCGAGTCTCTCTGGGGGCACCAAGTCATCCTTTTTTGCTGAAATCGTTCGCTTTTGCTGGGACCGCATTCGGGTTGAGATGCGGGCTGCCGCGCATCGTCACGCGGTGGCCCTCGGCGTGGAGATCGTCACGCCAATGCAATTCGGTCCACGGTCCGCGCTCCCGACGGCCATCTCTTGATGATTTGCCGGTGTCGAGCGGCACCGGGTAGCGACGTCAGATGTCGAACGAGGGGGCCATCCGTACCGGAACCTCGCGGCATTTCTGCAGGGCGTTGAGGAGATTTTCGGCGAGATAGTCGATCAGCGCCCGGGTTGCCGGCAGCATGCCCTGGCGGGACGGGAAGACGAGGTGCACGACGACGTCGTTCGAGGTCCACTCCGGGAGCACCGGTACCAAGACGCCGGCCCGGAAGGCGCGCTCGCAGATATGGTCCGGCAGCAGCGCCACGCCCATGCCTTCGATCGCGGCACGTTCGAGAATGATGAAGTCGCTGCAGCCGATGATCGGGCGGTGGGTGATCTCCGTCGTGTGCCCGTCGGCCGAGATGAGCCGCCAGACATCGGTCGGGTGCTGTTCGTTCATCGACAGCGTTGCCTGCCGGCTGAGATTGTCGATCGTGATCTCGCCCGCGCGGGCAAGGAACGTCGGGCTGGCGGCGAGCCGCTCGCGCACTTCGCCGAACTTGCGGATGATCAGTTGATTGTCGGTGTCGAGTTGGCCGCGGGCGCGAAGCGCTACGTCGATCCGTTCCTCGATGAGGTCAATGCGGCGGTTGGTGGCGGTGATCAGCAGCCGTACGCCGGGATAGCGCCGGTGAAACGCCGGAAGGATATCGGCGAGCATGGGCGTAAACCCGAGCGGGCAGGCGAGCCTGACGGTGCCGGAGGGCTCGGCCCGAACGGCCGCGATTTCGGCTTCGGCGGCAGCAACGCCGTCGAGCAGCCCCTGGCAATGCTCGTAGAACACGCGGCCGATGTCGGTGACGCGCAGCTTGCGGGTCGAGCGCTCGAGAAGGCGCACACCGAGCTGCTCCTCGAGGCGGGCCACATGTTTGCTGAGTTTGGACTTGGGTATGTTGAGGTCACGTGCGGCAGCACTGAAGCCGTTGTTTCGCACCACGGCGGCAAAAAGCCCGAGGTCGTTTAGATCCTGCATTGTCCTGTCTCCGAAGTGCGGATGCTCGGCGTGATTGTTTCCGTCTGGAAACAGTATGTCAAATATCCACTGGCTTATCGGGTGATTGTTTTCCCCTCATATGTGGATCACCGCAACGCAAACACAAAGGTGTTCCCATGAATGTTCTTCATATCGACTCCGGTATCCTCGGTGATCACTCGGTTTCCCGCCGCCTGACGGCCGCACTCGCTGCTCAGGTCAAGGCTGATCGCCCGGATGCAACGGTGACCTACCGTGACCTCGCCGCCAGCTCGCTCCCGCACCTGACCGGCGCCCAGATCATGGCTCCCGCAGATCTCGCAGGCGTGGACGCCGTCCTTGCCGCCGACGTCAAGCTTGGCCGCGACATGCTCGAAGAATTCCTGGCTGCCGACACGATCATCATCGGCGCCCCGATGTACAATTTCGGTATTCCGAGCCAGCTCAAGGCCTGGATCGACCGCATTGCCGTCTCCGGCAAGACCTTCCGTTACACCGAAAATGGTCCGGAGGGCCTCGCCAAGGGCAAGAAGATCATCGTCGCCTCGACCCGCGGCGGTCACTATTCCGCCGGTCCGGCTGCCGTGATGGACCACCAGGAATCCTACCTGAAGACGGTCTTTGGTTTCCTGGGCGTCACCGATGTTGAGTTCGTCCGCGCCGAAGGCCTGAACCTCAGCGCCGACTCCAAGCAGTTCGCGATCGCCGAGGCCGAAAAGACCATTGCCGAGGGCAATGTGCTTCGCCTGGCGAGCTAAAATATAGATAGGTTCAGCGGATCACGGCGGTGATCCGGTGGAGGGGCCTTGGCCCTGCTTGCGGACGGTGCCGGTTGCGGATGCAGCCGGCATTGTCCGTTTTCGTCTATCCCGATTTGCTTTATATTGCCTTCATGACGAACCGGCGGACGATCCTTTGGGGCATGACCGCTACGGTGGCCCTTTTGCTCGCCGCCGAAGCCGCACTTGCCGCGCCGCCGGATCACGGCTGCACCTGCCGCAACCGCGATGGTTCGAAGTATGAACTTGGACAGATTGCCTGCGTGCGCGTTGGCGGTAACGCCTATCTCGCGCGCTGCGAGATGAACCTCAATGTCACCACGTGGAAAAAGTTGCGCGACGGCTGTCCGACGGCAAGCACGCCTCTGGACTTTACGCGGCCATCGGTCAGTTTCTGACGAGGAGCAGCGGCTTGCCGCCTTCGTTCCGGTCTTTCTCGAATCCGGAAGCTGTGGCCGTGAAAGCGAGCGAACTGCCGCCGTCTCCGAGCAGGGTTATGCCAAGGCCGTTTGCTGTCCAGCTCCGCAGTTTCAGTTTTCTGACGGCGCCTTCGCAAGGTTCCTCCACGGACAGCCCCAGATTACCGCCACTGTCGACGGTCCCCGTGAAGGTCACCTGGCAGACGGCGGTTCCGTCCGGACGTTTCATCTGCCATGCGCCTTTCATATTGGCCGGCGCCGGCAGATGCGAGATGCCGTCCACCGCCGGCACGAGCGCCAGTCGCGGCCCGTTCTCGCCGTTCGTCAGGAGAGGGGATCCCTCGCTCTCTTCAAAGCGGGCGTGGACTTTTCGCAGGACGTCGATCAGCAACAGGCCACCACTGCCGTCGAAATTCCACGCGGCGACGTCGGCAAGGATTGGCAGACTCTTGGCGCAGCCCTCGGCCCCGGCAACGGCGTAGCCGCCGATCGCCTCGTCGGCGGTGAGTGTGAGCTTGCATCCGTCGGCGCCATCGAGCGGCGCGACCAGATAATCGCCCGTCTGCGCCGCGATGATGGCGGGATCGATGTCGCCGGCCGCGGAGGCGGTGTGTGGACCGAGGCAGACCGCAGTCAAAACCAGCAGCCGAAACAGTGGTACGCGTGATGCCAGTGCGATGACCATGAAAGCTCTCCGATCCCAACCACGCGGAGATTTCCACTGGCCCAATATCGCGTCAATGTGCGGCCCTTGGTGTCGCTGCGCTAAGCCTGGGGCAATGCGACCGCCCGCATGGTCGTCGCGATGGGCGGTCGGCGCTGTCTGGAGATCTCAGCGGTTCAGGAACTGGCGCGCAGCATACATGGCGATCGCCGCCGCGTTCGATACGTTCAGTGATTTGATCGCGCCCGGCATGTCGAGCCGGGCAAGGTCCGTCACGATCGAACGGGTCTTCTGCCGCAGCCCCTTGCCCTCGGAACCGAGAACGAGTGCGATCTTCTCGCCGCTGAATGTTCCCTCGAGCGGCTGCGGCCCTTTCGAATCGAGGCCGATCGTCTGGAAGCCCAGCCGATGGAGCTCTTCGATGGCATCCGCAAGATTGGTGATCTGGATATAGGGAATCATCTCCAGCGCGCCCGAGGCGGATTTGGCGAGCACGCCCGATTCGGTCGGGCTGTGGCGCATGGTGGTGATCAGCGCGCCGGCGTCGAAGGCGACGGCAGAGCGCATGATGGCACCGACATTGTGCGGGTCGGTCACCTGGTCGAGCACGAGAATCAGCGGGCAGTCGCGAAGCGCTTCGAGCTTGCGATGCGGCAAGGGACGCGTTTCGAGCATGACGCCTTGGTGGATCGCATCAGGACCGAGGATCTTGTCGAGATCCTGCGGCGTCACGGTCTCGACCGGGAAGGGCAGGGCCGACAGTTCGCCGAGCTCCAGCCGGGCAGCGGCGTTCTGTGTAACGCTGAGGCGAACGACCTGGCGCGCCGGATTGTCGAGAGCGGCGCGAACCGTGTGCAGGCCGTAGAGCAGGACTTGTTCCGGCGCGAGTTGCGGCGGCTTCCAGTCGGCCGGCGCCTTGCGGCGCTTCTCCTGTTTTGGCGTTGGGATTTCGCCTCGCTCCCGCTTGGCGTCGCGGTGGGCGCGCCTGAGGTTGGCGTAATGGGTGTCCTTGGCGCTCTTGTCGCCGGTGCGATCTTTGCTCATGGGCGTCTTATAGAGAGGTTGCAGGCGGGGCGAAATGGTTTTCGGTGGGCGGTCCGGAATTGTCGCTGTGGAGAAATTCAGAAATTTTCCATTGAGCCGTGTTGACAGGACGAAAGAGGGCAGTCATATACCCGGCCACAGATCGAGAGCGGCAACGACAAGTCGCTGGGTTGTCTCGCGATCTCAATTGCTTGGTCGAAAGATCCCGACAGAATAATGGAGGGATGCCCGAGTGGTTAAAGGGGACGGACTGTAAATCCGTTGGCTCAGCCTACGTTGGTTCAAATCCAACTCCCTCCACCATTCTGCTTCTGGATCGAAGGCCCGCGGGTATAGCTCAATGGTAGAGCAGCAGCCTTCCAAGCTGAATACGCGGGTTCGATTCCCGCTACCCGCTCCAATGAAATCAAGACCTTAGCAGAACGGCGTTTCACTCGTTTCACGACGTGTCACTTACGCATTTCAGCACGAGCCTTGGCAATCTGCCGGCTCTTTTCCAGGCCATCCCCGCGGCTATAGCGGCGAGTGGTCTTTGTCGTGCTGTGCGTCGCCAAATTGCTGGCGTCTTCCAATGAGCCGGTTGCCTCGACCGTCTCCGTCACAGCGCCGGCCCGCGCATCCATCGACCAGACATTTGATGGTACGCCGGCCGCGTCTCTCACCTTCCGGAATTTCTCCGTATAGCGATTCTCCCAATAGGGCTTGCCTGTGTCCTCGTCGACGACGACGGGGCCGATGTCAGGGATGCGGAATGCCTTCAAGGCTTCCTGCACAAGCGGCATAACCGTCAGATCGCGCGCCACGTCGGCGCCCGTCTTGCTCGTCTTGAGCGTCAGGATCATATCCCGCGATATGTCCTGCCCCGTCAGTCCGCGCCAACGGAACGCGCCACCTTCAGGCGGCGGGGCCCACTCCCCAATCACGTCAATGCGCCTCAGCGCCGATTCGAACTTCAGCGCCTCGACGAACCCGATCGAGGGGCATTCCATTTCGATGCTCTTCTGCACGATCGCCAGGCACTGGTCATAGGTCATGACGACCGTGCGCGCCGTCGGCTGTTCGAAACGCATGTCGGAGAGGATTTCTCTGGCCTGCGCGCAGCCGCTGAGGCGTTCGCCGGCTCCGTAGGAGATAATCACCCGCAGGAGCTTGATCGCGCCTGACGCCCTCCTATGGCCTTTCTGTCGCCACTTGGCGAACCACTCTCTGAAATCAGATGCCTTGAGCAAGTCAATACGCCGGCTGCCGACGTTCTTCTCGAGAACGCGCAAGCTCGGTTCGTAATCCCTTATGCGCGTCGAGTGTTTGACGGTGTGGAGCGTGCTCGTCTTGTCGCATCGGTAGCAGTCGATCAGGGCCTTGATGGTCCCGTCGTATTTGGGTGGCGCATCGATATTGCGCAGATCCGCCCGTAACTGCTCGGTGAGCCGCTGGCATTCCGCGGCTATCCCCTCGTCGGAAAGACCATCGGCAAGGCGGATGGTCGCGAGATAATCCGGGGCGGCCTTCACCGCCCGTTTCGGATTCCAGTAATGGACGGCAGTCCCGTCCTTGTTCAGCCGGTACTGGTAACCCGGCCTGTCAGTCCTCATCCCAATTTTCCTTTCCATCGGGGGCGAGATTGCCCGATGGTAGGATGCCTCCTTGATTGGCTGGCGTGTCAACCGGTTCCTTCTTGTGGATACCGGGGATCAAGGTGACAACGAGCGTGCGCAGATCGACCTGCACCGCGGCGCCCTCGCGATCCGCAGCACGGATCAGGCGCTCAACATCTGCTTGTCGGAAGGCCGCTCTGCTCATCTTGCCTCCTGCGCTTCCCGCGCCAAATATCCGAGATGGCTAAGAAACCCGCGAAATCCCCCGACGCCCCCGAGATCGGCGATACCGTCGTGCTTACGGGTGAGGTCGTTTGGATAGACGACGACTTTGTGCCGCGGGTGGCGATCTATGGCGTTGATTACCCGGTCAGGGTTGCGGGACATCGTTATGAAGTGATCAAGTCGACGAAGGCCAAGCCGGTTAAGGCGCCGAAGAGTGAGGGGTAGGGTCATGGCTTCCTCCTCGCGCCGCAGTCGTCACATTCGTAGCGGATATCGGCCAGCGCCTCGTTAGCGCCGAAGCTAACGATTCCCCAGAACACCCGGGAAACAACCCCTTCGTCCGTCTCTCCGAAGACGTTAAACCGGATCTTGGTGTGATCGGTCGCGCACTGGCAGAACCGGCAATAGCGCTTGGTCATGGGGACTCCTTCATCGCTGCCTGTGCTGGGTTATGGTCTACCGTCAGCACGGCCATGTTCTCGCCGGTGGCTTTGCGGTACACAGCTTGCAGTCTCAAGCGCAGGTCTTCCCACAGGCGCGGCTCAAGGTGCCGGCTCAACTGGCCCCTGGATGCCAGGCCGATAGCGGCTTCATCGAAGCGTTTTGACAGTTGCTCGGGCATGGTCACGACCGCCCCTCCGTTTCCTTCATCGCGGCACGGCCGGCGTCGGTGATGGAGAACATCCAGTGCCAGCCAGTCACAGACATTTCCTTCTGTGCATAGCCTAAAGCCACAAGCTGGACCAATGTGAGGGGCATATATTTGCCATTCACTCGGCCTGTCGATAGCTGCTTCAGCGCTTTAGTTTGCAGCTTTGTCATCTTCATGGCTTGCCCTCCTGCTCTGGTGGCGCTGGGCGGACGGAGAGTGGTTGGTGGTGCTCCCTCCGCTCTCTGCCTGATGGCGGCGGCGATGCGCTCGGCTCTCATGTTTGCGGCCAATGCCGCCGCTGCTGAATTTGGCTCGATGGTATTCTCAGCGATATGCGCGGCCTCTTCGAAATCCTGCCTGCGTGCGTCGTTGTAATCATCGATCGCTGCGGTCAGGTGGCCTTCGAGGATCGCCCGGGCCTCACGTGCTTCGGCCAACTCGCGCTCCAGACGGGAGAACAGATCGGCGCGCACGTATTCGGTCGGCTCTTGCTGCTCTGCGCATTCGGGCCAGACCTTATCTTCGCACCATAGGCGGCCTTCGCCGATAGCTTTGGCATCCTCGGCATTCTGCAGCCAGATGCGTTCGGGATCGCCCTTGCCTTCGGAGGGGGTCATGGGAGGCGGATCAGGATCGGTATGGGTGTGAGGATTGCAGTCCGGGCAGCTTCGGCTGCACATGCGCTGATGCCGGTGGCAATAGTCGTGGCCCATCACTTGATCCTTTCGCCGCGCTGGTGGAGCATCATGCAGAAGTTGGCGACGTCTACCGGGTCACCCTTCTCGACGTGCTCGCGGAGGAGTTGCGATAGGAACTCTGCCGAGCATTCTTCCTTGTTCTCCCATCCGCCGCGACCTTCGTTGCGCTTCTGAGCAAGCTTATCCTTCATCGCATAAGCGAACCCGTCCACGGCGAAGTCGTCTGCATGAGGAGCTCGGACGCGTCCCATTGGGGCGGTCCCAAGATTTGGCAGGCCGTGCGTCTGCTTGGGCTTTCTCATCCCTGTCTCCTTTCCTCGTCTCTGGACGCATCGCGGGAGAGGGCGCGAATGGCATCGCGGAGGTATTCAAGCGAGATTTGCGCGACGTTGCCTTCGCAATCGACGTAGGCGTGCCACATGGTTGCGTCGGCAGGAGCTTCTGCGAGGATGTATTCAGCTACCTCGGCGAATGGCTTGAGGGCTTCCCGCATTCGCTCCAGATCATCCTGAGCGGCGGGAGGGGTGGAGAGAGCCGACAGGATGCAGCCATTGAGGTGAGCCTGTGCGGCTTCCTTGGCATCATCAAGGGTCTTGAACCAAACGCCGTACTGGCTCGTTCCGAGAAGCCGCACCGCCAACTCGTCGTCGCCGACAACTGGATACTCGGTGATGATGTAGTTGCCGATGGACGACTGTGCGAAATGATACCATGGGTTTTCGTCGCCTTGCTTCCATTCGAGTTCCTTGACCTTTACCGCCACACCCACCGACGGCTGAACGGGACGGAGGGCGTCGGCTTCCGGCATGCCGCATTGAAGTAGCCATTTCTCGCGCGTGTCATGATCTCGCTTGCCGGCTGGAAGCTGCAGGTCAGCCAGTCGCGCCTTCAGCCATTCGACTTGGGCGGCAGCCCCGCCGTTCTCCTTTTCAGGGTCATTATCAGGGTCATTTAGGCAACTTGTTTCCAAGGGGGAGCGGGACGGCAGAAGGGCGACGGCGGCACGAATGCCAGCCTCAACTGCCTGGTCAAAAGCCATGTCGTCGTCAATCATGAATTCGAGATATCGGCTGTTCGCGGCTTCCAGGCCGGCTTCGATCATTTCCTTGCTGAGCTCGGTCACGTGTTCTCTCCTCGGGGAAGGGGTGGCGGTCATGGATCGATCTCCATCATCCGAATAAGGCGAGCTGCGCCGGCGGAGCCTCGCGCGGCAAGCCGAGTTGCAAGAGTGCGGATCGCATATGCTGCCTGAAGTGGGACAACGCCGTTTCCGAGCATGCGAAGTCGGTCCACGCGGCCAATGTCCAGCCGGGAGGCCAGCCCATCAGCCACTCGACGAAAAGCGGGTTCAAGCTCCGGCGCGGATGCGAGAGTGTCGCGCCAACTGGATAGGTCAGCCGGTCCCGGAGCGAAGAGGGGTCGAATCCAAGTCGGCGCTGCGTCTTCTCGCTCACGAGATAGATCTCGCGCGGGACTTCCCCCATGACCATTTCCGCCTGTTGCGCGATCGATAGGGACGACACGCTGTCTGGTCGCTCCAGCGCGATCGATGATGTCCTCTCCGATGAAACCCGAGGTGTGGCCCATTGGCTGGCTTGCGCCGGCAGCGCTGGACGTCCTGAACTGTCCCTCTGGTTCGGGCCCCCGTGCTCGGCGTCCGATGCTCTCGGCGTGCTCCATAGCTGCTCGGCTGCGTAGTCCAGCCGATCGCCCCGCATCTGCCCGTCCTTGCGCTCCAGCGTCGGGCCTGAGCCCTTCCAGTCGTTCGCTGTAGGCGTCGGCCTGGCCGACGCCTGGAACACCTTCGCAGCTATCGCCAGAGGCACGCCGGCCCCATTGCCGTTCTGGTGCTTGTCCTTCAGGTCGCTCGCTCTCGCAAACCACGTCTCCGGCTCTTCCCCGTCGTTTGGAAGCCCCGATGCTGGGGTCGGCCACTGCGAGGATGATGATGCGTTCGCGCTGATGGCTCGCGCCGACTTCTGCCGCCGTGAACAATCCTCCCTCAACCTCGAAACCAAGCTTGTGAAGGTCTCGGAATACTCGTTGCGCGCCAGCGATTTCGTCAGACCCCGCCGCGAGCATGCCGCCGACGTTCTCGATGACGACGAACCAGACACCGGACTGGACGATGATGCGACGGGCCGTTGACCAGAGGTCGCGGGCATCGAGGCTTCCTTGCTTTCGGCCGGCGAGGCTGTGAGGCTGGCACGGGATGCCACCAATGAGGCCGTCCACTGCGCCACGCCACGCTCTGCCATTGAAGGTTCGGGCATCGCTCCAAATAGGAGCTTGAGCCAGGAGGCCTTGTTCCATCGCTGAAACCAGTGTCGCGACTGCGAAGGCTTCCCTCTCCACCATGCAGACTGTTCGAGCGTCTGGAACTGCCAGTTCGAAGCCGAGATCAAGGCCGGCTCCTCCGGTGCAGATAGAGATGAGGTTGAGGTGTTCGGTACGTAAAGCCACAACGGTCACTCTCCTGCGTCTCTCACGCCGTCTAGGGAACGGGGGGTGGTGCGGCGGTTCCAGTCCTGATCTCTGATGTGCGGGTTCATCGTGCACTCAGGGCCGTCTTGCGAGCATGGGCCGTGCGCCTCGCATTCCTCGCAGACGATCACGTTTGCGAAGACCTCAAGTTTCGTGCTGCCGCAGAACGGGCAAGGGAGGAGGGTGGTGCTCATCGGCTTACGACCTCCCCAGTTCGACGATCGACGACGGTCCCGTCCATCAGTTTGCGGAAGCGGGGATTCGACAGGCTCGACTTCGGCTTGTTCAGGCCAAGGTGTTTCGCCTTGACCCGCTTGGCCTTGGCGATTGCGGCCACGTCGAGTTTGTCCTTGCCGCGGCGGCAGTCTTCATGAGCCGGAGCGCAGTTGTCGTCCTCGTCCTTGCCGCCGAGCCCGAGCGCGATCAGATGCTCGATCGTCCATTTCTGGCGCACGCCGTCGATCTTCTGCTCGCAAAGGCAGCAACGCCCGCCATGGGCTTCGAAGATGCGCAAGCGGCGCATGCGGGACATGGAGCCGCGTTTGGTGGTGCCTACGTCGGTCACTGGCTACTCCATCATCTGGCGTTTGCACGGGCCATCGCACCAGAAGCGAAGGTGCTTATTCCGGCCGGCGAGGCGGGCGTGAAGGAATCCGTCACACTGAGGGCATTGGACGCGGGCGGATCTGATACCCTTCTTGAGCATCTGGGCCTTCATCTTCATGCCGTCGGTCAACGTCGACATGATCGCCGCTTTGTCGAAGGTCGCGCTCATGCGTCATCCTCCAGCTTCATCGTTCCGGCCTTCCAGTCCCGCTTGATGGATGCGAGCTCCTGATCAACCGCAAGGATTGCAAACACGACGGCCTTGGCGATCCCGCACAGCAGCGCGTAGACGAAAGACAGGATCAGGGTCGGCGGGGCGAACACGAGGATGAAAAGTCGGGCGATCATCAAAGCCTCCCTGTATCGCGGCGGATGCGCTTGATCAGCCCGAGATAATCAAACGGCTCTCTGCGTTCGTCAGGAAGCCGCACAGCGCGTTCTGCGGCCTCGGCGGTGTCTGGGGTCGGGTGAGTGTCGACGGCGCTCGGCGGGGCTGTGAGAGGGGATGTCATGCTGCCGCCTTCCAAATGATTGCCGGCTGGTCAGCAGCTATCCTGTGCTTGCCCCGCGCCAACGGATGCTTTGGTGCCCCGGATGCTGTTTTTCCCCAGCACCAGAGGTCTGGATACGGCCCCTCACCGGATTGGATTTCTTCGACAACGTGATCGATCCACAGGTCATCCCAAGCGATGGCACCCCAGCAGACGAACACCTGATCGGCGGCCTTTGCCTTTGCGACGACATGCGGAAGGTTGACGAAGTGCAGATCGTCGCGAATGTCCCATGCACCGTGGTCGATCGTCGCGACAATGCGGCGGCACTCTGCCGGGTCCGACGTGCAGAATGGGTAGAGGTTCACGGCGTCATACCGTCCGAACCCAGCGCGGAGGAACCAGGAATTCCACCAGCGGGACGTCGGGTCATCCTTGTAGGCGTCCGCCGTCGAAGGGTTGCACCCGATGACGCAAGCTCGGGGGCCGCTTCCCCATTCGCGGGACAGGGTGAGCCTGTTATCGCCGTGGAATTCGGCGGTGGCCCTTGGTGCATGTCCGAGAAGATCAAGCATCACGCCGCACCTCCGATCTCGGCAACGTCGCAATCAAGCAGGTCGCCGGCGATGAACTTTCGCGACTGCTCAAGCGTGCGCTTGCCGTTCAGAACCGCCTTCAGGCAGACAACGACGGTCGACAGCTTCGGCCAGTCGGCTTCCGGCACGACGTCGCGATAGTTCAGCATCATGTCGCTGACGGCCTTGTCCTTGGCTTCGGCGGTCAGTTCCTTGTCGTCGACCGTCTTCGATGCCTTGCGGGCGAAGTCCATCAGGTGTTGCCGCAGTTCGGCCGGCAAAGGGTTGGAGGGCGACGGCTGAGGGGTTGTGCCGTCGCCCTCTCTGACTGACGGTGGCGGATCGTCAGTCTCCGGCGGGCCTGGGGTATCCTCGCCGGGATTGGTGTTGTCGTTGGATTCGCGCGGCTCCTTGAACACGACGTTCTGTTCCGCGCCGAACGCATAGATGAGCTCGATCAGGTTCGTCATTTCCTCGATCGTCATGCTTGACGTGCGCATGCCGAGCGGAACGAAGGTTCCCTTGTCGATGCCAGGCACGACGCGAGCGTGACGAAGGGAGGCGGTGAAAACGTCCTTCCAATCTTCCGCGTCCAGCTTCGTGCCGTACCACTCGACCTGGTCGGATACCTCATGGAGCATGGCCCACATCTTGGCGCTCTGCTCATGGGAACGGGTTTTCTTCCGGAACTCTACGATGGTCCCGGCTTCGACCTTGTGAGCCCACCGAGCGATTTGCTCGCGTTCGGCTGGCCCGTTGATGGTGACGATGGCGCGCGTGCTCATGCGGCCTCCAATTGACCATAGCGGCGGATCTTCTCGACCGTGGCGGCGAGTTCATCGTTGAACCGGTCGATCTCTCCGGCGATTTCCGAGATGTATTTTTCGTCGCGATAGGCGCGCTTCACGAACAGCGGGAGCTTCGGCCAGAAGCAGACGATATCGACCCACTCGCGTTCTGCGACCCACAGAGCGCCCTGGCACTGAGCCCGATGCTCTGGCGGGAACTGATCCTTCAGCAACACCTCGATCAGGATATGAGGTGCCTTGCTCTTGAACTCGCCGAGCCCATTGGTACCGACGAGGCAATCCGGGCTGGCTCCCTTGTTGCCGTTCCTGACGAACCCGACCAACTCGGGCTCACAGTTCGTCAGGAACTTGTATTCCTTGAGCGCTTCGGGCTCCATTTCGTGCCCGCGCTCCATGGCAGCGTTGGTGTAGTTTTCCGCTGGCGCGCCGGTCAGGATTTCGCCGGCCAGCTTGAGCATGTACGTGCGCCGGGTCTTGCCCTCGCCCTTCGCCATCACAGTGGCGAAATTGGAGGCCGTAGGGATGCCAAGGCGCGCCTCGTACCATTCGGGCGAGTTCTGCTCGCAGGTGATGATATCGACGCTCATGCTGCGCTCCCTGCGCGGGCCTGAGCCTGGGCGCGCTGGTTCGTGAGGTAAGCCACGCGCTGGCGAAGCGACTGCACGACGTCGTTGAACTTGTTCATCGGGATATCGTTGACGGCCCCGATCTCCCACCGCTCGCAGAACTTATCGGTTTCGAGTTCGGCTTTCTCGATCAGTTCGCGGATGACGGACGCCTGTGCTTCCGTGATCAGCTTCGTGTCGTCGGTGGTCTCGTCCGCTTTGGCGCCGTCGTCGTCAGCCGCAGCGGCCAGCCCGAGCGCGGCCTTGAGCGTATATCGCTGCAGATAGGTGACGGTAGAACCGATCGCCTGGATGCTGTTCTTGTTGCCGCTGTCGTCCTTGCCGGCCATCAGCGTGTTTTCCTCACTGTGGCCAAGCCGATGCGAAATGATGCAAGTGACGGAAATCGGATGGTTCGGCTCGGCCGACGTGCGGTAGCGGACGGAAAGGCCATGAGCCGAAAGGACCGGGCCGATCTGGTTCATGATCGAGGCCAGATCCTCATACTGGTAATTCGTCCGGCCCTTCTGCGTGGTGAAATCGACTTTCCGGGTTTTGACGATCTTCGGCATGTTCGCTTTTACGGCCGCCATGGCTTCGTCGAACGCCTTGCGGGCCTGGTTGGCCTCCCACCGCTCCTGCAACGTCATGAGCTGCGTCAGCGTCTCTACGCTGGCACCAGACGAGACGGCGCGGTCCAGCATCTCCATGGGCGTCATAACGGCGCGAGGCCGCTCAGCGGTCATCTGTGTGGGCGTGTGCATGATCTCAACTGCGTTTGCCATCTTGGCCTCCATGGTTTGTTTGACTTGTGGGAGGACGCGGTTTGCGAGAACGTCGCCCAAGAGCACCTCGGGGCCGGCGGGGTCGATTACGTTGCTCATGGTGTCCTCACAGAAAAAGCGGGATAACGATTGCCGCGAAGCAGACGATCACGGCGGTCAGATAGTGGTCGGCCTTCGGCGGCTCGTGCGTGGGCTCAAGGGCGACGACGCGGGAACGAGGAAGGGTCATTCGGCTGCCTCCTTGACCGGATCGCGCTTGACGATCTCGAAGCCGAGACGGTCGGCCAGTTCGCGGAATTGACGATCGATCTCTGCGGTACGGAAGTCGCCGACTGTGCCCCGATGGCCGTCTTCGGCGTAGGCCAACAGGACATCCGCCGAGAGGTTCCGGGCTGACAGGTAGGCGCCGTATAGGTCGGGGTTGTGCTTCACAGCCGGTCCTCCCATTCGCGGTCCCTGCGGGCTTCCGCCTTCATTTCCTCGGCGTCGATGTAATCGGCCTCGTCCTGCATGTGGCTGCGGAAGCGCTCCAGCAGCTTGCCGCGCGATATCGCCTTGGCCTTAAAGACGTTGAAGTCCTGCTGGCTGGCAGGTTCAATGCGCACCAAATTCCCAGCATGGCCGTTTTCTTTCAGCCGGCGTTCGGTGTTGTCGTGCGCGTCCTGCATGATCTTGCGGAGTTGTTCACCGCGCTCGCTGGCAATCTTTTTTTGAGCCTTGCCGACAGTCAGGTAGTTGTCAGGGTCGTTTTTGGTGACCGTGCTCATCACAGCCGCCCTCCGAACTGCTGACGGGCGTTGTAAGTCCCGTGACTGCTCTGGGTGTACGGGAGGCCATCGCGAACCGTGCGGGCCTCGCACCACGATTCCCAAGCATCGGACTGGCGAACGAAGTCGGGGAGGAGCCCTTCGTCGGAAACCCGACCGCCCCAATCGGACAGGAACGCCTCAGCCATCTGCTCGGTCACATCCTCGCCGTGGAGGGCATCTAGATCGAACCGAACGAACTTCGTCACGTCATCCCCGAACCGCGCCTTGCCTTCATCGAACAGAGCTTCAAGCTCGGTGGCGAAGGTGACGCCGAAGGGCTCCGTCTCGTCGTAGTAGAACCCCTTCGGCGAAGCGGTCATGGCGAGAAGGACCTCGCGGCTCTGGATGAACGGTGTGCCTGCTGTTCTCGCGTACATCGTCGTGTCCTCTGGGTTCGGTGGGCGCCGGTAGGTCAGCCGCAATAGGCTTCGGCTTCGGCCTTGGTGATGAAGAAGTGGATGCCGGCGGCGCATTCCTGCTGCCAGTTCTCATCGAAGCAATCCGGAGTGACGCGGGAGCCGGCGACGTATTCCGTCACGCCGTCGTGCAGGGAAATTCCCGTCTCCGCCCCAATGACTTCGGTAACGTCCGCGAACTCGGCCCTGCACTTGCGGCCGAACGCATGGGAGCGCTTCGCATCTGCCGGGATGAGCAGCTTCACGATCACGTCGCCCCGGCATTTCTTCCAGCCGATGAGGTCGCCTTCGGGAAGAATGCGGGTCTGAGCAATAACCAGATCTGCGCTTGTCGCGTCCTTCAGGTCGGCCCGGAACAGGTCGGCCCCGGACAGGTTGGCCCCGTACAGGTTGGCCCCGGACAGGTTGGCCATGGACAGGTTGGCCCCGTACAGGTTGGCCCCGGACAGGTTGGCCATGGACAGGTTGGCCCCGTACAGGTTGGCCCCGGACAGGTTGGCCATGGACAGGTTGGCCCCGGACAGGTTGGCCATGGACAGGTTGGCCCCGTACAGGTTGGCCCCGGACAGGTTGGCCATGGACAGGTCGGCCCCGGACAGGTCGGCCCTGGACTTAATCGCCCACTTCACAGCCAAGCCGATCTTGTAGGAGCGCGCCGAATTCTCGTCGCACTCGATCTCGGCCGTGAACTGCACCGAGCCGCTGAACCTGTTGAGAATGTCGAACTTGATCACGGATATGTCCTCGTGAGTGGTTGAGATCACTTTCCAAATCCGCCCGAAGGCGGATGCCGAAGCGGTTCATGCGGCAGCAGCGCGGATCCGTTCCCGAGCGGCGCGGTCTTCGTTGTCGATCTCACGAGCGCGGAGGAGGTACTGTTCGCAAAAGTCGCGGTCGTCGTCGTTGAGGGCCGCTGCGAAGAAGGTCGGCTTTGACATGAAGGACGGGTCGCGGATGATAGCGATCATGTCGTCCGTGTAGTCGTTGTTCCAGAACTCGTGATCCGTGATTGCCGGCCGAGCGACTTCCGCCAGGTGGCGTGCCTTACGGAAGGCTTCCATGTGAGTGAGCGTGTATCTGACCTTTGTCATTTCCCCATCCTCTTGTTCAGCCCTTCGCCAAGGGCGGTCTGTCGTGAAATCCGTTGGGCCTTTTCCGTTCGTGCCCAGGAACAAAAATCTCTGACGTGTCATCTGTCGGTAGTTGGTCCAGTGCGGACGCTCGCCCCGAGCTGCAGTTCACATGACGGCCTCCAATCGCAGTTGGCTTGATTGCCGTGTCCGTCGATCACGTTTCGCTTTGTCCCTGTCGGGCGGTCAGTCGTGATTGGTTGATGGAGACAATAGTGCATTACATTCACATATCCGTCAACGATAAAAGTGAATGACATGAACGAAAATTTGACTGCGGAGGAATCATGTGCCAAAAGAAAAGCGCCGGCGGGATGATCCGACCGGCGCTGATGGCTTCCAATGCTGTACCGATTGTTTAGCAGAACCGCTTTTGAAACGCAATCGGATTGGTCGCTGTCAGGCGCTGAAAATCGCAAAATCTTGGGTCTGCTCGGAGGTTCCCGCCAAGATGATGTGTTCGGAGGCGCAATGGCAGCGGTCTTTTTCGGGCTTTGACCCCGCGCCGCCGATCAATCCGGCAAATCAAATCCCACGCGGTTACCGGTTCCCAGGCTGAACCGGATAGTCATGGCGGGTCTTATACTTGCGACTTCGACCGTCCGAATGCTGACACGAGCTGAGGAGTAACCAGAGCACACAAACCCGACCGTCCACGTAGCCATCCACAGCTCTGGACGATCACCTTGAGAAAGGGGCGGCGCAAATTTCGCCGAGGGGCAGGGGGACGGCCACCTTCCATCACGGAAAACGGCACTCTGGCTATACTGTGACTTGAAAGGTGTCCTGCCCGGTTCGCAGCCCGCTCGATTGTAGTGGGGGCAGTAAGCGAAGGGGGGAAGTGTACCTACTACTCAACCAGACAGCCAGCCTTGAGCATCTTAGCCTGCTCGACTTCGTGCGCGCGCTGCAGCTTGTTCATCGTTTCAAGGCAGAGGTTCATTACGTCAACCGAGTTCGGGTCGAGCCCATTTGCGAAGTCACTCTTCGCCGCCCGATCCTTCGCCCGCTTGTCAGCCTCATCGGCCTCAATGATCGCGTCGTTCTTGCTGCGGCCACTCTTCGCTAGGAACAACCGCAGGGACATCACCCCGGTCTCGGCATGGCCCCCGCCGATCGACGGCGCACAGAGATAGGCATAGGTCTGATAGTCGAATAGCGCCCGGTACGCTTCTACAAAGTGCTGCTTCACGGACTCGGCTTCGAAGTGGCATTCCTCCGCAGCGGCCGGCGCCGCGATTGCCAAGCTGGCGATCATCAAATATGTCCGCATCACCGTTCCCCCATCGGCCCAAGACGCCAGCCTACGACACCCGCAACCCTCGCGGAAGTCACCTGAGATTTCAGTAATTTATCAAAAGTGAATACTCAGTTCGGGCTATAGGATCGTCCTCGGATGGGACAGACCATGCTGCATCCCGTGTCGTTCATCAGCCATGTCTGCAAAAACCCATAGATTCCATGGGTCTCAAACTCCTGATCCGTCACATAACTGTCATAAATCTTCCATGATCGATGAACCGGCAGGCCGATTATGACGGGTATGTGAAATCTTCACGCCGCAACTACCCCAGAAAATAGCCCTCGCCAAATGCAACCGTTGGGCTAACGTGCGGTGGCATAGGGCGTTTGGGGGTCAACTTAGAATGCTTAGACGAGAGTTCTTTTCCTTCGCGGCGGCAGGAGTGGCCGCAGCTCCACAGAATGCAGAGACGGAAGCGATTGACGTCGCAGGCTTAATTGAGCAGATCGACAAAACAATCCGCAGGGAAGTGCCAGGCGTCACGCGCGTCGAGATCATCCATGATCCAGCTAACCGCAAGATGCCCCTGATGATCGCAGCTTTCTGCGACTAGCCGTCTGTCCCGGTTCTCTTCTTTATCAAGGCGTCGGCCATGGTGAGGATGTCCCCTCGAAGCTCGGGGGATGCCTTCTTCAACTGGTCGTAAAGCGACCATACGGCGTCCTTGTCGAGCGGATTGCGCATGATCAGGTCCGCCACCTCACAGCCATAAGCGACCGCAGCGTTTTCCATGAACTGCTGTGTGTAGGGGCTCTTGGCGTTTTCGATCTTGGACAACAGCGTTCTTGATACGTTGAGGCGCGATGCTGCGGCCTCCTGGCTCAGGTTATGAAACTCCCGCCATTCCTTGATGAATGTCCGCTGTAGCTGCTGCTTTGGTTTCTTGACTGGAGCCATTTTCAGATTTTCGCACAGCAGCAATCTCGTTTCCATGCATTGTCATTCACAATGTGCTTGACATTCACGTTCATCACATTCACATTGTGAAGCATGAAAACGCTCGCTGAATATATGGCCGAACACAACATCAAGGACGCTCCCATGGCGGAGAAGGTCGGGTGTGACCGTTCGATGATCACCAAGATCAGGCTGCAGCAGGCAACGCCGTCGTTGCCCTTGGCCGTTAGGATCAACAAGGAAACGGGCGTTCCGATCGAAAGCCTTCTCGTTTCCAAGGCCGGCGAGGTCGCCCAATGACCCGCTCACTCCTCCAGATCCTTCAGCGTCCGACAGAGTTGCCAAGCCAGATCCTTCGGGATGCGCAGACGAGCGACAACGGTCGCCTTCGGGATGCCGTCGCCGTTCTGCGTGATGGCGGCAAAGCCGAGGCGCACGATACCGTCCTCCTCGGAAACCTCCGTCGCGATGTCGACGAAGACGGGCGGGTTTCCCTGATCAAAGATCACGAGGACCTCGTCGCCATTCCGGATTTTCCCGACCGTTCTCAACATGCCGTCTCCAGATTTTCGAGGGCTGCGTGATGAATGCGATACCGGAAGACATCAAGGAAACGGCCAAGTGCCTCTTTGAGGCGATCAAGATGCTTGAAGGTGAGCCTTCGACGAGCAAGGTGAACGTGATCGCCCATTCGCTTTTCGCCGAGCGCCAGCTCTGCGCTGAACGCGCCAAGCACGCCACGATGATGACCGGTGCGCCTCTTGAAGAGATTGGCGACGAGGTTGCCGAGTACGTCATGATCCCGCTCCATCGCGAACGGTTCTGGATGGTTCTCGGCATCGGGCAGGGTGTCCCGCGCTATCAGCACACCACCAAGGCAAGCGCCCAGGCAGAGGCTAAACGCCTCGCGGGCTGTTACCCCGAAATTATGTTCGTCGTGCTCGAAGTGGTCGATGGCTATCGATCCGAGAAGCCGACCGTCAACCAGTTCCGCATCGTCGACCCTGATCCCAATCAGCCGGAAGACGACGGAATCCCATTCTGAGGACGGGCCATGATCGATTTCATCCAACAGCATCCGAAACTGTTCTGGTCGTTGCTGATGTTCGCCGGCCTCGTTGGCGTGGTCCTTCTGTCGGTCGCAATGCCGCAGATGTACCGTAACTTCCTTCTCGCCCAGCGCGAGCAGCAGAAACGCGAAGAGGCCCTGATGGGCCGATACGCAAGTCTCAAGGAGTCTGTTGAGCGCGCTTCGAGGGGCATCTGATGTCATCTCGTCTTCTCCCCGGCGCACGTCGCATTCCAACCAGTCTTCAAGGGCGATCTGCCCTTGAGCTTTTCCGAGCCGGTTTCGACACCGTCGATATCGCGGCTCATTTCCGGATCGATGAGAATGAGGCGCACAAGTTAGTGTCCAGCTGCCTCAGCGCCATTCTCGGTCGATCCAATCCATATCCATCCAATTCGCTCCCCGCGGTGCGGGAAGTCCCCCATAGCCGAAAAGGCCGGGTGGCTTACGCGGGGCGCGGGTAACTCCTTCCTGCGTCATGGCCCCTGTCCGATGGGATCAACCTATCGGAGTGAATGACCATGACGCGGGTAGAAACTGACACGTTGGCGGCAACAACCAAACAAGAGGCAAGTGCAATGTCTGCGGTAGATGCATACAGCCCAGAGGAGGCCATCCAGTTCGCAAGCAAGATGTTCAAGCGTCGTTGCGAGGGATGGGGGGACGAGACGAGAGCTCTCGACGAGGTTTCGACATGGTGCGGCATGTCGGCCCGAAGCTTCAAAAGACTGATGAAGCGCGACGTGAAGGATCTGACACTCAGGTCCTATCGCAAGGTTCGCCTTGCTTACGTCGACTTCACGCACCGGCTCATCTCCGAGCTGAAGAACGAAATCTACGCGTTGGAGGAGACCCACGGACATGCGCCTGTGGCGGATATCGCAGATAGCCTGGCGGTTATTGAGGCTCAAGTCAAAGCTGAAAAAGCAGCCATCAAAAAGCGAATGCAAGACGCTGAAACCAAGAGGTGACGGGGAGAACACTCCGTCGCCCGTAGCCAAAGGATAAGGTGAGAATGCTAGTCAATGACACAGCCAAAGCCGAGCGCGAGCGCAGGACGCTCTTCAGCTACTACCACCAGCAGGACCGGGCAATAGCGGCCAAGATCAAGGCGCTGAACGAAGAGCGCAAGTCGGTTCGTCAGAACGCAAAGGCAAGCGGCTTCGCGGCGCAAAAGCTGGATCACTACCTCAAGTCCTTCCAGGCAGAAGACCAGCAGAAGCCCGTCGATCGGCTGCGGTCTGATCGGCAGAACCTTGAATGGCTCGGGCTCATCCCCGAGACGAGCGGCGGCGACCTCTTGGCCCAAGGCGATCGTGTCGACGGCGAGCAGCTTATCCGAGCCAAGGGCTTCCATGCCGGCCTGACGTGTCTGGACCGCGTGTCCGGTTATGACGCCGGCAGTGTCGACGACAAGCTGTGGCTGGAAAGCTACGACGCCGGGAAAGCCGAATACGAAGCCGAGATCCCCGACATTCTGGCGCGGGTACAGGCCGCCGCGACGAACGAAGAGCCCGCTGCGACGGGCGAAGACCCGTTCGGCGACACCCCGATCCCCTTCGACTGAGTTACCGCCGGCCGCGCTTTCCCTCCCTCGCGCGGTCGTAAACTATCCCGGCTTCGGCCGGGAGCTTTTTCGCAAGAGGTTCCCCGTGAGCGTGAAACTGGCAGTTCAAGGCAAGACATTGGCGATCCTCGAAAGGGAAGCCGCCACCCTCAAGGCGCCGCCGACCGTCGTGGCCCGCGCAATCATCGACACAGTCATTAGAGAAGGCATCACGCAAGAGGTTTTGGCCGGCGTGGAGCTCGAATCCTACCTGAACCGGAAGCGCGGTCAGCGGCAGGGCAAGCACCTGTTTCAGGGAAAGCTGCGCACCATGACGTGGGGCTGGACGCTGGAGAAGGCCGCGACCGTACCGAAAATGTCCAAGGGCTTTCCGAAGCGGGAGGTGGTGCAATGAAGGTCATTGCTTTCGACCCTTCGAAGACGACCGGCTGGGCATGGCGCGATTGCGACCGTGATCATTCCGCCATCCGCTGCGGCGTCTTCCAGATGCCCGATAAGGCCGACCACTATTACACCGCCGACCAGATCGGCCAGAAGGTGAAGAACTTCATCCGGGATCTGATGGCCGACAAGGACGCCGGCAAGCCCGATTTCGCTGTTCTAGAGGAGCAGAGCCTTGCCAAGATCGGCAACACCTCAGCCGACGCCATGATCTATCCTTGGCTTGCTACCTCGGCGATCGTCGCCACTCTCGCCAATTTCGGCATCCCCTACGGCACTCTTCCGGCCAGCACATGGCGCGTTGCCTTCTACGGCAAGGGATACAAGCCTCCGGTGGACAGCAAGGGCAAGAAGGACTGGAAGTCGGCGGCGATCACCGCTTGCGAACAGATGAACATCACCCTCCCGCCACAGAAGACACTCGCCCACAACGCGGCTGAAGCCTGCGCGCTGGCTATCTGCTGCCAGGTCAAGGCCATGAAGGTTCACGCCGGCCGGTATCAGCCCGCATGGATGGCGTTGCAGATGGCGCGCAATGTCCGCAGCGGCGATTTGTTCGGGAGCGCGGCATGAACATGCACCCGTCATTCCACGCCAACGACCGGATCACCGAAGACGACGCGTTTACCGCGGCCGAGAAGTTCTTCGCCTGCGTTCTGGCTGACAACAACATCATGGCCGATTGCGGCCTCGATGCCGAAGACTTCGCCGAGGAGCTTCATCAGCGGATCTTCCGCGAGGCGTACCGGCTGTTCCAGTCTCAGCAGCACATCAATGCCGTGTCGCTCAAGCCGGGGGTGCCGAAGGATTTGCCCGGTCTACCGTGCTCGCCGGCCGAGTATCTGACGAACCTGCAAAAGCTCGGTCTCAATCCGGCGATCAAATACGAGCTCGACCCGGTTCTGCAGATCATCAAGGGCGTTGCTCTCGCCCGCGGTCTGGCCGAAGACGCCAAGACGGCGACGGACCTTGCCTCTGAAGGCCATTCGCTGCTCACGCTGGACGAGGAGATCGAAGCCCTTGAACAGCGCCTCAGAGAGAGACGTACGCGCCTGTCAGCGCTCAAGGCCGGGGTGAGTGCCGCCGACGCCTACCTCGCGTCCTTCAACGCCTCAGCGCGTCATGACGGGGTGATCGGTGTCCCGATCGCCATGCCTGAGATTGCCAAGGTTCTTTCCGAGCCGGTGTTCGAAGCCGGGAACCTATACGGGCTGCTTTCGTCATCAGGCGAGGGCAAAACCAGCCTCACCATGCAAATTATCCTGCATGCAGTGAAGAACGGCCATCCGGTTCTCTTCCTCTCCTATGACCAGTCGGCCGCGCAGTGCGTGCGTCAGATGATCGCCCAGGAAAGGGGCATCGACCTCAAGCAGCAGCGCGAGCCGAACGAGCGGATGAGCCAGAGCGAGCGCGATGCATGCGTCAACTTTGCTCTCTGGCTGAAGAAGCAACCGCTCGAGATCGTCCGATGCCAGCGGGAAGGGGTGTCGCAACTGGTCGCCTACGCCCGCCGGTTCATCAAGAAGAGCGCCAACGGCAAGACGCCGCTCGTCGTCGTCGATCACATCGGGAAGGTTAAGCCTCGCGACCCGAAGCTGTCACCTGACAGGATATCAGGCGAGGTCACCGTCGAGTTGAAGGCAGTGGCCGACGAACTCGGCGCCTCTGTTCTGATCCTCAATCAGAGGAACGGGGAAGGCAGCCGGCGCCAGAACCCTCGCCCGATCGCCAAGGACTTGTATGGGGGCGAGGGTGCGCGCGCCGACTATGACGCGATCATGACCCTCTATCGCCCGGAGAAATACAAGAAGGAGATGGAAAAGATCGCCGCCACGCCAGGGGACTGGGCCATTATCAATCGGGTCTTCGGGTCGGAAGTCGAGGGGGTGGCTGAAATCGCCTCGATCAAGGTCAGATTCGGAGACCCCTCCATCGTCGAGAGACTGAAATTCGAGGCCCGATACACCCGGTACGTGTCGGACAAGCCCGTCGTTGCGCAGGAAAGGATGCTTTGATGAACCGGTCTGGAGCAAAAGCAATTGGCACCATCAACGGCTGGGAGGCGCAGTATCGCCCCGTTTGGGCGGCCAGTTACCGCACGGTCAAGGAGAAGGGGCGCACGGTCTATTTCAAGTCGGCCTTGGCCGCAGAGGTCGCGGCTTGGCGGTTCCTCTATGCGTTGGAGCAGCGGGTGATGAAGCGCGACGGTGAGACCGTCATGGCTGCGAAGTCGGCCGCACATGCCTTGTTCGCGAAGCAGGAGGCGCTGGCATGATGTGGGTCCAGGCAGAACGCTATTCATCCGCCGCCGACATGAAACGGCAGTATGCAGCAGGGCGCGCGAGGCTGATGGGGAAGCCGCCAAGGCCAGAGCCTAAGTCTGAGCCAGAAGAGGCGCCGCCAGCGCGCGTCATCGTCTTCCGAGACCAAAGCCCCAAGGATGCGCATGTCCGCGCCTGGGAATACTGGAAGGCCGAGGCGGGCAGCCCATGCAAGGCCTATATCAAGCGCCGTTGCGAAGAGATGGGTCTGGCCTATGTCGCCGTGATCGGCCCGAGCCGCATTCAGAAGTTCGTCGATGCCAGGCAGCTTCTAATGTGGGAGGTCAAGACCATCATCAAGCCGGAGATATCGTATCCTGAGCTTGGGCGCCTGTTCGGTGGTCGTGATCACACTTCAGCGCTGTACTCCGTCCGCAAGGTCGAAGCCATGAACGGCGAGGATCGGGGAGCGGCCTGGCTGGAGCGCAAGGAACGGTGCGCGAAGGAAACCCACGCGCGGAAGAAGGCAGCAAGCCAATGAGCAAGGGCCGGCTCGACGCACTGCTTGACGGTCTCGGCATTAAGTTGGTGCCGGTCTATCGCCGTCGTCTGGCAGCGCAGAGCCACGCCCGCGGAACCATGCACGAGATCCGCAACCAGTACGGCGACGGTCATCTCGTCATGACCCTGCGCTGTATCCGCCAGACCAAGAACAACAGAGACGAGTTGTGGAGCGAAACCATCGGCGCCGTCTCTGATATCCTCATCCAACGCCCTGATTGGGCCATAGAGCGCGCTGGAGAGGTTCTAGACGCCTTCGACAGCGTTCCACTCGGTATTCTTCGCGGCAAGGCTGTAGCCCGTCGCCCTTGGCCCGTTCGGGCAACCCTTCGCACCCTGATCTACGAACAACTGGAGACGATCCTTGATGAGCCAGAGCAACGCCTTGCGGTTTGACGTGACGATCAGCACAGAAGCGGCCGAGGTTGCCGACGCCATCATTATCGTGAGAGCCAGGTTCATCGAGGCGGCCGACACCATGGCCCACCTCGACGTGCGTAACCTGCGGCCGGCGGCGGTGCGCTCCTTCTGGCCCACCACCCAAGACGAGACAGTCGGCGGTCACTCGGTCGGCTATGGCATCAACGGCACCCGCGTTCGATACACGCCGTCATCAGCCGCCATATCCAGGGCAGAGGAAGTCATGTACGGTTGGCTCCTCGACCATGTGCGCGACGATGAGCGCCGCATTCTCCTCGGCAAGTGGTCAATGTGCCTGGCAGCCCCCAAACAGGCCGGATCATTTCGCGCTTTCTGCCAGAAAACAGGCCGCTCGCGTAGTACAGCAGAACGCCGCTTGAATAATGAATTTCAAAACGTTTCCAGCGCGTTGATCAAAAACGCTAAATCGTTACATGAGCCAAACTGGTCGAGAGTGGTGCCAATGGTCCCGAACTGGGCTATTGATCCGAATACGGTCGCGAGACGTCCACCCAAGAACGAAACACACTGGATCGCCGAGGACGGCAGAACCGGACGGGCCGATTGGGCGAGCAGCGCGACATAGATAACAAGACCGGCCACGCTTCGGCGCACCAAGGCCGGTTACTAATCGGGACACGGTCAACCGAAACAGACCTACCCACCGCAGACCGGTTAATGCGGGTGTCCTGACAGTCGGTTAAGCGTGGCGAAAAGTCCTTGTGAGCGCCTGGCCTTCGGGTCCGACTAGGGCAAATATCAAAGTTAGCGCCAGAGAGCCCCGCGCCGGTTTGTCACCCGGTCAGCGGGGTTTTCGCTTATCGAACTCGTGCAACATGACATTCGTCGGCGCCGTCTAATGAGCAAGCCCAAGCCCATCCATAGGTCCGGCTGGATAGGTCCATGGTTCGGCAACCCGAAGACAGGGGAGTGGGATGGCCAAGGTAGTGTTCACGACCGGCGAAGAGGTCATCAGCGATCGAGGGCAGAACGACGATTGCGTTTCGTGCCTCGAAAACCTCCTCCAGAAGGCCAAGGACGGCGAAGTGACCGGCGTGTGTGTTGCCATCCAATATGCCGATAGATCGACGGGCAACGCGACGGGCGGCTTCGTCTGGAATAGCGCGCTGATCGGCTGCCTGATGCGCATGGTCAACAAGCTTGCGAGTGAGTGAATGCCAGTCCTTCAGAATGCACGCCATGAGAGGTTCGCCCAGGCGCGCGCGACAGGCAAAACAATCGACGAGGCATATGCAGATGCAGGGTTCAAAGCCAACCGCGGCAATGCTGCTCGCCTGAATGCAAATGAAAGCGTGCGCAAGCGCGTCGAGGAGATCACGTCTCGGGTAGCTGAGAAGGCCGAGTGGAGTTCAGCTGCACGCCTCCGCATGCTCGGCATCATCGCCAAGCGGAACCTGCTGAAGGACCCGCGGTCGTCGATCGCAGCCATTGCCGAAGCAAACAAGATGCAGGGTTCTCATGCGGTCGTGCGCCATCAGATCGGCGGCATCACCGACAACCCGATTGAAGTGGTTCACACGATAGAGCGCCGCATTGTCCGTCCTACAGATACCAACGGCTGAGGTCTTCGCGCCTCTCCTTGAGCCTGCTCGTGACAAAGGGGCATGGGGCGGCCGAGGGTCGGGCAAGTCTCACTTCTTCGCGGGCTTGCTCATCGAGGACAGCCTGGCAGAGCCGGGGCTTACTGGTGAGGGGCTTCGATCCATCTGCATTCGTGAAGTGCAGAAGGACTTGCAGCAGTCATCCAAGGCGCTGATCGAGCGCAAGCTGGCTGAATACCGATTGGGAGAAGCTGCAGGCTTCCGCATCTTCAAGGATGTGATCGAGACGCCCGGCGATGGTCTCATGCTCTTCAAGGGCATGCAGGACTATACGGCCGAGAGCATCAAGTCGCTCGAAGGCTTCAAGCGGGCATGGTGGGAAGAGGCGCAGACGGCCACGGCCAATTCGATCAAGCTGCTTCGCCCGACGATGCGAACGGCCGGCGCTCAGATGTGGTGGAGCTGGAACGCTCGACGGAAGACTGATCCGGTCGATGTCATGCTCCGCGGTCCTGAGAAGCCGACAGGCGCCATCGTCGTCAATGCCAACTGGAAAGACAATCCGTGGTTCGGCGCAGAGCTTGAGCAAGAGCGAGCCGACTGCCTTCGCATGTCGCCCGATGATTATGACCATGTGTGGGAAGGCGGATACGTGACGGTTGTTGCAGGCGCCTACTTCGCAAAGTGCCTCAGCGCTGCAAAGACAGAGGGGCGCATAGGTCGCGTTGCTGCTGACCCGCTGATGACGCTGCGCCTCTTCTGGGACTTGGGTGGCCGAGGCGCAAAGTCGGATGCAACGGCTATCTGGGTCGCTCAATTCATCGGCAAGGAGATCCGCGTTCTTGATTACTACGAGGCGCAGGGACAGCCGCTGGCTACGCATCTCAATTGGTGCCGGTCCAAGGGCTACACGCCCGACAGGGCCAGCATGTGGTTGCCGCACGACGGCGCGCCTATCAATCCGGTGGCTGACGCCTCTTGGGAAACGGCGCTGAGGTCTGCGGGCTACGGTGTGACTGTGATCCCCAACCAGGGGCCCGGAGCTGCCAGCATGCGCATTGAAGCTGCCCGCCGGCTATTCCCGGCCATGTGGTTCAACGAAGAGCCAACGCAGGGCGGCCGAGAAGCGCTCGGCTGGTACCATGAAAAGAGAGACGAGGAGCGGGGCCTTGGCCTTGGTCCCAATCACGACTGGTCATCGCACGGCGCCGACGCCTTCGGGCTGATGTGCGTGGCTTATGAAGAACCACGGAAATTGCAGGCCCCCGCGCCCGCTAAACGGAACTGGGTTGTTTGATGGCATCACGCGACAAAGCTATGGACGAGGACGAGATCAAGGCTCTCGTCACGGCAGAGATTCGCGACGCCGAACTCTATTTCCGTGATGACGTGGTGCAGAACCGTGAGCGCGCCATCAATTATTACAATGGCGAGATGCCCGACACGCCGGCCGCGCCGGGTTGGTCGTCGTTCAAGAGCCGCGATGTCTCCGACGTGATGGGCTGGGTGCTGCCTGGCATCATCCGAGTGTTCTCAGCATCCGATCGCATGGTCAACTACGAGCCGCGGCGCCCTGGTGATGAGCAGTTTACGGATCAGGCATCCGACTACGCGAATTACATCTTCTGGGTAGACAATAACGGCTATCGCATCCTCTGGGATGCCACACACGACAGCCTGTTGCTCGCCGATGGCATCGTCAAGACCTATTGGGATGACAGCGAGGAGTGTGAATACTCGGTGCATTCTGGCCTCACGGCAGAGCAGGTCATGCTGCTGACCGAAGAGGAAGGCGTCGAGATCACAGCGCAGAAGGAAGGCGAACCCTTCGTTGATGTGGACCCGCAGACGGGCGAGCCGATCGAAATCCCAACCTACGATGTGAAGATCAAGCGGGTAACGTCGCATGGACGCACTCGCATCGAAACGGTAGAGCCTGAGAACTTCCTGATCGATCGGAATTCGATCTCCATCGCCGATGCTCGGTTTGTCTGCCACCGCGATCCGCATGTGACCCGCTCGAAGCTTATCGAGATGGGTTTTGACAAGGACATCGTCGAGAGCATCCCGCGCTACACCTTCGGTTATTCCCAGCTTTCGGAAGAGGCGACCGCACGCGATCCGAACGTGGTCACCGACAACATCGGCGACAAGTCGATGGATCGCGTGGAACTGTACGAGTGCTATGTGAAGGCCGACGTGAACGGCGACGGAATCGCCGAGACGGTTCTTGTCTACTATGCCGGCGGCAACGGTGCGGGCACGCTGCTCGATTGGGAAATCTGGGACGACGACCTGCCCTTCTCGCAGATACCCTGCGAACCGGTACCGCATCGCTTTTCCTCGCGGTCACTGGCCGGCGAGGTCATGGACGTCCAGCAGATCAAGACAGTTCTGTTCCGTCAGATGCTGAACAACCTGTATCAGGTCAACAACCCGCAGAAGGACGTTGAAGCTGAATCGGTCATCAATATGGATGAGCTGATCAACCCGACGATCGGCGGCGTTATCCTGCGCAAGCGCGGGGCTGCCCCGATCAACTACAACGTCGTTCCGTCCATCTTCGACAGCGCTCTTGCCGGCATTCAGGCCATGGACAACGTGACCGAGATGCGCACAGGCGTTTCCCGCGCCACGATGGCTCTCGACCCGATGACGCTGCAGAACCAGACGGCGACGGCCAGCCAGAACCAGCGGGACAGCGCCTATTCGCAGATCGAGCTTATCGCCCGAAACCAGGCCGAACTGGGCTGGAAAGACGTCTTCGGCAAGATCCTTCGCCTGATCGTCAAACATCAGGACCGGCCGCGCACCATCCGCCTTCGCGATCAGTGGGTGGATATGGACCCGCGCCAGTGGAATGCAGGCATGGATGCGGTGATCAACGTAGGCCTTGGTACCGGCTCGCGTGACCGTGACATGGCGATGCTCAACACCATTCTGCAAAGCCAAATGGGCATCACCGATCGCTTCCAGACCTCAGGCATGACCCAAGAGGCCTTGGACATGGTGCCACGCATCAAGAAGACTCTCGTCAAGCAGGCCGAGGCCGCGGGCATCCGCAATGCAGACGACTTCTATCCCGAGATCACGCCGGAACGGCTCCAGCAGATAGCACAGCAGCAGGCCGCAGCCGCCCAGCAGCCCGACCCGAAGGTTGCCGCCGATATGGCGAAGTCCCAGGCTGAAATGGGAATGAAGCAGCAGCAGATGCAGCAAGACGCCGCACTGCAGCAGGAGAAGATCCAGACCGATGCAGCCTTGAAGCGCGAGCAGATGGCTATCGACGCGCAGTTGAAGCAAGAGCAGATGCAGCAGGAAATCGCCTTGAAGGAGCGCCAGCTTGCGGCAGAGATCGAGTTGAAGCGCGAGACCGCCTATCTCGGCGCCGCGGTCAAGGGAGCCTCTGCCTCGTCAGAGGTCCACGTAGGCGGGGAGCCTGGCTAAACACATGGACAAAGAATTCTTGGCACGTGAGGCTGCAAGGCTTCGCGACGATCCCGTATTCCGTGAAGCCCTGTCAAAGATCCGCGCCGACGCTGTTGAGCGCATCATCGCAGCGCCGGCCGCCGATACGGACAAGATCACCGAATTGCAGGCGCTAGCGCGAGCCTGTGACCGTCTCCCGAGCGAGCTTGAGGCCATGATCCAGAGCGCCCAGCCGCGACAAATTCCCCGCGCTGTATAGCAAAGGAAAGTCTTATGACTGACACAGCTACGACCTCCCCGAGCGGGACCGTAGAACAAGCCCCCATGTCTTTTGATGCGGGGGTCAATGCCATTGAAAATCTGTTGTCCGACGACCCTGAAATGGATCTCGAAGGCGCAGGTGAGGCAGCCGCCAGCCAAGGCAATGCCGTCGAAGCTCAGGCCGAAGACGACGAGCCGGATCTGGTTCTTGATGACGAGGACACAGGCGAAGTAGCAGACGGCGCGGCCAATGCCTCTTCCGAGCCCGAGGACAGCGTGATGATCACGCTTCAGGGCGGCGAGAAGATCAGCTTAGGCGACCTGAAGCGCAACAACCTGTTTCAGCGTGATTACACCCAAAAGACGACGGCCCTGAAAGAGCAGGAAAAAGCTCTCGAAGACGCCTTCAACAAGCGGGTGAGCGACGCGGAAAGCGATATCCGCCAGCGACGCGATTTCATTCTGGACAACTGGCAGAGGTTCATTCCTCAAGAGCCCGATCTGTCGATGATGGACGAGAAGTCCGAGAACTTCGACCCGATCGGCTACCTCCAGGCAAAGCAGCGCTATGATGCCGACATCAACCGGCTGAATGCCATGCATGCCGACCGCGTGAACGAGGCCAACGCTTCCTCCGAAAAGGAGAAGGCTGATGCTGAAGCGTTCGCCCGGGAGGAGTGGAGCAAGTTCCTCGGTAGCAACAAGCGTCTGCAAGACGAGACGAAGCTGAAGGCTTTCCGGGACGACGTGAAATCCATTGGTGTCGGCCACTACAAGCTGTCACCGGAGGAAGTTCAGGGCGTTACCGATCATCGCTATATGCAGGTTCTTCATGACGCGATTGCCTATCGCAAGCTCGTCGCCAAATCCCAGGCGGCGAAGCAGGAAATCACTGCCAAGCCCAGGCTGCGCCAGCAGCAGCGGATGTCTCCGCAAACCGTCCAGTCCCGAGACCGTCAGGGCCGATTCGAAAACGCGCGCCAGAGCGGCAGCCTCGATGCTGTCGCGCGATCCATCGAAGACCTCATCTAACGTCTGAAGGACAAACACCATGCCTCAGGTATCCAATACCTTTGAGACCTACGACGCCGTAGGCAACCGCGAAACCCTCGCGGATCGCATCTACATGATCACGCCGGAGGAAACCCCGTTCCTCTCCATGATCGGCAAGACCGATTTGGAAGGCGTGCACCCGGAATGGCAGACGGATTCGCTTGCCACCCCGGACACCAGCAACAACCAGCCGGAAGGCAATGACTGGTCGTTCCAGACCGTCAGCCCGACGACCCGCGTGGGCAACTACTGCCAAATCTCCGACAAGCGTATCGTCATCTCGAACACGCAGGAAGTCGTGTCGAAGGCCGGTCGCAAGTCGGAAATGGCGCGCGAGATCGCCAAGAAGGGCCAGGAACTCAAGACCGACATGGAGGTCATTCTCCTGTCGAACCAGGCTTCCTCGGCTGGCTCCGGCGATGCAGCAAGCAACCGCACGCTCGGCGGCTTCCGTGCCTGGCTGGCATCGAACGACAGCCTCGGCGCTGGCGGTGCTTCCGGCGGTTTCAACTCGTCCACCGGTCTTGTCGACGCAGCCACCAACGGCACCCAGCGTGCCCTGACGAAGGCTCTTCTGGATACCACCATCCAGGCGACCTACATCTCCGGCGGCAATCCGACGACCCTTCTGCTTTCGCCCTACGCAAAGACGGTCTTCTCGACCTTCATGAGCGACGCCAACGTTGCGCAACAGCGCTTCGCGGCCAAGGGCTCGGGCCAGACGACCATCGTCGCCGCCGCTGACATGTATCTCTCGGACTTCGGCACCCTGACCGTCGTCCCGGATCGTCAGATGGCTCGTGCCGGCGCCACCATCGCCCGCAACGCCTTCCTCGTCGACCCGTCCATGGTCCAGCTCGGCACGCTGCGCGATATCGCAAAGCGCGACCCGGCGGAAACCGGCGACGCGAAGAAGAAGGTTCTGAACGTCGAGTACTCGCTCGTCGTGAAGAACGAGGCCGCCCACGGTGTCGTTGCCGACATCTTCGGCATGACCGCATCGAGCTAAGGAGACACGGACATGCCTTATCAGCCCATCAATATCACCGCGGCGACGCTCACGCTCAACGCGAACGCACATGGTGATGCGACTATTACCGCCAACCGTGCCGCCGGCACCACCTTCACCCTCCCGGCTTCGGTCGGCAAGGGCGCGAAGTTCAAGATCGTCGTCGGCACCACGATCACAAGCAACAGCCTGATCGTGAAGGTTGCCAACTCGACCGACGTCATGACCGGCGTCGCTGTCGTCGCCAACGACACGGACGCGTCCATGTCTGGTTGGGAGACCGCAGCATCGTCGGACACGATCACGCTGAACGGCACCACGACCGGCGGCATCAAGGGCGACATCATCGAGTGCGAAGATATTTCCGCTGGCCTTTGGTCGGTCAAGGTCGTCGGTTCGGCGACCGGTACGGAAGCAACGCCGTTCTCGGCGACGGTCTAACCATCCTGAAACCTGGAAGGGCGCTCTACGGGGCGCCTTTCTGTTCCTGAAACAGAGGATTTTTCAATGGCACCCGAAGCAAAGAAGGCTGACAGCAAGACTTTCCCGGTCAAACTCCTCAAGAATTATCGCCCGGTTGGCGAATTCCTCATCGAGGACGCAGAAGAACTGCGTGAGCCCACAGGCGACGAACTCGCCAAGGTTCCGGCCGGCTCCGTCATTCATCTGCCGATCGACGAGGCCCGCGCCATCGTTGGCAAGAAGATCGCCGACCGCAATGACGCAATCGCTTGATCTCCGCAACATCGACGGTGCGGCGTGGGAACTCGAAGAGGTCACCCCGCACTATCGTCGCTGGCTGCTCCCCCTCGGCGAAGGTCGTTTCATCCGCAAGACCGAGTTCCTGGCGGATGACGAGTTGGTAGAAGCCAACCGGCAAGCCTTCAACGACAGTGATGGCAAGCGTTGGGGTGACGGCCAGATCGTGGCGCGCGTGCCGCTGAACAAGCTCTACGGCGCCCAAGACCAGATCATGGAGAAGTTGCGCGAAGGCGATCGGGATCACCTGAAATGGTGGCTCAACTCCGAAGCCGCGCGGCCGTATCGAACCTTTAAGGGGCGCATCTGATGGACTATGCAGGCCTTCAGGCCGCGCTGGCGGATTGGTCGGCGCGCAACGACGTTACCGCCGCCGTCCCGTCATTCATCGAGTTCGCAACCGCCATGTTCAATCATGGCATCCCCGACAGGGCCGTTGCGCCTCTCCGGGTGCGTGAGATGGAGACGATTGCCAGCCTGACACCTGCCTCGGGTGCCTGCACGCTTCCAGCCGACTACCTGCAATATCGCCGCGTCGTCGAGAAAGCCTCTATTCGCCGTGAGCTTCAGTATGTCGTGCCGAGCTACACGGATCAGCAGTATCCGGATCGCTCCGGCGGCCTGGCCTGCGACTTCACGATTATCGGCTCTTCGCTCTACATGTTCCCGGTCTCTGGAAACGACATCGAGCTGACCTACTACGCTGCTGTCCCGAACCTATCGGACAGTGCGACGACAAACTGGCTGCTGGCCAAGCAACCGAGCCTCTATCTGCACGCTGGCCTGATGCAGCTCGCCATGTACGTCAAGGATGATGAGTTGATGGCGCGGTCCTCGGCGCTGGTCACGATGTTGATCGACGGACTCAACAAGACGAATGAGCTTGCGAACTTCGCAAGGGCCGGAACCCGCATGAAGGGGCTGACGCCGTGATCGTTCCCTTCCCACCCTTCGAGCCCGATCGAAGCCAGTTCGCCGGCGCCAGCAGCAACAACGTCGTCAACGCATTGCCTGTGTCTGACGGCTGGGGGCCTATGCCAGGCCTCACCGAGATTTCGCAGGCGCTTGGGGCTGAGTGCCGCGGCGCTGTGTACGTTCGCACCTCTACCGGGACGTTCACGATCATCGCCGGCACGGCAACGACCCTCTACAAGCTGAACACGACGGATTACACGTGGACGGACATCAGCGGCCCGAGCGCGCCGTATTCTGTCCCGTTGCTGGATACGTGGACGTTTACGCGCTTCGGCAGCCAGCTTGTTGCGCATAATCTGTCAGATCCCATTCAGGTTTACGACATCGAGGCCGGCGGCAATTTCGCTGATCTCGCGGGCAGCCCTCCGAATGCTCGCTATTCCTGGGTGGCCGGTGACTTTCTCGTCCTCGCCTATCTCGAAGGCGTTGCAGGGCAGAAGACGGTCCGCTGGTGCGGCCAGAACAATATCGAACATTGGACGATCGGCAAGGAAGGCGCTGACTCCCAGGAGTTGCCGGAAGGCGACGAAATCATGGGCGGCTTTGCCGAGCAGGGCGGCTTTACCGTGATCCAGCGCGCCGGGATGCAGTATTTCCCGTTTGCGCCGTCGTCTGGCTTCACCTTCACGCGAACGGTCGTCAACCCGAAGCAGGGCACGCTTGCGCCTCGCTCGATTGTCTCGATCGGGCCGGGGGCATTCTTCTACCTGTCTGAGGATGGATTTTTCGGCGGCGTTGACCGCAAGCCGATCGGCGCTGAACGGGTGGATAGGTGGTTCCTCGATCAGGTTGACCAGAACTATCTGGCTGACGTTCAAGGCGCGGCAGACCCGTTCGAAAAGATCGTCTGGTGGCGCTATCGGGCATTGAACGGCAGCTATTACCGCTTGGGCTACGACTGGCAGCTTGACCGCTGGTGCACGACGGATCTGCAGGTTGGTGAAATGGTCGTTCTCGCCACTCCCGGCATTACCTGGGATGGCCTCGATCTTCTCTATCCGGATATCGAATCGGTAACGGAGCCCTTCGACAGCCGTCTCTTCTCTGGTGGTCGCCCCACGTTCGCGACCTTCACGACGGACAACAAGCTCGCCTATTTCACCGGGCCGAACCTTCAGGCGACCATCGACACGGCAGAGAACGAGGTCGATGGCCTGTCTCGGTCTTTCGTCAACGGCGCGCGCGTGATCACGGATGCGACGACCTTCACCCTTTCGGATGGGGTAGCAGCGTTCCACGGTGGTCCTATCACGTTCTCGACGGCGAACAGCCCGCATAGCCGAACGGGCCTTGTCCCCTTCCGGTCAGACGGCAGGCTACACAAGCAACGCCTGGTCATCCCGACCGGTGAGGCGTGGAGCATTGCGTCGGCCGTCAACGTCAACGCGCAACCGAGCGGACAGCAGTAAATGAGCGTACATGGCAACTATGCCGGCAACGTCGAACAGCCGGTAAACGTCAGCCTGGCCGGCACATCGTTGACGGATATCGGCGATGCGGCCGGCAAGATGGTGAAGGCGCTTGCGTCCTTCGCGTTTGCCAATCCGACCGGCGGCGCGGTCGACTGCTCGCTGTACTGGTATGAGGCAGCGACGGCGACCGATCGCCTCATCTGGTTCAAGACGGTAGCGACGAAGGACACGGCGATTGTGTCCGATCTGCCTATCCGCCTCAAGGAAGGCGACAAGATCAAGGCGATTGGGGCCAACACGGTCCGCGTGACCCTGTTCTATCTCGACCTCATCCCGTTGAACCGGCCGACGATATGAGGATCGGGATAGCGAATGCGGCCGAGGTTGATGCCCTGTGGCCCAAACTGGCTATTCGGTTTCAGGAGGCGATCGACGCTTGCGGGGATGATATCGCGCTCGGTGATCTTTGGCAGATGTGCCGGTCTGGAAACGCTTTTCTCGTCTGCGCAATAGCCGGTGATGAGCCGGTCATGGGAGCGGTTCTCCAGTTCCAGAAGTGGAGCAAGGGCCCGGTTCTCCGGTGCCTGATCATCGGCGGCGACCAGATGGCCGCATGGCTTCCTGATTGGATTGCCGCGGTGCGCAACATGATGCGCGAAGGCGGCGCAACAAGGTTTGTCTTCGACGGGCGGGACGGATGGAGCGAAGTGCTCCGTCGCTCGCTTGAGCACACCCGAAAACTCCGCACGACCTACGAAGTGGAAATCTAGATGTCCGGTGGAAGCAAGAACACCACGACCACGACGAACAACGCGCCATGGTCGGCGGCGCAGCCTGCGCTCCAGACTGGCCTGAACCAGGCGACGAAGCTCTTCAACGCTGATCCAACCGGACAGAACAGCGTCTATAAGGGCTCAACAGTCATTCCGTGGTCGTCTCAGACCCAGCAGGGCATGGGGCATATCCAGAACATTGCCAACGCCAACACGCAGCCCAACAGCGGCACGTCGAGGCAGTATCAGGATATCATCGATCGCGGCGGCTTTACCGATGCCCAGGCGGCGGCGCTCGGCAACACGCGCGCCACTGCCAATTCCACCTTCGATCTCAATGCAAACCCGGCGTTTCAGGACGTTCTGAGGCAGGCGCAGGATTCGGCATCGAACGCGGTCAATCTGAGCGCTGGCGCGGCTGGCCGGTATGGTTCCGGCGTCCACCAGGGCAATCTGGCGCGCGAGGTTGGTGACCTGACGAGCCGCATGGTCGGGCAGGAATACAACAATTGGCAGAACCGCCGCGATGCCGCGAATTCGAACCTGTTCAACATGGGTCAGCAGGGCCTTGGCAACCTCGGGACGGCCTATCAGGGGCTACGGCAGCCGGCGCAGGACTTTATGCAGATCGGCGCCATGAACGAGGACCTCGCGACCCGTCAGAAGAACGATGAGTTGCGGATCTTCAACGATCAGGCCAACGCGCCTTGGAACCAGCTTGGACGCCTCAATGCCATCGCCTCGGGTGCCGGCACGATGGGCGGGACGCAGACGCAATCACAGCCGGGACAGAACCCCTTCCTCACGGCGCTGGGCTACGGCACCACAGGCCTCGGCCTGCTTGGCGGTCTTTTCTAAGGAGCGATAGATGGCCGGTCCCTTGGACTTCCTGCGCACGAACAACATGGCGCTCACTCAGCTTGGGCTCGGGCTGCTCTCGGGGCAGAACGCACAGCAGCAGGCCGCTCTCGGCGCACAAGGGCTGGCGCAGGGCATCAACACCAACAAGACGATGCAGTTCCTTGCAAAGTCGTACCCGGAACTAGCTCAGGCCGTTCAGTCGGGCGCTATGTCGCCGGGGGATGCCTGGAAAATGGCCTATACCCAGAAGCTCGAAGCCGCCAAGCCGAAGAACAATTTCATCACTGCCGGCAAGAACCTCTACAACGTCGAAACTGGGCAGTGGGTCGCGCCACCGGCTGGCATTGGCGGCGAGGACATCGAGGCGGGCCTGAACCTCGTCTACGGACGGGACGCGCAGGGCAACACGGTCGGCTTCCAGCCACTCAAGAGCGGTGGTCTCAAGCGCGTTGACGTTCCCGAGGGCGTCAGGCTCACCCCCGGCACGTCGTCGGTTGATCTCGGGACCTCGATAGGCATTCGCGACAACAAGAGCGGCGCCATCATCCAGCAAGTTCCGAAGGATCTCGCCGGAGCCGAGCGGCAGAAGGAAATCGGCACGGCCGAAGGCAAGTCCATTGCCGCGGCCCCTGGCGACCTGCAGGCGGGGATGAACGCGAAGGACATCATCACGCAACTCAAGACTGACCCCAATCGAGAGATGGGTACCGGCTGGAGTGGGTGGGCGCTGAACAGCGTGCCGGCAACGCCCGGTTACGACTACCAGAACAAGGTCAATCAGGCGAAGTCAGGGGCGTTCCTCACGGCTATCCAGCAAATGCGCGGACTTGGCGCCCTGTCGAATGCTGAAGGCGATGCCGCGACAAAGGCGGTAACCCGAATGGATACGGCAACCTCCGAAGAGGCATTCATGGAAGCCCTGAACGCTTACGAGAAGATCATCGACCAAGGTATTGCCAAGGCCCAGTCGCGCATTCAGGGCGGCGGCGCACCGGCGGCAGCCACTCAGGGCCGGCCAACCGGCACCACTGGCAGCGGTGTGAAGTGGAGCGTTGAATAATGGCGACACTCAACATCAACGGGCGGCGCGTTACCGTCGATGACGGATTTCTGCAGCTTTCCCCGGAAGAGCAGAACGCGACGGTCGAGGAGATTGCAGCATCGCTACCGGCATCATCTTCTGCGCCGCAAGAGAAGGCACCGGCAGGCCGCCACCTCTCCTATGAGGAAGGCCTGAAGGAACTTGAGAAGGAAGACCTTGGCGCGACCAGCGGCCGCGTAGGGGCTGGTCTGACCGGTATACTTGAAGGCGTTCCCGTCCTTGGCCCGATGTTGCTCGGCGGCACGCAGCGCGGTGCGGCCGCACTCACGTCGGCGATCGAGGGCAGCGACTACGGCGAGAACGTCAAGGAAGCGCAGCGGATCTCGCAGGCGGCAAAGGAAAAGCACCCCCGTATCAATTTCGCGGGCCAGCTTGCCGGGAACGTCGGTTCTATGGCCGCAGGTGGCTCTACGGCTCTCGGCGCCAAGGCGCTAGGCATCACCGGGCGTAACCTGGCAACGCGCGTCGGCGCTTCCGGTTTGTCGTCTGCGGCCATCTCTGGGGCCGATGCTGCGGCCCGGGGCGGCGATGCGGCCGACGTAATCAACAGCACGGCCATCGGTGGCGGTATTGGCGCGGGTATCCCTGTTGTCGGTGCAGCCCTCAGCGCTGGGGCTCGCGCCCTCGGCGACAAGCTCTATCCGGTCGTCAATGCCATGCGGAATCCGGCCCAGGAGGCACAGCGCCGCGTTGGGATGGCGGTCACACGCGACATCGAGGCCAACCCGAACATGATCATGACGGCGGCCGACCAGCAGGTTGCCCGCCAGAACGCTATCCCGCTCATCAATGCCGATCGGGGCGGCGAGACCACTCGGGCGCTGGCACGCTCTGTCGCCAATCAGTCGCCCGAGGCGCGCGCCGTCATCGAAAACACCGCGAGCGACCGTTTCGGAGCGCAGAGCCAGCGGGCGGCCCAGTTCATCCGGCGCATGACCGGCGGCGCTGTCGATGATCTTGGATATCAGGCCAACCTGACGAAGCAGGCGCGGGCGATCAACGCGCCTGCTTACAAGGCGGCTTTCGACGATCAGAAGGCGCAGACGATGTTTTCGCCCCGCCTGCAGGAGCTTATGCAGTCGCCGACGTTCCGCAGTGCGATTGATGACGTTCCGACCCGTAGCGCAGACCGTGGCGCGGTGCAGGGGTTCAAGGAGATCGGCAATCCGTTCTCGAAGAACAGCCAGGGCGCCTACGTCCTGCGGCGCAATGCCGATGGCACGATGGTTTCCCCAAATCTCCGCTTCTGGGATCAGGTGAAGCAGAACCTTGATTCCGAGATCGGAAAGGCTACACGCGCAGGCGACAAACAGACGGCCTCCGATATCCTCGGGCTGAAAAAGGCTCTGGTCGATGAGCTGGATTTCACCGTTCCCGCTTATAAGGCGGCACGGCAGGGTGCGGCGGGGTTCTTCGATGCAGAGGATGCGCTGGAAGCGGGCCGGAAGTTCGCCAACACGCCGCGCCTTGTTCCTGAGGCAAAGCAGGCCTTCTCCAAGTTCTCCAAGCCGGAGAAGGAAGCTTTCGCCACCGGCTACGCCTCGGAACTGATCGACAAGATCAAGGCCAGCGGCGATCGAACGAACGTCATCAACTCCGTCTTCAAAAACCAGTCGGCGCGGGAGTCGATGGATCTCGTCTTCGGGCCTAAACGGCTGAAGGAGATCGAGGCCTATGTGCGCATCGAGGACATCGTTGATCGTCTTCGCGGCTCCATGGGGAACTCGACGACTGCTCGCCAACTGATGGAGATGGGGATCGGCGCCGGCGGCGGTGGCTATCTCACCGGAGATTGGACCGGGGCTCTTGCTGGCGCTGCTGCAGCGCGAGGCGCTCGCTATGTCGGCCAGCGCGTCGACAACAGGGTCATGCAGCAGGTGGCGAAACTGCTCACCAGCGACAACCCCGGCGCTTTGAAGCTGGCTGTTCAGCAGGCAGCGGCGCAGCCCTCATACATGAAGGCTCTCGATAATCTTGGGGCTGCTCTCGCGATCCCGGCACGAACCGGCGCGATGGTTGGCGCTCAGTGAAACAGGCTTACGACCCAATCGCCGAAGCCGAAAAGGCGTTCTGACTTCAGCCACCAGCCAAGCGGGATAAGCAGCGCGGCAGCCACAAGGTAGCTGATGATGGAAATAGCGTCGGGGGTGTCGTTCATCCCCGCAACATACACGAGTGCAGATTGACTGGATAGGCGGTTCTTCGGGGCCGCCTTTTTCTATGAGGGCAAGCCATGGCTTCACCGCGAGAGCGCTTTTACAACGAGGCCTACCAGCAGGCCAGAGAGGCCGGCCTCAATGACCCACAAGCTCGCTTGGCGGCGTCACAGGCGGCTCTGGAAACCGGTTATGGCCAGAGCGTTGTAGGCAACAACTATTTTGGCATCAAGGCCGGCTCGGCGTGGAACGGGCCGACAGTCACCGCGAATACGTGGGAAGACACCGCCAATGGCCCGGTTCGGGAGTCGGCACGGTTCCGGTCATACGAGAACCCTGTTGGGGCCTTCGGAGATTGGGCGCGCACAGTCAGCCGGAAATGGAGCGATGCGTTCACCGCTCCGACCTTCAACGATGCAGTCGAGGGCCTGAACTACGGCCGGCAGGGCGGTTACGCGACCGATCGCAAGTATGGCGCCAAGCTGCGCGCGATCGACGCCAAGTATGGCCCCCAGGCTTCCGCCACCACCGGCATCATGTCGGCCATCAACCCCGCGAAGAGTGCAACTCCCATGGCAAGACCTATGTCGCTGGCCGAGCAATACGGCCTTCTCGATCAAGCACGCGGCATGCAGCGCGATATTGGCCTGTTGCGGCAGGACGTGGCAGCACAAGACCCTATGGGCCAGTTGAAGCGCGATCTGATCGCCCGAAACAAGGCCTACGAGATGGCTACAGCGCCGCCGGCGGGTGGCTTGCTGGAGAGCCTTCCAGAGGCTCCTGTCGCCACCGTCGAAGGCCCTGCCGGCGCCTCCGTGGTTTCGGCCTACGACCAGCCAGCGCCGGCTGGAGCATCCCCGTTCAATTCGGTTATGGGCGGCGGTGCCCCCGGCCTTCTGTCCGCTCAGGAGCAGGACATGGTCAACGCGCAGCAAGCGCGCCTGGCCGACATGGGCCTCAACCGCCGTGTTCAGTTCGCCAACGCCGCAAAGAAGGGCCTGAGCGCCTTCGGCGGCGGCGTCCTGGGCGGAATGCTTCTCGGGCCGCTCGGGGCCGTCGCTGGCGGCCTGCTTGGTCCGACCATCGTCAACGGGATGACGAGCGCCGGCAACTTCCCGGCAGCACCGAAAAACACGCCTCGCGGCGACGGCAAGGTGACCGAGTACGGCGAGAGAGTTCAGCGAGATTCGAAGCAGTTTGACCGAGCCGTCAAGAGCGGTCGCGGCGGCCTCTGGTAAGGGATTGAGATATGGCCTTTCTTGATTGGAGCACGACTGCTTCCAGCAATACCTCTGTCGGTGGTATTGGCATCCAGGGCACGAACGCCGTCAGCAACTTCGACGATGCCATCCGAACCATCATGGCGGAGGCGCGCGCTGGCGTAGATGGCAAGGTGGCATATGTCACCAAGAGCGCCAACTATACGGCGGTCGCGAACGACAACAACGCCTTCATTCGTTGCTCGGCGGCCATGACGCTCTCCCTGACGGCTGCCGCTACTCTTGCTGCCAACTGGCATCTGTTCGTCTATGCTGACGGCGCAGATGTCATCATTGACCCGAATGGCGCCGAAACCATCAACGGCTTGAGCACGATCACGCTCAAGAACGGCGAGTCTGCGGACATCATCTGCACCGGAACGGCCTTCTTTGCCAAGGTCGGAAGCTCGATCCAGCAGGACGACGTTGCCTTCTCCGTGCTGAACTTCCCCGGCGCCGACGATAACGCCAGGTTTACCGCGGCCATTGCCGCAGCAGCAGCTTTGGGGAACGGGGCAACGGTCTTCGTTCCTCGCGGAACCTATTCCATCACCCAGAAGACCGTGCCAGCGAACGTCAAGCTTGTGCTCGACAAGGGGGCGGTTATTCAGCCTTCGTCCGCGACTGCGAGCCTGTTCAATTTCACTGGGGGTCTTTCTGGTATCTCCGGGGGCCTTCTCATCAACACCGGTTCTCTCGCGACAGATGGCATCGTCATCGCTAAGCCAGCGAATGATCTGAGTTTTGAGGTAAACGATGTCTATATGTCGTCGTTCACTCGCGCAGTTCGTCTCACAAGCGGTGACTGCCTGAAGGTGACGGGCTGCATCGGGGTATCAAACAGTACCTTCGTTCGCATCGACGACGACGGGCGGAACTCGAAGATATCGGAAAACTACGCCATCGGCGGTAACGGCGTCAGCATTCAGAAGGCTACCCAAGGGGCGGAAGGCGTCTTTATCGAGGGCAATAGCTTCCTGCCGGCGAGCGGGACCTTCTGTGTCCAACTGCTGTGTGGCCTCGAAATCTCGATCATCGGCAACATCTTCGATCAGGTCACCACCGGACCCGCCGTAATCATCGATGGTCAGACCAATGCAATCAACAGCGTAAAGGTGGAGAGCAACTGGCTTGGTCGACAGGCAGCCGCCGCAGCCGCCGATTACGGCCTCTACGTCGTTGGTAACGTCCGCGACGTGAAGTCGTTCAACAATACCTACGTTGGCTGGCGACAGGCTGGCATCTATTTCAACGGCTTGACACCGGGAACCCTTCTGCACTGCAAGAGCCTTGATGACACCTTCTATTATGTGGATCCCTGTGTCCGCGATATCCAACTCACCTATGCCGAAAACACGACGGTACGAGGCGCTACGTTCTCAGGGACGGCCTCTATCGTCGAAGGAACCGGCGTCACTGGGCGGGTGGATTTCTGCGATTATTCCGCCTCTACTATCCCTGTGGGCATTTCGAGCGGACTTCGCTACGGCCGGCAGACGGCAGGGATGACTTTGCGGGCGAAGGGCACGGCAACGCTCGCGCAGACGACAAAGGTCGCCACTATCACGCATACGCTTAGCTACACGCCCGCCGCGCAGGATATCAAGATCGAGGCAAACGGCTTCGCGAACAACGCCCCGGGGGAATACGTTGCCGACACGATCGGCGCGACGACGTTCCGCGGCGTCTGCCGAAACGATCCGGGCGCCTCGGGGGCACCGGTGAAGTGGGAAGCGAATATCGAGAGGTGAGAAAATGAAGTTTGTTATATCGCGTTCAAGCCATGAAAATCGTCGGCTCACGCATCTACAGCCCATCGATGGGGCCGTCTATGCTGGTAAAGACGAAGATGATGAAGAAGAGACAGTCTGGGAAATCGAGATCAATACTCTTGAAGAGCTAATGGACCTTCGGAAGAGGGCCAAGGAAAATCTGATCGTAAGGGCGTTGTCGATAGAAATCTATGATGACCGGATCGAGTAACTCCGCCGCACCGTAATCAGCGCCGGAGCATGCCTAAGAGGGAGCGCTTGCGCTTCCTGATCACGATTTGAAACTCGTTCTCGATCGACGATTCAAAGACGATATCAGCGATCCCTCTGATAACCCGGCTCACATGATCCCTGAAGGTATCCGGCGTCCAGCAATGGACATGGGTATCCATCCTTTTCTGCAGCAGGGATTGCGCCTCGGCCTCTTGCTGTTCCTCTGGAATGGCTGGGCCATAGAGCGGGTGAACCAACTTCACATGGTCCCGATAGGCTTCGATCAAGGAGGGTTCACCTCCGGTGCGGAGATCAGCGGCCAGGTGTTCGAAGGTGGTAGGAGTGCGGAACCGGTCGAAGGTATGCCGCATGTCGGGCACCACAACCACATAGACGCCACCGCCCCTAAGGCGCTTCAGCCCTTCAAGGATGGAGCCGAGTGGGTTGGCGAGGTGCTCGATAACGTGAGCTGAGATGACAAAGTCGAGGATGCCGGGGGTGATGCCTGCGAAGGTCTCGGCGTCGATCATGCCGCCTTGGACGACGGCATCGTTTCGGAAATGCTCCTTGAGTTCGGTGTTGTCTCGAATGTCACCATAGGAGACCGTCACCCCTTCCTTCACCGGGAAGGGACGGTCACCGCCGCCGACCTCAACGCCGAATCCTGAAATGAACACGTCAGAGATAATCGCCCGGGCGCCGTTCACACGATGAAGGCCGACCTGCTCCTGCATCACCCGGCGCTGTCTGTGAAGCTCGGCCACGGTCTCAACGAGCAAGCTGCGCTCCTTGTCCTGCCAGAACGGGATCGTCTCCGCTTCGTGTGCCGTGCTCATCATCAATCCCTCATCGTCTCAAGCGTTGGGTATTGCTCACACAATGCAGAATTGTGTCAACCCTAGATCCGTCTGGGTTGGCCGAAACGGAATCAGTAATCCTCAGAACAAGGTGAAACACATGGAACGACGCATCAACGCGGCGGGGCTTGCGCTCGTCAAGCAATGGGAAGGCCTGGAACTCGTCGCCTATAAGGACGTGGCCGGCGTGCTGACGATCGGCTACGGCCATACGACCGCAGCGGGCATCCCGTATGTCAAGCAGGGCATGCGCATCAATGAGCGCGAGGCGGAAGACATTCTGCGCGATGACCTCAGGAAGTTCGAGGAGCGCGTTAACCGGCTCGTGAAGGTATCTTTGACGGATAACCAGTTCGCGGTACTCGTCTCCTTCGACTTCAACACCGGGGCGCTGCACAAGTCCACGCTGCTCAAGAAGCTGAATGCCGGCGACTACGACGCTGTGCCGATCGAGCTAATGAAGTGGGTCAACGCCGGCGGCAAGAAGGTGAAGGGCCTTGTGAACCGGCGCGCTGCTGAAGCTGGCCTGTGGGCCAAAGGCGAGTTTGTCGCGAGCAACACGGTCCCGGCATCCACCAAGGCGCCATCGACTGACGTTGCAGTCATAGGGGGCAGCGGTGCGGCTGGCGTGGGCGTTGCTGTCGGCCCTGCCATCCCTGACCTCATCAGCGCCATCAGCGGGCAGCAGGACGCGCTTACAAGCGGGCAGTGGGCACGCATCGCCGTGGCGCTCGTCATCCTCTCCCTGACGGCCTACGGCATCTATCGCAAGGTGCGGGCGTGATCTCCCGCCTCAGTTTGGCCGTGGGCGCTCTTATCGGTGGCCTGGCTGTCTTCCTCATCATGCAGGCAGCAAACGCGCTCTGGCTGCTCCCTGCGGCCAAGGAAGCGGGCAGGGATGAGGAGCGCACCGCCGCCATTGCCCGATCGATGGAGATCATCAAGGAAAGGACGCGCACCAATGCGCAAGTCAACGCTCTTACTGACGCTGATCTGTGCCGCGAGCTTGGCGGCCTGTTCGAAGACGGGGAGTGCCGTTGACGGCGCTGGCTTCGAGCTTCTGACGCCTTCGCCGGCCACCCGACAGTTCATCATCGCCAATGACCAGCCGTTCGCGCGACAGGTCGCAAGCCATAATCGCACCTGCCAAGCATTGGCGGGCTGCCAAAAGTGATTTCGCATTGCATACGAGGGGCAGGATGCAAGAGGACAACACCATGGAAGCCGCCGACCTGCGCTCGCGTATGGTTTCACAGGAACACAAGACAGCCGCGCTCGATCAGCGATTGACCACGATCGAGCAATGGCGCGCGCAAAGCGATATCTCCGATGCGCGGAAAGACGAGCAGTTCAAGAGCCTGCTTGAGAAGGTCGGGCTGCTCGACACGAGCATGAACAAGAAAATGGACGAGCTCGGTGGCAGCATCAAATGGGTCGGCAAGCTGGTCATCAGTTCAGCGCTCGGCGCCATCATTGCCGGGGTCGTAGCCTTTATGATGAAGGGCGGGTTTCATATCCCTTGAACGCAACGACGGCGACAAGCCGTGTCAAGCCTGCCGCCGTCCTTAGTTGTCACAACTGATTCCTAGTGACACGCTGCCCTGTTTTTATTAAGAGTTCTCGAAGCCTTCCAAGCTGAATACGCGGGTTCGATTCCCGCTACCCGCTCCAGCAGCGAATTCTCTCCAAATCTCCAATTAAATCGATGCCTCAGCGCCTCGTGATAAGCCATTGTTTATCTTGCTTGGCTGGCGATCCGTGATTCGCAGATGCCCGGTCTTGCGTCGGCGCTTCACCGTTCTTACATTTCGATAGGAAAAGGCCGTCGGCGACCGGTCCGGGCGTACGCAATTAAGTCTTGCGCAAATCCCCTGAAACCCTTAAACGGCTCCACAAACCGGCCCTGCCGGCTGATCATTCATACTTGACCACAGGAAACGTACCCATGGCAAAGAGCAAATTTGAGCGCAACAAGCCGCACGTTAACATTGGCACGATTGGCCACGTTGACCATGGCAAGACGTCGCTGACGGCAGCGATCACGAAGTACTTCGGCGAGTTCAAGGCGTATGACCAAATCGACGCCGCTCCGGAAGAAAAGGCCCGTGGTATCACGATTTCGACGGCGCACGTCGAGTATGAGACGGCCAACCGTCACTACGCTCACGTTGACTGCCCCGGCCACGCCGACTACGTCAAGAACATGATCACCGGTGCTGCACAGATGGACGGCGCGATCCTGGTTTGCTCGGCCGCTGACGGCCCGATGCCGCAGACCCGCGAGCACATCCTGCTCGCCCGCCAGGTCGGCGTTCCGGCGATCGTCGTGTTCCTCAACAAGGTCGACCAGGTTGACGACGCCGAGCTTCTCGAGCTCGTCGAGCTGGAAGTTCGCGAACTTCTGTCGTCCTACGAATTCCCGGGCGACGACATTCCGATCATCAAGGGCTCGGCGCTTGCCGCTCTGGAAGATTCGGACAAGAAGATCGGCGAAGACGCGATCCGCGAGCTGATGGCAGCGGTTGACGCCTACATCCCGACGCCGGAGCGTCCGATCGACCAGCCGTTCCTGATGCCGATCGAAGACGTGTTTTCGATCTCGGGCCGCGGTACGGTTGTGACCGGTCGCGTTGAGCGCGGCATCGTCAAGGTCGGCGAAGAAATCGAAATCGTCGGCATCCGTCCGACGACGAAGACGACCTGCACGGGCGTTGAAATGTTCCGCAAGCTGCTCGACCAGGGCCAGGCCGGCGACAACATCGGTGCGCTGCTGCGCGGTGTCGACCGCAACGGCGTCGAGCGTGGCCAGATCCTGTGCAAGCCGGGTTCGGTCAAGCCGCACAAGAAGTTCAAGGCCGAAGCCTACATCCTGACGAAGGAAGAAGGCGGCCGTCATACGCCGTTCTTCACGAACTACCGTCCGCAGTTCTACTTCCGCACGACGGACGTGACGGGCATCGTGACGCTGCCGGAAGGCACGGAAATGGTCATGCCGGGCGACAACGTCACCGTTGACGTCGAACTGATCGTTCCGATCGCGATGGAAGAAAAGCTGCGCTTCGCGATCCGCGAAGGCGGCCGTACCGTCGGCGCCGGCATCGTTGCTTCGATCGTCGAGTAACGATCGGAAGGGCGATGCCGTAAGCTGCCGACGGCAGCAAAGATGTGCAAATGGCGCGCAAGCGCGATTTGCACGCGGCGCCGGCATCGTTGCCTCGATCGTCGAGTAATCCCTAGGGTTACAGTTCTTCAGAGGGCCCCGCTGGCGACAGCGGGGCCCTTTTTCGTTGCCGCCAGTGCCAGGACTTCATTGATGAAGCCGCGCTTCCCATTGGTGTAGATATCCCAGTCTCCCTTCGCCTCCCTTGCGAGCCGCCGCTTCAGCGTGTCGTAACGGCGGGCGAGATCCTGGTGCTCGCGAAGCGCATCGCGGAACAGGAGGCGTGCCGCATGCGCGGCGTTGCCGGTTTCGCAGAGATAGAGGCGCGTGCCACAGGGGCGCGTGTCGGCGGTGAAGGTCCAGAGGTTGCATGCGTACGGATCGCCGTGAAAGGTGTAGCCGGCGCTACGAAGGCGCGCGCTCATTTCCGCCACCATCCTTTGATCCGAGACGACGACATCGATATCGATCTTCGGCTTCGCCGCCAGTCCCGGTACTGCCGTGCTGCCGATGTGGTGGATCTCGCTGACGAAAGGGAAGAGCAGGGTGGTTACGGCCATGGCTCGTTCTTCGAAGAGCGATGGCCAGCAGGGATCGTATCGACCAGCGCGATGCGCGACATTGATTCGGTTCCAGCCAATTGCCGGCAGGGTAGCGGCTCCTTTGGTTCTGCGCCTGTGGAAAATTCCGATTGGCACGGCAATAACTTGCGCCCCTTCTTCGAGCCTGTAGGCGGGAGGGTAAGGCCGGATACGTTCCGATGAGGATTTTTTCGCTTCTTCGGTGAAAGATGCTTGTCATCCTCCGGCAAACTGAATATGAAGCCGCTGACTTGAGGCGGTGACGCGTCGTTGGACGAAGGCGCCGCTGAATAGGGGTATAGCTCAGTTGGTAGAGCGGCGGTCTCCAAAACCGCAGGTCGGGGGTTCGAGCCCCTCTGCCCCTGCCATTCTCCTCGACACTTGCATAAAGGTTGAGGGTTCGGCAGAGTAAGTTTAAGGGCCGGTTACCCGGCTGACGAAATTCACAAAAAAGACTGATTGGCTCTTGTGGTTTTCAGAATCGGTCTTTATGTAGGGTCCAAACAGACACGCGGTGCGTGGGGCTGAATCATCGGCTTTACGCGCCGTAATGGCGTGAGCATTACATGGCATCCAAAACGAATCCGGTAACGTTTCTGCAGCAGGTTCGCTCCGAGACGTCGAAAGTGACTTGGCCCTCTCGGCGCGAGACGATGATCTCGACGCTGATGGTTTTTGTCATGGTCTTTTTTGCCGCTGCCTTCTTCTTTGCTGCGGACCAGTTGATGGGATGGCTGATCGGCCTCGTCCTCAACGTTGGCGCTTGATTGGGTGGAGGGTAGCATGGCTGCGCGCTGGTACATTGTTCACGCCTATTCGAACTTCGAAAAGAAGGTCGCTGAATCGATCGAGGAAAAGGCCAAGCAGAAGGGCCTCGAGCATCTGTTCGAGAAGATTCTCGTGCCGACCGAGAAGGTTGTCGAAGTGCGTCGTGGCCGCAAGGTCGACGCCGAGCGCAAGTTCTTCCCGGGCTACGTTCTGGTTCGTGCCAACCTGACGGATGAGGCATTCCACCTTATCAAGAACACGCCGAAGGTGACGGGTTTCCTCGGTACCGACAGCAAGCCGGTTCCGATTCCGGATCATGAGGCCGAGCGCATTCTCGGCCAGGTGCAGGACGGCGTCGAACGGCCGAAGCCGTCGGTTTCGTTCGAGATCGGCGAGCAGGTTCGCGTCTCCGACGGTCCGTTCGCCTCGTTCAACGGCGTCGTTCAGGACGTCGACGAAGAGCGTTCGCGCCTCAAGGTCGAGGTGTCGATCTTCGGTCGCGCGACGCCGGTCGAACTGGAATACGGTCAGGTCGAGAAGGTCTGAGAAGATCTCAAGAGATAGGGCGGGTTACGACCCGTTCTGGCGGAGAAATCCGCATGCGCGTGGAAGGAGGCCGGCCTTAGCCGGGTCGGATGTTCCGCACCACGCAACCGCAGCCGCCGATCTCCCCGTGGTCGGCAAAAGCCGGGAAGCCGGCGCAATCGATCCTTGGAGCGATCCGTCGCGAGAGGGTTTTAGAAAAGGCAGAGAGAAATGGCTAAGAAAGTTGCAGGCCAGCTCAAGCTGCAGGTGAAGGCTGGGTCGGCCAATCCGTCCCCGCCGATCGGTCCTGCGCTCGGTCAGCGTGGCATTAACATCATGGAATTCTGCAAGGCGTTCAACGCCGCCACGCAGGAAATGGAAAAGGGTATGCCGATCCCGGTCGTCATCACCTATTACCAGGACAAGTCCTTCACCTTCGTCATGAAGCAGCCGCCGGTCAGCTACTTCCTGAAGAAGGAAGCAAAGATCCAGTCCGGCTCGAAGACCCCGGGTAAGGGCGCTTCCGCTGGCAAGCTCACCAAGGCTCAGATCAAGTCGATCGCCGAAGCCAAGATGAAGGATCTCAACGCTGCCGATATCGAAGGCGCAATGGCTATGGTCGAGGGCTCTGCCCGCGCTATGGGCCTGGAAGTGGTAGGCTAAGACCATGGCGAAGATTGCAAAGCGTGTACAGAAGTCCCGCGAGGGCATCGATCCGGCGAAGATCTACGGCCTCACCGAAGCCGTATCGCTGGTCAAGGAACGTGCGACCGCCAAGTTCGACGAGACCATCGAAGTCGCGATGAACCTCGGCGTTGACCCGCGCCATGCCGACCAGATGGTTCGTGGCGTTGTCAACCTGCCGAACGGCACCGGCCGCTCGGTTCGCGTCGCTGTTTTCGCCCGTGGCGCCAAGGCTGACGAAGCCAAGGCTGCCGGTGCTGACGTTGTCGGCGCGGAGGAACTCGTCGAAATCGTCCAGGGCGGCAAGATCGATTTCGATCGCTGCATCGCCACCCCGGACATGATGCCGCTCGTCGGTCGTCTCGGTAAGGTTCTCGGCCCGCGCGGCATGATGCCGAACCCGAAGGTCGGCACGGTTACGATGGACGTTGCCGGTGCCGTCAAGGCATCCAAGGGCGGCGCTGTCGAGTTCCGCGTCGAGAAGGCTGGTATCGTTCACGCCGGCGTTGGCAAGGCATCCTTCGATGCCAAGGCGCTGGAAGAAAACATCCGCGCTTTCGCTGACGCCGTGATCAAGGCGAAGCCGACCGGCGCCAAGGGCAACTACGTCAAGCGCGTCGCGATTTCGTCGACCATGGGCCCGGGCCTCAAGATCGACCCGGCCACGCTCAGCGTCGCCTAATTGTTTTCGGGCTTCGGCCCGGCACACAAATTCCCGGTCCTTCGGGGCCGGGAATTCCGGATGTCAAGTCCGGAACTCCTGTCCGAGATTGCGGGTGGTTCTACCTTAATCACTTCGGCCTGCATGAGACGGGTAAGATCTGAATTTCACCATGGCGCCGGAGGCGTCGAAATTCGGTTCGAACCTCGCTTGCCTTGTGTCAGACCCGGCTCTCCCGGGAACGCCAAGGGACAGGATCCTTAAGCGTTATCAGGGATCGAGCTCGATCTCGGGTGACAAAGGCAAACCCGGCAGGGGGGCATTATTGCAACCCTGTCAACTGGAGACAGACAGTGGAAAGAGCGGAAAAACGCGAATTCGTCACGGAGCTGAACGAAGTCTTCAAGGCTTCCGGTTCGGTTGTCGTGGCCCACTATGCTGGTGTCACAGTTGCGCAGATGAACGACTTCCGTTCGAAGATGCGCGCTGCTGGCGGCACCGTCAAAGTCGCGAAAAACCGCCTGGCCAAGATCGCTCTTCAGGGCACCGAGTCGGAAGGGATGAGCAATCTCTTCAAGGGTCAGACGCTGATTGCATACAGCCAAGACCCGATCACGGCTCCTAAGGTTGTCATGGATTTCGCCAAGACCAACGACAAGCTCGTTGTTCTCGGTGGCGCCATGGGCACGACCACGCTCAACGCCGAAGCAGTCAAGTCGCTCGCGACCCTGCCTTCGCTCGACGAGCTGCGCGCAAAGCTGCTGGGCCTTCTCAATGCCCCGGCAACCCGCGTCGCAACGGTTGTTCAGGCACCGGCAAGCCAGCTTGCTCGCGTGTTCTCGGCCTATGCCAAGAAGGACGAAGCCGCCTAAGGCGGATTTTCGCTGTTGTATTTAAAACCAGTTCGAACCGAACAAAAGGAAAAGTAAAATGGCTGATCTCGCAAAGATCGTTGAAGACCTCTCCTCGCTCACCGTCCTGGAAGCTGCTGAGCTCTCCAAGATGCTCGAAGAGAAGTGGGGCGTTTCGGCTGCTGCTCCGGTAGCTGTTGCTGCTGCTGGCGGCGCTGCCGGCGGTGCTGCTGCTGCTGCTGAAGAAGAAAAGACCGAGTTTGACGTAATCCTCGTTGACGCTGGCGCCAACAAGATCAACGTCATCAAGGAAGTTCGCGGCATCACCGGCCTCGGCCTCAAGGAAGCCAAGGACCTGGTCGAAGGCGCTCCGAAGCCGGTCAAGGAAGCAGTTTCCAAGGCTGAAGCTGCCGACCTCAAGAAGAAGCTCGAAGAAGCTGGCGCCAAGGTTGACGTCAAGTAATTCGGCTACATGCAAGGGGAGGTGGCCTTTTCAGGCCGCCTCTCTTTGACCGTTTTTAGAACATATTACCCAAAAGCCTGTCGAAAAACGGCTTTTGGGTAATGGGTTCTTCAAGAGGATGGTCTCGAACGGAAGGCAGCACAGCAATCCGCGCTGAGCGTTTTTCGTTAGCTGGACGAGATTGGACTACTCATTGATTGACGGGATCGACTGGCCATCGGTTCCCGTCCGTTGCAGGCCCGGATGCAAGATTGACAAGGAGCGACGATGGCTCAGACCCTTTCGTTTAACGGTCGCAGGCGCGTACGCAAGTTTTTTGGTAAAATTCCAGAAGTCGCAGAAATGCCGAACCTCATCGAGGTTCAGAAGGCGTCCTACGACCAGTTTCTGATGGTTGAAGAGCCCAAGGGCGGTCGCCCTGACGAAGGGCTCCAAGCTGTTTTCAAGTCCGTTTTCCCGATCAAGGATTTCTCGGGCGCATCGATGCTGGAGTTCGTGTCCTACGAATTCGAGCCGCCGAAGTTCGACGTCGAAGAATGCCGTCAGCGCGATCTGACCTACGCAGCGCCGCTCAAGGTGACGCTGCGTCTCATCGTGTTCGATATTGACGAGGATACCGGCGCGAAGTCGATCAAGGACATCAAGGAACAGAACGTCTACATGGGCGACATGCCGCTCATGACCGACAACGGTACCTTCATCGTCAACGGCACCGAGCGCGTCATCGTTTCGCAGATGCACCGTTCGCCGGGCGTCTTCTTCGATCACGACAAGGGCAAGAGCCACTCGTCGGGCAAGCTGCTCTTCGCAGCTCGCGTCATTCCTTACCGCGGCTCCTGGCTCGACATCGAGTTCGACGCCAAGGACATCGTGCATGCCCGTATCGACCGCCGCCGCAAGATTCCGGTGACGTCGCTGCTGATGGCGCTCGGCATGGACGGCGAGGAAATCCTCGACACCTTCTACACGAAGTCGCTCTACCAGCGCGACGGCGAAGGCTGGCGCGTGCCGTTCCAACCGGATGCGCTCAAGGGCCAGAAGGCCATCACCGACATGATCGACGCCGACACCGGCGAAGTCGTTGTCGAGGCCGGCAAGAAGCTGACCCCGCGCCTGCTCCGTCAGTTGCAGGAAAAGGGCCTGAAGGCGCTCAAGGCGACCGACGATGATCTCTACGGCAACTACCTTGCCGAAGACGTCGTCAATTTCGCCACCGGTGAGATCTACCTCGAGGCCGGCGACGAGATCGACGAGAAGACCCTTCCGGTCATCCTCTCGGCCGGTTTCGACGAGATCCCGGTTCTCGACATCGACCATATCAATGTCGGTGCCTACATCCGCAACACGCTCGCGGCCGACAAGAACGAGAACCGTCAGGACGCCCTGTTCGACATCTATCGCGTGATGCGTCCGGGTGAACCGCCGACCATGGATTCCGCGGAAGCCATGTTCAACACGCTGTTCTTCGATGCCGAGCGCTACGACCTTTCGGCCGTCGGTCGCGTCAAGATGAACATGCGCCTCGACCTCGAAGTCGCCGACACCGTGCGCATCCTGCGCAAGGAGGACATCTTGGCGGTCGTCAAGATGCTGGTCGAGCTGCGCGACGGCAAGGGCGAGATCGACGACATCGACAACCTCGGCAACCGCCGTGTTCGTTCGGTCGGCGAGCTCATGGAGAACCAGTACCGTCTCGGCCTGCTCCGCATGGAGCGTGCGATCAAGGAACGCATGTCCTCGATCGAGATCGACACGGTCATGCCGCAGGATCTGATCAACGCGAAGCCGGCCGCTGCTGCCGTTCGCGAATTCTTCGGCTCCTCGCAGCTGTCGCAGTTCATGGACCAGGTGAACCCGCTTTCGGAAATCACCCACAAGCGCCGTCTCTCGGCACTTGGCCCGGGTGGTCTGACCCGCGAGCGCGCCGGCTTCGAAGTCCGCGACGTTCACCCGACCCACTACGGCCGTATTTGCCCGATCGAAACGCCGGAAGGCCCGAACATCGGTCTGATCAACTCGCTCGCAACCTTCGCCCGCGTCAACAAGTACGGATTCATCGAAAGCCCGTACCGCAAGATCGTCGACGGCAAGGTGACGAACGACGTCGTCTATCTCTCGGCGATGGAAGAGGCGAAGTATCACGTTGCCCAGGCAAACTCGGTTCTCGAGGGTGATGGCTCCTTCGCTGAAGAGTTCGTCGTTTGCCGTCACGCCGGCGAAGTTATGCTGGCGCCGCGCGACAACATCAATCTGATGGACGTTTCGCCGAAGCAGCTCGTTTCGGTCGCAGCCGCGCTCATCCCGTTCCTCGAGAACGACGACGCCAACCGCGCACTGATGGGCTCGAACATGCAGCGTCAGGCCGTGCCGCTGCTGCGCGCCGAAGCACCGTTCGTCGGTACCGGCATGGAGCCGGTCGTTGCCCGCGACTCCGGCGCGGCGATTGCAGCCCGTCGTGGCGGCGTCGTCGACCAGGTTGACGCGACCCGTATCGTTATCCGCGCCACCGAAGACCTCGATCCGTCGAAGTCGGGCGTCGATATCTATCGTCTGCAGAAGTTCCAGCGTTCGAACCAGAACACCTGCGTCAACCAGCGCCCGCTGGTGACCGTCGGCGACGTCCTGAACAAGGGCGACATCATCGCTGACGGTCCATCGACCGACCTCGGTGACCTGGCTCTCGGCCGCAACGCGCTCGTCGCGTTCATGCCGTGGAACGGCTACAACTACGAAGACTCGATCCTGCTCTCCGAGCGGATCGTGCGCGACGACGTGTTCACCTCCATCCACATCGAAGAATTCGAAGTGATGGCGCGCGACACCAAGCTGGGGCCGGAAGAAATCACCCGCGACATTCCGAACGTTTCGGAAGAAGCGCTGCGCAACCTCGACGAGGCCGGTATCGTTTATATCGGTGCTGAGGTTCAGCCGGGTGACATCCTCGTCGGCAAGATCACGCCGAAGGGCGAAAGCCCGATGACGCCGGAAGAAAAGCTTCTGCGCGCCATCTTCGGTGAAAAGGCCTCCGACGTCCGCGACACCTCGATGCGCATGCCTCCGGGCACCTTCGGTACCGTCGTCGAAGTTCGCGTCTTCAACCGCCACGGCGTTGAAAAGGACGAGCGCGCGATGGCGATCGAGCGCGAGGAAATCGAACGCCTCGCCAAGGACCGCGACGACGAGCAGGCGATCCTCGATCGCAACGTCTACGCACGTCTCGTCGACATGCTGCGCGGCCATACGGCCGTTGCCGGCCCGAAGGGCTTCAAGAAGGGCACCGAGCTTTCGAACCTCGTCGTCAGTGAATACCCCCGCTCGCAGTGGTGGATGTTCGCCGTCGAAGACGAAAAGGCTCAGGGCGAGATCGAAGCTCTGCGCGCCCAGTACGACGAGTCCAAGTCGCGCCTTGAGCAGCGCTTCATGGACAAGGTCGAAAAGGTCCAGCGTGGCGACGAAATGCCTCCGGGCGTCATGAAGATGGTCAAGGTCTTCGTTGCTGTTAAGCGCAAGATCCAGCCGGGCGACAAGATGGCCGGCCGTCACGGCAACAAGGGTGTCGTGTCGCGTATCGTGCCGATCGAAGACATGCCGTTCCTGGAAGACGGCACGCATGTCGACGTCGTTCTGAACCCGCTCGGCGTTCCGTCGCGCATGAACGTCGGCCAGATCCTCGAAACCCATCTCGGCTGGGCTTGCGCCGGCATGGGCAAGAAGATCGGCGCGATGCTCGATGCCTACCACGAGAGTGGCGACATCAAGCCGCTGCGCGCGACCATCGACGATGTCATCGGATCCGGTCCGAAGGGCGAGCCGATCAAGCAGTACGACGACGAGTCGATCGTGCGCCTGGCCGAGCAGACCCGCCGCGGCGTGTCGATCGCGACTCCGGTCTTCGACGGTGCAGTCGAAGCCGACGTCAACGAGATGCTGGCCAAGGCCGGCCTCAAGGTGACCGGCCAGTCGACGCTCTACGACGGCCGTACCGGCGATCAGTTCGACCGCCAGGTGACCGTGGGCTACATCTACATGCTGAAGCTCAACCACCTGGTCGACGACAAGATCCACGCCCGTTCGATCGGACCGTACTCGCTCGTCACCCAGCAGCCGCTGGGCGGTAAGGCGCAGTTCGGCGGTCAGCGCTTCGGGGAAATGGAGGTCTGGGCGCTGGAAGCTTACGGCGCGGCCTACACCCTGCAGGAGATGCTGACGGTCAAGTCGGACGACGTCGCTGGTCGTACCAAGGTCTACGAAGCGATCGTCCGTGGCGACGACACCTTCGAGGCGGGCATTCCGGAGAGCTTCAACGTTCTCGTCAAGGAAATGCGCTCGCTGGGCCTTTCGGTCGAGCTCGAAAACTCGAAGGTCGACGAGGCTGGCGCGGCACAGTTGCCGCACGCAGCCGAGTAAAGAGACCCAAGGTGCGTGCCGCGATGCGGCGCGCACCGTTTCCGCCTGGAGACGCTCAGTCTTCGGAAGGAACAGAGCCGCAGCCAATGCGGTTTTAGCTGTTTAAGGGGCAGGGGCCGGCGCCCGGGATTTGTCGGCACCCTCGCCAAGCTCAGGGCGTAAAGCCCGTAAAGGAGACAGGCATGAACCAAGAGGTCATGAATCTTTTCAATCCGCAGGTGCCTGCACAGACCTTCGATTCCATCCGGATTTCGATCGCGTCGCCGGAGAAGATTCTTTCCTGGTCTTACGGTGAGATCAAGAAACCGGAGACGATCAACTACCGCACGTTCAAGCCGGAACGCGACGGTCTGTTCTGCGCGCGCATCTTTGGCCCGATCAAGGACTACGAGTGCCTGTGCGGCAAGTACAAGCGCATGAAGTACAAGGGCATCATCTGCGAAAAGTGCGGCGTCGAAGTCACGCTGTCGCGCGTTCGCCGTGAGCGCATGGGCCATATCGAGCTCGCTGCTCCGGTTGCCCATATCTGGTTCCTGAAGTCCCTGCCGAGCCGCATCGCGACGCTGCTCGACATGACGCTGAAGGATGTCGAGCGCGTTCTGTACTTCGAGAACTACATTGTCACCGAGCCCGGTCTGACGTCGCTGAAGGAAAATCAGCTTCTCAGCGAAGAAGACTACATGCTCGCCGTCGATGAGTTCGGCGAAGATCAGTTCACCGCCATGATCGGCGCTGAAGCGATCTATGAAATGCTCGCTTCGATGAACCTGGAGAAGATCGCCGGCGATCTGCGCACCGAGCTCGCGGAGACGACCTCGGATCTGAAGCAGAAGAAGCTGATGAAGCGGCTGAAGATCGTCGAAAACTTCATGGAATCCGGTAACCGGCCGGAATGGATGATCATGAAGGTCGTTCCGGTGATCCCGCCGGATCTGCGTCCGCTCGTCCCCCTCGACGGCGGCCGTTTCGCGACGTCGGATTTGAACGATCTCTATCGCCGCGTCATCAACCGTAATAACCGTCTGAAGCGCCTGATCGAACTGCGTGCTCCGGGCATCATCATCCGCAACGAAAAGCGCATGCTGCAGGAATCTGTCGATGCGCTGTTCGACAACGGCCGTCGCGGCCGCGTCATCACCGGCGCCAACAAGCGCCCGCTGAAGTCGCTGTCCGACATGCTGAAGGGCAAGCAGGGCCGCTTCCGTCAGAACCTGCTCGGCAAGCGCGTCGACTATTCCGGCCGTTCGGTCATCGTGACCGGTCCGGAACTGAAGCTGCATCAGTGCGGTCTTCCGAAGAAGATGGCACTCGAGCTGTTCAAGCCGTTCATCTATGCGCGGCTTGACGCCAAGGGCTTCTCCTCGACGGTGAAGCAGGCCAAGAAGCTCGTCGAGAAGGAAAAGCCCGAAGTCTGGGATATCCTCGACGAGGTCATCCGCGAGCATCCGGTTCTGCTGAACCGTGCGCCGACGCTGCACCGCCTGGGCATCCAGGCCTTCGAACCGACGCTCGTCGAAGGCAAGGCGATCCAGCTGCACCCGCTCGTCTGCACGGCCTTCAACGCCGACTTCGACGGCGACCAGATGGCCGTTCACGTGCCGTTGTCGCTCGAAGCGCAGCTCGAAGCCCGCGTGCTGATGATGTCGACGAACAACATTTTGCACCCGGCAAACGGCGCGCCGATCATCGTTCCGTCGCAGGACATGGTTCTCGGTCTCTACTACTTGTCGATCCTGAACCAGAACGAGCCGGGCGAAGGCATGGCGTTCTCGGACATGGGCGAGCTGCATCATGCGCTCGAAACCAAGGCTGTGACGCTGCACGCCAAGATCCGCGGTCGCTACAAGACCGTCGACGCCGAGGGCAATCCGGTTTCGAAGATCTACGAAACGACGCCTGGCCGCATGATCATCGGCGAACTGCTGCCGAAGAACTCGAACATTCCGTTCGACATCTGCAACCAGGAAATGACCAAGAAGAACATCTCCAAGATGATCGACACGGTCTACCGTCATTGCGGCCAGAAGGACACGGTCATCTTCTGCGACCGCATCATGCAGCTCGGCTTCGCCCATGCCTGCCGCGCCGGCATTTCGTTCGGCAAGGACGACATGGTCATTCCGGACACCAAGGCGAAGATCGTCGGTGACACCGAAGCGCTGGTGAAGGAATACGAGCAGCAGTACAACGACGGTCTCATCACCCAGGGCGAGAAGTACAACAAGGTTGTCGATGCCTGGGGCAAGGCGACGGAAAAGGTCGCCGACGAGATGATGGCACGCATCAAGGCGGTCGAGTTCGACGACAATGGTCGCCAGAAACCGATGAACTCGATCTACATGATGTCGCACTCGGGTGCTCGTGGTTCTCCGAACCAGATGCGTCAGCTGGGCGGTATGCGCGGCCTGATGGCCAAGCCGTCGGGTGAAATCATCGAGACGCCGATCATCTCGAACTTCAAGGAAGGCCTGACCGTGAACGAGTACTTCAACTCGACGCACGGCGCCCGTAAGGGTCTTGCAGACACCGCCTTGAAGACCGCGAACTCCGGTTACCTGACCCGCCGTCTCGTCGACGTGGCGCAGGATTGCATCGTCAACTCCGTCGACTGCGGTACCGACAAGGGTCTGACCATGACGGCCATCGTCGATGCCGGTCAGGTCGTGGCATCGCTCGGTGCACGTATCCTCGGCCGCACGGCCCTGGACGATATCGATCACCCGGTGACCGGCGCTCGCATCGTCGATGCCGGCAAGATGATCCTTGAGGCAGATGTCATCGAGATCGAGAAGGCTGGCATCCAGTCGATCCGTATCCGCTCGGCGCTGACCTGCGAAATCCAGACTGGCGTCTGCGGCGTCTGCTACGGTCGCGACCTGGCGCGTGGTACGCCGGTCAACATGGGCGAAGCGGTTGGCGTTATTGCAGCTCAGTCGATCGGTGAGCCCGGCACCCAGCTCACCATGCGTACCTTCCACTTGGGCGGTACCGCGACCGTGGTCGACCAGTCGTTCCTGGAAGCGTCCTACGAAGGTACGATCCAGATCAAGAACCGCAACATGCTGCGCAACTCGGAGGGCGTTCTCGTCGCGATGGGCCGCAACATGGCGATCCAGATCCTCGACGAGCGCGGCGTAGAGCGTTCTTCGCAGCGCGTTGCCTATGGTTCGAAGATCCTCGTCGACGATGGCGACAAGGTGAAGCGCGGTCAGCGTCTCGCCGAGTGGGATCCCTACACCCGTCCGATGATGACGGAAGTGGAGGGTACCGTTCACTTCGAAGACGTCGTCGACGGCATCTCGGTGCTCGAAGCGACCGACGAATCCACCGGCATCACCAAGCGTCAGGTTATCGACTGGCGTTCGACGCCGCGCGGCTCGGATCTCAAGCCGGCGATCGTTATCAAGGACAAGAACGGTGCAGTTGCCAAGCTGTCGCGCGGCGGCGAAGCCCGGTTCATGCTCTCGGTTGACGCGATCCTCTCGGTCGAACCCGGCCAGAAGGTAAGCCAGGGTGACGTTCTCGCCCGTTCGCCGCTCGAAAGCGCCAAGACCAAGGACATCACCGGTGGTCTGCCGCGCGTTGCCGAACTGTTCGAAGCACGTCGTCCGAAGGATCACGCCATTATCGCCGAGATCGATGGTACCGTTCGCTTCGGCCGCGACTACAAGAACAAGCGTCGCGTTCTGATCGAGCCGGCGGAAGACGGTGTCGAGCCGGTCGAGTACCTGATCCCGAAGGGCAAGCCCTTCCATCTTCAGGACGGCGACTACATCGAAAAGGGCGACTACATCCTCGATGGCAACCCAGCGCCGCACGACATTCTGGCGATCAAGGGCGTGGAAGCACTTGCTTCCTACCTGGTCAACGAAATCCAGGAAGTCTACCGACTGCAGGGCGTTGTGATCAACGATAAGCACATCGAAGTCATCGTTCGCCAGATGCTGCAGAAGGTGGAAATCACCGATGCCGGCGACTCGACCTACATCGTCGGTGACAACGTCGATCGTATCGAGCTCGAAGACGTCAATGACAGCCTGATCGAACAGGGCAAGAAGCCGGCATACGGCGATCCGGTCCTGCTTGGCATCACCAAGGCGTCGCTGCAGACACCGTCCTTCATCTCGGCAGCTTCGTTCCAGGAAACCACCAAGGTCCTGACCGAAGCGGCGATCGCCGGCAAAACGGACGGCCTGCAGGGCCTGAAGGAAAACGTCATCGTCGGCCGTCTGATCCCGGCCGGTACCGGTGGCACGATGACCCAGATTCGCCGCATCGCAACCGCGCGCGACGAAATGATCCTGGAAGAGCGTCGTCGCGGCACGGGTGCGGAGGCCGCAACGCCGATGCTGGCCGATCTCGCCAACGAGAACGCAGCAGCCGAATAAACGGGGGAGGGCGGGCTTCCGCCCTCTGTCCAGACAAAGAAGAAGCCGCCGAGATCGCTCTCGGCGGCTTCTTCTCTTGGGGAGGTGCGGCCCGCGCGCAAGCGGCGAGGGCGAAGGTCGCTTGCCCGTAAAGCTCAACTGAAGCGGATGATCGCCACTTCGCCTTCGAGTGCGCCTTGGTAGGCGGAGGCATGAGGTTCTTCGCTCGGCACCTCGGTCAGGGTGCCGATCTGGTCCAGATCGGCCTCGAGAAAACCCTCTTCGGCAAGGGCGTTCAGTGCTTCGCGAACGGCGGTATCGTCGTCGGGCGCCTTGAGCATCACGTGAATGTCCACGCCGTCTTCGTCGCCGTCGGTCTCATAGGCCTTGCCGATGATGATGAACACCATCGGTTCGTCCGGGGCATTGTCGTTGTCTGGGGTGACGGCCATTTTGTTTCCTTTCGTTTGGCGGGCGCGACCTTAGCGCCCTTTTTTGTCCAAGGCGATGGAAATGCGGCGCAGCCGGAGCGCATCTCGGGCGGCCGACTCGAAGACGGTGGAAAACCCCCACAAAGTGGTTGCCGATTCCTTAACCCTGTCGGACACTCCGGCTGCTGAAGGGTCAAAGAGGCGAGCGCCGGGTGCGAAACCATGTGCAAAAGCCTGGTTTTGCAGGCATGTCAGGCCTGCGGGCGATAGAATATTTCTTAATTGCCCTTGACTGTTGGCTTTGAAATCAGTACACCCCGCCGCATCGGAGCCCATGTGAGGCTGGCTGGTTCGGAACGTCGCGTTCTGGAGTTCGCCTCAAACAAGGTTCGAAACGCACGCTGACGACTACAATGCTGCACGCACGACGCGCACGATAGTGCGTCCTCTGCTTTATTTGGGGCCATCTGCGGAAAGGCGGATCGGCCCCTGTTTTGCGCATTTCATGAGGCGTTCGAAACTGCCGGCGACGGCAACGATCCGCCCGCAAGGGTAACGTGACAAGATTTTGCAAGGGATGGGTATATGCCTACCGTAAACCAGCTGATCCGCAAGCCTCGTCAGGCACAGGTAAAGCGCAACAAGGTTCCTGCTCTGCAGGAAAACCCGCAGAAGCGTGGCGTTTGCACCCGCGTTTACACGACGACCCCGAAGAAGCCGAACTCGGCTCTCCGTAAGGTTGCCAAGATTCGTCTGACGAACGGCTTTGAAGTCATCGGCTACATTCCGGGTGAAGGTCACAACCTTCAGGAACACTCGGTTGTTATGATCCGCGGCGGCCGTGTTAAGGACCTTCCGGGTGTTCGTTACCACATCATCCGTGGCGTTCTCGATACGCAGGGCGTTAAGAACCGCAAGCAGCGCCGTTCGAAGTACGGTGCGAAGCGTCCGAAGTAATTCGGTTTTGAAAATCCTGGCGCTGCGCGAGGTCCTCCGCGTGGTAAAGCGCTGAAACAGTTAAAGAGACGAAAAGTATGTCCCGACGTCATAGAGCAGAAAAGCGTGAGATCAACCCGGATCCGAAGTTCGGTGATCTGGTTGTCACGAAATTCATGAACGCAATCATGCTGCACGGCAAGAAGTCCGTAGCGGAAAGCATTGTTTACGGCGCATTCGATGCGGTCCAGGCTAAGCTGAAGCAGGAGCCGATCACCGTATTCCATTCCGCGCTCGACAACATTGCGCCGCACGTTGAAGTGCGTTCGCGCCGCGTCGGTGGTGCTACTTACCAGGTTCCGGTCGATGTTCGTCCGGAGCGTCGCCAGGCCCTCGCCATCCGTTGGCTGATTGCGGCCGCACGCAAGCGTAACGAAACGACCATGGTCGATCGCCTCTGCGGCGAACTCATGGACGCAGCGAACAACCGTGGTAGCGCCGTGAAGAAGCGCGAAGACACGCACAAGATGGCTGATGCCAACCGTGCGTTCTCGCATTATCGCTGGTAATTCTGGCGCGAACGTCTCGAGAGGCAGTCCACTATGGCACGCGAATATAAAATCGAAGACTACCGTAACTTCGGTATCATGGCGCACATCGACGCTGGCAAGACCACGACGACCGAGCGCATCCTCTACTACACCGGCAAGTCCCACAAGATCGGCGAAGTCCACGACGGCGCCGCTACCATGGACTGGATGGAGCAGGAGCAGGAACGCGGCATCACCATCACGTCCGCTGCTACGACGACCTTCTGGAAGGGTCGCGACGGCAAGACCCGCCGCTTCAACATCATCGACACCCCCGGCCACGTTGACTTCACCATCGAAGTCGAGCGTTCGCTGCGCGTTCTCGACGGCGCCATCGCGCTGCTCGACGCCAACGCCGGCGTTGAGCCGCAGACGGAAACCGTCTGGCGTCAGGCTGAGAAGTATCATGTTCCGCGCATGATCTTCTGCAACAAGATGGACAAGACCGGCGCCGACTTCTACCGCTCGGTCGAAATGATCAAGACCCGTCTCGGAGCGACCGCCGTCGTCATGCAATTGCCGATCGGCGCTGAAAGCGACTTCAAGGGCGTCGTCGACCTGATCGAGATGAACGCTCTTGTCTGGCGCGATGAATCGCTCGGCGCCCAGTGGGACGTCGTCGAGATCCCGGACGACTTGAAGGATAAGGCCGAAGAATATCGCGAAAAGCTGATCGAGACCGTTGTCGAGATCGACGAAGCCGCGATGGAGGCCTACCTCGAAGGCAACATGCCCTCGAACGACAAGATCCGCGAACTCGTTCGCCGCGGCACCATCGACGTGAAGTTCCACCCGATGTTCTGCGGCACCGCGTTCAAGAACAAGGGCGTTCAGCCGCTTCTCGACGCCGTCGTCGACTACCTGCCGTCGCCGGTCGATATTCCGGCCATCAAGGGCATCGACGTCAAGACCGAAGCTGAAATCGAGCGTCATGCTGACGATGCCGAGCCGCTCGCGATGCTCGCGTTCAAGATCATGAACGACCCCTTCGTCGGCTCGCTGACCTTCGCCCGCATCTACTCGGGCAAGCTCGAAAAGGGCTCGTCGGTCATGAACACGGTCAAGGACAAGCGCGAGCGCGTCGGCCGTATGCTGCAGATGCACTCGAACTCGCGTGAAGACATCGAAGAAGCCTTCGCAGGCGACATCGTTGCTCTCGCCGGCCTCAAGGAAACCACGACGGGTGACACGCTCTGCGATCCGCTGAAGCCGGTCGTTCTCGAGCGCATGGAATTCCCGGAGCCGGTTATCCAGATCGCGATCGAGCCGAAGTCCAAGGGCGACCAGGAAAAGATGGGCCTCGCGCTCAACCGCCTGGCGGCCGAAGATCCGTCGTTCCGCGTCAAGACCGACCAGGAATCCGGCCAGACGATCATCGCCGGCATGGGTGAACTTCACCTCGACATCATCGTCGACCGCATGCGTCGCGAGTTCAAGGTTGAAGCCAACGTTGGTGCACCGCAGGTTGCTTACCGCGAAACGATCACGCGTCAGCACGAAGAAGACTACACGCACAAGAAGCAGTCCGGTGGTACCGGTCAGTTTGCGCGCGTCAAGCTCGTGTTCGAACCGAACCCGGACGGCGACGATTTCGTCTTCGAATCCAAGATCGTCGGCGGTGCTGTTCCGAAGGAATACATCCCGGGCGTTCAGAAGGGTATCGAAAGCGTTCTGTCCTCGGGTCCGCTTGCTGGCTTCCCGATGCTGGGCGTCAAGGCGACGCTCGTGGACGGTGCATTCCACGACGTCGACTCGTCGGTCCTCGCCTTCGAAATCGCTTCCCGTGCTTGCTTCCGTGAAGCAGCCAAGAAGGCTGGCGCACAGCTGCTCGAGCCGATGATGAAGGTAGAAGTCGTAACGCCGGAAGACTACGTCGGCGACGTTATCGGCGACCTGAACTCCCGCCGTGGCCAGATCCAGGGCCAGGAATCGCGTGGCGTTGCCGTTGTGATCAACGCAAACGTTCCGCTGGCGAACATGTTCAAGTACGTCGACAACCTGCGCTCGATGTCGCAGGGTCGTGCACAGTACACGATGACCTTCGATCACTACGCGCCGGTCCCGTCGAACGTCGCACAGGAAATCCAGGCAAAGTATTCCGGTCAGAAGTGACCGGAATACCGACACGCTGAAAGCAGATAGAAAGTTTTCCCCGAGAGGGGATAGAAAACGGAGAGCCGGAAATGGCAAAGAGCAAATTTGAGCGCAACAAGCCGCACGTTAACATTGGCACGATTGGCCACGTTGACCATGGCAAGACGTCGCTGACGGCAGCGATCACGAAGTACTTCGGCGAGTTCAAGGCGTATGACCAAATCGACGCCGCTCCGGAAGAAAAGGCCCGTGGTATCACGATTTCGACGGCGCACGTCGAGTATGAGACGGCCAACCGTCACTACGCTCACGTTGACTGCCCCGGCCACGCCGACTACGTCAAGAACATGATCACCGGTGCTGCACAGATGGACGGCGCGATCCTGGTTTGCTCGGCCGCTGACGGCCCGATGCCGCAGACCCGCGAGCACATCCTGCTCGCCCGCCAGGTCGGCGTTCCGGCGATCGTCGTGTTCCTCAACAAGGTCGACCAGGTTGACGACGCCGAGCTTCTCGAGCTCGTCGAGCTGGAAGTTCGCGAACTTCTGTCGTCCTACGAATTCCCGGGCGACGACATTCCGATCATCAAGGGCTCGGCGCTTGCCGCTCTGGAAGATTCGGACAAGAAGATCGGCGAAGACGCGATCCGCGAGCTGATGGCAGCGGTTGACGCCTACATCCCGACGCCGGAGCGTCCGATCGACCAGCCGTTCCTGATGCCGATCGAAGACGTGTTCTCGATCTCGGGCCGCGGTACGGTTGTGACCGGTCGCGTTGAGCGCGGCATCGTCAAGGTCGGCGAAGAAATCGAAATCGTCGGCATCCGTCCGACGACGAAGACGACCTGCACGGGCGTTGAAATGTTCCGCAAGCTGCTCGACCAGGGCCAGGCCGGCGACAACATCGGTGCGCTGCTGCGCGGTGTCGACCGCAACGGCGTCGAGCGTGGCCAGATCCTGTGCAAGCCGGGTTCGGTCAAGCCGCACAAGAAGTTCAAGGCCGAAGCCTACATCCTGACGAAGGAAGAAGGCGGCCGTCATACGCCGTTCTTCACGAACTACCGTCCGCAGTTCTACTTCCGCACGACGGACGTGACGGGTATCGTGACGCTGCCGGAAGGCACGGAAATGGTCATGCCGGGCGACAACGTCACCGTTGACGTCGAGCTGATCGTACCGATCGCGATGGAAGAAAAGCTGCGCTTCGCGATCCGCGAAGGCGGCCGCACCGTCGGCGCCGGCATCGTTGCTTCGATCGTCGAGTAATCGACGGGACTAAAGGCGGAAATGAAGTGAGGCGCATGCTATGCGCCTCCGTCATAGCCGCCCCGAAAGATTTAGTTGGTCGCACGGCTTGCCGAAGACGACGAAATAGTGCAAATGGCGCCCACGCGTGATTTGCATGGTGCTTCGACGTTGTGCGCTCACCAAAGAACAGGCCGGCCACGGCCGCTCAAATAGGAAGGGGCAGGGGAAACCCTGTCCCTCCGATCTTTGAAAATTTGCGGACTGGCCGAACATTAAACGAAGTTCAATGCGTGTTTTTCCACGGAAACCGCAGACAACATGAACAAGGATAAGTCGTATGAACGGCCAGAACATCCGCATCCGCCTCAAGGCGTTTGATCACCGGATCCTCGACGCCTCGACGCGCGAAATCGTGTCGACGGCAAAGCGTACCGGTGCAAGCGTGCGCGGTCCCGTACCGCTGCCGACGCGCATTGAAAAGTTTACGGTCAACCGCTCGCCGCACGTCGACAAGAAGAGCCGTGAACAGTTCGAAATGCGCACCCACAAGCGCCTTCTCGATATCGTAGATCCGACCCCGCAGACCGTTGACGCGCTGATGAAGCTCGACCTGGCTGCCGGCGTCGACGTGGAAATCAAGCTTTAATAACAAGGAAGGTACGTGGACCCCGGTCCAACGGCTTCCGAAAACGGGCGACCTCAAGATCGGATGATCTCAAGGAAACCTTAAACCAGAGATGTGAGGGGGCTCGCCCCGTCACTAACTCTCAAGAGGAATGAACCGATGCGTTCAGGTGTGATTGCACAGAAAGTGGGAATGACCCGCGTCTATAACGACGCCGGTGAGCATATCCCGGTTACAGTATTGAAGCTGGAGAACTGCCAGGTGGTAGCCCAGCGTACGGAAGAGAAGAACGGCTACGTGGCTGTCCAGCTGGGTGCCGGCCGTTCGAAGGTCAAGAACACGCCGAAGGCGATGCGCGGCCATTTTGCTGCTGCCAACGTCGAGCCGAAGGCGAAGCTCGTCGAGTTCCGCGTTACCGCGGACAACCTGATCGACATCGGTGCAGAACTGACGGCCAACCATTTCGTTGCCGGCCAGCTCGTCGACGTTACCGGTACCACGATCGGTAAGGGCTTTGCTGGTGCGATCAAGCGCCACAACTTCGGTGGTCTGCGTGCAACGCACGGCGTTTCCGTATCGCACCGTTCGCACGGTTCGACCGGTTCCAACCAGGATCCGGGCCGCGTTTGGAAGGGCAAGCGCATGGCTGGTCACATGGGTCAGACCCGCGTCACCACCCAGAACCTCGAAGTCGTATCGACCGATGAAGACCGCGGTCTGATCCTGGTCAAGGGCGCAGTCCCCGGCTCCAAGGGTGCCTGGATCGTCGTTCGTGACGCCATCAAGTCGGGCACCCCGGAAGGCGCTCCGCGCCCGGCCGCCGTGCGCGCCGAAGCATCGAAGTAAGGGAGCCGAGTAATGGATCTCAACGTCAAAACCCTCGAGGGCAAGGACGCGGGAAAGGTTTCCCTTTCTGACGCCATTTTCGGCCTCGAACCCCGTGAAGACATCATTGCCCGCGTCGTTCGCTGGCAGCTCGCCAAGAAGCAGCAGGGCACGCACAAGGCCAAGGGCCGCGCGGAAGTTTCGCGCACCGGCGCCAAGATGTACAAGCAGAAGGGTACGGGCCGCGCCCGCCACCACTCCGCTCGCGCTCCGCAGTTCCGCGGCGGTGGCAAGGCCCATGGCCCGGTCGTCCGCAGCCACGAGCATGATCTGCCGAAGAAGGTTCGCGCCCTCGGCCTGCGTCATGCCCTGTCGGCCAAGCTGAAGGCTGAAGAGATCATCGTCATCGACGACCTCGTTGCCAAGGAAGCCAAGACCAAGGCTCTCGCCGGTGCGTTTGCATCGCTCGGCCTCACTAACGCTCTGATCATCGGCGGCGCCGAGATCGAGAACAACTTCAAGCTCGCAGCCCAGAACATCCCGAACGTGGACGTTCTGCCGGTTCAGGGCATCAATGTTTACGACATTCTGCGCCGTGGCAAGCTCGTGCTTTCCAAGGCTGCCGTGGAAGCTCTGGAGGAGCGGTTCAAATGACGGATCTTCGCCACTACGACGTGATCGTGTCCCCCTCGATCACCGAAAAGTCGACGCTGGTTTCCGAACAGAACCAGGTCGTCTTCAACGTCGCCAAGGACGCTTCGAAGCCTGAAATCAAGGCTGCCGTCGAAGCTCTGTTCGGCGTCAAGGTTACGGCCGTGAACACGCTCGTCCGCAAGGGCAAGACCAAGCGTTTCCGCGGCTTTGCCGGAAAGCAGAAGGACGTGAAGAAGGCGATCATCACGCTCGCCGACGGTCAGTCCATCGACGTCTCCACCGGTCTCTAACGGATAGGCCCATTAGGGTAAAAACCCAAAAGGGAACAAGAAAATGGCATTGAAAAGTTTCAATCCGACGACCCCGAGCCAGCGTCAGCTGGTCATCGTAGACCGGGCTGGCCTCTACAAGGGCAAGCCGGTCAAGGCGCTGACCGAAGGCCTGTCCTCCAAGGGCGGTCGCAACAACCTCGGTCGCATCACCGTTCGCTTCCAGGGCGGCGGTCACAAGCGTACCTACCGCCTGGTCGACTTCAAGCGTCGCAAATTCGACGTTGAAGGCACGGTCGAGCGTCTGGAATACGACCCGAACCGCACCGCCTTCATCGCGCTCGTCAACTACGCCGACGGCGAAAAGGCCTACATCCTCGCTCCGCAGCGCCTCGCTGCCGGCGACAAGGTCATCGCTTCCGAGAAGGCCGTTGACGTCAAGCCCGGCAACACGATGCCGCTGCAGTACATCCCGGTCGGCTCCATCATCCACAACGTGGAAATGAAGCCGGGCAAGGGCGGCCAGATGGCCCGCTCCGCCGGTACCTACGCACAGCTCGTCGGTCGCGACCAGGGCATGGCGATCCTTCGTCTGAACTCGGGCGAACAGCGCCTCGTGCACGGTTCCTGCCTCGCATCGATCGGCGCCGTATCGAACCCCGATCACGGCAACATCAATGACGGTAAGGCTGGTCGCTCGCGCTGGCGCGGCAAGCGTCCGCACGTTCGCGGCGTCGTCATGAACCCGGTTGACCACCCGCACGGCGGTGGTGAAGGCCGTACCTCGGGTGGTCGTCACCCGGTTACCCCGTGGGGTAAGCCCACGAAGGGCAAGCGTACGCGCTCGAACAAGTCGACCGACAAGTTCATCATGCGTTCGCGGCATCAGAAGAAGAAGTAAGAGAGGAAGTCTCGAATGACTCGTTCAGTATGGAAAGGTCCGTTCGTTGACGGTTATCTTCTCAAGAAGGCTGAGAAGGTCCGCGAAGGCGGTCGTAACGAAGTGATCAAGATCTGGAGCCGCCGCTCCACGATCCTTCCGCAGTTTGTCGGCCTCACCTTCGGCGTCTACAACGGCAGCAAGCACGTTCCGGTCAGCGTCAACGAAGACATGGTCGGCCACAAGTTTGGCGAATTCTCTCCGACCCGGACCTACTACGGTCATGGCGCGGACAAGAAGGCAAAGAGGAAGTAACAATGGGCAAGGCAAAAGCCGAACGCCGGCTGAAGGATAATGAGGCGCAGGCAGTTGCGCGCACGATCCGCGTCAGCCCCCAGAAGCTCAACCTGGTTGCCGCGATGATCCGCGGCAAGAAGGTCGACCGCGCTCTGGCCGAACTGGAGTTCTCCCGCAAGCGCATCGCAGAGACGGTCAAGAAGACCCTTGAATCTGCGATCGCAAACGCAGAGAACAACCACGATCTCGACGTCGATTCGCTCGTCGTCGCAGAAGCTTACGTTGGCAAGTCGATCGTCATGAAGCGCTTCCACGCTCGTGGTCGCGGCCGTGCATCGCGTGTCGAAAAGCCGTTCTCTCACTTGACGATCGTCGTTCGTGAAGTGGAAGCCAAAGGGGAGGCCGCATAATGGGCCAGAAGATTAATCCGATCGGTTTCCGTCTCGGCATCAACCGGACCTGGGATAGCCGCTGGTTCGCGGACAATGCCGAATACGGCCAGCTTCTTCACGAAGACCTGAAGATCCGCGCCTACCTGATGGAAGAGCTGAAGGCTGCCGGTATCGCCAAGGTGGTCATCGAGCGCCCGCACAAGAAGTGCCGCGTCACGATCCACTCGGCTCGTCCGGGCCTGATCATCGGCAAGAAGGGCGCCGACATCGAAAAGCTCCGCAAGAAGCTTTCCGAGATGACCAACTCCGAAACGCACCTCAACATCGTCGAAGTGCGCAAGCCGGAAGTTGACGCAACGCTCGTTGCCCAGTCGATCGCCCAGCAGCTCGAGCGCCGCGTGGCCTTCCGCCGTGCGATGAAGCGCGCTGTTCAGTCGGCCATGCGTCTTGGCGCCGAAGGCATCAAGATCACCTGCGCCGGTCGTCTCGGTGGCGCCGAAATCGCTCGTACCGAATGGTACCGCGAAGGTCGCGTTCCGCTGCACACGCTGCGCGCGGATATCGACTACGGCACGGCCGAAGCGGAAACCGCTTTCGGTATCTGCGGCATCAAGGTCTGGATCTTCAAGGGCGAAATCCTTGAGCACGATCCGATGGCTTCCGAGCGTCGCGCGATCGAAAGTGACAACCAGGGCCCGTCCGGCCGTGATCGCGACCGTGGCGATCGTGACCGCCGTCGTGAAAACGCGTAACATTCGCGTTTGGCAGCCAATATCGGAGAAGTAAAAAAATGTTGCAGCCAAAGCGTACGAAGTATCGCAAGCAGTTCAAGGGCCGCATCAAGGGCGTTGCCAAGGGCGGTTCTGATCTCGCCTTCGGTGAATTCGGCCTGAAGGCTCAGGAACCGAACCGCGTCAATGCGCGCGAGATCGAAGCGGCCCGCCGCGCGATCACGCGTCACATGAAGCGCGCCGGCCGCGTCTGGATCCGCGTGTTCCCTGACGTTCCCGTCACCGCCAAGCCGACGGAAGTCCGCATGGGTAAGGGTAAGGGTTCGGTCGAATACTGGGCATGCAAGGTCAAGCCCGGCCGTATGATGTTTGAGATCGATGGTGTCAGCGAAGAACTTGCCCGTGAGGCACTTCGTCTTGGCGCTGCCAAGCTCTCTGTCAAGACGCGCTTCGTGCAGCGTATCGCAGAGTAAGGAGTGAAGCTCATGAAAGCCGCAGATGTTCGCGCTCTGAGCGCCGATCAACTCAACGAAGAGCTTGCCAAGCTGAAGAAGGAGCAGTTCAACCTGCGCTTCCAGAAGGCAACCGGCCAGCTCGAGAAGTCTTCGCGTATCAACGAAGTCCGCAAGGACATCGCACGCGTCAAAACCATTGCCCGCCAGAAGGCGGCAGAAGCCAAGGCCTAAGGACCAGAAAATATGCCGAAACGCATTCTGCAGGGCACTGTTGTCAGCGATAAGAACGACAAGACGGTTGTCGTCCGGGTCGAGCGCCGCTTCGCGCACCCGATCCTCCAGAAGACCGTTCGCCGTTCGAAGAAGTACAAGGCGCACGACGAAAACAACCAGTACAAGGTTGGTGACGTCGTTTCCATCGAGGAATGTGCGCCGATCTCGAAGGATAAGCGCTGGACGGTCGTAGCCGTCCACGCTTGATTTCTGCAGGTTTTGACCGCAAGACCCTTGCGTCTTGGGCAAATACCTGTATGAAGCACGCAATTGAAGCAGAGGAACGCTCGAGTCCGGGCGTTCTTTTGCTTTGAGATGAGCACTATAAGCCAGGCGAGGGGGTCTCGGCCCAACCGGCCTGGTAACAACAAGAAGGCGACCTGACATGATTCAGATGCAAACAAACCTCGACGTGGCGGATAATTCCGGCGCACGTCGTGTCATGTGCATCAAGGTGCTGGGCGGCTCCAAGCGCAAGTATGCGTCGGTCGGCGACATCATTGTCGTTTCGATCAAGGAAGCCATTCCGCGCGGCCGCGTAAAGAAGGGTGATGTCATGAAGGCTGTTGTCGTTCGCACTGCGAAGGACATCCGCCGTCCGGATGGTTCCGTCATCCGCTTTGACACCAACGCAGCCGTTCTTATCGATAACAAGAAAGAGCCGATCGGCACCCGTATCTTCGGACCGGTTCCGCGCGAACTCCGCGCCAAGAACCACATGAAGATCATCTCGCTGGCTCCAGAAGTACTCTAAAGGAGCGTTGAGAGATGCAAAAGATTCGCAAAGGCGACAAGGTTGTCGTTCTCACCGGTAAGGACAAGGGCCGTACCGGCGAAGTCGTCCAGGTTATGCCGAAGGAAGACCGGGCTGTCGTGCGTGGCGTCAACATGGTGAAGCGTCACCAGCGCCAGACCCAGAGCCAGGAAGCCGGCATCATCAACAAGGAAGCCCCGATCCACCTTTCGAACATCGCGATTGCCGATCCGAAGGACGGCAAGCCGACCCGCGTCGGTTTCAAGATCGATGGCGACAAGAAGGTCCGCGTGGCCAAGCGTTCGGGAGAAGTGATCGATGGCTAAGTCCGCTTATGAGCCGCGGCTCAAGAAGGAATATGTAGAGCGCATCCGCAAGGCGATGCAGGAGAAGTTCTCCTACGCCAACGAAATGCAGATCCCGCGCCTCGACAAGATCGTCATCAACATGGGTGTTGGCGAAGCAACCGGCGACTCGAAGAAGCCGACCGTTGCTGCTGCCGACCTCGCAGCGATTGCTGGCCAGAAGCCGGTAATCACCCGCGCTCGCAACTCCATCGCAGGCTTCAAGGTCCGCGAAGGCATGCCGATTGGTGCCAAGGTTACCCTGCGCGGCGTTCGGATGTATGAGTTCCTGGATCGTCTCGTGAATATCGCTCTCCCGCGCGTTCGCGACTTCCGTGGCCTCAATCCGAAGTCTTTTGACGGCCGTGGCAACTTCGCCATGGGCATCAAGGAGCACATTGTGTTCCCTGAGATCAACTACGACAAGGTTGATCAGATGTGGGGCATGGACATCATCGTTTGCACGACGGCAACTAACGACGACGAAGCTCGCGCTCTGCTCACAGAGTTCAACTTCCCGTTCCGTCAGTAATCCGTAACGACAAGCGTAAAGAAGGATAACTGTAATGGCGAAAACGAGCGCAGTTGAAAAGAACAAGCGCCGCCGCAAACTGGTTGCCTCGCAGGCTGCAAAGCGTGCCGCTCTGAAGGCGATCATCATGAACCAGTCTCTGCCGATTGAAGAGCGGTTCAAGGCAACCATCAAGCTGGCAGGTCTGCCGCGCGATGGATCCAAGACCCGCATCCGCAACCGTTGCGAAGTTACCGGCCGTCCGCGCGCCTACTATCGTAAACTTCGTATGTCGCGTATTGCGCTTCGCGAACTGGGCAACCTCGGCAAGGTGCCGGGCGTCGTCAAGTCGAGCTGGTAAGGAGACGGGCACATGGCAATGACTGATCCGCTGGGCGATATGCTCACCCGTATCCGTAACGGCGCGGCTCGCCGCAAGTCGAGCGTTTCGACGCCGGCTTCGAAGCTCCGTGCACGCGTTCTGGATGTCCTTCAGGCCGAAGGTTACATCCGCGGATACTCTGAAGTCGAATTCGGCAACGGCAAGTCCGAGCTGAACATCGAGCTGAAGTACTACGAAGGCGCTTCCGTGATCCGCGAGATCGCACGCGTCTCCAAGCCGGGCCGCCGAGTCTATGTCTCGGTTAAGTCCATTCCGCAGGTCGCGAACGGCCTCGGCATCACCATCCTTTCGACCCCGAAGGGTGTGATGGCCGATCATCAGGCACGCGAACAGAATGTTGGTGGCGAGATCCTTTGCTCCGTCTTCTAACGAAGGCGTAGCAGGTTCTCCATAGCGAACAGACAGGTATAAAAATGTCTCGTATCGGTAAGAAGCCCGTTCAGGTTCCGGCAGGCGTCACGGCAAGCGTTGATGGCCAGAAGGTAACGGCGAAGGGCCCGAAGGGCGAACTGTTCTTCGTTGCAAACGACGAAGTTTCGGTAAAGCTCGAAGATAATGCGGTTGTTGTTCAGCCGCTCAGCCAGAGCAAGGATGCTCGTTCGAAGTGGGGCATGTCCCGCACGATGATCGAGAACATCTTCAAGGGCGTCAAGGACGGTTACGAGCGCAAGCTCGAAATCAACGGCGTTGGTTATCGTGCGTCGATGCAGGGCAAGAACCTGCAGCTCGCGCTCGGTTTCAGCCACGACGTCGTCTACCAGACGCCAGAAGGCATTACGATTGCTGTTCCGAAGCCGACCGAAATCATCGTGTCCGGCATCAACAAGCAGCAGGTCGGCCAGGTTGCCGCGGAAATCCGCGAATACCGTGGCCCCGAGCCCTACAAGGGCAAGGGTGTCAAGTATGCCGAAGAGCGGATTGTCCGCAAAGAAGGCAAGAAGAAGTAAGGATCACGCGAAATGGCTAGCAGGAAAGATACTCTTGTGCGTCGCGCCAACCGCGTGCGCCGTCAAATCAAGGCGGTCGCCAACGGCCGCCCGCGCCTGTCGGTTCATCGCTCGTCGAAGAACATCTACGCGCAGATCATCGATGACGTTGCCGGCAAGACCCTTGCTTCGGCATCGACCCTCGACACGGATCTGCGGTCTTCTCTGAAGACCGGCGCAGACACGGCAGCCGCTTCGGCTGTCGGCAAGCTCCTGGCGGAGCGTGCTTCGAAGGCTGGCGTCAAGGACGTTGTCTTTGACCGCGGCGCCTTCATCTACCACGGCCGCGTCAAGGCGCTGGCCGAGGCAGCCCGCGAAGGCGGCTTGAACTTCTAAGTTCGTTGGCCCGGGCGTAACGCCCGGGCTTTTCAGCCGGTTTCGCAAATCTCCAGCCGTCTTCACCTCAAAAAGAGGGGAGGCGGTCTCGTCAATCTGCCGATTGCACCCGGAAAAGAAAAAGGAAGAGGACAATGGCACAAGAAAAAAGAGGTTCTCGCGAAGATCGCCAGAACCGCGAAGAGCGCGACAGCGAATTTGTCGATAAGCTCGTAGCAATTAACCGCGTCGCCAAGGTGGTGAAGGGCGGTCGTCGTTTCGGTTTCGCCGCTCTCGTCGTCGTTGGCGACCAGAAGGGCCGCGTTGGCTTCGGCCATGGCAAGGCACGCGAAGTGCCGGAAGCCATCCGCAAGGCCACGGAAGCTGCCAAGCGCGATCTGATTTTCGTCCCGCTGCGTGGTGGTCGTACCCTGCATCATGACGTTCATGGCCGTCACGGCGCCGGCAAGGTGCTGCTGCGTTCGGCCAAGCCCGGTACCGGTATCATCGCCGGTGGTCCGATGCGCGCCGTCTTCGAAACGCTCGGCGTTCATGACGTCGTTGCAAAGTCGACCGGTTCGTCGAACCCCTACAACATGGTTCGCGCAACCTTCGACGCCCTCAAGAACCAGATGCACCCGAAGGACATCGCAGCTCAGCGCGGCATCAAGTACGCCACGCTCCAGGCTCGTCGTGTTTCCTCCGGCGCTGCTTCCGAAGAATAAGGGAGCTGACAGATGGCTAAGAAAGAAGTTGCCAAGAAGACGGTTACCGTCGAGCAGATCGGTAGCCCCATTCGCCGTCCGGCCGTACAGCGTCAAACGCTGATCGGTCTGGGCCTCAACAAGATGCACCGGGTTCGCACGCTGGAAGACACTCCGTCTGTTCGCGGCATGATCCGGACCGTCCAGCACCTCGTTCGCGTCGTCGACGAGAAGTGAGGGGGATAAGATCATGAAACTGAATGAAATCAAGGACAACGAAGGCTCTACCCACAGCCGCAAGCGTCTCGGCCGTGGTATCGGCTCGGGCTCCGGCAAGACGGCCGGCCGCGGTGTCAAGGGTCAGAAGGCTCGTTCGGGCGTTGCCATCAACGGCTTCGAAGGCGGTCAGATGCCAATCTACCGTCGTCTGCCGAAGCGCGGCTTCAACAACATCTTCGCTTCGGAGTTCGTTGTCGTGTCGCTCGGCCGTATCCAGACGGCAATCGACGCCAAGAAGCTCGACGCTTCGAAGACCGTTGACGCAGCCGCTCTCAAGGCCGCTGGCGTCATCCGTCGCGAAAAGGACGGCGTCCGCGTTCTCGCTGACGGCGAGCTGAAGGCGAAGGTTTCGATCGAAGTTGCCGGCGCTTCCAAGTCGGCGATCGAGAAGATCGAAAAGGCCGGCGGTTCGGTCAAGCTGCTCGCAGCTGCCGCTGAATAATATTACTGATGAACCGCCCGGGGTGCTTCACTCCGGGCGGTTTTGCTCCCATATGTGAGCCTCACGTCCGCAGCCGGCGAATCGCTCGTCGCGGCGGACATAGCGGAAACCACGGTGAGGCATCCGATTGCAGACACAATCGCCTCGCGTCCGGTTTTCAAGACGAAAAGTTACTCCTTCCGGAACGGACCGGGTGTTCCCGCTGATTCCGAGATTTGGTACGCGGAGAATTGCATGGCTTCTGCAGCGGAACAGCTCGCCTCGAACCTGAATTTCTCGACTTTCGCCAAGGCGGAAGATCTGAAGAAACGGCTTTGGTTCACGCTTGGTGCGCTTCTGGTTTACCGTCTTGGCACCTATATCCCGCTGCCCGGTCTCAATCCGGAAGCATTTGCCCAGGCATTCCGTGGCCAGAGCGGCGGTATCCTCGGCCTCTTCAACATGTTTTCGGGTGGTGCAGTTGAGCGCATGGCGATCTTCGCGCTCGGCATCATGCCCTATATCTCTGCTTCGATCATCGTTCAGCTGATGACTTCCGTCGTTCCGGCGCTGGAACAGTTGAAGAAGGAAGGCGAGCAGGGCCGCAAGATTATCAACCAGTACACCCGCTACGGCACGGTGCTTCTCGGCACGGCGCAGGCTTACGCCATCGCCGTCGGCCTTGAGAGCGGCAACGGCCTCGTCAACGATCCGGGCTGGTTCTTCCGCATTTCGACCGTCATCTCGCTGCTCGGCGGCACCATGTTCCTGATGTGGCTCGGTGAGCAGATCACGTCGCGCGGTATCGGCAACGGCATTTCGCTGATCATCTTCGCCGGTATCGTCGCCCACCTGCCGACCGCACTTGCCGGTACGCTCGAACTCGGTCGCACGGGCGCGCTTTCGACGCCGCTGATCCTCGCGATCATCATCATGGTCGTTGCCGTCATTGCGCTCATCGTCTTCGTCGAGCGGGCACAGCGCCGGCTTCTGATCCAGTATCCGAAGCGCCAAGTCGGCAACCGCATGTTCCAGGGCGACACCTCGCACCTGCCGCTGAAGCTCAACACTTCGGGCGTCATCCCGGCGATCTTCGCTTCCTCGCTGCTGCTGCTGCCGGCAACGCTTGCAGGCTTTGCCAACACGGCGACGCTGCCGGGTTGGGCGACGACCATCGTTGGTGCGCTTGGTCACGGCAGGCCGCTCTACATGGTTCTTTATGGAGCGATGATTGCGTTCTTTGCCTTCTTCTATACGGCGATCGTCTTCAATCCGAAGGACACGGCCGACAATCTCAAGAAGCATGGCGGCTTCATTCCGGGCATCCGTCCGGGTGAACGCACCGCTGAGTATATCGATTACGTCCTGACGCGCATCACCGTCATCGGTGCGGTCTACCTGATCTTCGTCTGCATTCTGCCGGAAGTTCTGATTTCGCAGACCGGCGTGCCGTTCTACCTTGGTGGTACGTCGCTTTTGATTGTTGTCAGCGTGACCCTCGATACTGTAGCACAGATCCAGGGCCATCTCATCGCACAGCAATATGAGGGGCTGATCAAGAAGTCGAAGCTGCGCGGAGGAAAGAGGGGACGATGAGACTGATATTTTTGGGACCGCCGGGCGCTGGCAAGGGGACTCAGGCCAAGCTTCTGACGGAGAGATACGGCATTCCGCAGCTTTCCACAGGCGATATGCTGCGGGCGGCCGTTGCCCAGGCGACTGAAGTTGGCAAGCGCGCCAAGGCAGTCATGGACGCCGGCCAGCTGGTATCGGACGAGATCGTCAACGAAATCGTGTCGGATCGCATCGATCAGCCGGATTGTGCGAAGGGTTTCATTCTCGATGGCTACCCGCGCACGGTTCCGCAGGCGATTGCCCTCGACAAGATGCTGGAAAGCAAGGGGCTGAAGCTCGATGCGGTCATCGAGCTGAAGGTCGACGAGGCGGCCCTTGTAAAGCGGATGGAGAATCGCGTAGCGGAGACCATCGCTGCGGGAGGCGCGGTCCGTTCGGACGACAATCCGGAAGCCTTCCGGCGTCGTCTCGCCGAATATCGCGAAAAGACTGCGCCGCTGTCCGAGCACTATGCCGGTACTGGTCAGTTGAGAACGGTCGATGGCATGGCGGACGTGACCGCCGTCACCGCAGAGATCGAGAAGATTCTGGCTTAGACACTGGTCTTTGCCGAAAAGGGACCGCCGGGGAGTTGACTTTTCCGGCCGATTCCGCCAAAGACAGCGCCAACTCGCGACATGAGAGCGATCGGCGCGGTCTTCAAAGAAAATGAAGTCCGGGTACGGTCGTTTTTGACGTGTCTCGAACCTCAATCAACGTGCGGCTCTTCGAGGTCGCGTAACGAAGCACCTATTGCCGGATGGCAACTGGAACGCAAGGAGAATAGACGTGGCACGTATCGCTGGCGTCAACATCCCGACGGCGAAGCGCGTAGTTATCGCGCTGACCTACATTCATGGGATCGGCCCGAAATTCGCACAGGAAATCGTCGAGAAGGTCGGTATTCCGTCCGATCGTCGCGTGCATCAGCTGACGGACGCTGAAGTTCTGCAGATCCGCGAAACGATCGACCGTGACTACCAGGTCGAAGGTGACCTGCGTCGCGAAACCTCGATGAACATCAAGCGCCTGATGGACCTTGGCTGCTACCGCGGCCTGCGTCACCGTCGTGGCCTGCCGGTTCGTGGTCAGCGCACCCACACCAACGCCCGCACCCGCAAGGGTCCGGCGAAGGCGATTGCCGGTAAGAAGAAGTAATTTCCCGAAAAGGGAGATTGGGAGGCTGGCGTCAGGCGCCGGCCTCCTTTTGCAGTTTGGTAAGGCGCTTGCCTGACCGCTGTCTGGCCGAATGGCTGGATGTTAAGTCCGAAGAGCGGGTATTCCGCTCTTCGGGGAAATGAAGATGCAGGGCAGGGGACGACAAATCCTTTTCCCGGTGGAGCCGCTGGAATTACGGCGGTGCAGAGATCTAAGAAAGGGATCCTATGGCCAAGGAAGCCACCCGCGTTCGCCGCCGCGAACGCAAGAACATCACGTCTGGCGTCGCACACGTCAATTCGTCGTTCAACAACACGATGATCACCATCACCGACGCACAGGGCAACGCGATTGCCTGGTCGTCTGCCGGTGCAAAGGGTTTCAAGGGCTCGCGTAAGTCGACCCCGTTTGCCGCACAGATCGCCGCTGAAGACTGCGCCAAGAAGGCTCAGGAACACGGCATGAAGTCGCTGGAAGTCGAAGTTTGCGGTCCGGGTTCCGGCCGTGAATCGGCTCTTCGCGCGCTGCAGGCTGCGGGCTTCATGATCACCTCGATCCGCGATGTGACCCCGATCCCGCACAACGGCTGCCGTCCGCGCAAGAAGCGCCGCGTCTGATCATATGCATTCAACATGCCGGTGAGGGTGCATCCGCGCTCTGCCGGTCTTCGGGGCTCGGTTGTCACGATTGGATGGTGGCAACGAACGGAAGGCAGAAAACATGATCCAGAAGAATTGGCAGGAATTGATCAAGCCGAACAAGGTGGAGTTCGTCTCCTCCGGCCGCACCAAGGCAACGCTGGTTGCGGAACCGCTTGAACGCGGCTTTGGCCTGACGCTCGGCAACGCGCTTCGCCGCGTGCTTCTGTCGTCGCTGCGCGGTGCTGCTGTCACCGCAGTGCAGATCGACGGCGTCCTGCACGAGTTCTCCTCTATCCCGGGCGTTCGGGAAGATGTGACGGACATCGTGCTCAACATCAAGGAAATCGCCATCAAGATGGATGGCGACGACGCAAAACGCATGGTCGTGCGCAAGCAGGGTCCGGGCGTTGTTACCGCCGGTGACATCCAGACGGTTGGCGATATCGAAATCCTCAACCCGAACCATGTGATCTGCACCCTCGACGAGGGCGCGGAGATCCGCATGGAGTTCACCGTCAACAACGGCAAGGGCTACGTGCCGGCTGATCGCAACCGTTCGGAAGATGCTCCGATCGGCCTGATCCCGGTCGACAGCCTGTACTCGCCGGTCAAGAAGGTGTCCTACAAGGTGGAAAACACCCGCGAAGGCCAGGTTCTTGACTATGACAAGCTGACGATGTCCATCGAGACGGACGGTTCCGTCACCGGTGAAGATGCGATCGCTTTTGCGGCCCGCATCCTTCAGGACCAGCTGTCGGTCTTCGTCAACTTCGACGAGCCGCAGAAGGAAGCAGAGGAAGAAGCAGTTACCGAACTCGCCTTCAACCCGGCGCTTCTCAAGAAGGTCGACGAACTGGAACTTTCGGTCCGTTCGGCCAACTGCCTGAAGAACGACAACATCGTCTACATCGGCGACCTCATTCAGAAGACCGAAGCAGAAATGCTCCGCACGCCGAATTTTGGTCGCAAGTCGCTGAACGAAATCAAGGAAGTTCTCGCTTCCATGGGCCTGCACCTCGGCATGGAAGTGCCGTCCTGGCCGCCCGAGAACATCGAAGATCTCGCCAAGCGTTACGAAGACCAATACTAACAGATAAAGGCAGCTTGTTCTGCCTTTCCCCGTCAAACAGCAGGTGCTTGCACCTGTATGTGCCAGGAAACGGCAGGCAAAGCCTGCATTGAAGGAGAATAGCCATGCGCCACGCAAAAGCCGGCCGCAAGCTGAATAGAACCGCCAGCCACCGCAAGGCGATGTTTGCCAACATGGCAGCTTCGCTGATCCAGCACGAGCAGATCGTCACGACCCTGCCGAAGGCCAAGGAAATCCGCCCGATCGTCGAGAAGCTCGTCACGCTCGGCAAGCGCGGTGACCTGCACGCTCGCCGCCAGGCGATCTCGCAGATCCGCGACGCCGCCGTCGTTTCGAAGCTGTTCGATACGATCGCATCGCGCTACGCCACCCGCAACGGCGGCTACCTGCGCATCATGAAGGCTGGCTTCCGCCACGGTGACAACGCCGCTCTCGCCGTCATTGAGTTCGTTGACCGCGACGTCGACGCCAAGGGCGCAGCGGACCGCGCCCGCGTTGCCGCTGAAGCTGAAGCTGCCGAAGCAGCCTAAGCCGATCGAAGGCAGAAAAACAAAAGCGGCCGGGTGGTGATCACCCGGCCGCTTTTTCTATGGGCTGCCGTCTGACCGGCGCATTGGCCGCCTGACGTTTGCGGCGCAGATAGGGCTTGCGCACCGGTCGCCAGGCGAGCAGCACGGCGACCAGGCCGAGATAGAGCATCTGCTCGGGGCCAACGACCTTCACCGACATCGAAAAATGCAGGGCGCCGGCAGCGGCGATGACATAGGCAAGCCGGTGCAGCGTATTCCACCGGGTCCCGAGCCTGCGAATCGACCAATTGTTGGACGTCAGTGCCAGCGGGATCAACATCACGAGCGCGGCCATGCCGATGGTGATGAACGGGCGACGGCCGATATCGGTGAGGATCGCCGCGACGTTCAGCACCTGGTCGAGCAGCATGTAAGCGAGGAAGTGCATCAGCACGTAATAGAAGGCGAGCAGGCCGAGCGCCCGGCGGTAGCGAAGCCAATTGATGCCGAAAATGTCGCGGATCGGCGTGATCGCCAGGGTCGCGACGAGAAAGCGAAGCGCCCAGAGACCAAGCAGGTGCTCGAATTCCTTGACCGGATTTCCGGGGGGGTGCCCGGTGGCGCCGAGATAGAAGCCGTAGCCTGCCGGCAGCAAGCCGAGGCCATAAAGCGCCCATACCGAGGCTGAATGGTAGCGTTTCGGGAGGGCGGGCAGATGGACCATGATCAATAGTTCGCTCTCAGATCCATGCCGACATAGAGGCTGGCAACCTCATCGGCATAGCCATTGAAGGGCAGGGTATCGCGACGATTGGAGCCGAAGAAGCCGCCGCCACCGATGCGGTTCTCCGTCGCCTGGCTCCAGCGCGGGTGATCGACGGCCGGGTTGACGTTGGCATAGAAGCCGTATTCGTGTGGGGCCGACAGGTTCCAGGTGGAGGGCGGTTGCGTTTCGGTGAGCGAGATCCGCACGATCGACTTGATCCCCTTGAAGCCGTACTTCCAGGGGGTAACGAGCCGGATCGGCGCCCCGTTCTGGTTGGGAAGGGTCTTGCCGTAGACGCCGACGGACAAGAGAGTGAGCGGGTGGCGGGCTTCATCCAGCCTCAGCCCTTCGCGATAGGGCCAGGGCAGCGGCTGAAAGAAGCCGGATTGGCCCGGCATCTCCGCTGGGCGCACGACCGTTTCGAACGAAACATACTTGGCGCTGCCAAGCGGCTCGACCCTGTCGAGAAGGGTCGAAAGCTGGAAGCCGGTCCAGGGGATCACCATCGACCATGCCTCGACGCAGCGCATGCGGTAGACGCGTTCCTCGATCGGGAACTTCAGCAGGTCTTCCAGCCCGAACTCCTGCGGCTTGCCGACGAGACCGTCGACCTTCACCGTCCAGGGCGTCGGTTTGAAGTTGCCGGAATTGGCGGCGGGATCGCCCTTGCCGGTCCCGAATTCATAGAAGTTGTTGTAGCCCGTGACGTCGGCCTCCGGGGTCAGATCCTCGTCGACGACGTATTTGCCTTTCGGTGCGCTGAGCGCAGCCGCCATGCCTGAACTGCTTCCGGCGAGGAGGATGCCGCCGGCAGCGGCGCCCAGGAATGCGCGGCGGTTGATGAAGATATTCTCCGGGGTGATTTCGGAGGAAACGATTCGCGGCGGACGATAGGATGGCATGGTCTTATCCGAGAGTGGTTTATGAGCCTTGGCTTGTAAGAACTCAGCAGACTTTCGATCACCGTGAAAGGGGTGCCGAACCACGTTTTCGTGCGTGGCGCGTGAAGCCGGCAAGTTCGCGTATCTTGCGCCAACATTTGCCTTTTTTCCCGCGAAATCCTATCTGAACGTAGCCGCGACGAATAGGAGAATGCTTCACATGATCGTTAGTCACAGAGCGCTTGCCGCGCTCGTCATTGCTGTTTCTCTTGCCAGTCCGGCATTGGCCGAGGAGGCCAAGACCGTTCCGCAGTCGCGCACCGAAATGCAGCTTTCCTTCGCGCCGCTCGTCAAGCAGACGGCAAACGCGGTCGTCAATGTCTACGCCGAACGGGTCGTCGAGCGCCGCTCGATCTTTTCCGGCGATCCCTTCTTCGAGGAATTCTTCGGCCAGCGGATGCCGAACCGTTCGGAAAAGCAATCCTCGCTCGGCTCCGGCGTGATCGTCGGCAAGAATGGCATCGTCGTGACGAACAACCACGTCATCGAGGGCGCCGACGACATCAAGGTGGCGCTGGCCGATGGCCGCGAGTTTCCCTGCAAGATCGTGCTCAAGGATGACCGGCTCGACCTGGCGGTGCTGAAGATCCAGTCGGACGGCCCGTTCGAGATCGTCCCGCTCGGCGATTCCGATGCGGTCGAAGTCGGCGATCTCGTTCTCGCGATCGGCAATCCCTTCGGCGTCGGCCAGACGGTGACGAGCGGCATCGTCTCGGCGCTCGCGCGCAACCAGGTCTCGTCGGGCGATTTCGGCTTCTTCATCCAGACGGATGCGGCAATCAACCCGGGCAATTCCGGCGGGGGCCTCATCGATATGAATGGCCAGCTCATCGGCATCAACACCGCGATCTTCTCCAAGGGGGGCGGTTCGAACGGCGTCGGCTTCGCCATCCCGGCCAATCTGGTGAAGGTCTTCGTCGCCTCCGCCGAAGGCGGTAACGGCACCTTCGTGCGTCCCTTCATCGGCGCAAGCTTCGAACCGGTGACCTCTGAAGTCGCCGAAGCCCTCGGCCTCAACCGCGCCCGTGGCGCGCTGGTGACTGCTGTCGTGGCGGGTGGCCCGGCCGAACAGGCGGGCATCAAGCCGGGACAGGTGATCACCGCCGTCAACGGCATCGACGTCGAACACCCGGATGCGCTCGGCTACCGCCTGACGACGGTGGGCATCGGTCACGAGGCGCATGTCACCGTGTCGGAAAACGGCAAAACCCGTGACGTGACGCTGAAGCTCGATCGGGCGCCCGAGACGTCGCCGCGCGACGAACGGTTGATCGAAGGGCGCAATCCCTTCGCCGGCGCGGTCGTGGCCAACCTGTCGCCGCGGCTTGCCGACGAGTTGCGCATGTCGACCTCGCTGCAAGGGGTCGTCGTCATGGAGGTCAACCGCGGCTCGCCTGCGGCACGCATCGGCCTGGAGCCGAAGGACATCGTGCGTTCGGTCAACGGCACCGCGATCGACACGTCCAAGACATTGGAGCATGTGATGGCCGACGATGCCTCCTTCTGGCGGGTCGAGATCGAGCGGGACGGGCAATTGATCCGGCAGTTCTTCCGATGAGCGATCTCTTCTCCGCCTCCGAACCTCCTGAGATGGCATCGGCAAGACCGCTTGCCGACAGGCTTCGTCCGCGCACGCTTGCCGAAGTCACCGGTCAGGAACACCTGACCGGGGACGATGGCGTGCTGTCGCGCATGATCGCGTCGGGTTCTCTCGGATCGATGATCTTCTGGGGGCCGCCGGGTACCGGCAAGACGACCGTGGCGCGGTTGCTTTCGGGGGAGGCGGGGCTCGCCTTCGAGCAGATCTCTGCCATCTTCTCTGGTGTCGCCGATCTCAAGAAGGTGTTCGAAGCGGCGCGCGCGCGGCGCATGTCCGGCCGGCAGACGCTGCTCTTCGTCGACGAGATCCACCGCTTCAATCGCGCCCAGCAGGATAGTTTCCTACCCGTCATGGAAGACGGCACCGTCATCCTCGTCGGTGCAACGACGGAAAACCCGTCCTTCGAGCTCAATGCCGCTCTGCTGTCTCGCGCCCGCGTACTGACGTTCAAGCCGCATGACGAAGACAGCATCCAGGAGCTGCTGTCGCGAGCCGAGCAGGCGGAAGGCAAGACGCTGCCGCTTGATGCGGATGCGCGTGCCAGCTTGATCCGCATGGCCGATGGCGATGGCCGGGCGGCGCTGACATTGGCCGAGGAAGTCTGGCGGGCGGCCCGGCGCGACGAAATCTTCGATGCGGCAGCACTTCAAAACATCGTACAACGCCGGGCGCCGGTCTACGACAAGGGCCAGGACGGCCACTACAATCTGATTTCCGCATTGCATAAGTCGGTACGCGGCTCCGATCCGGATGCTGCCCTCTACTATCTCTGCCGCATGTTCGACGCTGGCGAGGATCCGCTTTATCTTGGGCGACGCCTGGTGCGCATGGCGGTCGAAGACATCGGCCTCGCCGACCCTCAGGCGCTGGTGATCTGCAACGCCGCCAAGGACGCCTATGATTATCTCGGTTCGCCGGAGGGCGAGCTGGCGCTCGCCGAGGCCTGCGTCTATCTGGCGACCGCGCCGAAGTCGAATGGCGTTTACACTGCCTACAAGGCGGCGATGCGCGCTGCCAAGGAAAACGGCTCGCTGCTGCCGCCGAAACACGTCCTCAACGCACCGACCAAGCTGATGAAAGGCGAAGGCTACGGCGACGGCTATCGTTACGATCATGACGAACCGGATGCTTTCTCTGGCCAGGATTATTTTCCGAAAAAGATGGGCCGCCAGACCTTCTACGACCCGCCGGAGCGCGGCTTCGAGCGCGAAATCCGCAAGCGGCTGGAATGGTGGGCGAAACTGCGCCGGGAGCGCACTGCTCCGTAGCGCCTATCCGGAAAAGCGTAAGACCGCTTCCCTTTGCGAAATTCCTGGCTCGCAGGAACCCCACTTGTTTTCAAGCAATGCGTGAAACGATCTAGCTTTGCCACCGGTGCAAAGCTGATCTGTCCGTGGTTGCCTTGCTGTCGGCGCCGGTGTATGGGATAGAGCCTGCATTGCAGACGGCTGCACGGTTCGCAAAGTCGATACCGAACATCCGCGGGGACGGCCTCGCTCCAACCTTGGGAGTTTGACATGGCCTGGTTCCTTCTTCTGCTTGCCGGTGTCCTCGAAATCGGCTGGGCAATCGGTCTCAAATACACGGATGGCTTTACGCGCGTCACGCCGACGATCCTGACCGTCGGGTCGATGATCCTCAGTGTCGTGCTGCTCGGTCTTGCCGTGCGCAGCCTGCCTCTTGGCACGGCCTACGCGGTCTGGACCGGCATCGGCACCGTCGGCACCGTCATCCTCGGCATCTTCCTGTTCGCGGAGCCCGCGACCTTCATCCGTCTCGGCTGCATCGCGCTCATCGTCAGCGGCATTGCCGGACTGAAGCTCGCTGCCTAACGCTGCGTACTGCATTGCCGTAGCGTCAGGCTCTCGAAGCGGCGGCCATAGTTACAAATGAAGCGGGCTGCGCGTCATGAAGGACGCGCAGCCCGCAATCGTATTCAGCGATGTGGCGTTCTCGTTTAGCGCAGGGCGTCGAGCACCGCCGCGGTCGCCTGCATTTCCTGCCAGCGGTTCTCCCGCCGGCGGAAGGCCTCGTCGTCGGTTCCCCAATGCTCGATCTGCCAGTCCTCGTCCACATGCGCGGCCGTCCAAGCCTCTTCGGCGGAGAGCCTGCCCGAGGCGAAGGCGAGCGCCAAGAGGGCCGAGCCCGTCAGGCTCGTCACCGTGTGGACGCAGGTGAGGCCGAGCGGCGTCGCGAAGGCACGCAAGCCTTCCGCATAGGCGGCGAGTGCTTCTTCCGGCTGTTCCTGATGGATCACGCCTTCGGCAAGGATGAAGCGGGCGCCGAGCGTTTGTTGTGCCCAATCGAGCACTGGATTCCAGATTTCGTTCTGGCGCGCGACGAGACCTTCCGGACTGTCGGCGCGGTAGCAGAGCATATCGGTTCCGGCGAAGCGCAGGATGTCATCGAAGACCGAGCGCTGGTCCTTGGCGACGCCGTCGAGTGCCGTGTTGACGATGCGGGTGACCGGCATCTGGCCGGGGTCGATGACCGCGGTCTGTGCCTCCCATTCGGCGGCGAGAATCTCCGCGAGCTTGCGCGTCGGCACGGCAAGCGGCTGTTTTGCCGGCGTGCGCACCGTCCGGCCATCGAGCAGCACGCTGTGCGTATCGCCGTCGACCGCAGCGACACTGACCTCTTTGTAGAAGCGCTTCGGCAGCGGTTTCAGCATCTGGATCTGTGCGCGGCGGACCGGATCCTCGTGGCTCATCGCACCGGTGAGTTCGTCGCGAATATCAGGCATGATTGTGTTCCATCCATTCAATGATGTCAGCCGGCGTCTGGGCAACGAAATCCGCGCCTGCCTCGATGAGGTCAGGGACGGACGCATAACCCCAGGCGACGCCGATGGCGGCGGCACCGGCTGCCTTGGCCATCTGCATGTCGTAGATCGCGTCGCCGATGACGACCGTATCCTTCGCATCGATGCCGGCTTCCGAGCAGCACTCCGTCACCATTGCCGGATGCGGCTTGGAGGGGCAATCGTCGGCCGTACGGGAAACGAAGAAGATGCTGTCGAAGCCGTGGGTTGCCGCGATATGGGTCAGGCCGCGCCGCGACTTTCCAGTGACGGCACCGATCAGCAGTTCATGGCGCGACGAGAGCGTCTGCATCATGTCGGCGATGCCCGGAAACAACAGCTCCTGGAAGCCGGCTTCGCCGCGCACGCCTGCGAAAATCGCCTTATAGTGTGCCGTCATCGCCAGCGCCAGATCGTCCACGTGCTCGCGGCCGAGCAGGCGGGCAATGGCGATGTCCAGGGTCAGGCCGATGATGCCCTTGGTCGCCGAAAGGGGCGGGCGCTCGCGGTCGAAGGCCTGGAAGGTGCGCGCCATCACTTCATGGATCAGGCCACCGCTGTCGACCAGTGTCCCGTCACAGTCGAAGAGAGCCAGTTTCATCAATCTTCCTCGTTCGCAGCATTCTCGTCGAAACCGAGCAGGTTCCAGCTCTGCACCATGTGCGGCGGCAGCGGTGCGGTCACCTGCAGGCGACCGCCGTTCGGATGCGGGATGTCGATGTGTCGGGCATGCAGGTGCAACCGGTTCTGAATACCGCCCGGGAACGACCAGTTGATGTCGGCCTCGAAATATTTGGGATCGCCGATGATCGGATGACCGATATGGGCTGCGTGCACGCGCAGCTGATGGGTGCGGCCGGTATAGGGCTCCATCTCCAACCAAGCGAGGTTCTGGCCGGCCTGTTCGACGATCCGGTAGTAGGAGATCGCGTGATCGGCGCCCTCGTCGCCATGCTTGGCAATACGCATGCGGTCGCCATCCGGCGTCTGTTCCTTGACGAGCCAGGTGGAGATCCGGTCTTCACGCTTTCGCGGCACGCCCTTCACCAGGGCCCAATAGGTCTTCTTGGTGTCACGCTCGCGGAAGGCGGCCGTCAGTTGCTGGGCAGCACCGCGGGTGCGGGCGATCACCAGCACGCCCGAGGTGTCGCGGTCGAGCCGGTGCACCAGGCGCGGTTTTTCACCCTTCTGGTTGGTCCAGGCCTCGAGCATCTTGTCGATATGACGGCTGACGCCGGAGCCGCCCTGGACGGCAAGGCCGGCCGGCTTGTTCAGCACGATGACCTTTGCATCCTCATGCAGCACCATGCGCGACAGAAGCTCGCCATCCGGAGAATGCCTGAGATCACGGCCACCGATCGGGCCGGTCTTGGTCTCCTTTGGGTCAACGCCGAGCGGCGGAATGCGGATCGTCTGCCCGGGCTGGACGCGGGTGTCGGATTTGGCGCGCGCGCCATCGACGCGAATCTGGCCGGAGCGCAGGAGTTTCTGCAGCGGACCGAAGCCCAACCCGGGAAAGTGCACCTTGAACCAGCGGTCGAGACGCATGCCGGCCTCGTCACCATCCACTTGTCTGTGTTCTATACCTGCCATTTGAGCGAACCTGCCTTCCGTTTCCGCAGCGTCGCGCGTCAGTCCGAAGCTCCTGCGGCTGGGATGGACGCAAGAAAACGCTTCAGGCGCGCAAAGGCTGCCGCAATCCTTAGCCGCTGCATGACAACGCCCTCGAAACGATGACGATCGAGGACCAATGCAGCAGCGCCACGTTTCCCTCTGGAGACGCAGCGCCTGTAGGAGCAGCCTTTAGACTATTGCGCGCACCAGAGCCAGCCCGCTGAAGACCGCCAAGATCGAAAGCGCGACGCTGGCGATTACGTAGATGACGGAAAGCACGACATCGCCGCGCTCGGCCAGCGTGATTGCGTCCAGCGAGAAGGCGGAGAAGGTCGTGTACCCACCGAGGACGCCGGTGATGAGGAACACGCGCATTTCCGGCGACGCGCCGAACTTGCGCATGATCATCTCCACCAGCAGGCCGATCAGGAACGAGCCTGTGATATTGACCCCGAGGGTGCCCCACGGGAAGCTGGGCCCGAAGCGGTGGATAGCCCAGAGCCCGGCGAGGTAGCGCAAGATCGAGCCGATCGCGCCACCGGCGCCGACGAGAAAGAGGTGGGTCATCAGTCGCTCCGCGGTCAAATCGGCTCAGGCCAGCCTGTCGGCATGCCACTTCAGATGATCGTCCATGAAGGTCGAGATGAAGTAATAGGAGTGGTCGTAGCGTTCATGCATCCGCAGCGTCAGACCGATGCCCGTGCCCTTCACGGCGTCTTCGAACAGCCAGGGGCGCAGTCCGCTTTCGAGGAAGCTGTCTGCCTTGCCCTGGTCGATCAGGAATTCGGGGAAGCGTGCGCCATCCTGGACGAGGGCGCAGGCATCATATTGCCGCCAGGCTGCGCGATCGGTTCCAAGGTACTTCTCGAAGGCGCCGATCGACCAATCAGCGGTCGACGGCTCGACGATCGGCGCGAAAGCCGAGCAGCTCCTGAATCGGTCCGGCTGCTTGAGCGCGATCGTCATCGCGCCGTGACCGCCCATTGAATGTCCGAAGATCCCCTGGCGGCTCATGTCCATGCGGAAGTGCTGGCTGACGAAGGCGGGCAGCTCTTCGGTAATGTAGGTGTACATCTGATAGTGCTCGGCCCAGGGCTTCTCGGTGGCGTCGAGATAGAACCCGGCGCCTTTGCCCATCTGCCAATTCGTCAACTCGTCGGGGACGTCGGTGCCGCGCGGGCTGGTATCCGGGCAGACGATGATGAGGCCGAGCTCGGACGCCATGCGCCGGTACTCGCCCTTCTCCATGACGTTCGCGTGCGTGCAGGTGAGGCCGGACAGGTACCAGACGACCGGCCTCGGTTCCTTGATAGCCTGTGGCGGTACGAAGACGGCGAAAGTCATCTCGCCCTTGCAGGCCTCGGATTCGTGCGAAAAGACGCCCTGCATGCCGCCGAAGGCGGTGTTTTGCGAAAGGACTTTCATGGGATGCTCCTTGGATAATTATGCTCAGCCGGCAAGCTGCACGGCCGCGTTCACGGCGGCGGCGACGAGCACGGTGTTGAAGAAGAACGAGACGATGGCGTGCATCAGGTTGATGCGCCGCATGGTCGTCGTCGTGATGGCGACATCAGATGTTTGCGCCGTCATGCCGATGACGAAGGAAAAATAGAGGAAATCATAGCCGCCAGGATCAGGGGTCCCGGGAAAATCGAGGCCGCGCGCCGGCTCCGCTGCCTGCTTGGTCTGGTCAGCCACCCAATAGACATGGGCATAGTGCATGGCGGCCATCATGTGGATGGTCGCCCAGCCGAGCACGACGGAGGCAAAGGCGAGGGCGAGCGCCAGGGCGGATGCGGTCTGCTGGGCATTGAGCGCAAAGAACAGCGAGACGAGCGCGGTTGTGGCGGCGCCGAATGTTACAAGGAAGATGACGGCTTCCGGCTCGTCGGTGTTGCGGGCATGCGTTTTCAGGTGTCTGCCCGTCATCATTCGCAGGCGCCGCCAGCTCATGAAGAGATAGACGCAGAAAAAGGTGATGGCCGCGGCCACGAGGACAAAGGGGCGCGCAACGAACCAGAGGGCTGGTACGGTCAGAGCTCCGCAGAAGAGGGCGGTGTAGAAGGGCCAGTGCCTGAGCTTTGTCGTCGCTTTCATTGAAATGCCCCTGCGATTGCGGTTGCCCGCAGGATTGCTCGTCGCGCTGTCATTTTTTCGACTGGCGTGCGAGTCGGTCAAGTGTTTCAAGAAAGGCAGAGCGATCCCGTGGGGTGAAGGCGGCGTTGTAGCCCTTGCTCTCGCCGGTTTCGCGCAGGTGTTGGCCAAGATCACGCATGGCGGATGCCATGCCGATATTGCTCTTGTCGAAGAGGCGGCCCGATGGACCGGTGACCAGTGCGCCGGCGGCAACGCAGCGCGCGGCCAGCGGCACGTCGGCGGTGACGACGATATCGCCTTCATGCGCCCGTTCCGCGATCCAATCGTCCGCCGCATCGAAGCCCGCCGAGACGATGACGTTGTGCACCATCGGGTCGCGCGAGGGACGCAGGCCGGAATTGGCGACGAAAGTCACCTCTATTCCATGGCGCTCGGCCACCTTCAGGATTTCCGCCTTCACCGGGCAGGCATCGGCATCGACATAGATCATCTTGAATCAATTTCTCAACGGACTGAAAAAGCGCCGGAAATCAATCGACTCCGGCGCCGTTCTGAATCGGATTGTGAGCAATTCCAGGAAAAGTGCGAAGCGGTTTTCCGTCCGGAATTGCGTCATTCAGGTTGTGAAGCAATTCCGGGCATAGTTTGAAGCCCGGAACTGCGCCACCTGGCGCTCAGTAAAGAACGACCGAGCGAATGCTTTCGCCGGAATGCATCAGTTCGAAGCCCTTGTTAATGTCTTCGAGCGCCATGGTGTGGGTGATCATCGGATCGATCTCGATCTTGCCCTCCATGTACCAGTCGACGATCTTCGGCACGTCGGTGCGGCCGCGGGCGCCGCCGAAGGCGGTGCCCATCCAACTGCGGCCGGTGACGAGCTGGAACGGCCGGGTGGAGATCTCCTGGCCGGCACCGGCGACGCCGATCACCACCGACTTGCCCCAGCCGCGATGCGAGGCTTCGAGCGCCTGGCGCATCACCTTGGTGTTGCCGGTGCAGTCGAAGGTGTAGTCGGCCCCGCCGATCTGGTCGGCGCCGCGCTTCGTCATGTTGACGAGATAGGGCACGATGTCGTCGCCGACCTCCTGCGGGTTGACGAAGTGGGTCATGCCGAAGCGCTCGCCCCAGGCCTTCTTGTCGTTGTTGAGGTCGACGCCGATGATCATGTCGGCACCGGCAAGCCTGAGCCCCTGGATGACGTTGAGGCCGATGCCGCCGAGACCGAAGACGATCGCGGTCGCGCCGATCTCCACTTGTGCCGTGTTGATGACCGCACCGATGCCGGTGGTGACGCCGCAGCCGATGTAGCAGATCTTGTCGAAGGGCGCGTCCGGGTTGACCTTGGCGATGGCGATCTCCGGCAGCACCGTGTAGTTGGCGAAGGTCGAGCAGCCCATGTAGTGGTGGATCTTGTCCTTGCCGATCGAGAAGCGCGAGGTGCCGTCCGGCATCAGGCCCTGGCCCTGCGTCGCGCGGATCGCGGTGCAGAGATTGGTCTTGCGGCTGAGGCACGACGGGCAGGAACGGCACTCGGGGGTGTAAAGCGGAATGACGTGATCGCCCTTCTTCACCGAGGTGACGCCCGGGCCGACGTCGACGACGATACCGGCGCCTTCATGGCCGAGGATCGCCGGGAACAGGCCTTCCGGATCGGCGCCCGACAGGGTGAAGTCGTCGGTGTGGCAGATGCCGGTGGCCTTGACCTCGATCAGCACCTCGCCGGCCTTCGGGCCTTCGAGCTGAACCGTCATGACCTCGAGCGGCTTGCCGGCCTGAACGGCAACGGCGGCGCGTACATCCATCTAATTTCTCCCTTGAGCAAAAATGGTTTCGGGCCACCAGGACGGCGGCCCGTTGGAATCGGTAATAGCTAACGAATGTTCTGTTGAACGCGATTGAGTTCCATCTCAAGAGCCGCGATGGCCTTGCCGGTCTGCTCATGCAGCTTCTTGACCAGTGCAAGCTGCTCGCGAAGACCGTCGCGCTCGTCGTCGCACGCGTCTGAATCCGGGGCCTTGCCGAGGCCGGCAATCAGCCAGGCGGGCGTAACGCCCAACACGCCGGCCAGCAGGAACAGCCGGTTCGTCCGGGGTTCGGCGCGATCGCGCTCCCAGGCCGAGACCGTTTCAGCGCGGACCCCAAGCTGGTCTGCAAGATCCTTGGTGCTGAGGTTGGCGGCATCGCGCGCCCTCCAGATGCGTCCACCCAGCGTGTCACCGTCGCTGGTGTCTCGCAGGCGGGCAATCATCGTTTCGGTGGACAAGCGCATGGATATCTCCTTTGCCACGGTTACGTTCAAAGGTCCCGGACATCAGGCAGACCGCCGCTTTTGATGTCCGGGGCGGAAGATGGTCCTGAACTTATAGGCATTTGGTCGGCGAGGGACCACCCCGAAGCGCCAAAAACACCGTCAATTGCGGCTTACTGCATGTCTCCTTAAGTCGACCTCGCTTTGAGGACGAAGACATGCAGAAAATCAAAGTGCCACAGCAACCTTTGCGCGTCTGATAAAACGCCCGACCGTTGAAAACCACAGCGTTGCCACTAATCTGCCGCGGCCAACCGGAGCTTGCCCATGACCGACGCCCGAACCGCGGCTGCCGAGCCTGCCAATACCGTCATGCAAGGCGTCGCCATCATGCTCTTTGCGATGGTCATTCTGCCCGGCATGGATGTGATTGCAAAATATATGGCCGTTTATGAAGGCATGTCGCCCGGCCAGGTAACCTTCTATCGCTTCTTCTTCCAGTTGGTGGCTACGTTGCCCATGCTTCTCGGCGCCGGTGGCCTGCGGGCGCTGAAGCCGAAGCGTCCCTGGGCCAATCTGCTGCGCGGCGTGCTGCTGGCGACCGCGGCCTTGTTCTTTTTCATTTCCGTGAAGTACATGCCTTTGGCCGACACCTTTGCCATCTACTTCGTCGAGCCCTTCATCCTGACTTGCCTTTCGGCCGTGTTTCTCAAGGAGAAGGTCGGCTGGCGGCGTTGGCTGGCGATCGTCGTCGGCTTCGGTGGGGCGATGATCGTCATCCAGCCGAGCTTCGCGGTCTTCGGCGTGACGGCGTTGCTGCCGGTTGCCTGCGCCTTCGTGTTTGCCTGCTATCTGCTTCTCAATCGCGCGGTCGGTACCGGCGACTCGCCGCTGACGATGCAGACCATCGCCGGTATCGGCGGCACATTGATGATGGCGCTGGTGATCCTGATCGGTAACGGCATGGGGAGTGCGGACTTCGTGCCGTCCTTACCCAAATCGGCACTTGGGTGGACGCTGGTGGTCGTGCTCGGCACGCTCTCCGGCTACGGCCACCTGCTCGTCGTCAAGGCCTTCAGAGCGGCGCCTGTTTCCTTGTTGGCGCCATTCCACTATTTCGAGATCGTCACGGCGACAGCGCTTGGCTACCTCATCTTCGGAGACTTTCCATCGCTCTCCAAATGGCTCGGCATCGCCATCATCGTCGGCTCTGGCCTCTTCATCATCTGGCGCGAGCGGCAGGCGGGGCGACGGGCCGCAAACTAGGCGGAATTAGGCTCCGTCGGTTGTCGTCGGGCCGAACACGCTCTCGAAGGCTTCGCGCAGACGAATGTCCACGTCCGGCATCATGACCGGCAGACCAAGGTCGACGAGACTCGTGACACCATAACCGCGGATACCGCAGGGCACGATGCCGCCGAAATGGTCGAGGTCGGGATCGACGTTCAGAGCGAAGCCGTGGAAGCTCACCCATTTGCGCAGGCGGATCCCGATTGCGGCAATCTTGTCTTCTGCCATGGAGCCATCCGGCAGGGCTGGCTTTTCCGGGCGGCGAACCCAGACGCCGACCCGATCTTCGCGGCGCTCGCCTCTGACATTCATGGAATCGAGCGTGGAAATGACGACGCTCTCCAGCGCGGCGACGAAGGCGCGCACGTCCTGTTTCCGGCGCTTGAGGTCGAGCATGACGTAAACGACGCGCTGTCCCGGACCATGATAGGTGTATTCGCCGCCGCGACCTGTCGCGAAAACCGGAAAGCGGTCTGGCATCACCAGGTCGGCAGCATCGGCGCTGGTTCCGGCCGTATAAAGCGGTGGATGCTCGACCAGCCAGACGAGTTCGTCCGCCGTTCCGGCCGCGATCGCGGCGGCTTCCTGCTCCATCAACTCGACGGCCTGTGGATAATCGACCAGTTCGGAGGCGATCCGCCAGCGAACCGGCGGTGATTCCGGAGGGGCGAACATGTCCTGGCTCAGATTCTCACGCTGCATTCGCTCGGTATTCCTGTTTTTCAGAGCTTGTACATGGGACGGCGTGAGACAAGAGTCCAGCGTTTCCACGGCTTCCCGAGCGGGCTGTTGAAATAGTTTCATTTCCCGTCAAATTTCTGTCGTCATCCTCTTGTGCCCCCCAGGGGCTTTTGCTACATGCAGCCGCGTCGGCGCAAGTCGGCACCTACCACGATGCGGTCGTGGCGGAATTGGTAGACGCGCAGCGTTGAGGTCGCTGTGGGGCAACCCGTGGAAGTTCGAGTCTTCTCGACCGCACCAAATACCCGGCTTCGGCCGGGTTTTTGTTTTTTTCTTCAGCTCAGCGAGATGGCGTTTAGCCTGGGATCGGGTCTTTGACCGATATATTCGCTGCACGTTTCCGCTCAAGAACAGGCGTCCAACATGGCGGAAGCTCGTTCGTCTTGCTCGCGATTGGCAGGGGCCTGCCGCGATCCAAACGGCCGGTCTCGGCGCTATGGCTGATAACGTGCGTGCGCACTTGGTCTGCGAGAGGCGGCCGGGCACGGCTTCTTCACACCGAAAAATGCGAAGGCTGCTGCGTTCCGTCGCGATCATTCGAATTGTGCACAGCCGTCCCTTGTGCACCCCGGGGGCTTTTGCTAAATGCAGCCCCGCCGGCGCGAGTCGGCAGCTACCACGATGCGGTCGTGGCGGAATTGGTAGACGCGCAGCGTTGAGGTCGCTGTGGGGCAACCCGTGGAAGTTCGAGTCTTCTCGACCGCACCAAATACCCGGCTTCGGCCGGGTTTTTGTTTGTAAATCCAACAGTTAGCTTTGAACGCGCGCGTGGACGGACCTGTGCCGGGCCTTGCGATCGTCTGCTGTCGATCGCAGGGCGCCTCTCAGGTTGAACACGACTCCACGGCCCGCGTCAGCTGTTGCCGGCGGGCCCGCTCTGGTCCATGCGGCGGCGGACGAGCTTGTAGCTGTGATCGGGCTGAACCTCGTAGGTTTCGTAGACCATCTGCCCTTCATACATGAAGCGGTTCTGGACCATCGTGCCGGGAGCGGCCTGCGTCTTTCTCTTGCTCGCGTTCTCGCCGTAGGTCAGGCTTTCGGGCAGGGGTTCAAGGCTCTGTTGGGCGCTGTTGCAACCGGCAAGAGCCAGGAGGCCGATGACTGCAAGATATGTTGGCTTCATTGTCAGATCCTTGGTGAAGTCATTTGATACTGTCTGCGGGGCACGGCTCTAGCCGCGTGGCTGTTCCCTTGTCAGTTTTTCGAATTTCTTGATCGCCCGATCGCGTTTCAGGCGCGAGAGGCGTTGGGTCCAGAATATGCCGTCCAGTTGATCGATCTCGTGCTGCAGGCAAATCGCCATCAGCCCTTCGGCCTCTTCTTCCATTGTTTCACCGCAGAGCGCCTGAAAGCGAACTCGCACCGCTTGCGGACGTTCGACGTCTTCCGTGACCCCTGGCATCGAAACGCTGCCTTCCGCATGTTTCATGAGCTGGGTAGAGTGCCAGACGATCTCCGGGTTGACGTAGATCCTAACGCCGCTCTCCTGGTCGAGTTCGATCACGGTCACCCGCTGAAGGACACCAATATGCGGGGCGGTGATGCCGATACCCGGTGCCGCTCGCATCGTGTCGAGAAGATCGGCCGCAAGGGCCTCGAGCGTCGCGTCAAAGCGGGTGACGCTGTCCGCCTTGCGGCTCAGCATTTGGTTTGGAAAGCGGACAATGGGACGGATCGCCATCAGATATTCCTCGACTGCAGCGGTGCGGGGGCGTTCGTCCCGTTGAGGAACGCAAGAGACGCCGTAAACCTTGAGCTGCCGTTTCGCTCGCTGAAATCGATTCCGGCTTCAGGGAACGAAGAAAAGTGCTAACCGATCGTGCGATCGATGTCGACTGCATCGAGATACCGCCGGTTTCTCATGTATTTGCAACAGCTTGAATAAATCTGTTGTCGCCACGCGCGGGGTGGTAACTGTGCTGTGGACCTCGGCGGGGCTTTGCGGTAGCAGGCTCTAGAGCCCGACTCCGAACCACGGCGGCGGAAGAAGGCCAGCCAACCGTCAGTGACGCATTCTTTCCGGTCTGCAAAGATGGCCACCGGAAAGCAGCAATCGTTTCGAGGGCGCCCATGAGCAATATCGGCGACGACGACAGCGGTCTCGAAGACGTCAAGACCTTTGACGGTTCGGACATCTATGCCGACGACGGTTCGGTCCGTTCCGATTTCCTCATGCATGTCGGCGCGGCGATTGCCGATCGCGACACGATCTATCTGCGCCAGCATGTTGCCGGCCTGCATTCCTCGGAACTCGGCGACCTGCTCGAGGCGATCCAGCCGGAGCAGCGTCTGGCGCTGGTCTCGCTGCTCGGCAAGGAGTTCGACCTTTCGGCGCTGACCGAGGTCGACGAGGCGATCCGTCTCGATATCGTCGATCATCTGCCGAACGAGCAGATCGCCGAGGCTATCGGCGAGATGGATTCCGACGACGCCGTCTACATTCTCGAGGACCTCGACCAGGAAGACCAGGACGAAATCCTGGCGAAGCTTCCCTTCACGGAACGGGTTCGTCTGCGCCGCTCGCTCGACTATCCCGAGAGCACGGCCGGCCGGCGCATGCAGACCGAGTTCGTGGCGGTGCCGCCGTTCTGGACCGTCGGCCAGACGATCGACTACATGCGCGAGGACGAGGACCTGCCCGAGAGCTTCACGCAGATCTTCGTCATCGATCCCACCTTCAAACTGCTCGGTGCCGTGGACCTCGATCGCGTGCTGCGTACCAAACGCTCGGTCAAGGTCGATGCAATCATGCACGACACGAGCCACGCCATTCCTGCCGAAATGGACCAGGAAGAGGCAGCTCAGCTCTTCGAGCAGTACGACTTGCTCTCCGCGGCGGTGGTTGACGACAACGGTCGGTTGGTGGGCGTTCTCACCATCGACGACGTCGTCGACGTCATTCAGGAAGAAGCCGAGGAAGACTTGCTGCGCCTGAGCGGCGTTGGCGACGAAGAACTGTCGGACTCGGTGGCGGAAGCATCGCGCTCGCGCGTGCCCTGGCTGTTCATCAATTCCATGACGGCCTGCATTTCCGCTTCGGTCATCGGCCTCTTCGATGCGACCATTCAGCAGATCGTGGCGCTTGCCATCCTGATGCCGATCGTCGCCGGCATGGGCGGCAATGCCGGTTCGCAGACAATGACGGTCACCGTGCGCGCGCTGGCAACCCGCGGCCTCGATATTCACAACGCTCCGCGCATCATCCGGCGCGAAGCCGGGGTGGGGCTCCTCAACGGCATGATCTTCGGCGCGCTGATCGGTCTGGTGGCTGGTCTCTGGTTTCAGGATCCGAACATCGGCGGCATCATCGCTACTGCGATGCTGATCAACATGATGGCCGCAGCGCTCGCCGGCATCCTCGTTCCGCTGTGTCTGGACCGCTTCGGCGCGGATCCGGCCGTCTCTTCCGCCGTCTTCGTGACCGCCATTACCGATATCACCGGCTTCTTCAGTTTTCTCGGCATTGCCACCTGGTGGTTCCACGTCACGTAGGCGCCGTTGTTTGACTTTTACGTCAAGGTCAACGATAGTGGATTTGCGAAAAATCATGGAATGGCAGCGTGAATAAATATTATAGCATCACCGAATTGACGCGGGAATTCGGCATTTCCACCCGAACGCTGCGGTTCTATGAGGACGAGGGCCTCATTCATCCCGAGCGCCGCGGCCGTACGCGGCTGTTCCGGCCGGCAGATCGCCGGCTGATCCAGGAAATTCTGCGTGGCCGGCGGATCGGCTTTACGATTGCCGAGATCCGCGAAATCATCCAGGTCTACAAGGACCCGCCCGGCGAGATGGGCCAGCTTCGCCTGTTGATGAGCCGCGTCGAGGAAAAGCGCGAGGAACTTCGCCAGAAGCGCAAGGATATCGAAGATACATTGGCAGAACTCGACAATGTCGAAGAGGCGTGCCTCACGCGTCTGGCGGAGATTGGCGTCGGCACCTGATCCGCCAATGCATTTGAGGAATTTGAAGGGTGGCGTCTGCGCCGCCTTTTTTGTTTGGCCATTCCGGCCTGCCGGCTCAGATCCAGCGGCTGGTGTGCCGGCAATAGCGCTCGAACTCGAAGCCGAAGCGCGACAGCAAGTGCCGCTCTTCATTGCGAATGGCAAAGAGCGTCGTCAGCATCACCGCTGCGATCGCCGTGATGAAGAACCACGGATTGAGCGTCGCTAGGCCAAAGCCGACCATCATCAAAGTATAGCCGAGATAGATCGGATTGCGCGTGAAGCGGAAGGGGCCGTAGGTGACAAGGCAGGTCGCCGAGCGGTAAGGCATGACGGCCGTGTGGCGGTCGAGCAACGTCTTGACCGCCCAGAGGTCCAGCCAGATGGCCGCAACGATCAGTATGCCGCCGATGATCCAGGGAAACCAGCTATGTCCATGTGCCACCGGGATGGGGGAATATCGCCCCAGAACAAGGGCCGCGAGCGTGGCGACGCCGTAGAGCAGGGCGGGCCACGGGAAGGTCAGCGGCTTGGCACGATAGGCATTCATGTCCTAGTCCCCTGATTGCACGTCCATTGTGCACTGTCGCGCGATTCGCGCAATGCGTTCATCGGTGCTGACGTTGATCTCTCCCCTGTTCAGATCGTCGAACAGGTTCTGCTGTACCAGAAGGTCTAACGTACAGCCGCAGAAGGTCTCGCACGGCACGGCTGGGTTGCCCTGGTTGCAGGCCGCCACGCAATTGCTGCGGTACGCCTGTTTGGGATCCGGCAATGTCGGCGGTGAGATCAGCGAGAAGAGATAGACCAGTCCGATGAGCACGGGCTGGTGAATGAGGTATATGGCCAGACTGTGACGGCCGCCGAAGACGAAGGGCCTCATCCACAGCTTGCCCTTGTCGCCTGTGGATGGACGGATTGCCAGGGCGGCGACGAGCCGCGTGTGGAAGAGCTTGGCTGCGGCAAGGCCGAGCAGGAAAGGCCCGAGCCACGGCAGCAGCGGCACGTAGTCGTTGGAGCGCGGTAGCGTTTCGGACAGTCCGACCCACCAGAGCCACGGTGCGTCGAAGGCCGGCGAGCGCAGATAGAAGGGGGCTGCGATGGCTGCCGCCGCCGCAACGAGGGAAATGACGGCGGGAAGCCGCAGGAAGACAAGGCCGATTATGCTTGCCGCGGCGATAGCATGCAGGATGCCGAAGAAGATGAACGTGTCCGGGAACGCGAAATAGGTCGCGATGGTAATCAGCGCCGCGGCACCGGCGATCTTGGCAAAGCGGCGCATGAACGCGTCGAGGCGCAGCTTCGGCCATTGTCCCAGCACCAGGCTGTAACCGGCGAGGAACAGGAAGCTGCTGGCGATCAGCCGGGCGAAGATCTTCCAGCCGCCGGTGCCGGCGGTTCCCGCGGCAACGTAGCCGAAGAACTCGAGATCCCAGACGAAGTGATAGGTTGCCATGGCGAGCAGCGCCACGCCGCGCGCGACATCGATGAAAGCGAGCCTTCCCCGTGCGGCGGGTTGAGCCGGTATCTGTGTTGCCGGTGAAGTCACGTTGCTGTCGGACATGGGCATTCGCCATCCTGTGGGCGTGAGGAAGAGTGACAGGTTTGGCTTGCGCCAAACACGCGTCGCTGGTTGATGGTGGAACTGAGTAGGCCTGACTTGTTTCTGTTCGGCGCGAAAGGCGTGCGTGCCGTCAGGGCGCTGCGTCCTGCAGCAGCGCCGCGCGTGCCTGCGAGTAGAACTGCCGGCGGGTCAGCACGTAGATGACGAAGACGGTAAGCCCGACAAAGACATAGGGGCTGACGAACCAGCCGAGATAACCGATCGACAGGAAAATCGCCCTGAGGCCGGCGTTGAAGTGCTTGGCGGCCAGCACGTTCATACGGATCGCCCGTTCGGCCGCTCTCTCGGCCGCCCGCGGATCTCGCTGCATGTCGGCGGTCATCGGAATGCCGCCCATCAGGATCGAGCAATAGTTGAACAGCCGATAGGACCAGCCGAACTTGAAGAAGGAATAGCCGAAGAGGCAGGTGAGGCCGCCAACCTTGAGCTCGAATGCGGTGCGCCCGCCATGGAAGACGTAGGGCATGTCCGCGAAGATCATCTGCGCCTGTTCGGTCGCCCCCAGCAACGCGAAGCAGCCGCCGAGCGCGAAAATCGTCGTCGAGGCAAAGAAGGCGGTGCCGGCCTGAAGCCCTGCAATGATCTGCGTGTCGATCATCTTCAGGTCGCGGTTCAGCGAATTGCGGATCCAGCGGCCGCGATGCTCGTTCATGAGGCGGGTGAGACTCACACGCTTGAAGCCGCGCGAGCCGTCGGTCGCCCAACTGAAGCCTGCCCAAAGCAGGATGAACACGACAAGCGCTATGTAATCTTCGAAGGTCATACACGTGTTTTTGGCATGGCTTTTGGAAATTGCAAGGTGGCCGCGGCGGCGTGGGAATCGGCGGCGCGTCAACTACTGTGATGAAATTGCGGCGGAATTTCTCTCCGTCGCCGCCGGTCGACTGCGCGGTTTTCACCAGTTTGGCGTTTGGTGCGACAAGGCCAGGACACCTTTTCGCCACATTTCCCCATTGCGGATTTACGTTTTCTTCAATATGCATGGCCCCAGACGCGGGGCGCGCCATATGTGCTGCCCGCGGCCGTTGAGAGTGTTTCGGAGACATCATGGACAATACAATTCAGAAGTCTTGCTGGGGTGTGACTGCTCGCGCCGTAGCTGGTTTCGCTGGCGTTCTTGTTCTTGCTTATCTTTTCGGCGGCCTTTGATATCTAGTATCTAGAAAAGTCCACTGATTGTCGGCGCGGCTTCCCAGGAGCCGCGCCGTTTTGATTCCAGATGGCCGGAGCGCCTGCGCACGGCAATGTCGCACGGATGGGATCGAATGTCGGTTGATCGCCTGACCGTTCGCTATGGGATCGCATAGGCTTCGTTCCTATATTTGGTGCGGATTTCCTTAAATCGGGACCGATCTGAGGATAAAATCGTCCAGCAAATATGAGGATAGCGCGCCGGTTCGCACGGACCGTGAAGCGTGATATCGAGGCAATCGTGAATGCGGCGTTCAGGCGGTCATGCCGGTGCGCTGCGGGTCAGTCTCCGGGGCAGGCAGCTTATGTTTCTTTCCGTCTTCGACGTGTTCAAGATTGGTATCGGGCCTTCGAGCTCGCACACGATGGGGCCGATGTCGGCCGCCAACCGCTTTCTCGATCTCATCTTGTCTGATGACTGGCCGCGCCCGTCCCATGCTGCCGTTGCGGCGATCAAGGTCAGCCTGCATGGTTCGCTTGCCCATACCGGCATCGGCCATGGAACGGGCAGGGCGGTGATCCTTGGCCTCGTCGGCGAACGCCCCGATCTGGTCGACCCCGATCGCATGGACGCGTTGATCGACGAGGTCGAGCGCAGCGGACGCATTGCGCCGCCCGGACATCCATCCTACGAATTCCAGCCGAAGACGGACCTGATCTTCGACAAGAAGGTGCCGCTGCCGGGCCACGCCAATGGCATGTCCTTCTCCGCCTTCGATCGGGATGGCAGGCTGCTTCTGAAGCGGATCTATTACTCGATCGGCGGCGGTTTCGTCGTGACCGATACGGAACTCGAGGCCATGCGTGCCTCGAAGAACAAGGCGGCTGGCGTCAAGGTGCCTTTCCCGTTCTCGACAGCCCAGGAGATGCTGGACATGGCGGCCCGCTCGGGCCTGACGATCGCCCAAATGAAGCGGGCGAACGAAGAAGCGACCATGTCGCCGGATGAGCTCAATGCCGGGCTCGACCGCATCTGGAGCGCGATGAGCAACTGTATCGACCGAGGGCTGAGCCAGGAGGGCATCATGCCGGGCGGCCTGAAGGTCCGTCGCCGTGCCCGCTCGATCCACGACAAGCTGCAGGAAGAATGGCGCTCCAACAAGACCAATCCGCTGCTCGCCAACGACTGGCTGAGCGTCTACGCCATGGCGGTCAATGAAGAGAATGCCGCGGGCGGCCGCGTCGTCACGTCGCCCACCAACGGTGCCGCCGGCGTCGTTCCCGCCACGATCCGTTACTACATGCACTTCCATGACGATGCCGATCAGGAGGGCATTCGCGACTATCTGCTGACGGCCGCCGCGATCGGTGGCATCATCAAGCACAATGCCTCGATTTCGGGCGCAGAAGTCGGCTGTCAGGGCGAAGTCGGTTCAGCTTCCGCCATGGCGGCTGCGGGGCTTGCTGCCGTCATGGGCGGTACGCCCGAACAGATTGAAAATGCCGCCGAGATCGCACTCGAGCATCACCTCGGCATGACCTGCGATCCAGTGGCCGGCCTGGTTCAGGTGCCGTGCATCGAACGCAACGCGCTTGGCGCGGTCAAGGCCGTGACGGCGGCGTCGCTGGCGCTCAAGGGCGACGGCAAGCATTTCGTACCGCTCGATGCCTGCATCGAGACGATGCGCCAGACCGGCGTCGACATGAACGAGAAGTACAAGGAAACATCGACCGGCGGTCTCGCGGTCAACGTCGTCGAATGTTGAGCCATACAGCGCCGCGCGCCTCTTAGGGCGCGCCAAGATCGCTGTATCACTTTGAAGCGCTGCATAATTTTGTCCCTAAATCGATCCCGGTTTAAGGAATTATGCAGTGGCGGTGATTGTGGATGAACAGCGTCTGGCCGCTTGACCGCAACGGCCGGACGGGTGTTCAAAACAGCTATGTCTCTGCATCTCATAAAGCTCTGCGTCGGGGCGGAATCGATCGATGACCTGCGCGAATGGGTTTCGCGCAAGGCGATGGCCGCCATGGCCGCCGGCCTTGAGCCCCATTCGTTTCACACGACCCGCATGGTGCCCAAGCGCATGGAGGAACTGCTGGACGGCGGTTCGCTCTACTGGGTCATCAAGGGGACGGTGCAGGCGCGGCAGCCCTTGATCGGTATCGAGACCTTCACGGATGGCGAGGGTATCGGCCGCTGCAATCTGCTGCTCGGGCCGGAAGTGGTTGAGACGGAGCTGCAGCCGCGGCGCGCCTTCCAGGGCTGGCGCTATCTCACCGACAAGGACGCGCCCCGCGACCTGGCGTCGCTTTCCGGCGGTGGCGCCGATATGCCGCTCGAACTGCGCCGCGAACTGGCGGAGCTCGGACTTCTCTAGTGTCCTGATCGATAAATTTGTGCGATCATTTTCCCTGTTTGAGAAGGGGATGATCGATGGGCAAAGCGGCGGTTGCGATTGTCTTGACGGGTGAGGAGCGCGGTGAACTGGAGACATTGGTTC
>NZ_JBVQPO010000004.1:0-431213 GCF_055710065.1 Ensifer sp. VA4 | reverse complement strand
GAAACTCTAGAGCGAAGGTCGTCGTCGCCAGCAGCGCCGCCGCCCTCGTCAGTGATCGGGCTTATAGACCCACCCCCTCTCACACGTCAACAGACATTTTCAAAAAAACTTCAAAATTCTACAACATACTGATTCTAAAGAATAATTTCGACTGTTGATAATCTCTCTCGATTTTGAGGACCCGGGACGCCGGCTTTTGACAAGCAAATCACCGGCTCGCGCCATCTCGTCATCGTCCAGCACGACTTACGGCCACGACGGGCGTCGAGGGCTCGTCATCACTGGCGTCGCTTCACGGGTGAAATACCCCCGGTTCTCCCGGGCGGTCTGCATCAGGAACTCCCGTACCGCCTTCACCCGTGGCACCGCCACCAGATCCCGATGGCAGACCATCCAATAGGTGCGCTTGAGCTCGATCTCCTCCGGCAGGACGATTTCAAGGTCCGGCTCTTCCCGGGCCATGAAGTGCGGCAGCACACAGAGACCGAGCCCCTGCCGCACCGCTTTCAGCTGCGTCAAAATACTCGAACTCTGGAAATGCGCCCGCAACCCCGGCTGCAGCTCCCCGAGATAGTCGAGACCGGGCGCGAAGATCATGTCCTCGATATAGCCGACGAAACGGTGCGCCGCGAGATCGTTGCGACCTTTGATCGGCGCATGCTTCGCAAGGTAGCTGCGTGCGCCGTAGACATGCAGCGTATAGGGGGTCAGCACCTCGGAATGGTAAGGGCCGGCTTTCGGCGCCGTCAGCGCCACCTGGATATCCGCTTCCTTGCGCGATAGCGACATGATCTGCTGGATCGCCACCAGTTCCAACGAGACATTCGGGTAGCTCGCCGCAAAATCCGCCAGCCGGTCGGCCAGGAAGAAGTTGCCGAAACCTTCGAGCGTGCTCAGCCTGACGACGCCGCGCTGCGCCGTCAGGCCGTCATTGATGTCGAGCTGCAATTGTTCGGTCTCGCGTTCGATGCGCTCGGCGGTTTCGATGAAGCGCTGCCCCATGCTGGTCAACACGTAACCGCGCGGATTGCGCTCGAACAGTTTCACCTTGAGGGCGAACTCCAGGCGATCGATACGCCGGGAAACGGTGGCGTGGCTGGTCCTCAACCGCCGCGCCGCCGTCGACAGTTGCCCGGTGCGGGCCACCGCGAGAAAGAACTGCAGATCGTCCCAGGTGAAATTCGGATTCATCGCCACTCCCCATCTGTTCGAAAATGAACAGATCCTGTTTGCAATTTACGGTTCGGGCCGCTTGCATCCAAGCGTTTTTTTCCGGATTGTAACGACCAGAGCCGACAACTGAGGAGCTTGTCTGGCCAAATATGAACAGAACGAAATGAACGATCCGGCATCGCCAACTGGCGCGCCGGAACCCGCGCGTATTTTCACGCGACGGCTACGTCTCTGGAGGAGGACAAGATGACGAAGAAACTGATCGTAACCTTGGCGGCAATGCTCGCCAGCAGCACGGCCGCTTTCGCCGACGCATCCGACGGCAAGGTCAAGATCGGCATTCTGAACGACCAGTCCGGCGTCTATGCCGACTTCGGTGGCAAGTCCTCCTACGAAGCGGCGCTGATGGCGGTCGAGGATTTCGGCGGCAAGGTGCTCGGCGTGCCGGTGGAAGTCATCACCGCCGACCACCAGAACAAGGCCGACATCGCCTCCAACATCGCCCGCCAATGGTACGATACCGAACAGGTCGACAGCATCATGGAGCTGACCAGTTCTTCGGTCGGCCTTGCCGTACAGGCGCTGTCGAAAGAGAAAAAGAAGATCACCATCAACACCGGCGCCGCGACCACCGAGCTCACCGGCAAGCAGTGCTCGCCCTACGGCTTCCACTGGGCCTACGACACGCACGCGCTTGCGGTCGGCACCGGCGGCGCGCTCGTCAAGCAGGGCGGCGACAGCTGGTTCTTCCTGACCGCCGACTATGCCTTCGGCTATTCGCTCGAGGAGAACACCAGCAACTATGTCAAGGAAAACGGCGGCACCGTGGTCGGCTCCGTCCGTCATCCGCTGGCAACCACGGATTTCTCTTCTTTCCTGCTGCAGGCGCAATCTTCCGGCGCCAAGGTAATCGGTCTTGCCAATGCCGGTCTCGACACCTCAAACGCCATCAAGCAGGCGGCCGAATTCGGCATCGTCCAGGGCGGCCAGCGTCTCGCCGCGCTACTCTTCACGCTCGCCGAAGTCCATGGCCTCGGCCTGGAAGCTGCCCAGGGGCTGACGCTCACCGAAGGCTTCTACTGGAACCGCAACGAGGAGAGCGCCAAATTCGGCAAGCGCTTCATGGAGCGCACCGGCAAAATGCCGAACATGGTCCACGCCGGCACCTATTCGGCCGTGCTCTCCTATCTGAAGGCGATCGAGAAGGCGGGCACTGACGACGCCGATGCCGTCGCCAAGGAGTTGCGCGCATTGCCGGTCAACGACGTCTTCGCCGAAAACGGCAAGGTTGCCGAGAACGGCCGCATGATCCACGACATGTATCTCTTGGAAGTGAAGAAGCCGGACGAAAGCAAGGAACCCTGGGACTATTTCAAGGTTCTTGCCACCATTCCGGGAGCGGAAGCCTTCATCGATCCGGCCAAGAGCGGCTGCGATCTGGTGAAGTCGTAAGCGGTCCGATCGCAATGAGCGCACCGGTCAGCGAACCGAATGGCGCGCCGCGGGTGGTTCTGTCCGCCCGCGGTCTGCGCCGTGACTTTGGCGGCTTCACCGCCGTCAACAACGTCAATCTCGACGTCCATCATGCGCGCGTGCATGCGCTGATCGGTCCGAACGGCGCCGGCAAGACGACGGTCTTCAACCTGTTGACCAAGTTCCTGCAGCCGAGCGACGGCACGATCACGCTGCTCGGCGAGGACATCACCCGCACGGCGCCGGACAAAGTGGCGCGCATGGGCCTGGTGCGCTCATTCCAGATCTCCGCCGTCTTTCCGCACCTGACGGTGCTCGACAATGTGCGCGTCGCGCTGCAGCGGCCGAACGGACTTGCGACCCAGTTCTGGAAGCCGATCTCGGCGCTCGACGGGCTCAATGCCAAGGCTGATCAGTTGATCCGTTCGGTCGGCCTGGAGCGCGAGCGCAACGCCGTTGCCGCCGACCTTTCCTATGGCCGCAAGCGCGTGCTGGAGATAGCCACGACCCTGGCACTCGATCCCAAGGTGCTGCTGCTCGACGAGCCGATGGCCGGCATGGGCCACGAGGATGTCGGCATGGTCGCCGAGATCATCCGCGAGGTCGCGCGCGAACGCGCCGTGCTGATGGTCGAGCACAATCTCTCCGTCGTCTCGACGCTCTGCCACCACGTCACCGTGCTCCAGCGCGGCGAGATCCTGGCCGAAGGCGACTATGCGAAGGTGTCGGCGGATCCGCGCGTGCGCACCGCCTACATGGGCACCGAGGAGGCCTGACATGAGACCGCTCCTGAAAGTTTCCGGCCTCAATGCCTGGTACGGCGAAAGCCATATCCTGCACGGCGTCGACCTGACGGTCGGCGAAGGCGAGATGGTCACCCTTCTCGGTCGCAACGGTGTCGGCAAGACGACGACGCTGCGCTCGATCATGGGCATCGTGCGCAAGCGCAAGGGCGAGATCAGCTTTGCCGGCGAAGACCTGATGAAAGTGCCGCTGCACCGGGTCGCCCATCGCGGCCTCGGTTTCATCCCCGAGGAGCGCGGCATCTTCTCGACCCTTTCGGTCCATGAAAACCTGCTGCTGCCGCCGGCGGTCGCCAAGGGCGGCATGACGATCGACGAGATCTTCGAGCTTTTCCCGAACCTCTACGAACGCCGCAGCAGCCCCGGCACGAAGCTTTCCGGCGGCGAACAGCAGATGCTGGCGATCGCCCGGATCCTGCGCACCGGCGTGCGCATGATGCTGCTCGACGAGCCGACCGAAGGACTTGCCCCAGTCATCGTCCAGCGCATCGGCGACGTGCTGAAAACTCTGAAGCAGCGCGGCATGACCGTGCTTCTGGTCGAACAGAACTTCCGCTTCGCCAGCAAGGTCGCCGACCGCTTCTACCTGATGGATCATGGCCAGATGGTCGGCGAATTCCCGGTCGCGGAACTCGCGACCCGCATGGACATGCTGCATGATGTGCTGGGAGTCTGAACCATGAGCACGATCTTCGGAATTCCCATGCAAGCCTTTCTCGGGCAACTGTTGATCGGACTGATCAACGGCTCGTTCTATGCGCTTTTGAGCCTCGGCCTGGCGATCATCTTCGGCCTCCTGCGGGTCATCAACTTCGCCCATGGCGCGCAATATATGCTCGGCGCCTTCTTCGCCTGGATGCTGCTGTCGCATTTCGGCATCGGCTACTGGTCGGCGCTGATCGTGGCACCCGTCGCCGTCGGTCTCGTCGGCGCGGTCATCGAGCGCACCATGCTGCGGCGGCTCTATACGCTGGATCCGCTCTACGGCCTGCTCTTCACCTTCGGCCTGGCGCTGATCATCGAAGGCACCTTCCGCTACCTCTACGGCGCATCCGGCCAGCCCTATGCGACGCCAGCGGCGCTTGCCGGCGGCACCAATCTCGGCTTCATGTTCCTGCCCATCTATCGCGGCTGGGTGATCGTCTTTTCGCTGATCGTCTGCATCGGCACCTGGCTGGTGATCGAGAAAACCAAGCTCGGCTCCTATCTGCGCGCCGCCACCGAAAACCCGGTCCTGGTGCAATCCTTCGGCATCAACGTGCCGTTCCTGCTGACGCTGACCTATGCGCTGGGGGCTGGCCTTGCGGCTCTTGCCGGCGTGCTCGCCGCGCCGATCTACCAGGTTTCGCCCCTCATGGGCTCGAACATCATCATCGTCGTCTTCGCGGTGGTGGTGGTCGGCGGCATGGGCTCGATCATGGGCGCGATCGTCACCGGTTACCTGCTCGGTGTCGCCGAGGGATTGACCAAGGTCTTCTATCCGGAGGCCTCCAACATCGTGATCTTCGTGATCATGGCCATCGTTCTCATGATACGGCCGGCAGGCCTCTTCGGCCGGGATGCTTGATATGACACTGACACTCGACATCGAAAAACCGAAGGAAAAGAGCCCGATCGTCACCCAGACCCTGTTCCTGGGAATAGGATTGGCACTCCTCATATTGGCGCCTCTGTTCTTCTATCCCGTCTTCCTGATGAAGCTCCTCTGCTTCGCGCTCTTTGCCTGCGCCTTCAACCTGCTGCTCGGCTATACCGGCCTGCTCTCCTTCGGCCATGCGGCCTTCTTCGGCGGCGCGGCCTATTTTACCGCACACGCGGTCAAGGAATGGGGCCTGCCGCCGGAGCTCGGCATCCTCGTCGGCGTCGTCGGCGCGGCGGCGCTCGGCCTGATCGTCGGTTATCTGGCGATCCGCCGGCAGGGCATCTACTTCGCCATGATCACGCTGGCGCTGGCGCAGATGTTCTATTTCTTCTGCCTGCAGGCGGAATTCACCAAGGGCGAGGACGGCATCCAGTCCGTGCCGCGCGGCCACCTCTTCGGCTTCATCGATCTTAGCCAGTCGACGAACATGTACTATTTCGTGCTCGGCGTCTTCGTCATCGGTGTCGCCATCATCTGGCGCATCATCCATTCGCCCTTCGGCATGATCCTGAAATCGATCCGCGAGAACGAGACGCGCGCCGTGTCGCTCGGCTATTCCGTGCGCAACTACAAGCTCGCCGCCTTCGTCATGTCGGCGGCGCTGACGGGCCTTGCCGGCGGCGTCAAGGCGCTGGTCTTCCAGTTCGCGACGCTCACGGACGTCGGCTGGCAGATGTCCGGCGAAGTGATCCTGATGACGCTGCTCGGCGGGATCGGCACGCTGATCGGCCCGCTCTTCGGCGCCGGGCTGGTGGTGACGCTGCAGAATTATCTCGCGACCTCGGAATTCCCGGTGACGATCATCACCGGCCTCGTCTTCATGGTCTGCGTGCTGGTTTTCCGTCGCGGCATCGTCGGCGAGTTCTATAATTCGCGGCTCGGCCGCAAACTCGGTTTTGAACACAGACAGTAGCTGGACTCTTCTCGCCCGCGCCGCGGCCGGGAAGAAGCCACCGCCCGATCCCGATCACTGACGGATCGAGCCCCGAATATCGAGAGAGAACCCATGGACACGTTCGACTACATCGTCGTCGGAGCGGGTAGCGCCGGCTGCGTGCTTGCCAACCGCCTTTCCGAAAACCGAGGGCATCGCGTGCTGCTGTTGGAGGCCGGCGGCCGCGACAATTATCACTGGATCCATATTCCGGTCGGCTATCTCTATTGCATCAACAATCCGCGCACCGACTGGTGTTTCACCACGGCCGCCGAAGAAGGCCTCAACGGCCGCTCGCTCGGCTATCCCCGCGGCAAGGTGCTCGGCGGCTGCTCGTCGATCAACGGCATGATCTACATGCGCGGCCAGGCCCGGGACTACGACCATTGGCGCCAGCTCGGCTGCACCGGTTGGGGTTGGGACGATGTGTTGCCGCTCTTCCGTAAATCGGAGGACCACTATCAGGGCGCCAATGAGATGCACGGGGCCGGCGGCGAATGGCGGGTGGAGAAGGCCCGCGTGCGCTGGGCGGTTCTCGATGCTTTCCAGAAGGCAGCCTCCGAAGCCGGCATTCCCGAAACGCCGGATTTCAACCGCGGCAGCAATGAAGGCTCCGGCTATTTCGACGTCAACCAGCGCTCCGGCATCCGCTGGAACACGGCAAAGGCATTTCTTCGCCCGGCGCAGAAGCGCGGCAACCTGACGGTTCTCACCAAGGCGCATGTGCGCAAGCTGATCATCGAGGGTGACCGCATCGCCGGCGTCGAGTTCCAGCACGACGGCACGGTCAAGCGCGCCCGCGCCAGCCGCGAAACCGTGCTTTCCGCCGGCGCGATCGGTTCGCCCCACATCCTCGAACTCTCAGGCATCGGCCGCGGCGACGTGCTGCAGGCAAACGGCATCGAGCTTCGTCACGATCGCGCGGGCGTCGGCGAAAACCTGCAGGATCACCTTCAGCTCCGTATGGCCTACAAGGTCACCGGCGTGCCTACCCTCAACGAGAAGGCGAACTCGCTTTTCGGCAAGGCGTCGATCGGGCTTGAATATCTGCTCAGGCGCTCCGGACCGATGGCAATGGCGCCGAGCCAGCTCGGCATCTTCACTAGGTCCGGCCCGGAGAAGGAAACGCCCGACCTGCAATATCACGTGCAGCCGGTGTCGCTCGACAAGTTCGGCGAACCGGTTCATTCCTTCCCGGCGATCACCGCCAGCGTCTGCAATCTGCGGCCCGAAAGCCGCGGCTCGGTGCACCTGAAAGGTCCGGACTTCGCCGCCGCACCGGACATCCGGCCGCGCTATCTGACCGCCGAAGCCGATCGCAACGTCGCCGTCAGCGCCATCCGGCTGACGCGGCGGATCGTCAAGCAGCCCTCCTTCGCCCGTTTCAATCCGGTCGAGTTCAAGCCGGGTCCCTCCTATGAGTCCGAGGACGATCTGAAACGTGCGGCCGGCGATATCGGCACGACGATCTTCCACCCGGTTGGCACGTGCCGCATGGGTGCCGATCCGGAAAGCGTCGTCGATCCGGAACTGCGCTTTCGCGGTCTTAGGGGATTGCGCATCGCCGATGCCTCGATCATGCCGACGATCACTTCGGGCAACACCAACTCGCCGACGATCATGATCGCCGAAAAGGCGGCGACGATGATCCTGGCGGCCAATCGATAGAGCAAATACAGCCAAAGCGTGCAGCGGTTGGCATCAGGAAACGCGTCGCATCGAACCCCAAGGTGCTGATTCCAGATCGGATTCAGCAAAGGGAGCGGCGGCGGATAACGGTAAACTGGCCGAAAAGCGACGCGGAAAGCTTAAATCTCAGGGTCTGAGCCCCTATATCGGATGCCGATGGCTCAGTTTTGGGCCCAAGCAAGATTAGGGGTTTTGATAGCAATGCAGCGATTTGGGCGTTTTGGACGAGCTCTGGCAATGATGGCGATCGGCTTGACCGTCGCGCTGACCGTTGTGGACGTCGCCGAAGCGCGGCGTTCGGGCGGCGGCTTCGGCAGCCGCGGTACCCGCACCTTCTCGCAGCCGCCCGTCACCCGTACCGCGCCGACCAACGCCGCGCCGATCGACCGTTCGATGACGCCGCGCCAGGACGCCGGCCCGACCACGACCAACCCGGCGGCCGGCCAAACGCGCCCGACCACCGCTAACCAGCCGAACAGGCGTCCCGGCTTCTTCAACGGCTTCGGCGGATCGCTGCTCGGTGGCCTGATGGTCGGCGGCCTGATCGGCATGTTGATGGGCAACGGTCTCGGCGGCGCCGCAGGCTTCCTCGGCCTGATCGTGCAGATGCTTCTGATCGGCGGCCTGATCATGCTCGCGATGCGTTTCTTCGGCCGCGGCCAGCAAACGGCCTATGCCGGCCCGGCCGAGCGTTCGTCGGGTCAGCCGTCCTCGGCCGGCGCGCCCTCGTTCAAGATCCCGAGCATCGGCGGCGGCCAGGCGGGTGGTCAGGCAAATGTGCGCCCGGCTGCAACACCGGCGCCGGCGCCGGTTACTGACGGTCCCGCCGATGAAATCGGCGTCCAGCAGTCTGACCTCGACCAGTTCGAAAAGATGCTGAAGGACGTGCAGGCGGCCTACGCCGCGGAGGACTACGGCGCATTGCGTCGGCTGACGACGCCGGAGGCCATGTCCTATCTGGCCGAAGAACTCAGCGACAACGCGACGAGCGGCGTCAAGAACGATGTGCGCGACGTGCATCTCGTCCAGGGCGATGTCGCCGAAGCCTGGTCTGAAAACGGGACCGACTACGCGACCGTTGCGATGCGTTACGAGAGCATCGACGTGATGCGCGACCGTGCCACCGGCAAGGTGATCAGCGGCGATCCGGACAATCTGACCGAAGCGGTCGAGCTCTGGACCTTCGTGCGCAAGCCCGGTGCGGAATGGCAGGTTTCGGCAATCCAGGGCGTCAGCCACGACTGACGCGAAAAAGATCCACGAGAGGCCCGGTCGGCACCGCCGACCGGGCCTTTTCATTTTCAGGATCACGCTTTTCAGGACGGCGCGCTGGCCGAAGGCGCCTCCGGCGGCGCGAGGATGTGGGTAATCAAATCCCGGAGCCAGCGATGGCCGGGGTCGCCGTCGCGTCGCCGGTGCCAGATCTGCCGAAAAGCAAAGGGTAGGATGGCGAAGGGCGGCTCGAAGACGACCAATGATCCGATCTTCGCGTCTTGCGGCAAGATGCGACGCGCCACCGTCAGCACCAGGTCGGTTCCGCGCACGAGCCCAGGCGCCGCACTCCAATGGGGCAGCGCCAGCGCGATGCGGCGCTTGTGTCCCGCGGCCGCCAGCGCCAGGTCGATTTCGTTGCCGGCATCGCCGCGCAGCGAGACGAGAATGTGCGGCCGCTCCAGATAGGCCGTGAGATCCATCGTCTTTTCACCACCAAGGCTGGCGCCATCTGCCAGGCAGGCGAAATGTTCCTCGAAACGCGATGGCAGGACATCCGAAAACCGACGCGGCGGCCACAACCGCCGTGTTGCGCGCTTGTCACACGAGAAGCGCGCATGGTAGATGGCTGATCATGTCGAGCGAACCCCATTTGATGGCCTGATTTGCCCCGCAAGGCGGGGCTTGCAGTTGTGAGCCCAAAACCGTCCGCCAACTGAGCGGACAGATTTCGTTCGCATCGATCCGCCCACCCCTCTTTTGAAAGAGGTACCCGGATCGACTGCCTGCTCTCGGGCTCGTCATGACCACGTCAAACCTTTGGGGCTCAGCCGCCTTTCGGCGCATCAGCCTCGTTCTCGTCGTTCATTCCTTCGGCTCCTGGATGCTCGTTGCCGCCTTGCCGCTCATCGTCGCGGCACGCTTCGGCGCCGGCGCGGAACTGATCGGCAGCCTGGTGCTTCGCCTTCTGCCGCGCCTCCTGTTTGCGCCGCTTGCCACTGCGCTCATCCGAAGCACGGGCCCACGCATTCCCGTCCTCTGCGCAATCGCGGGCATTGCGGCAGCGATCCCTGGTCTGGCGCTTGCGCCGGATGCGATGACGTTCCAAGCCATCGTCATCCTCATCGGCCTTGCAGATACGGTGATCGCGCCAGGCCTGCTTGCGCTTCGCGCCGCATCCGTTCCGCCCGGCCGCAACATGGAAGCCAATACAGCCTTTCAGGCCATCGACCGCTTCGCCAAGATCTTCGGCCCGCCGGCAACTGGCATCGCAGCGGCGGCAACCTCTATTTCGACTACCCTTTTCGCCCTGACGCTCGCCCATGTCGTCGCGGCAAGTCTCCTGCTGCGCCATGCCGGCAACCAGCCGCCCCGCGCGCCGTCGGTCTCCGGCACGCTGAATTTCCGGCAGGAGGCAATCGCGATCATGCGCGACAATCCGCTGCTCTGGGCTCTGCTCCTCCCGGCCCTTGGTTACATGGTTTCGCTTGGCGCGCTGCAGCCGTTCCTGTTCTGGCTCAACCGCGACCAGTTTCACCTCGGGCCGGAGATGTGGACCGTTCTGCTCGGCGCCCAAGGTTTGGGCGCCCTCCTCGGCGCCCTCGTCTCAAACCGGCTGGCAAGGGCGCTGTACGATATGGGCACACTGCTGATTGCCTATCTCGTCGCAAGCCTGCTCGAGGGCATCTCGACCTTCGCACTGATCTTCGCGCCCAACCACGGTACGGCCATGGCGCTTTTGATTATCGGCGGCATGCCGGAGATGGTCGCCTTCGCGGCCTACTTCACCCTGGTGCAGCGATGCCTGTCTCTGGAGCGCCAGACGGTGTTCTACGCTCTCACCCTGCCGCTGATGGACTTGAGCCTTGCCATCGGCGTGCTGTCTGGAGCGATGCATACGAGCGGGTTCATGTCCCTCGGGCAATTCTGGCTGTTTGCCAGTGCCTGTACCGTCCTGCCGGTCCTGCCCTTCCTCGGATGGCGAGGGAGGATCGCGGACCGCCTGATGGCCGCACCGAGCCAAAAAGATCAACGGCGGCCGTAACTTGCGGCTGGCGCGATCGGCTTAGTCTGGCCATACTCGGTCCGGGCTAAAAAGGGGTATGGCATGCAGGACCGGTTGTTCATCGACGGTAAATGGGAAAAGCCGCGGCGCGGCGGCACGCTCGACGTGGTCAACCCGGCGACGGAGGAGGTCATCCACCGTGCGCCGGCAGCAACCTACGAGGATGTGGACCGGGCGGCGAAGGCTGCCCGGATTGCCTTCGACAGCGGCCCCTGGCCGAAGCTGTCAGGCACCGAGCGCGCTGCTTTCCTTCGGGCGATCGCCGCAAAGATTGAGGAGAAGCGCCACGCGCTGGCGCGGCTCGAGGTCACCGACAACGGCAAGCCGCTGCCGGAAGCACTCTGGGACATCGACGATGCCGCCGGCTGCTTCCGCTACTATGCCGGCCTTGCCGAGGAAATGGACGCCAATCCGGAGGAGACGATCGCCGTCGGCGACAGCCGCTTCACCGCACGCGCCGTGCGCGAGCCGCTCGGCGTAGTCGGTGCGATCACCCCCTGGAACTACCCGCTGCTGATGGTCTCCTGGAAGGTGGCGCCGGCGCTGGCCGCCGGCTGCACCATCGTGCTCAAGCCCTCGGAACTGACGCCGCTGACGGCGCTGGAACTCGGCGTCATCGCCGAGGAGGTCGGCCTGCCCCCCGGTGTGCTCAACATCGTTACCGGCACCGGTGCGGATGCCGGTCAGCCGCTCACCGAGCATCCGTTGCTCGACAAGCTCGCCTTCACCGGCTCTGTCGTGACCGGCCGCAAGGTGATGATGGCCGGCGCCCAAGACATCAAGAATGTCAGCCTCGAGCTTGGCGGTAAATCGCCCTTCGTCGTCTTTGCCGACAGCGACATCGACAAGGCCGTCGAATGGATCATGTTCGGCATCTTCTGGAACCAGGGCCAGGTCTGTTCGGCAACCTCGCGCGTACTCGTCGAGGAAGAGATCTACGAGGCGGTCGTCAAACGCCTCAGCGAGGAGGCCGCGAAGATCACCATCGGCAACGGCCTCGAGGACGGCACGCTGCTCGGGCCGATCGTTTCCCAGGGTCAGTATGACAAGGTCCTCGGCGCAATCGACCGCGCCCGCCAGGACGGTGCCACGGTCGCCGCCGGCGGCGGCCGCCCGGCCGGCCTCAACAGGGGCTATTTCCTCGAGCCGACCGTGCTCACCGACATGCGCGAGGACAGCTTCGTCTGGCGCGAGGAGATTTTTGGCCCGGTCGTTTGCGTCAAGCCGTTCCGCGAGGAGGCGGATGCAATCCGAATGGCCAATGACAGCCGCTTCGGACTGGCGGCGGCGGTCATGTCGGCCGACAGGGAACGTTGCGAGCGTGTGGCCCGCGCCTTTCGCGCCGGCATCGTCTGGATCAATTGCTCGCAGCCGACCTTCACCGAGGCCCCTTGGGGCGGCTACAAGCAGTCGGGCATCGGCCGCGAACTCGGCCGCTGGGGCCTTTCGAACTATCTCGAGACCAAGCAGATCACCAGCTTCGACGCCGACGAACCGTGGGGCTGGTATCTCAAGGAATAGGGACAATCGGCGCGCGAAAGCCCGGCGTCAAATTCCCTTCATGCGACCGTGAAATAAGCCGACTACAGCGCCGCGCGTCTCTTGGACGCGCTAAGGTCGCTGTGGCACTTTGAAATACTGCATGTTTCCTCAAATGGGAGACACTTTAAGGAAACATGCAGGGGCGATGGCAGCACAAAGCTGCCACCGGACGCGCTGTATTCGGAGGGTCAGATGGACAGATCGAACGACGGGATCGAAATGCAGGACTGGCTGGAGGCGGAACTGGCCGACACGCTGGACGAAGACTACGAACTCGAGCTTTCCGAACCGGCGCTCTCCGAAGAGATCCGCAAGATCTACCGCAAAAACCACCCGCCATCGATCCCGCGCATCGATTACTTTCGTACGCTGCTGCGGCTGCAGGCCGAGCTCATCAAGCTTCAGGACTGGGTGGTCTACCACAAGGAAAAAGTGGTGGTGATCTTCGAGGGGCGCGATTCCGCCGGCAAGGGCGGCGTAATCAAGCGCATCACCCAGAGGCTCAATCCGCGCGTCGTGCGCGTCGCCGCGCTGCCGGCACCCTCCGACCGTGAAAAGACGCAATGGTACTTCCAGCGCTACGTGCCGCACCTGCCGGCCGGCGGCGAGATCGTGCTCTTCGACCGCTCCTGGTACAACCGCTCCGGCGTCGAGCGGGTCATGGGCTTCGCCACCGAAGACCAGGTCGAGCAGTTCTTCAACGACGTTCCGGAATTCGAGCGCATGCTGGTCCGCTCGGGCATCCGGCTCGTCAAGTACTGGTTCTCGATCACCGACGAAGAGCAGCAGATGCGCTTCCTGGTGCGCATCCACGATCCCCTGAAACAGTGGAAGCTCTCACCGATGGACCTGCAGTCGCGGGTGCGCTGGGAAAGCTATACCAAGGCCAAGGAAGAGACCTTCGCCCGCACCAACATCCCCGAAGCGCCCTGGCATATCGTCGAAGGCAACGACAAGAAACGTGCCCGGCTGAACTGTATCGACCACCTTCTGACGCAGATCCCGTACGAGGACGTGCCGCACGAGGAAATCACCCTGCCGGAACGCGTCTTCAACCCGGACTACGAGCGCAAGGTGCTGCCGCCGGAACTCTACGTGCCCGCGAAATACTGACGTCGACGGCGGAGCGGCGTTTGCGCCGACGCCCCGGCCGCAGTTGAAAGCCGGGCGGCACCCGCCCGCCTCGCTTGCAATATCGCCGCGAAAATCAGAGATTGCCGTGAAACGACAGTTTCATGGAATCGACATGAGCCCCAAAGAACGCTCCTTCCTCACGCGCGTCCGCCAGGTGCTGCCGGAACTGCATCCGGCCGAACGGCGGCTGGGCGACTTCCTTTGCGATTTTCCCGGCGAGGTCGCGAGCTACTCGGCCCAGGAACTGGCGGCGCTGGCGCATGTGTCGAAGGCAACCGTCTCGCGCTTCATCCAGCGCCTCGGCTACGAGAATTACGAGGAGGCGCGCCGCCATGCCCGCGCCGACAAGCAGACCGGTTCGCGCCTCTTCCTGGCCACCGCCACCGACAGCGGCGGCGAGCAGTCGCTCTCCTCGCATGTGGCGCAAGGGGTCGCCAACATCGAGGCGACTTTCCTCGCCATCTCCGAGACCCAGGTGACGGCAGCGGCAACCGCCATTCTCGGGGCCCGCAAGGTCTGGGTCATCGGCTTTCGCGCCAGCCATTCCTTCGCCACCTATCTGCAGTGGCAGATGACGCAGGTGATCGAGAACATCTCGGCCATTCCCGGTGGTGGCCAGACGCTGGGCGAGCATCTGGTCAGCATCGACCGCGACGATGTCGTCATCCTCTTCGGCCTGCGTCGACGCGTTTCCCTGATGGAGCCATTGCTCGCACAGCTGGAAAAGGCCGGCGCACGGCTGCTCTATATCACCGACGAGGGTGTGCCCTTCCTCAATCAGGCGGAATGGCATTTCCGCTGCCAGACGCTGGCGCCAGGCCCCCTCTTCAATCACGTCTCAGTCATGGCGCTCTGCCATCTCCTGACGACGCGATGCATCGAAATCGCCGGCACGTCCGGTCGAAATCGGCTCCGCGGTATCGAAGCCATCAACGATGCACTTGAAGAATTGTGAGCGTCGATTGAGCATTTGCCTGAAACGCCAGAATATTTTTTACGCACGAGAAATCTGAGTTTCAACGACGGGTGCAAGGGCAATCTGCCGCCAAAGCTTTGACACGAAACGAGAAACCACAGTTTCTCGCAAAATGGCACGAAATCTGCATTCCGTCGATTGCGTGACGAAGCGGCCTGGTCCTTTCGCAGCGCATCATAGAATCTTCTATGAAACCAGGGTTTCATGATGTAGATTTCATGAAACTGAGTTTTCACATTTTCACGTTGTTAAGCCATAAAGGGGAACGAACCATGGCAGCGGAAAATATGGTACCTTCCGGCAGGTCATCGCCGGTCATCAGACAGTTGGAATCAGCCTTCACCAAGATCGGCGTCACCGGCGCCCACAAACAGATCCTTGCGCTTGTCCTCATCGGCTGCCTGTTCGACAGCTTCGAGCAGAACACCATCGGCGTCGCCGGCCCGATCCTGAAGGAGCACTGGGGCCTTACCGGAACCGACATCGGTTTCCTCAACACCATCACCTTCGGCAGCGCCGCCCTCGGGCGCCTGCTCTCCGGCATCCTCGGCGACCGTTACGGCCGGCGCGTGATGTTGACGATCAATCTTTTGCTCTTCACCATCGGCTCGGCCGCCTGCGCCATGGCGCCGAATTTCGCGACGCTCTGCTTCGCCCGCGCCATCGTCGGCTTCGGCGTCGGCGGCGAGATCTCCACGGCGGTAACCATGCTGTCGGAGTTCTGCTCGCCAAAATTCCGCGGCACGGCAGCCGGCCTCGTCAATGTCGGCGCCGGCGGTTTCGGCAATTTCCTGGCGCCTGCCTTCGGCCTGATGATCTTCACCCTCTTCCCGGGTGAAAACAGCTGGCGCTGGCTCTTCGCCTCGCTCGCCCTGCCGGCCCTGCTCGTCGTCTTCTACCGCCGCCTGGTGCCGGAAACACCGCGCTTCCTCGCCTCGCAGGGCAAGATCGACGAGGCCAACAAGGTGCTTTCGATCCTTGCCTCCGGCTCGTTGCGGCCGCGCAATCTCAAGGTTCAGGAATATCTGACCAAGGACCACCTGAAGGATGAGGAACCGGCCAAGAGCGATTGGAAGGAACTCTTCCGCGCGCCCTTCATCGGCCGCACCATTCCGGTCGCCATCGCGATCCTGATGAGCTATGGCGCCCAACTTTCGGTGTTGACGCTGATGCCGATCATCTTCGTGTCCATGGGCTACACGCTGCAGGGCAGCCTGCTCTACAGCATGATCATCCAGAGCGGCAGCGTGCTCGGCGCCATCGCCGCATCGATGTTCGGCTACTATTTCCCGCGCAAGAAGGTGCTGACCCTTGGTGCCGCCTGCGCCTGCCTTGCGGCCGTCTCGATCGCCTATCTCGGCGCCAACATCTATCTGGTGTTGCTCTTCGGCGCGATCTTCCAGTTCTTCGTGCTGCTGCTCAACACCTCGATCTGGATCTATGCCCCCGAACTCTTCCCGACCCGCATCCGCGCCTTCGGCGTGGCGCTGATCCTGGCAACCGGCTCGGCCGCAGGTTCCTTCATTCCCACCATCGCCGGAGCGCTGTTCGACACCTACGGCATGGTCGGGGTCTTCGGTCTCGCCGCCGGCATGTATGCGGTCTTCGCCTTCTGCATCCAGCTCGGGCCAGAGACCTACGGCATGTCGATGGAAGACTTGACCCAGCCGGCGGATGCCGATCTCGCAAAGGCTGGCACTTCTGAAATCAAAGTCGGCGTGGAACTGAGAACGTGAGCGCACATATCCTTCTGATCAACCCGAACAGTTCGCGTGCCACCAGCGACATGATGGTCGCCATCGCACGCCGGGCCGCATCAGGACGCATGGCCGTGGCAGTCGCTACGGCCATGCGGAACCCGCCAATGATCGTGACACCCGAACAGCTGGATGCGGCCGCTGCCGAGGTCATCGAGATCGGCGAAAGACATGAGGCCGGGTGCCTCGGCATTGTCGTCAGCGCCTTCGGCGATCCCGGCCTTGCCGCCCTCAAGCACCGCCTCGCGATCCCCGTGATCGGCATCTGCGAGGCCTCGATGATCGAGGCCTCGCAGGGAGGCCGCAAGTTCGGCGTCGCCACCACGACGCCGGAACTGATCCAGGCAATCGGCGACCGCGCCCGCGATCTCGGCGTCTGGGAGCAATATACCGGCATCCGCTGCACGTCCGGCGATCCGCTGGCGCTCTCCGCCCGCCCGGAACGCCTGCTGGACGCCCTCGGCGACGCCGTCCGCCAGTGTGTCGAACTGGATGGCGCCGAGGCCGTCATCATCGGCGGCGGTCCGCTGGGCCAGGCGGCCGAACAGCTCCAGCCGCTGTTCTCGACGCCGATTATCGCGCCCATCCCGAGCGCCATCGACCGCATGCTCGACCTGATGCGGGTCGCCGCCTGACAGGCATTCATCATCGCAGACACCCAAAAGGATTATGGATCCGGCAGCGGTAACGCCTGTTTCCGCCGCCTGCCCCGTGGTACTTTTGCTCTTTCCAATTGGGCGAGACCGAAGCTGGGGCGGAGGTTGCGCGATGAAATCTCTTCTTGCTCCGCTCGCCGCCGTGGCCTTCTTTGCCGCGGCAGCCATGGCGGGCCCCTTGCATGACGCGGCAAGGGAGGGCGATACCGCACGCGTCAAACAACTGCTCGACCAGGGAACCGACATAGCCGAGCCCGATGCGGCCGGCGAGCCGGCGTTGCTGATCGCCGCGCTCAAGGGACGCACCGAGGTCGTCGCTCTCCTCATCGATCGCGGATGCGACATCGAGATCCGCAACAAGGGCGGCCTGACGGCGCTGCACGCCGCCGCCTATGGCGGCAATCTCGAAACCGCCAAGCTGCTCGTCGCCAAGGGGGCTGCCGTCAACGATGTCGCCAACTTCTACAAGATGTCGCCGCTGCACGCAGCAGCCGAAGAGGGCCACGCCGAGATCGTCGCCTTCCTGCTGACCAACAAGGCCGACATCGAGGCCAAGGAACGCAACGGCTACACGCCGCTGACACAGGCGGGATGGCGCTCGCACTGGCCGGCCGCCGAGCTTCTCCTGAAGGCGGGAGCCACCTGCCAGAAAGCCGATCTCGTCGGCGATTGGCTCTATGGCGAATGCACCAAACGACAATGACGAATACATCCGGCAACGGAGGACATGGCATGTCTCGATTTCCGATAGCGGCCGCGATCGCGGCGACGGCGATATTCCTTGCATTCACCGGCGCAACGCGCGCGGAGGAGCCCGTCAACACCGGCTATTTCGGCGACGTGGCGATCAAGGGGTATGATCCGGTCGCCTATTTCACCGAGAACAAGGCGGTCGAAGGATCGCCGGAATTCACCTATCGCTGGCTCGGCGCCACCTGGCAATTCGCCAGCGCCCAGCACCGTGACCAGTTTATGAAGGAGCCGACCCGCTATGCACCGCAATATGGCGGCTATTGTGCCGACGGCGTCTCCTTCGGCACCGTGACGACCAACATCGACCCGAAAGCCTGGCGCATTATCGAGGGCAAACTCTACTTAAGCTACGATCCGGGCGCAGCCGATGGCTTCGAGAAGAACCCGGCCAAAGTGGTCGATTCACGCAAGCACTGGTCCGAGGTCGAGCAGACGCTGCTCACGGAGAAGACGTCGATCAACTGGATGAAGCCCTCGCCCTGATTGCGTTGCCAATCAGGACATGATCGGCATCATTGCTGGATCGAAAAGAACTTCAGCGCCTGCGGTGTGACGTTGATATAGTCGGCGCTGCGCTGGCCGTTTGCCGTATTGCGGTAGACGTAGCCGCAGACCATGCGATCCAGAAAGTACCCTTCATATTTCTCGCAAAGCTGATTGCCCTTCACTTCGATACGACCGGTGATGCTCGTATTGCTGCTGCGATAGGCGGTGTTGCCGGCCTTGTCGAAGAACTGGGCGAAGCTCGTGCCGTTCTTGTGCGTGCCGACCCAGGTTTTGTCGTTGGTCAATTGCTGCAGTTCCGCCGGACCGAGCCGATCGCTGGGGGAACCAACGAAACCGAAGGGCCATTCGGGGATACCCGCGGTGCGCAGCCCGAAGAGATGCCGATGGAGATCCTCCTCGCGCCAATAGTCATAGAGATAGCTGTAATAGGTCAGGTTGCTGTCCGGGAAGAGCTTCAAGAGTTCTGCTGCTTCCGCCGCAGCGCTCGCCTGATCGCCGCGCTGGGCATAGGCCGATATCAGGTACTCCCGCACCGCTTCGGCTTTCGGCAGTTCCTCGCGTGCCGATTCGATCAGTGGGATCGCCCGTTCGAGGCGGCGCGCCGTGTAGTAGACGATGCCTGCCATGAGTTCCAGGGTGGACGACGGCGAAGGGTCGAGCCTCAGCGCCCGCTCGATGTCCTCGATCGCCTGCTGATGTTCGCCGGTCTGGACAAGAACCAGCGCCAGATTGGCGAGCGCTTCGGCATCGTTGGGCTGAACTGAGACCGCGCGCAGCGCCGATTGCCTTGCCTCGGAAGCGCGTCCATCGACGAGCTGAAGCAGCGCCAAGACCGTGTGGGCGCGCGCATTGTTGGCGTCGAGCTTCAGAGCCTGCCCGGCCGCATCATAGGCGATCTTGCGCGCCACGGCCGCGGACCAGAGATAATTGTAGTCGTTGCGCCAGACATCGACCGCGACGCGGGCTATGCCGGCATGAGCATCGGCAAAATCGGGATCGAGGTCGATCGCCCGTTGGTAGAAGGCGAGCGTCTGACGATTGGTCTCGACATCGCGCCAGATGAGGCCCTGCTGCTCGGCGCGCATGTAGTTGTCATAGGCCTCGAGATTGTCCGTGGGAATGCGCGCCAACTGGTCGCGCTCGCCCTCGCTGAGTTTGACCTCGAGCGCGGCAATGATCTTGCCGATCACGTCGTCCTGGACGGCAAAGAGATCGGCATACTGCCGGTCGTAGCGCTCCGCCCACAACGACAGCCCGCTCGCCGCGTCGATGAGCTTGACGTTGATGCGCAGGCGCTGGTCGGTGCGTTGCAGCGTGCCTTCCAGCACATAGCGCACGCCGAGTTCGGCGGCGACGTCCTGGATCTTGGTGGCATTGCCCCTCAGCGCAAATACCGAATGCCGGGCGATGACGAAGAGCCCGGAGACCTTCGACAATTCGGTGATGAGATCGTCGGTCAGGCCTTCGGCCAGGTGATCGTGACCACTGTCGCCGCTGACATTGATGAAGGGCAGCACCGCGACGGAAGGCTGGTCCGACAGGGGGTAGGCGAAGCGCTGCGCGGAATCTATCGACGAGATCAGCGTCCAGGGCTGCCACCAGGCGATCGCTGCCGCCAGCACAAGCGCGGCCAAACCGATCGCCACGCTCTGGCGGGCGGCTCGCCCCTTTTTCTCGCCAAAAGTCTTGCCCGCGGCTTCGGGTTCGAGGAGCACGCGGTAGACACGGATCGGCTCGCCGATGCCCTTCACCGGTTGCCACCCCAGCGATGCAAATCCGACCTTCAGCTTGGAGCTGATCTGGTCGTAGGCGGTGCCCGATATCGCAATGCCGCCCGGATGGGCCAGCCCCTGCACCCGGTCGGCGATGTTGACGCCGTCGCCGTGGATGTCGTCGCCCTCGACGATGATGTCGCCGAGATTGATGCCGATGCGGAAATCGAGCCGCTCGCCGTCAGGCCCCCGCTCATCCTCCGCCGCCGCCTTGTGTTTCTGGATATCGATCGCGCATTGCGCTGCGTCGACGACGCTGCGGAATTCGACGAGCAGACCGTCGCCCATCGTCTTCACCAGCCGTCCGTGATGCTCACGAAAGAGCGGCTCGAGAATGGTGCACAGGTCCGACTGGAAGCGAAGGCGCGTCCCTTCCTCGTCGAGTCGGCTCAGGCGGCTGTAGCCGACGACATCCGCAATCAGGACGGCAGCGAGACGGCGCTCCATCGACGAGCTCTCAACGTACGATGTACCCCAAGGGCAGATGTTACCGCAGCTTGGCAAACAGCGCCATCGGCGCACACCGGCAGGACACCTGCTCAACGCCGTAACCGTAACCTACTGCACCAACCACCCGCCAGGGCCGACATGTCCGATCGAGAGCCGGCGACGGCAAGATCGCACTTTCCCGAGTCCCAGCCGGTGAACTAAGCTTCCCGCGTCGCGAATCAGGCGCGGGAGACCGAGTGCATGGAGTTCCGGGACGACGACCTCGCCGCGTTCGCCGAGAATGGCGCAGCGCCCCTGCCGGCCGCAGCGGCCGAGGGCCACGTCGCGCGGAACGGCGCAAGCATCTGGTATGCGACCTATGGCAAGGGCGCACCGGTGATCCTGTTGCACGGCGGCCTTGGCCACAGCGGCAACTGGGGCTACCAGGTCCCGGCACTGCTGGAGGCCGGTCGGCGCGTCATCCTGATCGACAGCCGCGGCCACGGCCGCAGCACCCGCGATACCCGACCCTATAGCTATGAATTGGTGGCGTCGGACGTGCTCGCCGTCATGGACAGGCTGCAGATCGAGACGGCCGCCTTTGCCGGCTGGAGCGACGGCGCCTGCATTGCGCTCGTTCTCGCCTCGATGGCGCCGGAGCGTGCCGCCGGCGTCTTCTTCTTCGCCTGCAACATGGACCCGAGCGGAACCAGGGAGATCGAACCGAGCCCGATCCTCGACCGCTGCTTCGGCCGCCATTCGAGCGACTACAGGCAATTGTCGGCAACACCTGACGATTTCGGCGCCTTCGTCGACGCCGTCAGCGAGATGCAAAGGACCGAGCCGAACTACACGGCCGAGGACCTCGGCAGGATCCGCGTCCCGGTCGCGATCGTTCAGAGCGAGAATGACGAGTTCATCAAGCGCGAGCATGCTGACTATCTCGCCCGCAGCATTCCCGGCGCCGAATTCATCCTGCTTCCCGGCGTCAGCCATTTCGCACCGCTGCAGCGGCCGGACCGATTCAATGCGGTCCTCAACGCATTCCTGGCAAAGCTGCCGGGTTAATCCTGCCCCGATCGCCCGACTACCGGATGGGGCGGGCCGGTCTCGACCCACCTTCCCCGCCGGCCACGGTTACTCGGCCGCCTCGGACTCCGGCATCGGCACATAGTTGAGGATCGGCGAAAGCCAACGCTCGACCTCGCGGATCGGCATGCGCTTGCGCTCGGCATAATCCTCGACCTGATCGCGCTCGACCTTGGCGACACCGAAGTAATAGGCTTCGGGATGACCGACGTAGAGGCCGGAAACCGACGATCCCGGCCACATCGCATAGCTTTCCGTCAGGCTGACGCCGATCGCAGCTTCCGCATCGAGCAGCCGGAAGAGCGTCGCCTTTTCCGTATGATCGGGCTGCGCCGGATAGCCGGGCGCCGGCCGGATGCCGGCATAGGGCTCGCCGATCAGTTCCTCAGGCGTGAAAGCCTCGTCGGCCGCATAACCCCAGAGTTCCTTGCGCACATATTCGTGCAGGCGCTCGGCAAAGGCCTCGGCGAAGCGGTCGGCCAGCGCCTTGACCAGGATCGACGAATAGTCATCGTTGGCGCGCTCGAAACGCTCGGCAATCGCGACTTCCTCGATCCCGGCGGTGACGACGAAGCCGCCGACATAGTCATTGGAACCGCTGGCCGCCGGGGCGACGAAATCGGAAAGCGCCACGTTCGGGCGGCCGTCGCGCTTCGTCAGTTGCTGGCGCAGCGTGAAGAAGGTCGCGAGCTCAGACCTCCGATCTTCATCGGTAAACAGCCGGATGTCGTCGCCGACCGTTCCCGCCGGCCAGAAACCGACGACGGCCTTCGGTGCGAACCATTTCTCCTCGACGATTTTCGCAAGCATCGCCTGAGCATCGTCGAACAATTGCCGGGCGGCGGCACCCTGCGCCTCGTCCTCCAGGATCTTCGGATAGACGCCCTTCAGCTCCCAGGTCTGGAAGAACGGGGTCCAGTCGATGTAACGGGCGAGTTCTGCGAGATCCCAGCTTTCAAACACGCGCGTGCCGAGGAAGGACGGCGTCTTTGCCTGGTAGCTCGCCCAGTCGACTTTGTGCTGGTTGGCGCGGGCCTGCGACAGCGGCAGACGGCGCTTTTCCGCTTCGTTGCGGGCATGCACCTCGGCGACCTTGCGGTATTCCGCCCGGACCGTCTCCATGTAGTTACCCCGCGCTTCCGGCGACAACAGGCTCGAGACGACGCCGACGGCACGGCTGGCATCGGTGACATAGACCGTCTGGCCGCGATCATAGCGCGGATTGATCTTGACCGCCGTATGGACGCGGCTGGTCGTCGCGCCGCCGATCAGCAGCGGCACGTCGAAACCCTCGCGTTCGAGTTCGGAGGCGACATGCACCATCTCGTCCAGCGACGGGGTGATCAGGCCCGAAAGCCCGATGATGTCGACCTTCTGCTCGCGCGCCACTTCGAGGATCTTCGCCGAGGGCACCATGACGCCGAGATCAATGATCTCGTAATTGTTGCAGGCAAGCACGACGCCGACGATGTTCTTGCCGATGTCATGCACGTCGCCCTTGACCGTCGCCATCAGGATCTTGCCGGCGCTTTCCCGCGCTCCGCCGCCATTGGCAAGCTTCTCCGCCTCCATGTGCGGCAGCAGCACGGCGACCGCCTGCTTCATCACGCGGGCGGATTTCACCACCTGCGGCAGGAACATCTTGCCCGAGCCGAAGAGGTCGCCAACGACGTTCATGCCGGCCATCAGCGGACCTTCGATGACATGCAGCGGCCGCGCGGCGGCAAGCCGCGCTTCCTCCGTATCCATTTCGATGTATTCGGTGATGCCGTTGACCAGCGCATGTTCGAGGCGTTTCTCCACCGACCACGCACGCCAGGATAGATCCTTCTCGCGGCCCTGTGCGCCGCCCTGCCCGCGATAACGCTCGGCGATTTCCAGCATGCGCTCGGTCGAATCGGCGCGGCGGTTGAGCACCACGTCCTCGCAGGCCTCGCGCAGCTCCGGATCGATCGCGTCATAGACGGCGAGCTGGCCGGCATTGACGATACCCATGTCCATGCCCGCCTGGATGGCGTGGTAGAGGAAGACCGCGTGCATCGCCTCGCGCACCGGCTCGTTGCCGCGGAACGAGAAGGAGAGGTTGGAGACGCCGCCCGACACGTGCACATGCGGCAGGGTGGCGATGATCTCGCGCGTCGCTTCGATGAAGTCGACGCCGTAATTGTTGTGCTCCTCGATGCCCGTCGCCACCGCGAAGATGTTCGGGTCGAAGATGATGTCCTCGGGCGGGAAACCCGCCTCCTCCGTCAGGAGCTTGTAGGCACGGGTGCAGATCTCGACCTTGCGCGCCTTGGTGTCGGCCTGGCCGGCTTCGTCGAAGGCCATGATGACGACGGCGGCGCCATAGGCACGGCAGAGCCTGGCGTGATGAAGGAACGCCTCTTCGCCTTCCTTCATCGAGATCGAATTGACCAGCGGCTTGCCCTGGACGCATTTCAAGCCCGCCTCGATCACCTCCCATTTCGATGAATCGATCATGACAGGCACCCGGGCAATGTCCGGCTCGGAGGCGACGAGGTTCAGGAACTCGACCATCGCCTGCTTCGAATCGATCAGGCCCTCGTCCATGTTGACGTCGATGATCTGGGCGCCGTTCGCCACCTGGTCACGCGCCACGTCGAGTGCTGCCGAATAGTCGCCGGCGGTGATCAGCTTGCGGAACTTGGCCGAGCCGGTGACGTTGGTGCGCTCGCCGACATTGACGAAGGGAATGTCCGAAGTCAGCGTGAAGGGCTCCAGCCCGGAAAGCCGCATCAGCGGCTCGACTTTGGGGATCTCGCGCGGGGGATGCTTGGCAACGGCTCTCGCAATGGCGCTGATATGGGCCGGCGTCGAACCGCAGCAGCCGCCGACGATATTGACGAGACCGTCACGGGCGAAGGCTTCCACCTGGGCTGCCATCTGCTCCGGCGTCTCGTCATACTGGCCGAACTCATTCGGCAGGCCGGCGTTCGGATAGGCGCAGACGAAGGTGTCGGCGACACCGGAGAGCTCGTCGATATGGGCGCGCATGGCATTGGCGCCGAGCGCGCAGTTGAGCCCGATGGTGAAGGGCTCGGCGTGGCGCACCGAATGCCAGAAGGCTGTCGGCGTCTGGCCGGAAAGCGTCCGGCCGGAGAGATCGGTGATCGTGCCGGAGATCATCACAGGCAGATCGACGCCTTTTTCCGCGAACACTTCCTTCGTGGCGAAGATCGCTGCCTTGGCGTTCAGCGTGTCGAAGATCGTCTCGATCAGGATGATGTCGGCGCCGCCATCGATCAACCCGCGGATCTGTTCGGCATAGGCAATACGCAAGTCGTCGAAGGTGACGGCGCGATAGCCGGGACTGTTGACGTCGGGCGAGATCGACGCCGTGCGGTTGGTCGGTCCGAGCGCGCCGGCGACGAAACGGCGGCGGCCGTCCTCGGCCTCGGCGCGCTTGGCGGCACGCCGTGCAAGCCGGGCGCCGTCGCGGTTGAGCTCATAGACCATGTCCTCCATGCCGTAGTCGGCCTGGGCGATGCGGGTCGAGGAGAAGGTGTTGGTTTCGAGGATGTCGGCGCCGGCGATCGCATAGGCGTAGTGGATGTCCTCGATCGCCTTCGGCTGGGTCAGCGTCAGAAGGTCGTTGTTGCCCTGCTGGTGACAGGCGCAGCCGCCGAATCGGTCGCCGCGGAAATGCTGCTCGACGAAGCCGAGCTGCTGGATCTCCGTGCCCATCGCGCCATCCATGATCAGGATGCGTTCGCGCGCCGCTTGGGCGAGCGCCCGCTTGATCTCGGAGCCCTCCGGCTTGGAGGAAACGTCACCGAAAAGGGCGCCGATGGCGGACATGGGAAATCTCCCGTTCTGAAAACGACAAACAATAAACGAGTCAATCACATAAAGATATCTTTATGTCAACATATGGCGCGATCACATTTGCCCGCCACAAAAAGAAAATGGCCCGCCGCGATTGCGACAGGCCACATCGGTAGGGCGGTTCAGAGCCGCGCCGCTGCAAAGTGCTACAGCGACCTTCTCGCGTCTAATAAGACGCGAGGCGCTGTAGGCAATCTTCCGATTCGTAGATGGCGCAGAGGATATGATAGAAGCTGCTCGCCGGTGCCGGTTCCTCGACGAAGCTGCCGTCGGCCTTCTGCTTGTCGCGCCAGAGACCCGCAACCGGCGTCTCCAGGAACGCCCGAAGTGCCGCCGCCGCCCGGGCGGCCGAAGCGAGGTAACGCTCTCGCTCAACGCCATTGGTGAGTGCCGCGAAGCGGATCGACGCTTTCAGCCACTCGGTCTGCGGCCAGAGCCGTGCAATCGGATCGGCCACCGAGAGATCGTCAAGCAGCGTCATGATCGCCACGTTGCGGTTCGGGCAGATGCCGTGCGCCTCGCCGATATCGAACAGCCGCCGCGCCTTGACGATCGCCTCGGCGCTGCCGCGGCGCTCCGCCCAGCGCAGCAGCAGCCAGGCCCATTCGAACAGATGGCCGGGCTCGACGATCCGGCCCTTGTCGCCGGCAAAGGGCGCCCAGTCGTGATCGAAGAACTCACGCAGAACGCCGCTCTCGGCGTCGATGAAATGATCCATCGCCAGGTCCGCAATCTCGTCGGCGAGATTGGCCCAGGCGACCTGATCGAATCCGTCCACCATCTCGCTGGCGAGGCAGGCCTCGAAGAGATGCATATGCGGGTTGGAACAGAGCGGCAGACGTGGAGGATTGTCTTCCTCGAAACCCGCGACCGGATGCTTGACGTGGGCTTCGATCCGGGACCGAAGGTCGTTGCTGCGTCCGACCATCTCGGCCTTGCGTGCCGGCACGACCTCGGCGAGATAGGCGAAGGCCAGCAGGGCGAAGGCCTGGTTGTAGAGATCAAACGACGGGTCGAGCAGGTTGCCATCGGCATCGGCGAGCGCGCCATAAAAGCCGCTCGGCTGCTTGAAGACGCGATCGAAATAGGCAAGTCCGCCTTCGGCGGCACCGCGCCAGTCACCACTCCATCCGCGCCGGCCAGCTTCCGCGAAGCAATAGACCTGCCGCGGCTGCACCCGCGCACGCCGGTTGGCGCGGGTCGGCTCACCGACCATATCGATCGTCTCGACGAAGCCGCCGGCGGCATCGACACCCGCGTCGCGCCAGAGCGGCAGGGCCTTGTCGGCCAGCCACTGCGAAAGAACACGAGACTGAGAAAAGATATCGTCTGCCAACACTCAGCCCTCGAGCTTCAAGCCGTCATGATCCTTGCCGAGCAAGATCGCGAGCGCCTCGACCACCATGTTGTGGTCCTCGCGCTGCGGCAGCCCGGAAACCGTGACCGCACCGATGCAGCCTGTACCCTTGACGACGATCGGAAAGCTGCCGCCATGCGCGGCATAGTCGGCGTCCGACAGCCCAAGCTTGGCCTGCAGATTGGTTTGCGCCTTGGCGAGTTCGCGACCGGTGGCATAGCTGCTCTTGAACAGCCGGAACACGGTGTTGCGCTTGCGGCGCACCCAGTTCGGATTGTCCGGCGTCGCGCCGTCGAGCGCTGCGTAGAATACCTGCATCGAGAACAGCGTGACGTCGATCACCACGCCGAGCTTGCGTTCGACCGCCATCTTGCGCAGCCGCGAGCCGAGTTCCCAGGCCGTTTCGAGGTCGAAACGCTCGAACTGCAATTCCTGTTCCTGCCGCGCGATGCGGGCCAGATCCTTGTCGATGTTCATGGGAATCAATCCTTCCAGAGCCAGGCCGCGCCGCGCACGCCGGAGCTGTCACCATGCAGGGCCTTACGAACAGGCGTCTCGAACGTGTCGCCGAAGAGATAGTTGACCACGCGCGGCGGCACGTCGGCATAGATCTCGTCGACATTCGACATGCCGCCGCCAAGCACGAAGACATCGGGGTCGACGATGTTGGTGAGCAGCGCCAGGCTCCGCGCCAGCCGGTCGACGAAGCGTTCATACACGCCCGTTGCCACCGGGTCGCCCGCCCGTTTCGCGTCGATGATGTCGCGCCCGCGCCGTTCGGTGCCTGTCGTGAGCCGGTAGTCGAGTTCGACGCCGGTGCCGCAGGCATACATGTCGAGGCAGCCCTGCTTGCCGCACCAGCACCTGTGGCCGGGATACTCGTCCTTCGTCATCCAGGGCAGCGGATAATGGCCGATTTCGGCGGCAACGCCCTGGTATCCGGCATGCACCTTCTTGTCGATTGCCAGCCCCCCGCCATGGCCGGTGCCGACGATGACCCCGAAGACCACATGTGCGTCCTTGCCGGCGCCGTCGACCGCCTCCGAAACCGCCAGGCAATTGGCGTCGTTGGCCAGCCGCACCGGCCGTCCGAGTGCGGTTTCGAGGTCGCGGCCGAGCGGTTTGCCGTTGATCAGCACCGCGTTGGAGTTGCGCACGATGCCGGTACGCGGATTGGGGCTGCCGGGAATGCCGATGCCGATCGAGCCCTTTTCGCCGGCAGTCTGCTCGGCGGCGGCAACGAGATCGAGAACGGCGCGGATGCAGTCGTCGTAGCCGCTCGTCGGGGTCGCGACGCGATGACGGGCGCGCGTTTCGCCATCGCGGCCGAGCGCGATGACTTCCATTTTCGTGCCGCCCCAATCTATTCCGATGAACATATCTGGATCAGGTCTCTGATGAAGGTCTGAAGGGGAGCGCCGGCTTTCCTCCCGCCAGCGCCCGCCTTGCTTAGCATTCGGAAGACCTGAAAGACCAGCCCCATCCGGTGACCTGAAGCGAGGATCGGACGGTGCGCACGCAAGGGGCGGCTGTCTCGCATTTCCGGGCGCTGCCACGCAAAAACACTTGGCGAAAACCTCATGCTTTTGTATGGGTGCTATCCGAGTGGTCCCGTAGCTCAGCAGGATAGAGCACCAGATTCCTAATCTGGGGGTCGCGCGTTCGAATCGCGCCGGGATCACCATCTCAAGTATTTGTCCAGATAATACTGGCTGTAGCAGCCCCCTGAACCGTCAAGCTCCTCGAGTGCCGTCACCTTGCGGCAGAGAGTAGATACCGGCATTCGCCGGCCGAAACTCTCAAATCGGGCAACGGCGACGAAGACCGCGATGGCGTTCAGGTCGGCCAAGAATTCCGATGCCGCCGAGCGACCGGGAAAAAGACGCATGCGCGTCATGTGCCTGTCACGAACGGCCGCTAGTAGAAACTTACACCTCGCCGATGACCACGGATGAACTGGCATCGGTTGACGGTGATGAGGAAGGTCGGGTCGCCCCGACCTTTTTTGTTGGGTTCGGCGGCGTTCCCCGCCAGGCTGCGACTGCCCTTTCCTCGGGGAGCCGCAGGATCTATATTCACGAAATCGTTACCGGCTGCCGGAGACGGCACAAAATGGGCTCTCGATCATTTTCCTTGCAGAAGGGAGAATGGTGAAAGCTCATGAAAACGCTGGCTATTATTGCGCTTTCGCTGGCAACGGCCCTCTCCAGCGTGGACCCGGTACAGGCATTCCCGTCGGTCAGTCCACTGAAGGCGGGCCTATCGAATGTCGAACAGGTCACCCATCGTCATCGCCAGTGGTACTACGATGACGATGATGAAGATGGATGGCGATACGACCGTCGCTACTACGACGAAGACTACGACGACTACTATCGGTATCGTCGCTATCACCACCGGCATCATCACAGCGATATTGGCGCATTTATCGGCGGCTTCGCCGTTGGTGCGATCCTTGGCGGCGCTTTGAGCGCCCCGCCAAGGCGGCACTATCACCGCCACTCGAACTCGGGTTGGTGATACATACTGCTGCCGCCTCGTAGGGTGCCGATCGCCCTGCTTTCGGCAGGGGGGCTGATCGTGCTGAAATCATTCCTGGCTGCGGGTGACCGCCGCTACTCGGTGACGGCTCAATCGTCCGGCCGGCAGACACGCAGCCGATGGCCGTCCGGATCGAGAGCGACGAAAGTGCGACCAAACACGGCAGTCTTCAGCTCCTGCTCGATTGCCATTCCGCGCCGGCGCCAATCCGCATAGAGGCGCTCGACTTCCGCGTCATCCTTCACCATGAAGGCGATTTCCGAGCGATGGCCGGTGCCGGACGAGACGAAGTCCCTCGCCTGGGTAGACCAGAGGCTGAAGGTCAGGCCGTTTTCGAGTCCGAAGGCGACATAGGCAGGAAAGGAAGCAACGGGTTCGCGCCCGAGCAGATCGGCATAGAACAGGGCGCTTTTTGCCGGGTCGTCGACATAGAGCAGGACAAGGTTCGGTGACAGCATCTTCGGATCTCCTTCTTCTGATGACCGGAACCTAGTCGAAGCTGCTGTCAGCTTTTGTCAGCATGGAGCGCATAGCGACAGGCGACCGGTCCATTGAACCGGCCTCTGGCTGGAAGGCGGCGCGTCAGAAGACGGCGAGGTATTTCAACAGAGAGACGATGCCGATGATGATCACGATGGTCTGGACGATCTGCTTGGCGCGTGCGTCGAGCGGCAGCCGCTGGACGAGATAGAGCACCAACACAATGACGAGGAATGTAATCAGGATTCCGATAAGCAGCCCCATGGATCAACTCCCTTTTCACAACGACAGCGCGACAGCGCCGGGATTGTAACTATGGAGCGAGGGCAAAGGTTCCGAGTTGCCCGGCAACGTCTTTAGCCGGGTTGTGCCAACCGGCTCGGGAAGGCAGGTAAAAAAGGCGTCAGGGAGCGGGCTTGCAGGCGATGCCCTGATCATTCTCGCCCTTCGTCACGTCGAAAAGCGTCGCCTCGTCGCCCTCGGTCCACCAGATATATTGCCCGCCGGCATATTGGGCGCCGGAGCCGGAGATCACGTTCGAAGCCACGACGAAGGTGCCGTCGATCGTAAAGGTCACCAGGGATACGGCGCCCGCATTGATATACTGCGCCTCGAGGGCCTTGCCGCCGCAATCGTAGCGAACCGCTTGCCGATCCACGGCATCGGCGCCGGGCACGCGGATCGTCACATCGGCGCCCTGAGAGCCGGCGGTCATCAATGCGAGCTTCATGGCGGTCGCGCCTTCCGCCTTGACGAGAACGAGCTTCGATCCCTCGACGGTCCAGGAGAGTTCGCTGCGGAGCGCCTCGAGGAATTTCTGCTCCTGGGTCATCGCCGCCGGCACGCACATCTTGCGTGTCGATGCGGCCGGTCCGAAGGTGATCTTCGTGCCCGACAGACTGAAGGTACCGGTGAAATGGTTGCAGCCGGCCATGCCGCCAAAGGTGCCGTCCTCGCGGATTTCGAGCGTCGACTGCAGATCGTCGACCACGCCGCCGCCACCGATGTCTTCGGCAAGCCAGGTGCCGACGAGCTGCTGCGGCACGTCTTCGGCGGCAACCGGCTGCATCGAGGCCATCTCGATCGTCACGCAGGCGCAGGAAACGGCGGTAATGACTTTCAGCATCGCGAACTCCTTCGGGCGTCGACTCAAGCAGCCCGATTCTTAGACCCTGGACGAGACGGATTGAAGACCGCGCCCTTGTTGCCGGCGGAATTCGCCTGTAGAGCCTACTGCATGTCTCCTTAAATCGACTTCGATTTAAGGACAAAGACATGCAGCAAATCAAAGAGCTACAGCGACCTTTGCGCGTCTGATAAGACGCGCGGCGCTGAAGCGCACAACATACAATATAAAAGTTCGGATCGATCTGGCGAAGATCATGCGCTACGCTCGCGACGAAAGCCGCCTCGCGCATCCCCTCCGAAAAAGAAGAACATGGGTATTGGCATGGCATCCCGCGACAATGCGAAGCGCCGACTGACGATCCTCGGGTCGACCGGTTCGATCGGCACCAACACGCTCGACGTCATCGAGCGTCTTGGCGGTCGCGAGCGCTTCGAAGTCGTCGCCGTCACCGGCAATGGCAACATTCCCCTGCTCGCCGAACAGGCGGTGAAGGCCGGGGCGGAGCTCGCCGTCACCGCCAATGAGAGCCAATACGAAAACCTGAAAGCGGCGCTTGCCGGCACCGGCATTGCCGTCGCCGCCGGCAGGAGCGGCCTGATCGAAGCGGCCGAACGCGACGCGGATTGGGTGATGGCGGCCATTGTCGGCAATGCCGGTCTTGCCCCCACCCTCGCCGCCGCCCGCCGCGGCGCCGACATTGCGCTCGCCAACAAGGAGTGCCTGGTTTCCGCCGGCAGCCTCTTCATCGAGGCGGTGAAGAAGGGCGGCGGACGATTGTTGCCGGTCGACAGCGAACACAACGCCATTTTCCAGGTGCTCGAGGAACAGCAGCGCCACGCGGTCGAGCGCATCATCCTGACGGCCTCGGGCGGCCCGTTCCGCACCAAGTCGCTCGAGGAGATGCGCCACGTGACCGCCGATGTCGCGCGCGCCCATCCGAACTGGTCGATGGGACTGAAGATCTCGATCGACAGCGCCTCGATGTTTAACAAGGCGCTGGAGATGATCGAGGCGAAGCACCTCTTCGCTCTCAAGCCGGAACAGGTCGAAGTGATCGTGCACCCGCAGTCGGTGATCCATTCGATGGTCGGCTACACGGACGGCTCGGTGCTGGCGCAGCTCGGCTGCCCGGACATGCGCACCGCCATCGGCTATGCGCTTTCCTATCCCAACCGCTGCAGCCTGCCGATCGAGCGACTCGATTTCGCCAAGCTGTCGCGCCTCGATTTCGAAGCACCGGACGAAGTGCGCTTTCCGGCGATCCGCCTGGCGCGCCGCGCCATGGTCGAGGGTGGCGTGCAGGGGGCGGTGCTCAACGGTGCCAAGGAAACGGCACTCGACGCCTTTATCGCCGGCCGCACCGGATTTCTCGCCATGGCGGAGATCGTCGAAAAGGTCATGGACGCGCTCGCCGACCTGCCGGCGGCGACAACGATGGACGACGTTTTCGCCGCAGACGAAAAAGCCCGGCAACTGGCGGCCGGGCTCATTCAATAGTCAGTTTGACTCGGCTCTTCGCCCCGCATCCGCGCGGTGAGGGAAGCCCCTCATCCGCCTGCCGGCACCTTCTCCCCGCACGCGGGGCGAAGGGACGTTGCAGCACCCGTTCTCGTCTACCACAAACGTTCTCGGTTTCTGCTTCCGTGCACGGATCAGAACAGCATTTCGCCATTTGAGGGAGACAGAGTTTCCGTCGTCGTCCTCGTCCCCTCTCCCCGCAAGTGGGGAGAGGGTTAGGGTGAGGGGCAATTTCTCGAAAGATTAAGGCTGAACTTACGCAACCGCCCTTGCCAGCGCACAGCGCGACCACAGCGAATGCAGCGCGCCGACGAGGTGATCGATGTCGGCATCCGAGTGCAGCGGCGTCGGCGTGATGCGCAGCCGCTCGGTCTTCTTCGGCACCGTCGGATAGTTGATCGGCTGCACGTAGACGCCGAAATTGTCGAGCAGCAGGTCGGAGATCCACTTGCACTTGGCCGCGTCGCCGACCATGACCGGCACGATATGGCTGGGGTTCGGCATGTGCGGAATACCGCGCTGGTCGAGCAGCGAACGCAGACGACGCACGCGCTCCTGGTGCGCGAAGCGTTCGACCTGGCTTTCCTTCAGGTGACGGATCGAGGCAAGCGCACCGGCAGCAAGCGTCGGCGGCAGCGCCGTCGTGAAGATGAAGCCGGACGCAAACGAGCGGATGAAGTCGCAGAGCGCGGCCGAGCCGGCGATGTAGCCGCCCATCACGCCGAAGGCCTTGCCGAGCGTGCCTTCGATAACCGTCAGCCGGTGCATCAGGCCTTCGCGCTCGGCAATGCCGCCGCCGCGCGGACCGTACATGCCGACGGCATGCACTTCGTCGAGATAGGTCATGGCGCCGTACTTGTCGGCAAGATCGCAGAATTCCTTGATCGGCGCGATGTCGCCGTCCATCGAATAGACGGACTCGAAAGCAATGATCTTCGGCGCGCGCGGATCGGCGGCGGCGAGCTTGGCTTCGAGATCAGCGACCGAATTGTGCTTGAAGATGACGCGTTCGCACTTGGAGTGACGGATCCCCTCGATCATCGAAGCGTGATTCCCGGCGTCCGAGAAGACGATGACACCGGGAATCTTGGAACAGAGCGTACCAAGTGCTGCCCAGTTGGACACATAGCCCGAGGTAAACAGCAGCGCCGATTCCTTGCCGTGCAGGTCTGCGAGCTCGCGTTCGAGCAGGACGTGGTAGTGGTTGGTACCGGAGATGTTACGGGTGCCGCCGGCGCCGGCACCGCATTCGTCGATGGCGCGCTTCATCGCCTCGGTGACAACAGGATGCTGGCCCATGCCGAGATAGTCGTTCGAACACCAGACGGTGACTTCCTGGACGCCATCGGCCGTATGGCGCGCTGCCTTCGGGAAGTTGCCGCGATGACGGGCGAGGTCTGCGAAAACCCGGTAGCGGCCTTCCTGATGCAGCCCGTCCAGCTCGTTCTTAAAGAAATTCTCGAAATCCATCATTTTCTCCAGTGCCCGATCGCTTTTCTTGATTCAAAGCGACCTGGGGTCAACCTCGGAATGCTCGGCATTTGCCACCTGCGGCAAAAGGCCCCTGAAGCGCTGCCCGTCCAATGAATGCATCCGGGATGATCTAGCATTTTCGGGCCGAAGCATCTTCGTTGCTTTCACTGAAACCGTTTCAACCCGGAGAGCCCTAGTTTTGAAACATTCCAAAGAGAGCCTTAGCGCATGTTCATCTCTTCAAGCTTGATCGAAGTCAAGCAAGGATGAAAAAAGGACGACCGAAGCCGTCCCTTTTTTTGCTGTTTGACGATACCCCATGCCGGTCAGGCCGCTGCCACGGCGCGCTTGGCCATGACCTTCACCAGATTGGCGCGGTAGGCCGCGTCCGCATGAATGTCGGAGAGCAGCTCCGAGGCATCGATGCTGACATTGCTCAGCGCATCCGGCGACCAGTTGGCAACGAGCGCCGCTTCCATATCGCCATGCCGGAACACGCCGTTCGCTCCCGCTCCGGTAACGGCCACCCGGACGTCGCCATCGTCGCGTCGCGCGACGAACACACCGGCCATCGCATAGCGCGACGCCGGGTTGGCGAACTTCTGGTAGGCAGCCTGAGCCGGCGCATCGAAGGTGATGGCGGTGACGATCTCGCTGCCTTCCAGCGCCGTCTCGAACAGGCCGGTGAAGAAGTCGTCAGCCGCGATCTCGCGCCTGTTGGTCACGATTGTCGCGCCGAGCGCCAGCATCGCCGCCGGATAGTCGGCGGCCGGGTCGTTGTTGGCGATGGAACCGCCGATCGTGCCCATGTGCCGCACATGCGGATCGCCGATATGGCCGGCAAGGCTGCAGAGCGCCGGACAGACGGCTTTGAGCGCCGCCGACGATGCCACGTCATGATGGGTCGTCGCCGCGCCGATCCGCACCGACCGGCCGGAGACCGTGATGCCCTGCATCTCGCCGATGTGGCGGAGATCGATCAGGTCGCTCGGTGCGGCCAGCCGCTGCTTCATCGTCGGGATCAGCGTCATGCCGCCGGCGACATATTTGCCTTCGCCCGCCGCTTCCATTTGCTTGACGGCATCCTGAACCGAGGACGCCCGGTGATATTGGGTCTCGTACATGGGTATCCTCCGATCAGTTGGCCGCTTGCGCCGCCGCCCACACCTTCTGCGGTGTCGCCGGCATGGTGAGCGCGTTGTTGCCGATAGCGTCGGTGATCGCATTGATCAGCGCCGGTGGAGAGCCGATGGCGCCGGCCTCGCCGCAGCCCTTGATGCCCAGCGGATTGTTCGGGCAGGGTGTGTTCGAGGTCGAGACCTGGAACGACGGCAGGTCGTCGGCGCGCGGCATGGCGTAGTCCATATAGCTCGCCGTCAGAAGCTGGCCCGAGGCATCGTAGTGCACCCCTTCGAGCAGCGCCTGGCCGATGCCCTGCGCCAGCCCGCCATGCACCTGCCCCTCGACGATCATCGGATTGATGATGTTGCCGAAGTCGTCGGCGGCGACGAACTGGATGATCTTGGTCTGTCCCGTCTCGGGATCGACCTCCACCTCGCAGATGTAGCAGCCGGCCGGGAAGGTGAAGTTGGCGGGGTCGTAGAAGGCCCCTTCCTTCAGCCCCGGCTCCATGCCGGCGGGCAGATTGTGGGCGGTATAGGCGGCAAGGGCCATCTGGAACCAGGGCACGGCCTTGTCGGTGCCGGCGACTTTCAGCTCGCCGTTCTCGATGACGATGTCGCTTTCGTCCGCTTCCATCAGATGCGCGGCGATCTTCTTTGCCTTGGCCTCGACCTTGTCGAGCGCCTTGACGACGGCCGACATGCCGACGGCACCGGAGCGGGAGCCATAGGTGCCCATGCCCATCTGCACCTTGTCGGTATCGCCATGCACGATGTTGACACTGTCGAGGGGCACCCCGAAGCGGTCGGCGACGAGCTGGGCAAAGGTCGTCTCGTGGCCCTGGCCATGGCTGTGCGACCCGGTCAGCACCTCGATCGTGCCGACCGCATTGACGCGGACTTCGGCCGATTCCCAGAGACCGACGCCGGCGCCGAGCGAACCCACTGCCGCCGACGGCGCAATGCCGCAGGCCTCGATGTAGCAACTCATCCCGATGCCGCGCTTCATGCCGCGGCTTTCGGCATCCGCCTTGCGGGCGGCAAAGCCGTTCCAGTCGGCCGCCTTCATCGCCGCATCGAGCGAGGCCTCGTAGTCGCCCGCGTCGTAGTTCATGATGACAGGCGTCTGGTGCGGGAAGGAGCGGATGAAATTGACCCGCCGCAGTTCCGCCGGCGAGACGCCGAGTTCGCGTGCCGCCGTCTCCATCGTGCGCTCGAGCAGATAGGTCGCCTCCGGCCGTCCGGCGCCGCGATAGGCATCCACCGGCGCGGTGTTGGTGTAGACGGTGCGGACATTGGCATGGATCGCCGGGATGTCATATTGCCCGGAAAGCAGCGTCGCATAGAGATAGGTCGGCACCGCCGAAGAGAAGAGCGACATATAGGCGCCGAGATTGGCGATCGTATCGACCTTGAGCCCGATGATGCGGTTGTTGGCGTCGAATGCCATCTTCACCTTCGATACGTGGTCGCGGCCATGCGCGTCGGTCAGGAAGGCCTCGGTGCGATCGGAGGTCCATTTGACCGGGACGCCCGTGCGCTTCGAAGCCCAGAGACAGACGATCTCCTCCGGATAGATGTAGATCTTCGAGCCGAAGCCGCCGCCGACATCGGGGGCGATGACGCGGAGCTTGTTTTCCGGCGCGACGTTATAGAAGGCACTCATCACCAGCCGCGCCACATGGGGGTTCTGGCTGGTCGTGTAGCAAGTATAGTGATCGTCGCCGCTGTCATAGATGCCGAGCGTGGCGCGCGGCTCCATTGGGTTGGGCGAAAGCCGGTTGTTGTGGATCTCGATCTCGGTGACATGCGCCGCCTCAGCGATCGCCTTGTCGGTCGCGGCCGCATCGCCGAGTTCCCAATCGAAGATCAGGTTGTTGGCCGCCTCCGGGTGAAGCTGCGGCTGGCCTGGCTCCAGCGCCTTGGTCGCATCGGTCACGACAGGAAGCTCCTGGTAATCGACCACGACCGCCTCGGCCGCGTCGCGGGCCTCGGCCACGCTGTCGGCCACGACGATCGCCACGGCATCGCCGACATAGCGCACCGTCTCGTGCGCGAGCGGTCGCCAGGCGCCCATCTTCATCGGCGTTCCGTCCTTGGAGTGGATCATCCAGCCGCAGATCAGGTTGCCGATTCCGTCGGCAAGAAGCTGCTTGCCGTCGAGCACGTCGATGACGCCAGGCATGCCCTTGGCTGCGGATGCGTCCACTTTGAGGATTTTGGCGTGCGCATGCGGGCTGCGCACGAACACCGCATATTTCATGCCCGGCACGGACATGTCGTCCGTATAGCGGCCCTTGCCGGTCAGGAACCGCTTGTCTTCCTTGCGCGCCACCCGCGCGCCAATGCCTTCAACTCCCATTGCCGATCTCCTCCCGAGATTTCCAGCGACAGTCCTTCGATGACATGCAGGGCGACGCTCTTTTCGCCCCCGTCCGGCCGCTATTCTGCAGCCACGCGTGCGCCGCTCATCTCGGCGGCAGCAGCAAGGATCGCCTTGACGATATTGTGGTAGCCGGTGCAGCGACAGATGTTGCCTTCGAGTTCGGCTCGAACCGTCGCCTCGTCCAGTTGCCCCTGGTGTCGGCGGATCATGTCGACGGCCGTCATCACCATGCCCGGCGTGCAGAAGCCGCATTGCAGGCCGTGATTGGCCTTGAACGCCGCTTGCACCGGGTGGAGTTCGCCGTCGGCCGCCAGCCCTTCGATGGTGGTGATCGTGGATCCGGCCGCCTGCGCGGCGAGGATGGAACAGCTCTTGACCGACTTTCCATCCATGTGGATGACGCAGGCGCCGCACTGCGAGGTGTCGCAGCCGACATGGGTGCCCGTCAGTCCAAGATTTTCGCGTATGAATTGCACCAGCAATGTGCGGTCGTCGCAATGACCACTCACCTGACGGCCGTTGACCGTCATTGTCACTTTCGCCATTTCGCTCCTCCGGGGTCGGTCAATGCCAACACGAGCGCGGCCGAAAAGTCGGGTGAGATGGTTCACGCGACTAGGGGTACGCGCCAACTGATATCGATGCCCGTCGCCCACGAATCCATTCCTCCCGGATTTCGTAGGCTTGTTTGTATCATTTGTCTTTTTTTGGAATGCCGCAACCGCTACCGCCCGCCGAACGACAAAATTTTTCCACGCCGGTTGTATCGCGGGGAACTGCGCCTTCATGTCCCGTTCAGGAACGATATCATTATCTTGCGCGCCGGAAGAAACCGCAGGTCTCCCGTAGACTTTAAATCGGGACCGCGTATTTTCCGAACTGCAAGTTCAGGTGGAGCGGGATGATCCCGGCTCCGCCATCATCCAAGGGACGGATTGAGCAAAGGCTAAGATCCGTAGAGATCGGAGAGGACAACATGAAGAAAGCCATCGCACTTGTGCTGGTCGCCCTGTCGGTCGCAAGCTGCACCCAGACGGAAAAGGGCGCCGGCATCGGTGCCGTTTCCGGCGCGATCATCGGCGGCGCGATCACCGGCGACGTCCGTGGCGCAGCGGTCGGCGCAGCCATCGGCGGCGTTTCCGGCGCAGTCATCGGCCATGTCAGCGAACAGCCGGGACAGTGCTACTACCGCGACCGCTACGGCCGCCGCTACATCGACGCCTGCCCGCGCTAAGGCGTAGCGAAGGCGATCATCCTTCGGCGTAGCGCAAGCCCACCGCAGGATTCGTTTACCCCCTCATGGCCGACGCCCTGAGGGGGTTTTTCGTTCCGGCGCATCACCCTTGGCATTTACGGCGCCGGCATGATGGTCGGTGCATTCGCCGCGCCCGCCATTGCGCGCCGTATTTCGTTCGGCGCAATGATCGCGCTTGGTCCTCTCGGCGGCCTGGCGGCGGCCGCGGTGATGCTCTCGACGATCTGGGTACCGTCCGGTATCCTCGCCGCGGTTAGCTTCTTTCTGTTCGGCGCCGGCCCGGTGCTCTGGTCGATCGCAACCCTCACCCGTCACGCCGAATGCCATGCTTGGCCGGGTTTCCGCCTTCATCACCACGGCCACGTTCGGAGCGCGGCCGATCGGTGCAGCGCTGGGGGCCGTCGTCGCCACGCGCTTCGGCGTCGAGCTATGCCTGGCGGTCGCCGCCGCGGGTTTCCTGATCCAGTTTCTCGTCATCATAGCCTCTCGCGTACCGCAGTTGCGCGCGTTGCCGGAAGCAGCCTAACCCTGGTGGACCGCGAACAAAGCCAGCCAAGCGCCCGACAAAATCGTCGGAACGCCTGGCTGGAAACCGTCCGTTCGGAGCCTATGGTTGTGATGCGCCGACAACATATCGAAGCTTTTTCCAGCAAATCGCCACCGAAAATCGGCATCAGGGGTGGATGCGGCCGGCCGTCATCGTTAACAGATGGAAAACCTTAGGCATGCAATAGTGACCCGGCCGCATATGCAGGCAGTTTGTATTGGGTCGCCTGAAGACGGGATGCGGAAGCGAATGTCCCCACCACGGTCGAGTATTGCGTACTGGAAGGCCGCAACTGCGCTTGCAGTCGCCTTCTCGTTTGCGCTCGGCCCGATTTCCGTCAAAAGCGCCCACGCCTTCAAGCTCTTCGGCATGAAGTTCTTCGAAAGCGACGAAGAGGAAGCGCCGGTCATCGACCCGGTCAACTACACGCTTACCTTCGATGCCGGCACCGACGACAAGGAACTGAAGGAAGCGCTGGAAAACAGCTCGCAGCTCGTCCAGGGCCAGGAAAAGCCCGTGTCCGGCGATCTCGGCCTTGCCATCCGCGCCCGCGACGATCGCGACCGTCTGCTCGCAGCCCTTTACGAAAAAGCCCGCTACGGCGGCACTGTGGCAATTCGCATCAACGGCCAGGACATCGACAGCCTGCCGCCGGATCCCGCCTTCCCCGATGGGCAGGCAATCCCGGTAACCGTCACCGTCACGCCCGGACCCGCCTTTACGGTCGGCTCCGTCAAGTTCGAAGGCGATGCGGCCGGCTTCAATCCGGATGACTACGGCCTGCCGGCCGGTGCCCGCGCCGATTCGACCCTGATCATCAAGGCTGGCGAAAAGGTCGTGAACGACCTGCGCGAGCAGGGCCGGCCGCTCGCCAAGCTTACCGAACGCAGCGCCGTCGCCAATCACGCCAATTCCACCGTCGACGTCGTCATCGGCGCAAGCGGCGGGCCGGTCGCGCCTGTCGGCGATGTCAGCGTGTCGGGAACCAAGACCGTCGATCCCGCCTTCGTGCGCGACTATTCGCGCCTCAATGAGGGCCGCCCCTATTCGCCCGAGAATATCCGCAGGGCATCCGAGCGCCTGCGCCAACTCGGCGTGTTCTCGAGCGTGACGATCAAGGAAGCCAACGCGCTTTCGCCCGATGGGTCGATCCCGATGAAGATCGAGGTCTCCGAGGGCAAGCATAAGTATTTCGGCTTCGGCGCCCAGGTTTCGACCACGGACGGTCTCGGTCTCTCGGGCTATTGGGGACACCGCAATCTCTTCGGACGGGCGGAATCGCTGCGCATCGAAGGCTCGGTCGACCGCATCGGCGAGACGAAGGAACTGGACAAGCTCGACTATTCGGTCGGCATCCTCTTCGCCAAGCCCGGCGCCTTCGGCCCTGCCTCGACCTTTACCGCCAGCGTCAAGGCCAACATCCAGGATCCGGACGCCTACCGCGCCAAGATCCTGACGGGTGCGGCCGGTGCGACATTCGAACTCTCGCCGACCGACACCGTCTCGGGGGGTGGCGAGCTGAGCTGGGCCAATATCGACGACGCCTTTGGCTCGAATTCCTACCTGACCGCCGCCATTCCGCTCGAATATGTGCGCGACACCCGCAACGACAAGCTGAACGCCACCGAAGGCTACCGGGCGATGATCAACGCCAAGCCGAGCTACGAGATCAAGGGCCAGACCTTCTTCTCGTCTTTCGAAGCGTCGGCATCGGGTTACCATGCGCTCGGCGACGAGAAGCGTTTCGTCCTCGCCGGCAAGATCGGCGCCGGCGTGCTCTTCGGCGGCGGCGGGCTCGAGGATATCCCGGCGAACCGTCGCTTCTATCTCGGCGGCGGCGGCTCGGTGCGCGGCTACTCCTACCAGGAGATCGGCCCGCGCAACTCCGAAAACAGGGAGACCGGCGGGCGCTCCTATGTCAACGCCTCGCTCGAAGCCCGCATCGCGATCACCGACACGATCGGCGTGGTTCCGTTTATCGATGCCGGCACCGTCTCGGCGAAAACGACGCCGGATTTCTCCGATATTCGCGCCGGCGCCGGCATCGGCTTGCGCTATGCCACGCCCTTCGGCCCCATCCGTCTCGACTTCGCCGTACCGCTGAACAAATACCCCGGCGGCACGAAATACGGGATTTATGCCGGTATCGGCCAATCCTTCTGATTCCTGATGTGGGTGATTCGGAGCGGGTCACCCCTACGGCGCCGCGCGTCTTTCAAGACGCGCTAAGGTCGCTAACACTTTAGATCTGCTGCATAATTCCTCAAATCGATGCCGATCTGAGGAATTATGCAGCAGGTTCCGCAAATTGCCCTCATCCGATGATAGTTTCGCCCGGCGGCGATTCCGCTGCAGCGCAACTTGCGCTATGGGTAGAACATGAATCAGGTCGTCCGCTTCCTTCGCGCGACGCTGCGCTATGGCCTTCGTGTGCTTGGCGTGATTGCGGTCGTTGCCCTCCTTCTCGTCGCCTTCGTGGGCTTCACGACCCCCGGCGCACGGCTCGTCGCCTGGGCAATCGAGAAATATGCGGCAACGCCTGACCAGATCGTGCGGATCGCCGATCCGAGTGCGCTGCTGACGGGTGAATTTGCGGCGGGAAGCATCACGCTCTTCGACGGCCAGGGCGTCTATGCGGAGATTCGCGACCTCAAGCTCAACTGGTCGCCGGCGGCCCTCCTCTCCTTCCGCTTCGACGCCGCTGCGATCTCCGCCGGCTCGGTGCGTGTCGAACGCCTGCCGATCCCCTCGACCGAGACCAAGGAAGTGCGCTCGACCTTCGTACTTCCCGTCGACGTCAAGATCGACGCGATCGATCTCAAGGAAATCGTCATCGGCAAGGCGATCGCTGGCGAGGACCAGTTCCTGACGGCCAGCGGCAAGATCAATGCGACCAACGAGAGCATCGCCCTTGGCCTGACCGCCGCCCAGCGCGATCGGCCGGAAGCGCGCGCCGTCGCCGATATCGTCTTCAATCCGGCGGGCAACGAGCTGAGGCTCGAAGCGACCGTGGACGAGCCCAGCAACGGTGTGTTGGCGAAGCTGCTTCGCCTGCCCAACGAACCTGCGGTCAATATCAGGCTGACCGGTCAGGGACCGCTTTCCGACTGGGCCGGCACGGCAACGGCTGCGCTCGACGGCAGCGAGATCCTCAAGCTCGACGGTCGCCACGTCCAGACACCGGATGGCATGCACCGGCTCACCGTCACCGGCGGCGGCGGCTTCGGTTCGCTGATGCCGCCGGCCCTGCGTCCGATGTTCGAGGGTGAGACCAGCATCGACGTTGCCGCCGCGTTCAACAGCCAGGGCATGGTGCGCGTCGACAAGGGGCAGATCGCGACCGGCGCGCTCACCTTCGGCGCCTTCGGCACCTTCGACAGCAAGGGCGACAACAATCTGCAGGCCCGGCTTGCCGGCACCAACGGCGCGATCGACTTCCGCTGGCCGCTGCAGAAGGGTGAGGCGCAGGCAAAGATCAACGCCGTCAACCTGTCGCTGATCGGCGACGCGCAAGCGGCAATCCTCGATCTCGCCGCCGACGTCGCCTCGGTCACTCTGCCGGATGTTGCGCTCGGTTCCGTCAAAATGTCAGCCCGCAGCGACGGCTTCAACCTCCAGGCCCAGTCCGGTCCCGTGAAGACCGTGCTCGAAGTGGGCGAAGCCGGCTTCAACGACGCCAACCTCGCCCGGCTGGTGCAGGCGCCGATGAAGGTTGACGCCAGCCTCGCGGTGACGAAGGAGAGCATAGGCTTCGATCCGGTGACGATCGAAAGCCCCGGCATTGGCGGCGCGCTTACGGGCGCCTTCTCGCGTGAAGAAAACACCGTCGCCGCTGCGTTCAAGCTCTTTGCCGTTCCGGGAGCCCTGCCGCCGGCCGCTGCAGCGAAGTTCGACGGCACCATCGCGCTTGCCGGGGAAGTAAAGACGACGAGCGACGGCGACGTTTCCGTGGAGGGCCTCGAGCTCAAATCGAGCACGATCGAAGCAGCCGGTACCGTCGCCCTGGCTCAGGGTCAGCTGACGACCGATCTCAGGGGAAAGCTGCCCGATCTCGGCAAACTCCTGGCCGATGCCAAGGGCGAGGCTGATTTCACGGCGGCGGTGGCCGGTCCACTCGCCGAACTCGGCATCAAGGCCGAACTGACCTCGAGCGGCGCCACGCTTGCCGGACGCACGCTCAGCGATCTTACGATCAAGGCCGACGCGAAGGCCAACCCATCAAGCCCGCAAGCGAGCCTGACCGCCACCGGCGCGCTCGACGGCCAGGCAATCGACGTCAAGGCCGACGTCGTCTCAAAGGACGGGCGCACCACGATCCCCGTGCTCGAAGCCCGGATCGGCGAGAACAAGCTGACCGGTGCGATCAGTTTCACCCCGGACTTCAAGCCGGACGGCACGATCGATTTCAACCTGCCCGATCTCGGCCTTTTGGCCGCCATGGCCGGACAGAAGGCTTCGGGCGATCTCAACGGGTCGGCCGCAATCAAGACCACAAACGGCATCACCTCCGTCGTCGTCAAGGCCGGCGGCAGCGGCATCAAGCGCGACGCCCTGACGATTGCCAAGCCGACCGCCGATATCACGATCTCCGATGTCGCCGCCCTTGCCATCAAAGGCAGTGTGCGCGCCGAGACGATCGCGCAAGGGCCGAACCGCGTCGCCGGTCTCGCCGTCGATTTTCAGCAGCAGGCCGGACGCACCGGCTTCTCGATCGACGGTAAATATGACGGAGGTCCGCTCACGGCCAAGGGCGATCTCACGAGTGCGAAGGGACGCACGGAAATTCGGCTCGCATCCTTTGGCGCGACGCCGAAGGGCATCCCGCTGAAGCTGGCCCAGCCGACGGTCATCGCCATCGAAAACGGCGTCGTCCGCCTCAACGCGCTGACGATCCAGGCATCGAAGGGGACCATCGCCGTCAACGGCACCGCCGGCGAAAAACTCGACATCACTACGAAGCTCAACGCGCTACCAGCGGCGTTGGTCAACGCCTTCGCGCCGGACCTCGGCGCCGAGGGCACGATTGCCGGCACCGTCAATGTCGATGGTGCAGCATCCTCGCCGGTTATCACCTACGACCTCAAATGGTCCGGTGCCTCGCTCGCCGCGGCACGCACGGCCGGGGTCGCCGCCTTCGACATCGCCGCCGACGGCAAGTTCGTCAACAACAAGGTAACGCTCGACACGACGCTTTCGGGCGCCGGCGGCCTTTCCTTCAAGGGCGGCGGCAATGTCGACATCGGCGGCAACATGCCGATCGCGATGAAGTTCAACGGCAACCTGCCCTTTGCCCTCATTGCCAACCTGATGGCGGAAAAAGGCTTCACGCTGACGGGCCAGGCGGGCATCGACCTTGCGATTTCCGGCTCCGCCAAGGCGCCGCAAATCGCCGGCACCGTCACCACATCTGGCGGCCGGCTCGTCGACGTGCGCCGCAACCTGGCGCTCAACGACCTCACGGCGAATGTCGCGCTCGACGGCAAGCAGGCAACGATCTCGAAGCTCTCGGCCAATCTCGCGACCGGCGGTTCGATCGAGGCGACCGGCACCGTCGGCACGGTTCCCGGCTCCGGTTTCCCGGCCAACCTGACAATCCGCCTGAACAATGCCACTTACGTCGACGGTACGCTGTTCAACGCCAATCTCGCCGGCGAAATGACGCTGACCGGTCCGCTGGTCGCGACCCCGACGCTCGGCGGCAAGGTGACGATCCGCAAGGCGTCGATCACCATTCCCGAGAAGCTGCCGACCTCGCTCTCGGCAATCGACATCAAGCACAAGAATGCGCCCGCCAAGGTGCAGAAGATGGTCAGGGACCTGCGCAAGGACGAGGTGCCGGCAGCCGGCGCCAATGCCAGCGGCATCATCGCCTTCGATCTCGGCGTCAGTGCCAACCAGGTCTTCGTGCGCGGCCGCGGCATCGACGCCGAACTCGGCGGCGACCTGACGATCCGTGGCACGGCGGTGCAGCCGATCGTATCCGGCGGCTTCGAAATGCGCCGCGGCCGGCTGGAAATCCTCGGCAAGCGCCTGACGTTCACCGAAGGCAAGATCGGCTTCGGCGGCGATCTCATCCCGACACTGGATCTGAAGGCAACTTCGAGCGTCGGCGCGACGACGATCACCGTTTCGGTCTCGGGCCTCGCCAACAATCCGCAGATCGGCTTTTCGTCATCGCCGGCGCTGCCGCAGGACGAGATCCTGGCGCAGCTCATCTTCAACCGGTCGCTGTCGAACCTCTCGGCCTTCCAGATCGCCCAGCTCGCATCCGCCGTCAGCCAGCTTGCCGGCGGTGGCTCGACGTCGCTGCTTGATGGCCTGCGCAACAAGCTCGGCGTCGACGACCTCGACGTCACCACCGACGAGAAGGGCGGCGCCTCGGTGCGGGCAGGCAAGTATCTCAACGACCGGACCTATATCGAACTGCAGCAGGGTTCCGATTCCTCCTCCAGCAAGGCGGTCATCAATCTCGATGTCGGCAAGGGCGTGAAGCTCAAGGGCTCAGCCGCCGGCGACGGCTCCGCAGCGGGCGGCATCTTCTTCGAGAAGGAGTATTGAGCGGCGACTCGTCTGGCGGCGCGCTCCTCGACGACCGTCTGATCAAGTCAAAATACGGCCTGCGGACCAAATGCGATCCTGAGCCGCGTGAACGCGCGCATCACCTGTGGAACTGCCGCCGCGGCGAACCAACATCGGCGTCGGCCGTCATCACGGCCAATTTGCTTCATTCATTTTTCAGGTGATCGTCTTGTCTTCCCAAAAACCGCATCTCGAATTGCCCGACAATTTCCTGCCGCTCGTTGCGGGTTATGACTGGAACCGGGACACGCTCGGACAGTCGGACTCGAGCATCTTTCTGCTGCAGGCGCCGGATCGTCCGATGCTGGTGCTGAAGATCGAGGTTGCCGGCCCGTTCGGCGAATTCGTCGACGAAGCGGCGCGGCTCGATTGGCTGGCGTCTCAGGGCATGCCGTGCCCGCGGGTGGTCGCCCGCGCCTTCGAAACGGAAACGAACTGGCTGCTGCTGCAGGCCGTCGAGGGCACGGACCTCGCATCCACGACGCGATCGCCAAGGGACCGGATCACCATCCTGGCGGACGCCCTGAAACGCTTGCATGCGCTGGATGTCTCCGGCTGCCCTTTCGATCACCGGATCGACAAGCGGATCGCCATTGCGAGAACGCGCACCGAAGCCGGCCTTGTCGATGAAGACGATTTCGATGAAACGCGGCTCGGCCGGACGGCGGTCGATCTCTTTGCCGAGCTGCAAGCCCGCGTGCCCTCGACCGGCACGCGCGTCGTCACCCACGGTGACGCCTGCCTGCCGAACATCATCGAGAACAACGGCCGGCTTTCCGGATTCATCGATTGCGGCCGGCTGGGCGTCGCCGATCGCTACCAAGACATCGCCCTTGCCTGCCGCAGCATCACCCACAATCTCGGCGAGGAATGGGTTGAGCCGTTTCTGACAGCCTACGGCATCAACGAGGACGATCCCGACAAACGCGACTTCTACTGCCTGCTCGACGAGTTCTTCTGATTGCCGCGCTGCGACCAACATATTCCGCCCAACCAGACAGCAATTTAGCGAAAGGCCCGCAACGCCTCAGGCGGCGTTGCGGGCCTCGATGCTCAGATCGACGATGTCGGCGTCCTCAATGGCATTGAACAGCGCCCAGATATGGCCGAAGGGATCGATGAAGGCACCGACACGATCGCCCGTCGACAAGGTTTCGGCCGGGTTCCGGAGGCTGGCACCGGCACCAATCGCCCGGCCGATGACACGATCGACATCCCGCACGTGCAGTTCCAGGATCACCGCCGTGGTGCCGAGCGCATGCGGCGAGCGCGGCCCCCCAAGCTTGGGTTCCGCATCACGACGCGGGTTGGCCCCGGCAATCCGGAAGACCGATTCCCCGATCCGCAAATCCGCGCTCGTCAGGATCCCGCTCGGCCATTCATGCCGCTGCAAAAGCTCGGCGCCGAGCGCCTCGCGATAAAAGGCGATGGCGCGATCCTCGTCGCCATGCCTGACAAACAGCTTCACACAGATCTGCCGATCGGCAAGCCTGCCGCCATTGGCAACCATGACATCCTCCATCTTGGGTGAGGCGCACATGATAGCGAAATACTGGAACAGAGCAAGAACAATTCGACCCCGGACGCGATTTCGTCATCCGCCAGAGCAGAGCCAACCGCTCAGAAGGCGCCGGTCATCTTGCTGGTTTTCAACAGGATATTGGTCTCCGTGACGGTGATGCCGTCGATCAGGCGGATGCGCCGCAGCGTTTCGTCGAAGGAGACGAGGTCGCGATCCTCGAGCTCGGCGATGAAGTCCCAGCGGCCATTGGTGCTGTGCAATGCGCGGACCTGCGGCAGGCCGCGCAATTGCTCGGCAACACGATCGGCCATCTTTCCGTGGACTTCGATCATCACCACGGCGCGGACCCCTGAGGCCGGAATTTCCGCGCCGGTGCGGATGGTAAAGGCGGCAATCGTGCCATTGGCGACGAGCCTGTCGATGCGGGCGGCAACGGTCGCGCGCGAGACGCCGGTCATTTCCGATAGCGTCGAAACGGGAATGCGCGCATTCTGGCGCAAGGCGCTGATCAGTGCCTGATCGAGATCATCCATTGCCTGTCACTTTGTAAAATGATGCTTATCAATCTGTCGATTCTATCTCACTAATCGGCAGTTTTCCATCTTTTTGCTGACACGCATTTTGGCCATAATCCGCGCGATCCCAACCGGGAACACACGGAATTATCTTGAGAAGGAATCGGGCGGATATGACGACCATCACGCTGATTGGCGCACCCATCGAAGAAGGTTCTGGACGACGCGGCGCGGCCATGGGGCCGACGGCGCTGCGCATCGCCGGCATCGACACGGTGCTGCGCGACCTCGGCCACACGGTTCACGACGAAGGCGACGTCAAGCCGCTGCCGGCCCGCGACCTCGCCAACCACCCGGGCGCCAACAATCTGCAGACCGTCGCCGCCTTCGCCCGCGCGCTGCATGACTCCGTGCACGACACGGTTCGCAAGGGCTATTTCCCGATCATCCTCGGCGGCGACCACGCGCTCTCCATGGGCAGCGTCTCGGGCATGGCGCGTTACGCCGCCGAAGTCGGCCGGCCGCTCTTCGTACTCTGGCTCGACGCCCACGCCGACTTCAACTCCCCGTCGACCTCGCCTTCGGGCAACATGCACGGCATGCCGGTCGCCTATTTCTGTGGCGAAGCGGAATTCGCCCCGATCCTGCCGGCCGACCGCCCCTTCGTCGATCCGAACAAGGTCTTCCAGGTCGGCATCCGCTCCGTCGATGATCGCGAGCGCGAAGAAATCGCCGAGCATGGCGTACGCGTCTATGACATGCGCGCCGTCGACGAACTCGGCATGGCCCACATCATGCGCCAGATCCTCGAAGAGGTTCGTGCCGCCAACGGCCTGCTGCATGTCAGCCTCGATGTCGACTTCATGGACCCGGAACTCGCGCCGGGCGTCGGCACCACCGTTCCCGGCGGCGCCACCTTCCGCGAAGCGCACCTGATCATGGAAATGCTCTGGGAAAGCGGGCTGGTTTCCTCGCTCGATGTCGTCGAGCTCAATCCCTTCCTCGACGACCGCGGCAAGAGCGCGCGCATCCTGGTCGAACTGACGGCGAGCCTCTTCGGCCGCCGCGTGCTCGACCGGCCGACCCGCAGCGCCTGAGATGACAAACGGAGGACAATGCATGAATACGACGGCAGCCCTGATCGAAACCGAATACCGGCTCGGCGCGCATAATTACAAGCCGCTCGACGTGGTGCTCTCGCGCGGCGAGGGCGTCTATGTCTGGGACATGGAGGGCAATCGCTATCTCGATTGCCTCTCTGCCTATTCCGCCGTCAATCAGGGCCACTGCCATCCGAAGATCCTGAAGGCGATGATGGAGCAGGCGCAGAAGCTGACGCTCACCTCCCGCGCCTTCCGCAACGACCAGCTCGCGCATTTCTACGAAGAGATCGCGGCGTTGACCGGCTCGCACAAGGTGCTGCCGATGAACTCCGGCGCCGAAGCCGTCGAAACCGCCGTCAAGGCGGTGCGCAAGTGGGGCTACGAGGTCAAGGGCGTCGCCGATAACAAGGCGGAGATCATCGTCTGCGCCAATAACTTCCACGGCCGCACCATGGGCATCGTCGGCTTCTCGACCGATCCGGACGCCCGCACCGGCTTCGGCCCCTTCGCACCGGGCTTCAAGGTCGTGCCGTTCGGTGACATCGAGGCCTTCCGGGCCGCAATCACCGAGAACACCGTTGCCTTCCTCGTCGAGCCGATCCAGGGCGAAGCCGGCGTCATCGTTCCGCCGGCTGGCTACTTCACCGCCGTCCGCGAACTCTGCACCAAGCATGGCGTCACGCTGATCCTCGACGAGATCCAGACCGGGCTCGGCCGCACCGGCAAACTGCTCGCGGAAGAGCACGAAGGCATCGAGGCCGACGTGACGCTGATCGGCAAGGCTCTTTCAGGCGGGTTCTACCCGGTCTCCGCCGTGCTTTCCAATACGGAAGTGCTGGGTGTCCTGAAGCCCGGCCAGCATGGCTCCACCTTCGGCGGCAACCCGCTCGCCTGCGCCATTGCCCGCGCGGCGCTTAAGGCGCTGACTGAAGAAGGCATGATCGAGAATTCGGCACGGATGGGCGAGCGCTTCCAGAAGGGCCTCACCGACATCCGCTCTAACATCATCAAGGAAGTGCGCGGTCGCGGCCTGATGCTGGCGGTGGAGCTGGTACCGGAGGCCGGCGGCGCCCGCAAATACTGCGAGGCGCTGAAGGAGCGCGGCATTCTCGCCAAGGACACCCATGGCGACACCATTCGCATCGCACCGCCGCTCGTCATCACCGCCGACCAGGTGGATTGGGCCGTAGAGCACTTCGCGGCAGTCCTCGCCTCCGCCTGACCCTTTTCAATCCTCCGCCCCGGGCCAACCTCGGGGCGGATTGGTTTGTGAGCACTTGCAAAAGCAAGTCTTAACGAATCCCGGCCTATAGTCCCTTCCCAAAGCGCAAAGCGGTTCTTCCGCGCATGATGCAGCTGCGCCCCGCCGGATGTGATCGGCGGACTGTAAGGATCTCTCCCCAACGGACCATCGCCGCGCTCCCGTCGTCGGCAGTCATGCGGAGATATCTCGAGTTGGGCGGTGTCGCGTCCATAGGCGTCGACCGGAAAGCTGGAAGGACCTTCGATGACAAACACAATCAGGACGGCCGGTTTCGACGGCGAGACGCTGGAGATCATTGCGTTCCGCCTCCACGATCAGGAATTCTGCGTCAAGACGACGACGATCCGCGAAATCCGCGGCTGGGCACCCTCCACCCCCATTCCGCATTCGCCGCCGGAAGTGATCGGCGTCATGAACTTGCGCGGCACGGTGATCCCAATCATCGACCTCGCCCACAAGCTCGGCATGAACTCGACGACGGCCAACGAACGCAGCGCCATCGTCGTCGCCGAAGTGCACAACATGGTGATCGGCCTCGTCGTCGACCGGGTCTCCGACATCCTCACCGTCCAGGGCAGCCAGGTGCAACCGGTGCCGGAAGTGACTGCATCCTTCGACAAGAGCTTTGCCGAAGGCATCATCGCCAACGAGAACGGCATGATCTGCTTCCTCAACCTCGCGCGAATGTTCAAGGAACGCGACGTCGAGGAAATGGCCGCCTGATCATACGCGCCGGCCTGCTATTCGAGGGCCCCCTCGCCCAACGGCGAGGGGGCCTTTCCTTTTGGCGAGGATACCGGAGTTACTTGAGGGGCGCCCAAAACAGGATGATCTAATTCAACTCATAGGGTTTATACAACTTTTCACAACTAAGATTTGATAATTTCTATTTTAACACCTGCTTAATAGTCATACCACTAACATAGATTGCAGAAACACGGCGCCTTGGGCATGAAGCCCGGTAGTTCGAACTCTCCCTACGATGCACGAAGCCGCTGGCCCGGAAGGGACGGCCGTAGAACGGACCAGACATTTTTTTGGCAATCCGGCCTATGTCCTCGTCCAGAGAGTTGCGCCGCTTTTGGCCCCGCAAACCCTGTCGACAGCACGTACGAGCCGGCTTGAACAACGAGCGGCTGGCAGAATTTCTGAGCGCACATCCCTGCACCCCGCGCTCGGGAATGGGGAAGGCGGCGACCGGTAGCCGCCTTCCCTTAAATCTTTTCAGATGAGGTAGCTTCGAAAAGCACCCGGTCGGAGAACCTTCGGGTGATGACAGCAGGTTAGGCAGCTTCCGGGCGCTTGATCTTCGGCGCCGCTTCCAGCACCAGCGGCGTCAGCCCTTCGCCGCCATTGTCGATATGCTCGAACAATTTGCGCCGCATGCGCGGCTCCCAATATTTGTTGATATGGGTGGCGACGCCCTGGGCCGCTTCGTTCTGCGGCTGGCTCTTGAAGAAGGTGGCGATCTGGTTCGCCATGTAGATCAGCTTGGCGTTGGTGTTGTCATGCGACATCGGCGACAGCTCCGGACTTGATGCGTTCGGCATGGGTGAAAATTTCGAATTCGTCGCCGCGCACCAGCGCAATCAACGTCATGCCTGCGGCTTCCGCCGTGCGGATGGCAAGCGCCGTCGGCGCCGAAATGGCGATGATCACGGGACTGCCGACCACCGCCGTTTTCTGCACCATCTCGACGGACACACGGCTGGTGACGACGACTGCGCCTTCGCTGCCCTTGAAGCCGGCGCGCGCGGCAGCACCCACCAGCTTGTCGAGCGCATTGTGCCGGCCGACGTCCTCGCGCACGGCGATCAGGCCGCGCCCAGGCACATAGAAGGCGGCACCGTGCACGGCACGCGTCTCGACATGCAGCGGCTGCTGGCCGTTGAGCAAGGCCACGGCCGAGACCACATCCTCCTGCGACAGCGTCAGCTTCGAATGGGAAACGTCCGGCGTCGGCCGGACCGCCTGTTCGATCGATTCGATGCCGCACAGGCCGCAGCCGACCGGGCCAGCCATATGCCGGCGACGCCGGCGGAGCATATCGTTCTCTTCGTCGCGAAGCGTAATCTGCAGGTCGATGCCGAGATTGTCCGCGACCGTCTCGGCCACGATCTCGACCGCTTCGATCTGGCCGGGATCCGTGATGATGCCCTCGGTCAGGCTGAAGCCGACGGCGAAATCCTCGAGATCGCCGGGTGTCGCCATCATCACCGCATGGGTCGAGCCGCCATAGGTAAAGGCGACAGGCGTTTCCTCCGGTACGGCTCGGGAACCCTCCCGCAGCGTGCCGTTGCGACGGGCAGCCTCGGGAACGGTTGTCGATGTCTTGAACCTGGTCATTCGTTCGTCGGGGCGTCGGTGCCCCCTCGCTTTGCTGAGAGCGGGCTACCCCCCTCTGCCCTGCCGGGCATCTCCCCCACAAGGGGGGAGATCAACATGGGGGAAGCGCTCGACCTCGGTCTCAAGTTGGCGGCATTCGCAAGGTCGCGCGCGGAGATCGCCTGACGCTCACCGCCAATCGTGGAGCAAGCGCTCGCCTCCGTGATCTCCCCCCTTGTGGGGGAGATGCCCGGCAGGGCAGAGGGGGGTAAGTTCCACGCGCACAACGCCATGGCTCGTTACTCCGCCGCCTCCAGCTTGCCGACAATCCGGCGTGACTGGCGGGCCTGCTCGTCGTAGTCCACCTGCCAGTCGGACGGACCGTTCGACGGCATCACCTGCACCGCCGTCACCTTGTATTCCGGGCAGTTGGTGGCCCAATCGGAGAAGTCTGTCGTGATGACGTTCGCCTGCGTCGACGGGTGGTGGAAGGTGGTGTAGACGACGCCGGGCGCCACGCGATCGGTGATCAGCGAGCGCAGGGTCGTCTCGCCCGAGCGGCTGGCAAGCCGCACCCAGTCGCCATCGCGGATGCCGCGCTGTTCGGCATCGTGCGGATGGATCTCCAGCCGGTCCTCCGCGTGCCAGGCGACATTGTCCGTGCGCCGCGTCTGGGCGCCGACGTTGTACTGGCTGAGGATACGGCCGGTGGTGAGCAGCAGCGGGAAGCGCGGGCCGGTGCGCTCGTCGGTCGCGACATATTCGGTGCGGATGAACTTGCCCTTGCCGCGCACGAAGCCGTCGACATGCATGATCGGCGAACCCTCGGGATGCGCCTCGTTGCAGGGCCACTGCACCGAGCCCATCTTTTCGAGATAGTCGTAGGAGACCAGCGCGAAGCTCGGCGTCGTCGCGGCAATCTCGTCCATGATCTCGGACGGGTGGCGATAGTTCCAATTGAGGCCCATCGCCTGGGCGAGCTTCTGCGTCACCTCCCAGTCGGCATAGCCGTTCTTCGGCGTCATCACCTTGCGCACCCGGTTGATCCGGCGCTCGGCATTGGTGAAGGTGCCGTCCTTCTCCAGGAAGGTCGAGCCCGGCAAGAAGACATGGGCATAGTTCGCGGTTTCGTTGAGGAACAGGTCGTGCACGACGACACATTCCATCGCGGCGAGACCGGCGGCCACATGCTTGGTGTCCGGATCCGACTGCAGGATGTCCTCGCCCTGGATGTAGAGGGCCTTGAAGGTGCCGTCGACGGCGGCATCGAGCATGTTGGGGATGCGCAGGCCAGGCTCGCTGGAAATCTCGACGCCCCAGAGCTTCTCGAAGGTCTCGCGGGTCGCATCGTCGGAGATATGGCGATAGCCCGGAAGTTCGTGCGGGAACGAACCCATGTCGCAGGAGCCCTGCACGTTGTTCTGGCCGCGCAGCGGATTCACGCCGACACCAGGGCGGCCGATATTGCCGGTGACCATGGCGAGGTTGGCGATCGCCATGACCGTCGTCGATCCCTGGCTGTGCTCGGTGACGCCGAGGCCATAATAGATCGCACCGTTGCCGCCGGTGGCATAGAGCCGCGCGGCGCCGCGCACGAGCTCGGCAGGCACGCCGGTATAGGCTTCGGTCGCCTCCGGACTGTGGTGCGGTTCGGCGACGAAGGCGGCCCAGTCCTCGTACTCCGACCAGTCGCAGCGCTCGCGGATGAATTTCTCGTCCGCAAGCCCCTCGGTGACGATCACATGCGCCATTGCCGTCAGGACCGCGACATTGGTGCCGGGCTGCAGCGGCAGGTGATAGGCGGCTTCCACATGCGGCGAGCGCACGATGTCGGTGCGGCGTGGATCGATGACGATCAGCTTGGCGCCTTCGCGCAGCCGCTTCTTCAACCGCGAGCCGAAGACCGGATGGCCGTCGGTCGGGTTGGCGCCGATGATGACGGCGACATCGGTGAACTCGACACTGTCGAAGTTCTGCGTGCCGGCCGACGTGCCGAAGGCCTGGCCGAGACCGTAGCCGGTCGGCGAATGGCACACGCGGGCGCAGGTATCGACATTGTTGTTGCCGAAGCCGGCGCGTACCAGCTTCTGCACCAGATAGGTCTCTTCATTGGTGCAGCGCGACGAGGTGATGCCGCCGACGGAATCACGGCCGTATTGGTACTGGATCCGCCGGAACTCGGAGGCCACATGCGCATAGGCCTCCTCCCAGGTGACCTCGCGCCAGGGATCGCTGACCTTCTCGCGGATCATCGGATTGAGGATGCGGTCCTTGTGGTTGGAATAACCATAGGCAAAGCGGCCTTTGACGCAGGAATGGCCGCGGTTCGCCTGGCCGTCCTTCCACGGCACCATGCGCACCAGTTCCTCGCCGCGCATTTCCGCCTTGAACGAGCAGCCGACGCCGCAATAGGCGCAGGTGGTGACGACGGAGTGCTCCGGCTGGCCGATCTCGATGACCGATTTCTCCGTCAGCGTCGCCGTCGGGCAGGCCTGCACGCAGGCGCCGCAGGAAACGCATTCCGACGACATGAAGTCTTCCGCCATGCCGGCCGAAACGCGGCTGTCGAATCCGCGGCCGCCGATCGTCAGCGCAAAGGTACCCTGCACTTCCTCGCAGGCGCGCACGCAGCGCGAGCAGACGATGCATTTCGCCGGATCATAGGTGAAATAGGGATTGGACTCGTCCTTGGGCATCCACTTGGCGTTGATTTCGCCATTGTTGCGGGCGGTGACGTGGTTCTCGCCGTCGTAGCCGTAGCGCACGTCGCGCAGCCCCACGGCGCCGGCCATGTCCTGCAGTTCACAATCGCCATTGGCTGCACAGGTCAGACAGTCGAGCGGGTGGTCGGAGATGTAGAGTTCCATCACCCCGCGGCGAACGTCCTTCAGCCGCGGCGTCTGGGTGGAGACTTCGATGCCGGCCGCCACCGGCGTGGTGCAGGAGGCCGGCATGCCGGCGCGTCCCTTGATCTCGACGAGACAGAGCCGGCAGGAACCGAAGGCATCCATCATGTCGGAGGCGCAGAGCTTCGGCACCTCGATGCCCGCATCCATCGCCGCGCGCATGATCGAGGTACCCTCGGGCACCGTGACCTCGCGGCCATCGATCGTCAGCGTCACCAGCTTTTCGGACTTGGAAGCGGGAGTGCCGAAGTCAATTTCATGAATGAGGGACATTAGCGGGCCTCCAGAGAAGATGCGTTCAAGAGGGCGGCGTTACCCCCCTCTGGCCTGCCGGCCATCTCCCCCACAAGGGGGGAGAAAAGATGTGGCGCGCGTTGCATAACGATTGAAACGTTCGGCCTGCGGAACCGTTCCTGCCGGGGCGAAAGGTCAGCCGCGGGTCGATCTCCCCCCGTGTGGGGGAGATGGCCGGCAGGCCAGAGGGGGGTGAACTGCTCCAACACAATCATTCCGCAGCCTCCACCGCCGGCGCCGGCTGAAAATCATCCGGGAAATGGGTCATGGCGCTCATCACGGGATAGGGCGTAAAGCCGCCGAGCGCACAGAGCGACCCGAACTTCATGGTGTTGCAGAGATCGGCAAGCAGTTCGCGGTTCTTCTCCGGTTCGATGCCGGCTGCGATCTTGTCGGCGACCTCGACGCCGCGGGTCGAACCGATGCGGCAGGGCGTGCACTTGCCGCAGCTTTCGACCGCACAGAATTCCATCGCGAAACGGGCCTGGTGCAGCATGTCGACCGTGTCGTCGAAGACGACGATGCCGGCATGGCCGATGAGGCCGTCACGCGCGGCAAAGGCCTCGTAGTCGAACGGCGTGTCGAACAGCGCCCGCGGGAAGTAGGCGCCGAGCGGACCGCCGACCTGTACCGCTTTCACCGGCCGGCCGCTCGCCGTGCCGCCGCCGATCTGATCGACGATTTCACCCAGCGCCAGGCCGAAGGCGGTTTCAAACAGACCGGCATGTTTGACATTGCCGGCGATCTGGATCGGGATCGTGCCGCGCGATCGGCCCATGCCGAAGTCGCGGTAGAAGGCTGCGCCCTTGTCCATGATAATGGGCACCGAGGCGAGCGAAATCACGTTGTTGATGACGGTCGGACAGTCGAAGAGGCCCTTATGGGCCGGAAGCGGCGGCTTGGCGCGGACGATGCCGCGTTTGCCTTCGAGGCTGTTCAACAGCGCGGTTTCCTCGCCGCAGACATAGGCGCCGGCGCCGGTGCGCACCTCCATGTCGAAGGCCCGGCCCGACCCGAGCACCGAGGGTCCGAGCACGCCCGCCTTGCGCGCGATCTCGATCGCCTCTGCCATCACCGTGATCGCATGCGGGTATTCGGAGCGGGTATAGATGAAGCCCTTGGTGGCGCCGGTCGCGATCCCGGCAATTGCCATGCCCTCGATCAGCACGAAGGGATCACCCTCCATGATCATTCGGTCGGCAAAGGTGCCGCTGTCGCCCTCGTCGGCGTTGCAGACGATGTATTTGCGGTCACCCGCAGCATCGAGAACCGTCTTCCACTTGATGCCGGTCGGGAAGCCGGCGCCGCCGCGGCCGCGAAGCCCGCTCTCGGTCACCTGCGCAACGATACCTTGAGGTGTCAGCGCGATGGCATTGCGCAGACCCGCAAGCCCGCCATGGGCCTGGTAATCGTCGAGCGACAGGGGATCGATGATGCCGCAGCGGGCAAAGGTCAGCCGCGTCTGCTGCTTGAGAAAGGGGATCTCCTCGGTCTTGCCGAGACAGAGCGCGTGATCACCGCCGTCCAGCAGGCCGGCATCGAGGAGCGAGGCAACGTCGCGCGCCTTGATCGGGCCATAGGCAATCCGGCCCTCGGCCGTCTCCACTTCGACCAGCGGTTCCAGCCAGTGCATGCCACGCGAACCATTGCGCACGATCACCGCATCGAGACCGCGCGAAGCGATCGCCTCGCTCATCGCCGTCACGACCTTCTCGGCGCCGAGCGCCACGGCGGCCGCGTCCCGCGGGATATAGATCTTCACCGTCATCGACGCGCCTCCTGAACGAGCACTTCCAGTTCGGCGGCATCGACCCGGGCATGCACCTCTCCGTCGAGCATGGCGGAGGGTGCGCAGGAACAGAGCCCGAGGCAGTAGACCGGCTCCAGCGTCACCGCGCCGTCCGGCGTCGTCTGGTGAAAGTCGATGCCGAGCAGCCGCTTTGCCCGCTCGGCAAGCTGATCTCCACCCATCGACTGGCAGGCCTCGGCACGACAGAGCTTCAGCACGTGGCGCCCGGCCGGATGCTCCCGGAAGTCATGGTAGAAGGTCATCACCCCATAGACTTCGGCGCGCGACAGGTTGAGCTCGCGCGCAATCAGCGGCAGACATTCCTGCGGCACATAGCCGAACTCTTCCTGGATCCCGTGCAGGATCGGAAGCAGCGGCCCTTCGAGCCCCTTCAGCTCCTCGACGATGGCGAGCGTGGTTTCCGCGATATCGGCGCGCGGCTGATGGATATTCAACGGGAGCCCTCCCGGCTCGTGGGCTAGGATGGCGGCACCCGAAACGGGCAACCGGCCCAGCCGACATTTCACTTGTCTCAAGGAGGCCGTTCCCCGGCGGTCTCCGGCCATGATTAAAAAAGCTTCGCGCTTATGCCCCAATGGGTCAATAACGCTGTTCCGTCGATCGATAGAAAAAATCTATTGAACCTGATTTCGCTCGCCGAGAATGCGCGCCTCATGCAGCAGAGCCGAGACGAGTGGCGTAAACGGCTCGCGATGCGTCGCTACCAGGCCAACCGTGTGGCGGGCATCCGGATCGACGATCGGAATCATCCGGATGTCCTCATGAAAACCGAATGATTTCGCGACGTTGAACGGCATGATGCTGGCCCAGCGACCGGTCCGTACATGCGAAAAAAGTACGATCATCGAGTTTGATTCGAGCGTCGGACTGGCAACGGCGCCGGCTTCCGTAAAATGCTGGTTGATGATGCGGCGGTTCTGCATGTCGGCCGTCAATAGACAAAGCCGAACGTCGCTAACCTCTTTCCAGGTCACGCTTTCCCGCTCCGAAAGCGGCGTCCCGGCAGCGGTGACGAGGTGGTAACGCTCGACCTGGAGGGGAACGCTGGTCACGCGGCCGAGCGGTTCGTTCTCCAGATAGGTCAATCCGGCGTCGATCTCGAGATTTTCGAGCAGCGCCAGGACCTGCACCGATGTCGTCGACTGCACGGAGAAGGTGACGTCGGGGTGCTTTTCCTGGAAGGGCGCGGTGATCATCGGCACCATGGCAAGCGTCGTCGGCACTGCCGCCAGGCGGATATGGCCGGAAAGACCCTTGCGCGCCGCCCGCATCTCCTCCCGCATCGTCCGGGTATCTCCGACGATGCGGCGCGCCCATTCGAGCACCCGCTGTCCCTCGGGCGTCAGTCCTCGGAAACGCGAACCGCGGCTGACGAGCATGACGCCGAGCTGATCCTCGAGCTGACGAATGGCGGCCGACAACGTCGGCTGCGTCACCCCACACTCCTCCGCCGCGCGGCCGAAGTGCCGTTCGCGCGCGAGAACGAGGAACATTTCCAGCTTATCGATCATGTCTACCCTTCGGGGACTGCCCTGCCCCTCACCCTAACGGGTTCGCCCCTCACCCTGGCCCTCTCCCCGCGTGCGGCGAGAGGGGACGCGCCGCAGGCGGCATTAACGATGGTTCAAACGGTGCAGCTTGTCCCTCCTCCCCGCCTGCGGGGAGAAGGTCCCGGCAGGGGGATGAGGGGCGAATGCGACCGCAAACACATACTCAAGCGATCAATTGCCCGCCATTCACCTCCAGCACCTGGCCCGTGATGTAACCCGACAGCACATGCGAGGCGAGGAAAAGGTAGGCCGGTGCGCAATCCTCCGCCGTTCCCAGCCGGCCGAGCGGAATGGTCTTGCGGGTCGCCTCCAGCTTTTCCGGCGACGAATAACGTTGATGAAAGTCGGTGGTGATCGTGCCGGGCGAAACGCAGTTGACCCGGATGCCCTCGGGCGCGAGCTCGCGCGCCAGCGCCTTGGAATAGGTGGCGACGAAAGCCTTGGTGGCCGAATAGATCGAGGAGCCGGCACTGCCGCCCGTGACCGCCGAGATCGACACGGTATTGACGATCGCCGGATGCGTGCCCTTCCGCAGCAATGGCAGCATCGCCCGCGTCATCTCGACGACCGCTGTCTGGTTGAGCTGGACGACGGTCTGGTATTGCTCGTCGGTAAGCTCCGCCGCGGGGAAACGGCCGACCATTGTGCCGGCATTGTTGATGAGGATATCGACGCTTTCGAACCGGCTCCGCACCACCTCGGCCAAACTCTCGACGCCATCCGGCGCCAGAAAATCCGCCGTCACCACATGCGCCCGCCCCTCGGTCGCCGCCGATTCGAGAAAGTCGGGCAGCTCGCCGATAGACCGGCCGGCATGGACGAGCACGCGCGCGCCGCAGTCCAGGAATTGCCGCGCGACCTCCAGCCCGATGCCGCGCCCGGCCCCGGTGACGACGACGGTCATTCCCTTGAACAAGGCCGGATGAAACATGTCTTTCCCCTCTTCGCTCCTCAGGGCAGCGTCGCCCATCGCCGAAACGAATGCAACGCGCTCCCGCATTTTAAACCATGGCGAAACCGGTTTCACGATAAACGCCAATTTATGAAATTGCGCGACTTTCGTTTTTGCATATTATGAAACAAAACGAAAATGGGGAGGATGGAATGTATCTGACGGGTCGGCAGGCGGAGATCCTGGAACTGGCAAAGAGCGAGGGTCGCGTGCTCGTGGAGGAGCTGGCGCAGCGCTTTTCCGTCACGCCGCAAACCATCCGAAAGGACCTGAACGACCTTTGCGACGCCAAGGTTTTGAACCGCATCCACGGCGGCGCGATCTTCCCGAGCGGCAAGGAAAACGTCAAATATGATGCCCGCCGCCAGATCGCAGCGCCAGAGAAACAGGCAATCGGCAAGGCCGCCGCCGAACTCATTCCCGACAATGCCTCGCTGTTCATCAATATCGGCACGACGACCGAGGCCGTGGGCGAGGCCCTTCTCGACCACAAGGAACTGATGGTCATCACCAACAATATAAATGTCGCCAATCGCTTACGTGTCTTCCCCTCGATCGAGGTGGTGATCACCGGCGGCGTCGTGCGTGGCTCCGATGGCGGCATCGTTGGCGAAGCCGCCGTCGACTTCATCAAACAGTTCAAGGTCGATTTTGCCGTCATCGGCGCCTCGGCAATCGACCATGACGGCGCGCTTCTCGATTTCGATTTCCGCGAAGTGAAGGTCGCACAGGCAATCATCGCCAATGCGCGCCATGTCATCCTCGTTTCCGACTCGACCAAGTTCGAAAGAACCGCGCCGGTGCGCATCGGTCATATCTCGCAGGTTCAGACCTTCATCACCGATCGCTGCACGCTCGAAAACGTCAGGAAAATCTGCGCCGAACAGGACGTTCGGCTGATCGAAACCGATGCCTGAGACGGGAGGTTTAGGCACCCCTAAAGATTCGGGGAGCATTCGTTTGACATTCGATATGTTTTCGTTTTAACTGATTTCACTTTCGCTGACGCATCAATTTGTGCGCCGCGAAAAGTGGAGAGGAAACAGACAGTGTCAGAGCAGACAATCTACGACGTCTTCGTCATCGGCGGCGGCATCAACGGATGCGGTATCGCGCGCGACGCGGTCGGCCGCGGATATTCGGTCGCCTTGGCCGAAATGAACGATTTCGCTTCCGGCACCTCTTCCGGCTCCACCAAGCTCATTCATGGCGGCCTGCGCTATCTCGAGCATTATGAGTTCCGCCTCGTGCGCGAGGCGCTGATGGAGCGGGAAGTGTTGTGGGCGATGGCGCCGCACGTCATCTGGCCGATGCGTTTCGTGCTGCCGTACCATAAGGGCGGCCTGCGTCCGGCCTGGCTCATCCGCCTCGGCCTCTTCCTTTATGATCACATCGGCGGCCGCAAGCTGTTGCCGCCGACGGCGACGCTGGACATGAACCGCGATCCGGCCGGCAAGCCGCTGAAGCGCCTGTTCAACAAGGCGTTCGAGTATTCCGACGGCTGGGTCAACGACGCCCGCCTCGTCGTATTGAACGCCCGCGACGCCGCCGACCGCGGTGCGGTGATCATGGCCCGCACCCGCGTCGTCTCGGCACGGCGCAATGGCGCGCTCTGGACCGTCGAGACCGAAGACCAGACGAGCGGCGAACGCAAGACCCTGCGGGCCCGCATGCTCATCAATGCGGCCGGCCCCTGGGTCGACACGGTGCTCTCCGGCGCGCTCGGCAAGAACGACGTTCACAATGTCCGCCTCGTCCAGGGCAGCCACATCGTCGTGAAGAAGAAGTTCGACGATCCGCGCGCCTATTTCTTCCAGAACCCGGATGGCCGCATCATGTTCGCCATCCCCTATGAAGAAGACTTCACGCTGATCGGCACCACCGATCGCGACTACCCCGGCAACCCGGCCGATGTCCGCATCAGCGACGCCGAGGTCGACTATCTCTGCAAGGCCGCAAGCGAGTATTTCCTGGAGCCGGTGACGAAGGACGACATCGTCTGGACCTACTCCGCCGTGCGCCCCCTCTATGACGACGGCGCCAGCAAGGCGCAGGAGGCAACCCGCGACTACGTGCTGCGGGTCGAGGGCGACAAGGGTGCGGCGCCGCTGCTCAACGTCTTCGGCGGCAAGCTCACGACCTACCGCCGCCTCGGCGAATCCGCGCTTGAGAAGATCGGTGAGGCAATCGGCGTCAAGGGATCGAAATGGACCGCCGGCTCGACCTTGCCGGGCGGAGATTTTCCCGCGCAGGGCTATGCCGATGAAGTCGCAGGGCTGCAAAAACAATATCCCTTCCTTGCGCCGGCACACGCGCGACGCCTGGTGCGCCTCTACGGCACACGCGCCGCCGTGCTCCTCGGTTCTGCTTCGAGCGAGGCCGCACTCGGCCACCATTTCGGCGCGGATCTCTACGAGGCCGAGGTCAGGTGGCTGATGACGAAGGAATGGGCGCGGCACGCCGAGGACGTGCTGTGGCGCCGGACGAAACTGGGATTGAAGCTGACGCCCGGCGAGGCGGCAGCACTGGAGGAGTACATGCGGGGCGCGGCCAACGCAGCCGCCTGAAAACGCTCGCATTCAAGAGCATTTCCAGCAAAAGCGCGCAGCGGTTCTGCGTCCGGAAATGCGAAAGACGATGAGGTAGAGCGTTTCCGCGCCGGCGTGGAAACGCTCTGGACTGCCGATGGCTGGGTGGAGAATTCAATGCTTGAAATGAAGAAGATATCCAAGGTCGTGGGCGGGGAGACGCATATCTACCCGACCGACCTGGTGCTGGAGAGGGGGTCGCTCAATGTGCTGCTCGGCCCGACCCTTTCCGGCAAGACGTCGCTGATGCGGCTGATGGCCGGTCTCGACAAGCCCGCCTCCGGTTCACTGATCTTCGACGGTACCGACGTCACCGGCCTGCCGGTGCAGAAGCGCTCCGTCGCCATGGTCTACCAGCAGTTCATCAACTACCCGGCGATGACCGTCTATGAGAACATCGCCTCGCCGATGCGCATCAGCGGCGCCGATACCGCCACCATTGACCGCGAAGTCCGCAAAGCAGCCGAGCTCCTGAAGCTGACGCCCTATCTCGACCGTACGCCCCTGAACCTCTCGGGCGGGCAGCAGCAGCGCACCGCGCTGGCGCGCGCCATCGTCAAGAATGCCGATCTCGTGCTGCTCGACGAACCGCTCGCCAATCTCGACTACAAGCTGCGCGAGGAACTGCGCGAGGAACTGCCGAAGATCTTCGCCGCGTCCGGCGCCATCTTCGTCTATGCCACCACCGAGCCATCGGAAGCGTTGCTGCTCGGCGGCAATACGGCAGCCCTCAGCCAGGGTCGCGTCACCCAGTTCGGCAAGACGATCGACGTCTACCGTCGTCCGATCGATCTCATCACCGCCCGCACCTTCGCCGACCCGCCGCTGAACACGATCGAACTCGTCAAGACCGGCTCGGCCTTCACGCTCGACGGCAAGTCCGTGCTCGCCGTGCCGACGCATCTGACGGCGATTGGCGACGGTCCCTGCACCGTCGCCTTCCAGCCGCACCACATCTCCTTCGACCGGCCGAACGGCGGCGGCAACCCGCTTACGGTCAAGACGGCGATCTCGGAGATCGCCGGCTCGGAAAGCTTCATTCACGTCGGCTTCGCCAATGCGCGCTGGGTCATGCTCGCGCCGGGCGTTCACGACATCGAACCGGACGCGACCCTCGAGGTCTTCGTCGACACCCGCCATCTCATGGCCTTCGGGCCTGATGGACGCGCCATCGGCGGCGCAGCCTAAAGGAGGCGCTGGGAGGAAAACATGGCACGCATCAACCTGGAACATATCCGCCACGCCTACGGCGCCAAACCGAAGTCGGAAAACGACTACGCGCTGAAGGAAGTGCATCACGAATGGAACGACGGCGGCGCCTATGCACTGCTCGGCCCGTCCGGCTGCGGCAAGACCACGCTGCTCAACATCATCTCCGGCCTGATCAACCCGTCGGAAGGGCGCATCCTCTTCGACGGCAAGGACGTGACGCATCTCTCCACCCAGGAACGCAACATCGCCCAGGTGTTCCAGTTCCCGGTGATCTACGACACGATGACCGTCTACGACAATCTGGCCTTCCCGTTGCGCAACCGGCACGTGCCGGAAGCCGAGGTCGACCGCCGCGTCAAGGAAACGATCGAAATGATCGGTCTCGGCGGCTGGGCGAAGAAGACCGCCCGCGGGCTTACCGCCGACCAGAAGCAGAAGATCTCGCTCGGCCGCGGCCTCGTGCGCAATGACGTCAGCGCCATCCTGTTCGACGAGCCGCTCACCGTCATCGATCCGGAAATGAAGTGGGTGCTGCGTTCGCAGATCAAGCGGCTGCACAAGCAGTTCGGCTTCACCATGGTCTACGTCACCCACGACCAGACCGAGGCACTGACCTTCGCCGACAAGGTCGTCGTCATGTATGACGGCCAGATCGTCCAGATCGGCACGCCGGCCGAGCTCTTCGAGCGTCCGCGCCATACCTTCGTCGGCTACTTCATCGGTTCGCCGGGCATGAACGTGCTGCCGGTCAATCTCGACGGCAACACCGCCACCGTCGGCGGCGAACATGTGGCCTTGAACTTCCTGCCCAAGGTCAAGGCCGGCGCCAAGACCGAGCTCGGCATCCGCCCGGAATTCGTTTCGATCGGCCGCGAGGGCATGCCGGTCGCAATCACCAAGGTCGAGGACATCGGCCGCCACAAGATCGTACGCGCCCGCTTCGCCGATCAGCCGATCTCGATCATCGTCGACGAGGACGGCGAGATCCCCGCCGATCCGCGCGTCCGCTTCGATCCGAAAGCCATCAACATCTACGCCGATTCCTGGCGCGTCGGCGAGGAGGCCTGACCATGGAGAAAACCTGGAACAACAAGGCCTGGTTCATGGTGCTGCCGGTCCTCGTGCTGGTCGCCTTCTCGGCCGTCATCCCGCTGATGACCGTCGTCAACTATTCCGTCCAGGACACCTTCGGCAACAACGAGTTCTTCTGGGCCGGCACCGACTGGTACGTCCAGGTGCTGACGTCCGACCGGTTCTGGGATGCGCTCACCCGCAACCTGATCTTCTCAGCGATCATTCTCGCGATCGAAATCCCGCTCGGCATCATCATCGCGCTCAACATGCCGAAGAAAGGTCTCGGCGTGCCGGTCTGCCTCGTCCTGATGGCATTGCCGCTGCTGATCCCGTGGAATGTCGTCGGCACCATCTGGCAGGTCTTCGGCCGCGTCGACATCGGCCTGCTCGGCCGCACGCTCGAAGGCATGGGTATCAACTACAACTACGTGCAGAACCCCGTCGCCGCCTGGGTGACGCTGATCGTCATGGACGTCTGGCACTGGACGAGCCTCGTCGTGCTGCTCTGCTATGCCGGCCTCGTCTCGATCCCCGACGCCTACTACCAGGCGGCCAAAATCGACGGCGCCTCGCGCTGGTCGGTGTTCCGCTACATCCAGCTGCCGAAGATGAAGCGCGTGCTTTTGATCGCCTTCCTGCTGCGCTTCATGGACAGTTTCATGATCTATACCGAGCCCTTCGTCGTCACCGGCGGCGGCCCGGGCAACTCCACCACCTTCCTGTCGATCGACCTCGTCAAGACGGCCATTGGCCAGTTCGACCTCGGTCCGGCGGCAGCGCTATCGATCATCTACTTCCTCATCATCCTGCTGCTCTCGTGGATCTTCTACACCGTGATGACCACGAGCGACGCGCAAGGCTGACGTGAGCGGGAGGAGAACCAACATGCAGACACAACCGCTTACCGAACGCCTTTCCTGGCTGGTGCCGACGATCTACATCGTCTTCCTGCTGCTGCCGATCTACTGGCTCGTCAACATGAGCTTCAAGGAGACGAGCGAGATCCTCAGCACCTTCTCGCTCTGGCCGCAGAACCCGACGCTCCGGAACTACCAGGTGATCTTCACCGATCCGTCCTGGTACAACGGCTACATCAACTCGATCATCTACGTCGTCATGAACACGGTGATCTCGGTGACGGCAGCGCTGCCGGCGGCCTACGCCTTCTCGCGCTACCGCTTCCTCGGCGACAAGCACCTGTTCTTCTGGCTGTTGACCAACCGCATGGCGCCGCCCGCGGTCTTCGCGCTACCCTTCTTCCAGCTCTATTCGGCTTTCGGCCTGATCGACACGCACATCGCCGTGGCACTCGCCCACTGCCTGTTCAACGTGCCGCTCGCCGTCTGGATCCTGGAAGGTTTCATGTCGGGCGTGCCGAAGGAAATCGACGAAACCGCCTATATCGACGGCTATTCGTTCCCGCGCTTCTTCGTGAAGATCTTCATGCCGCTGATCGCCTCTGGCATCGGTGTCGCCGCCTTCTTCTGCTTCATGTTCTCCTGGGTCGAACTCCTGCTTGCCCGCACGCTGACGACCACCGACGCGAAGCCGATCGCTGCCACCATGACCCGCACGGTTTCCGCCTCTGGCCTCGACTGGGGCGTGCTGGCCGCTGCCGGCGTGCTCACCATCATTCCGGGCGCGCTCGTGATCTATTTCGTTCGCAACTACATCGCCAAGGGCTTTGCCCTCGGGAGGGTATGATGACCGCTCAACCCAATCGCAAGGCCCGTTGGCAACTGCCCTTCGCCGCCGTTCTCGTCGTCTATGCCGCCGTCGCCGGGCTGCTCATGAGCATGCTGCCGATCAAGGACGGCGCGCGCGACTGGTTCGCGCCGCTGGTAGCCGGCGGCTGGATGGCCTGGTCGTTCCCGTCGGCCATGTTCTTCCTCACCATCTTCGCACTGCTGTCGATGATGGCAGTCTGGGAATATGCCTCGCCGGGCGGCAATCCGCGCGTCGGCATCCTGCGCTTCGAGACCACGCGGGGCGATCGCCTCTTCGTGTCATTGCTCGGCAGCGCCTTCATTCACCTTGCATGGCTCGGCTTCGTCGGCGGACAGAACCTGTGGTGGGCGCTCGCGCTCTCCCTGGTCTATGCCGTCGGCGTCTTCCGCTACGTCTGAGGCGAACCGATTTGACGGGCCGCTGGGTAGCGGCCCGTCAAAACCTAAAGAACCGCACTCGCAAACCTAAGGGAGGGAATTATGCGACGGCATCTTTTGACTACGACGGCAGCAATGCTGCTGGCCTTTACCGGCACGGCATTCGCCGGCATGGACGAGGCGAAGAAGTTCCTCGACAGCGAGATCGGCGACATGTCGTCACTCGACCGCGCGGCCCAAGAAGCCGAAATGCAATGGTTCGTCGATGCGGCCAAGCCCTTCGCCGGCATGGAGATCAAGGTCGTTTCCGAAACGATCACCACCCATGAATACGAATCGAAGGTTCTCGCCAAGGCCTTCTCCGACATCACCGGCATCAAGATCACCCACGACCTGATCGGCGAAGGCGACGTCGTCGAAAAGCTGCAGACGCAGATGCAGTCGGGCGAAAACGTCTACGACGCCTACATCAACGACTCGGACCTGATCGGCACCCATTGGCGCTACCAGCAGGCCCGCAGCCTGACCGACTTCATGGCCAATGAAGGCAAGGACGTCACCAACCCGAACATCGACATCGACGACTTCATCGGCAAGTCCTTCACGACCGCGCCGGACGGCAAGCTCTACCAGCTTCCCGATCAGCAGTTCGCGAACCTCTACTGGTTCCGCTACGACTGGTTCAACGACGAGAAGAACAAGGCCGACTTCAAGGCGAAGTACGGCTACGACCTCGGCGTTCCGGTCAACTGGTCCGCTTACGAAGACATCGCCGAGTTCTTCACCGGTCGCGAAGTCGACGGCAAGAAGGTCTATGGCCACATGGACTACGGCAAGAAGGACCCGTCGCTTGGCTGGCGCTTCACCGACGCCTGGCTGTCGATGGCCGGCAACGGCGACAAGGGCATCCCGAACGGCAAGCCCGTCGACGAGTGGGGCATCAAGGTCGACGAGAATTCGCGTCCGGTCGGCTCCTGTGTTGCCCGTGGCGGCGACACCAACGGCCCTGCCGCGGTCTACTCGATCCAGAAGTATCTCGACTGGATGAAGGCCTATGCACCGGCTGCCGCCCAGGGCATGACCTTCTCGGAGTCCGGCCCGGTTCCGTCGCAGGGTGAAATCGCCCAGCAGATGTTCACCTACACGGCGTTTACCGCCGACTTCGTCAAGGCTGGTCTGCCTGTGGTCAACGAAGACGGTACGCCGAAGTGGCGTTTCGCTCCGAGCCCGCACGGCGTCTACTGGAAGGACGGCATGAAGCTCGGTTACCAGGACGCCGGTTCCTGGACGCTGCTGAAGTCCACCCCCGACGATCGCGCCAAGGCCGCATGGCTCTATGCGCAGTTCGTAACCTCGAAGACCGTCGACGTGAAGAAGAGCCATGTTGGCCTCACCTTCATCCGCCAGTCGACACTCGACCACAAGAGCTTCACCGACCGCGCTCCGAAGCTCGGCGGTCTGATCGAGTTCTACCGTTCGCCGGCCCGCCTGCAGTGGTCGCCGACCGGCACGAACGTTCCTGACTATCCGAAGCTGGCCCAGCTTTGGTGGCAGGCGATCGGCGATGCCTCCTCGGGTGCGAAGACCGCCCAGGAAGCCATGGACTCGCTGTGCGCCGAGCAGGAGAAGGTTCTCTCCCGTCTCGAACGCTCAGGCGTCCAGGGCGACATCGGTCCGAAGCTCGCTGAAGAGCACGATCTCGAATACTGGAACCAGGACGCCGTTTCCAAGGGCAACCTCGCTCCGCAGCTGAAGGTCGAGAACGAGAAGGAAAAGCCGCAGACCGTCAACTACGACGATCTGGTCAAGAGCTGGCAGCAGTAAAAAACGGGGCCGCCCGCAAGACGGGCGGCCTCTTCTCTTCAGGAGATGCGGCACCGGGGTCGGCAACGGCCCCGGTTTTTCTTGGTCGGCACATCTCGGAAAAGTGGCCGCGACCTACATGCGCGCCAGTCGCAAGCGCCTGGACTTCTCGGACCGGCGCTTGTCGAAGATCGCCCTGACTGTCCGTGTCGAGCCATCGTCCATCCGCACGGTCATGTCCATGTAGAGATGCTTGTCGACAATCGCGATCCGGATGTCGAAGGGCTGGCCGCGATAGTGACTGTCGCCGCCCTCGCTCCACCGGCCGATCCCCTCGGCGCTATAGCCGCCTCCGGCGCGCCCGAGATGGACCACCGCGAACCATCCGTCCTTGCCCGTCACCTTCAGGACAGGACCGTTCCGCCTGATTTCGACCCAGCAGGTCTCGCATGCGGGCGTTCCCGACGCCACCTGCTGCCACTGTCCCGGAAAGGTAGCGCCGCTGGCCCGCGCAACAGCCGGCAGAAGGGCGAAGGCGAGCGTGAACAGCATAGCGGCCAAATGCCGGAAGGCCTGTCTCCAAGATACCATTGATCGTGGTCCCCAAACGAACGACGCCGAAGCATTCGCATCGGCGCAGAAACCATCGACGCTTCGCATTGCGGCTAGGTTGCATGGTCTTTGGATTCGTCAGGCCGCCTCGGGCAAGCGCTCAGACCTCGCAACACGCGTTCCGACCTCCGTGCGTCTTGGCGGATTTCCCCCGGATTCCAGAAAGTGTTTTCGTTCTGGCGATACTTGCGACATTCTGCCTCGACACGGAAAAATTGCATTCCCCTGTTGGAGGACGGGGGAGCCGGACTGGTCGACGTGATGGGAGGAGGAACCATGAGCGACGTTTCCAGCATACACCCGGTGGACGAGAAGCTGCCGGTGGGCAGGCTCGCGACCCTCGGGATCCAGCATGTTCTTGTCATGTATGGCGGTGCCGTCGCGGTGCCGCTGATCGTCGGCCGAGCGCTGCAGCTCAGCCCTCAGGACGTCGCTTTTCTGATCTCGGCCGACCTGTTCGTCTGCGGCATCGTCACCATCATCCAGTCGCTTGGCCTCGGCCGCGGCATCGGCATCCGCCTTCCGGTCATGATGGGCGTTACTTTCGCGTCCGTCGGCCCGATGGTTTCGATGGCGGCGATGACGCCCGGGCAGGAAGGGGCGCGCATGATTTTCGGCGCCATCATCGGGGCCGGCCTCGTCGCACTCCTGCTCGCGCCGCTGATGGGCAGGTTGCTCAAGTTCTTCCCGCCTGTCGTCACCGGCACCATCATCCTCGTCATCGGCGTCTCGCTGATGCGCGTGGGCGTGAACTGGATCTTCGGCAATCCCTTCGGGCCGACGGCGCCGAAGCTCGTCGATCCGACCCATACCGAATGGCTGGCCGAATTGAAGAAGGCTGCCGCCGCCGGCGGACCTGCCGTTCCTGATGGTCTGGTGCTCGGCGCCACTGTGCCGAACCCGCTCTATGCGGAGCCGAGCCATATCGCCCTTGCCGCCTTCGTGCTCGTCTCCATTCTCGTGATCGCGCGCTTCGGTCGCGGGCTGATCAGCAACATCGCAGTGCTGACCGGTGTCGTCGTCGGCTGTGTCGTCGCCGCGGCCCTCGGCATGATGCATTTCGACCGGGTGGCGGATGCCGGCTGGTTCGCCGTGGTCACGCCATTGCGCTTCGGCATGCCGATCTTCGATCCGGTTCTGATCGCCACCATGTCGCTGGTGATGATCGTGGTCATGATCGAATCGACCGGCATGTTCCTGGCACTCGGTGAAATGACCAACCGCGAGGTGTCGCAGCAACAATTGACCGCGGGCCTTAGGGTCGATGGCCTCGGCACCATGATCGGTGGCCTGTTCAACACCTTCCCCTATACGAGCTTCTCGCAGAATGTCGGCCTCGTCGGCGTCACCGGCGTGAAAAGCCGCTATGTCTGCGTGATGGGCGGCGTCATCATGATCGCGCTCGGCCTGATCCCGAAGATGGGCGCGCTGGTCGAAGCGGTACCTACCTTCGTGCTCGGCGGCGCCGGCCTGGTGATGTTCGGCATGGTGGCAGCAACCGGCGTGCGCATCCTTTCGACGGTCGACTTCAAGTCATCGCGCAACAACCTCTTCGTCGTCGCCGTCTCGGTCGGCTTCGGCCTGATCCCGCTGATTGCGCCGAACTACCTGATGTGGCTGCCGCATGCGATCCGTCCGATCATCGAGTCCGGCATCGTGCTTGCCTCGATCTCCGCGGTGATGCTCAACGCCTTCTTCAATGGGCTGAGCTTTGAAAGATCCGCCTCCGTCGATGCGGCCAAGCTCGCCGACGGCCACTGAGAGGCCGAAAACATCTACCCCGGCCCCTGAAAGGTGGCCGGGGCTTTGTCGTCTCATGCACATTTCGATACTTCGACCGCCACCGAAGCCTCGGTTGCGTCATCGTCGGTGTTGCCGCCATGACCGTACCGGCACGGTGGCGCAGTTCCGCCGTCGCGGGTCGCGGCTGACTTTCTTTCATTTGAAGACAACAGGAGACGTGGCGCGGCTCCAACGAGCTTGGCTCAGTCCTTGCGCTTGCGGCAGTAGAGCTCGAGGCGGTGCCGCACGAGATCGTAGCCAAGCTCGGCGGCAATCTCCGCTTGCAGTTGCTCGATCTTGTCGGAGCGGAACTCGATGACCGCACCGGTATCGATGTCGATCAGATGATCGTGATGTGGCGCGTCGGCGGTCTCGAAACGGGCGGTGGCGCTTTCAAAGGCGTGGCGATGCACCACGCCCTGCTGTTCGAGCGCCGACAGCGTCCGGTAGACGGTCGAAAGCGAGACGGTGGCGTCGATCTCCTTCGCCCGGCGATGCAGTTCGTTTGCATCCGGATGGTCTTCGGCGGTGGCGAGAATCTTCAGGATTGCGGAGCGCTGACGCGTCACACGCACGCCGCCATCCCGCAAGACGCCTTCCAGTTCTTCGACACGATTCTTGTTCTGTTTCATGGTCGTACACTAGCCAAGGGCACCGGTTTTGAAAATAGCTAGTTGCGAATGCTTCTCATTTGCATTGACTTATGCAAACCATTCGCCTACTCCTGTGGGCATCAACATCTGGGAGTAGTGAATGATCGATCAGACGAGGCGCGCGATCCTGGCAGCGGCAGCTGCCCTGACAGCCATCGCGCTCGCTCCGGGCGCCAGCTCGGCGCAGGAAAAGTTCAAGGCAGTGACGACCTTCACGGTCATTGCGGACATGGCAAAAAATGTCGCGGGCGACGCGGCCATCGTCGAATCGATCACCAAACCGGGTGCCGAAATCCACAACTACCAGCCGACCCCGCGCGACATCCTGAAGGCGCATGACGCCAAGCTGATCCTGTGGAACGGCCTGAACCTGGAACGCTGGTTCGAGAAGTTCTTCCAGAATTTCGATGCCGTACCGGGCGTCGTCGTCTCGACTGGCGTGGAACCCATGGGCATTGCCGAGGGCCCGTACACCGGCAAGCCCAACCCGCATGCCTGGATGTCACCGTCGGCCGCGCTGATCTATGTCGACAACATCCGTGATGCCTTCGTGAAGTACGATCCCGCCAATGCCGAGACTTACAAGGCCAATGCCGAGGCGTACAAGCAGAAGATCGAGGCGACCATTGCGCCGATCCGTGCCGAGATCGCCAAGATCCCCGAGGACAAGCGCTGGCTGGTCTCGAGCGAAGGCGCCTTCAGCTACCTGATCCGCGATTTCGGCATGAGGGAGCTTTACCTCTGGCCCATCAACGCCGACCAGCAGGGCACCCCGCAGCAGGTCCGCAAGGTCATCGACGCGGTCCGTGCCAACCACATTCCGGTTGTCTTCTCCGAGAGCACCATCTCGCCCGATCCGGCCGAGCAGGTGGCGCGCGAGACCGGTGCAAAATACGGCGGCGTGCTCTACGTTGATTCCTTGAGCGAGGCGGACGGCCCGGTTCCGACCTATATCGATCTGCTGCGCGTCACATCGGAAACCATCGCCAAGGGCCTCTCGCAATGAACCTCCAGGTGAAGCCCCGCACCGGCCAGCCGCCCATATCAGGCGAGCAAGGCAGCGGCATCCGCGTCTCAGGCGCCACCGTCACCTACCGCAACGGGCTGCGCGCCCTGCGCGACGCCACCTTCGAGATCCCGACGGGCACCATCACGGCGCTCGTCGGCGTCAACGGCAGCGGCAAGTCCACTCTGTTCAAGGCGATCATGGGGTTTGCCCGTCTGTCGCGCGGCGAGATCTCGATCCTTGGGCGCTCCGTTCCGGAAGCGCTCAGGAAGAACCTCGTCGCCTATGTGCCGCAGGCGGAAGAGGTCGACTGGAACTTCCCGGTTCTGGTCGAGGACGTCGTCATGATGGGCCGCTACGGTCACATGAACATGCTGCGCGTCCCGAAGAAGGCCGACCACGCGGCGGTCGAGGCGGCACTTGCCCGGGTCGGCATGAGCGACTACCGCAAGCGCCAGATCGGCGAGCTTTCCGGCGGCCAGAAGAAGCGCGTCTTCCTGGCGCGCGCCCTTGCCCAGGATGGCAAGGTCATCCTGCTGGACGAACCCTTCACCGGGGTCGACGTCAAGACCGAGGACGCGATCATTCGCCTCCTGATCGGCCTTCGCGACGAGGGCCGGGTCATGCTGGTCTCGACCCACAATCTCGGCAGCGTGCCGGAATTCTGCGACCGCACGGTGCTCTTAAAGAACACCGTGCTCGCCTACGGCCCGACCGAAACCACCTTCACCCGCGAAAACCTCGAACTGGCCTTCGGCGGCGTGCTCCGGCATTTCGTGCTCGGCGGCGAAAACCTGCACGACGATGCCGACCCGCGGCAGCTTGCCGTCATCACCGACGACGAGCGCCCGCTGGTCATGTATGGCGACAAGGACCGCATGGTGGCGCAGCCGGCAAAACCCGAAACGGACGCGGAGTCGAACGGCAAATGACCGCCACACTCCTGGAACCATTCACCTATGGCTACATGCTCAACGCCATGTGGGTGAGCGCGCTGGTCGGCGCCGTCTGTGCCTTTCTTTCCTCCTACCTGATGCTCAAGGGCTGGTCGCTGATCGGTGACGCCCTTTCGCACTCGATCGTCCCCGGTGTCGCCGGCGCCTACATGCTCGGCCTGCCGTTTTCCATCGGCGCCTTTTTCTCCGGCGCGCTTGCGGCGGGCGCCATGCTGTTTCTCAGTCAGCGCACCCGACTGAAGGAAGACACGATCATCGGCCTGATCTTCACCTCCTTCTTCGGCCTCGGGCTCTTCATGGTGTCGCTGTCGCCGACCTCCGTGAACATCCAGACGATCGTGCTTGGCAACATCCTGGCGATCACGCCCGCCGACACGCTGCAGCTTGCCATCATCGGCATCGTCTCGCTCATCATCCTGACGGCGAAGTGGAAGGACCTGATGGTGACCTTCTTCGACGAGAGCCACGCCCGCTCGATCGGCATTCCCACCACTTTCCTCAAGGTGCTGTTCTTCACGCTGCTTTCGGCCTGCACCGTCGCAGCACTGCAGACCGTCGGCGCCTTCCTCGTGATCGCCATGGTGGTGACGCCCGGCGCCACGGCCTATCTGTTGACGGATCGTTTTCCGCGGCTGATCCTGATCAGCGTCGCGATCGGGGCGCTCACGAGCTTCTTCGGCGCCTATTTCAGCTACTTCCTCGATGGCGCCACCGGCGGCATCATCATCGTGCTGCAGACCCTGATCTTCCTTGGGGCCTTCGTCTTCGCGCCGAAGCACGGGCTTCTCGCCGCGCGCCGACGTGGTGCCGAACCGGCGGAGGTTGGCCGATGATCTCGCTCGACATGCTGCTTGCCGTCTTCGAATTCGAGTTCATGCGCAACGCGCTGTTGATCTCGGTGCTGGTGGCGATCCCGACGGCGATGCTTTCCTGCTTCCTGGTGCTGAAGGGCTGGTCGCTGATGGGCGACGCGATTTCGCACGCGGTCTTCCCCGGCGTCGTGATCTCCTACATCGTCGGCCTGCCGCTCGCCGTCGGCGCTTTCGCAGCCGGCATGTCCTGCGCGCTTCTGACCGGCTATCTCAAGGAGAACAGCCGCATCAAGCAGGACACGGTGATGGGCGTGGTCTTCTCCGGCATGTTCGGCTTCGGGCTGGTGCTCTACACCAAGATCCAAAGCGACGTGCACCTCGACCATATCCTCTTCGGCGACATGCTCGGCGTCGGCTGGCCGGACATTGTCGAAACCGGCGTGATCGCCCTGGTCGCCACTGGCATTCTCGCCGTTAAATGGCGCGATTTCCTGCTGCACGCCTTCGATCCTGCCCAGGCCAAGGCCGTCGGCCTTCCGGTCAACTGGCTGCATTACGGGCTGCTCGCGATCCTGTCGCTGACGATCGTCGGCGCGCTGAAGGCGGTAGGGCTGATTCTTGCCATCGCCATGCTGATCGCGCCCGGCGCCATCGCTTTCCTGATTACCCGCACCATGGGCGCGATGCTCGTCGTCGCTGTGCTCATAGCGATGACGGCCTCCTTCTGCGGTGTCTACCTTTCCTTCTTCATCGACAGCGCGCCCGCGCCGACTATCGTGCTCCTGATGACCGCAATGTTCCTGCTCGCCTTCGCCTGGTCATCCTGGCGGACCTACCGGATCGAAGCGCGGCGAACGACGGCCGAGTGACGACGCGGCTCCCGTTGCAGGGAGCCGCCTTTGCCTGCCCTCAATGGCTCGGATGGAGCGCGTCGTTGAGATACATGCCGGTCAGCATGGTGAAGATATAGGCCTGGATGAGCGCCATCAGCAGTTCGAGCCCGGTCAGCGCCGCCGTCATCATCAGCGGGATGACCGCGGCCAGGATCCCGAGTGCCCCGAGGCCACTGAGCCCCACGACGAAGCCGGCGAAAACCTCGAGGGTGATGTGGCCGGCCAGCATGACCGCGAACAGACGAACCGAGTGGCTGACGGGGCGCGCGAGGTAGGAGACCACCTCGATCGGGATGATGATCGGCGCCAGAATCAATGGCACGCCGGCCGGCATGAACAGTCGCAGGAAGCCGAAGCCGTGCCGGTAGATACCAAAGAGCGTGACCGTCAGGAACACGAGCATCGCCAGCGCAAACGTCACGGCAATATGGCTCGTCACCGTGAAGGCATAGGGGAACGTGCCGATCACATTGGCGACCAGAATGAACATGAACAGCAAGAAGACCAGCGGGAAGAAGCGCATGCCCTTCTCGCCGGCATTGTCGCGGAGCGTCTTTGCCGCAAACTCATAGAGGATCTCGGCCGCCGCCTGCGCCCGGTTCGGCACGAGGCCGTGTCTTCGCGTTGACAGGATCAGGAAGAGGCTGGCGATCGCGACGGTCAGCACCATGTAGGCGGCCGAGTTGGTAAAGCTGATCTGGTGGCCGCCGACCTCGGCGATCGGAAGGAGCGACTTGATCTCGAATTGTTCGATGGGTCCAGCCATCATCAACCTCGTGCATTGGTGACGAAACATCGGCGGCACGCGGCGGCGGCCACCGACGCGTCAATGTGTTGGATAAGCGTCGACGACCGAGATCGTTCCACGAAGCGAACGCTTCCGATGGATTGATCGGGCTGTTCCAGGAGGAGGAAGGTCACGTGGACGTGCCGCGGGTTTTGGGGCTGCATGATGCGATCGACTCCAGTATCTCGGTCGAGATAGTGGGGCCGTCCCCATGCGAAGCAGCGACGTAGGCCGTCCTGCGTGCGCCCGAGCCGGAGGCAACTTGCCGCCCGGTCAGGCTGGCGCCTGTCCGATGCGCAACCGGCCTCAGCCGTAGCGGCGATGATCCATAAGCACGTCTTCGATCACCGCGCGCTGCTTTGCCCTCTCGCTTGCGGGCGCGCCGGTCATGCCGGCAAGAACGATTAGCGCCTTCCACAGCGTCCAGCCCCGCCCGCGCGCCCAGGCGCCGCGATCGAGTGCCATGCCATCGCGGAACACGTCGCGACTCTCGCCGTGGAAGAACGTCCAGGCTATCGCGAGATCACAGGCCGGATCGCCGACGCCCGAGGTGCCGAAATCGATGACGGCGCTTAAGCGACCGTGATCGACCAGCAGGTTGCCCCAGGCGATATCGCCGTGAAACCAGACGGGAATCCCCTCGAACGGTGCGGCAAGGGCGGCTTCCCACGCCTCCCTGGCCGCCGCCGTGTCGACCTCGCCCTCGAGCAGCGTGAGCGCCTGGCGCGTCTGCGCGTCATAGAAGCCTGGCGGGCCGCCACGATGGAAATTGTGGTCGCCGGGCAAGGGCCCGCCGGCCGTATCCGCCTGCCGCATGGCGCGCAGAAACCGCGTGAGATCCTTCGCCACGTCGCGAAGATCCGTGACCCGTTCCACCGCCAATGTCTCGCCCGGAAGCCAGCGGTAGACCGACCAGCGCCAGGGAAAGCCTTCGCCGGGCGTGCCCTTGGCCAGGGGCACGGGAATGGGCAGCGGCAGGTGCGGCGCCAGCCGCGGCAGCCAGTGGTGCTCCTTCTCCACCTGCGCCACGTAATGCTCGGCGCTCGGCAGGCGCACGGTCATCCGGTCGCCGAGCCGGAAGGTTCGGTTGTCCCAACCGCCGGGTTCGACGGGGCGCACCTCGAGATCCGACCATTGCGGAAACTGTGTCGCAATCAGCCGCCGTACCAGCGACGCGTCGATCACAAGCTCGGCTGAACTCGAAACTGCCATGGCGCATCCCATTCGATATTTGCGCCAAGCTATGTGATCGCCCCTGGATTTCAACTTCTTAGTTCCACCGCGCTCCCCGTTCAGCGGCGCGTTGTGCCGAGATGCAATAGTCCTTTGCCGATATCGGCGGTTGCATATTGCCGCCGCGACGGATTTCGGGGATGAAGAGGGCCCAGACCCGTTGATAACCCGAGACCATGGAAGCCCGGCCGACCGTTCACCTTTTGCAGGAGGCGCCGCGCCTCATCGCGCCCCGCCGGGCAGGCGAGGTGGCATGAGCACGTCCCGTGGCAAGACGCCGGCTCAAAGGCCCGCCGGCCGGACTGGACTGCGCTTCTTTCTTGTGGCCCTCGTTCTGATCGTCACCGCTATTCTCGCGACGGCCCTGCTCGCCAACGAGCAGCGCAACCTCAGGAAAGTTCTCGTCGCATTGGGCCTGCCGACGACATTCCTCGAGAGGAGCGAGCCCTCCGAACCAGCGGCCGACAAACCGGCAAGGCGCGAACCGCCGCGCATCGCCCTGCCCACCTGGACCTTCCAGGATCTGCAGACGCCGGAGCAGCAATTCCTGCGCGTGATCCGCAGCGATCCCAAGGCGCTCTGCGATGAATTGCGTGACGCCGGCTTCCGCGAACTCGAATGGAAAGCCGGTGCCGGCGAACGCGGCCAGTGGGAATGTTCATCGCTCGTCTCCTTCCCGCGTCCGGGCGAGGACAAACCCTCGTCGATCTTCATCTTCGTCAAGGGCAGCGGCGAAGAGGAAATCACCTCCTTCCGCGTCAAGCTCAACATCGAACGCCCCGAGGACCGCCAGGCCGTGACCACCGCAGCAGCACGGGCGGCCTCCGTATTTCTCGACCATGTGCGCTGGGCCGACGCGGCCAGCGTCACGCTGCAGATGCAGGCTCTAAAAGAATTCGACCTCAAGCGTTTCGGCAGCCGCATCCAGTTCAAGCGCGAGTCCGACGAGGTGACGCCACGCTACAATTTCCTTGCGAACCAGCCGCCCCGCGCCCGGCCGAAGAGCATTGCCGAGCTCTACTTCGACCGGAGCAAATGGCTCGCCTATGGCGATGCCAGTCAACGCAGCTTCGTCAAGGGCCCCACGGAATGGAACGTGCCGGCGGAAGTGCCGGATGGCACGGAACCGGCGACCGATACCAGCGCCGGTGAAAAGCCCGCCGCCAACCGCACGCCATGACGATCCTGTCGCGCAAGGTTCACGGAAAGCAACGACTTACCGATCGATCCGGGTCGACAGGATAATCGAAGATAACGTCCGGTCGACGCCATCGATTTCGCCGATGCGATCGATCAGAAGATCGAGTTCGCTGATCGACGTCGCCGCGACCACGGCGATGAGGTCGAAACTGCCGCTGACGGAATGCAGCGTCTGGATTTCACGGATCGCGCTGAGTTCAGGGGTGACGCGGGAGAGCGCGCGCGGCGCGATGGTGATGAGCACATGCGCCTTGACCAGCCCTTTCTCGTAGCTCTCCGACAGGCGCACGCCATAGCCGGTGATGATGCCCTCACGCTCCAACCGCTCGATCCTCGCCTGCACCGTCGTACGCGACAGGCCGAGCCTCCGCGCGATCGTCGCGGTCGGCATGCGGGCGTTTTCGCTGAGGATGGCGAGGAGCTCGCGATCCTTGTCCGTGATTTGCATTTCGTCGGTCCGGTTTGGCAATCTGCCGAATATCTATAGGCGATTTAGTCGTTTCAGAGCTTCAAATCAACAACCCTTCCCCCGACAATAGAGACAGAAACAGTTCTCATACCCTGGGGGAAAGAATGAAGAATATCGTCGTCATCGGAGCAGGCAAGATCGGCTCCACCATCGCTCGCATGCTCGCCCACACCGGCGACTACAGCGTCTGTGTCGCCGACCGCAGCGCCGAGCAGCTGGAGCAGATCGAAATGCATGCCGCGATCACGACGGCAACCGTCGACATCAGCGACAAGAAGGCGCTCGTCGCCCTTCTCTCCGGCAAGTTCGCCGTGCTCAGCGCCGCTCCGTTCCACCTGACGGTGGCGATCGCCGAAGCCGCTGCCGAAGCCGGCATTCATTATCTCGACCTTACCGAAGACGTCGAATCCACCCGCCAGGTCAAGGCGATCGCTGCCAAGGCGAACACCGCCTTCATCCCGCAGTGCGGCCTCGCACCGGGCTTCATTTCGATCGTCGCCAACGATCTCGCCAGCCGCTTTGAGACGCTGGAAAACGTGCGCATGCGCGTCGGCGCCCTGCCGCAGTATCCGTCGAACGCTCTGAACTATAACCTGACCTGGAGCACCGACGGCGTCATCAACGAATACATCGAGCCCTGCGAGGCGATCGTCGAAGGCAACCTCATCGAAGTGCCCGCCATGGAAGAGCGCGAAGAATTTTCGCTCGACGGCGTCACCTACGAAGCCTTCAACACCTCGGGCGGCCTCGGCACCCTCTGTGAATCGCTGAAGGGCAAGGTCCGGACGCTCAACTACAAGACGATCCGCTATCCGGGCCACGCCGCGATCATGAAGGCGCTCCTCAATGACCTCGGCCTGCGTCACCGTCGCGAAGTCCTCAAGGATATCTTCGAGAACGCGCTGCCGACCACGACCCAGGACGTCGTCGTGATCTTCGTCACCGTTTCGGGCTTCCGCGACGGCCGCCTGATCCAGGAAACCTACGCCAACAAGGTCTATAGCGGCGTCGTTGCCGGCCGCATGCAGAGCGGTATCCAGATCACAACGGCAGGCAGCATCTGCGCCGTGCTCGACCTGCTCGCCGAAGGCAAGATCGCCTCGAAGGGCTTTGTCCGCCAGGAAGACATCAGCCTCGACACCTTCCTCGCAAACCGCTTCGGCCACTACTACGCTCAGAAGAGCGAAACCGAGCGCGTCGCCGGCTGATCCTTCAGCTTGAAGCGTGCCAGATTTGGAGCGGGGTAGATATTCCGCTCTCACCTACGCAAAGCCCGGCTCCGCCCGGGCTTTTTTCATGTCGTCCAGTCATTTGCCGGTATCGCAAAAGCGCGACGCGCCCTTGCGCGACATGTTTCAAGGGACCTTAGCTTCGCCCGAATTCGTCCTCGATGCGGACGATGTCGTCTTCTCCGAGATAGGAACCGGTCCGCACTTCGATCAGTTCCAGCGGAATCTTGCCCGGATTATGAAGCCGATGCACGATTCCCGGCGGGATGTAGGCCGACTCGTTCTCGTGCAGCATTCGCGTTTCTCCGGCCATCGTGATCTCCGCCGTGCCGCGCACCACGATCCAATGTTCTGCCCGATGATGATGCTTCTGCAGCGAGATCTTCTTGCCGGGATTCACGCGCAGCCGTTTGACGGCAAAACGTTCTCCGTCCGATATGGCGGCGACCGCCCCCCAGGGACGATAGGAGGTCGGGTGAACCTCGGTCAGGACCGTCGTCTGCGGCGACTTCGCCAGTGTCTTGACGATAGAACCCACGCTCTGGCTATCGGCCAGCCGTCCGACATAGACGGCATCCTCGCCGGCAATGACGGCGACATCGTCCAGCCCTTGAACCGCAAGGTGGATGTCGCGCGACAAGACCAGCGAATTGCGCGTGTTCGACACCGTCGCCTTGTCTGTGACGACATTGCCGTCACCGTCCTTTTCTCCCGTCTTCCAAACGGCATCCCAGCTGCCGAGATCGGACCAGAGGAAGGAAGACGGTACCACGGCTGCCCGCTCGGTCTTTTCAAACACCGCATAATCGACGGAGATCTCGGGCGCAGTCGCAAAGCTCGCCGCATCCAGGCGCGTGAAATCGAGATCCTTCTGTGCCCCTTCCAGTGCGAGCTTCGTCGCTTCCCAGACCTGCGGCGCGTGCCGCTTCATTTCGTCGAGAAAGGGATTTACCGGCAGCATGAACATGCCGGAGTTCCAGAGGTAGCGCCCGGTTACGAGCATCGCTTCGGCATTCGCACGGTCCGGCTTCTCGACGAAACGCGCCACACGGTTCGTGCCCGCCGTCAACTCCTCGCCGCACTCGATATAGCCGTAGCCGGTGGCGGGTTCCGTCGGCGTGATGCCGAAGGTCACCAGCTCGCCGTGACTTGCGGCCTGGTGCGCCCTGATGATGCAATCCCTGTAGACCTCGCCGGCGTCGATCTCGTGGTCGGAGGCAAGGACCTGCATGATGGCGCCCTTGCCGTAGCGGGCGAGAACCTGGAAAGCCGCAGCAGCCAGCGCCGGTGCGGTGTTGCGGGCCATCGGCTCAAGCAGGATGTCGCCCAGGTGAACGTCGATCGCCCGAGCCTGCTCCGCGACGATGAAGCGAAAGTCGCTGTTGGTGACGACGATGGCCGGCTCGAACTGGCTGGCGTCGCGAACGCGCTCCAGCGTCTGCTGAAACAACGAGCGATCGGAGAGGATTTGCAGGAATTGCTTCGGCGCAGCGGCGCGAGAGAGCGGCCACAGGCGGGTACCCCGTCCGCCGGCCATAATCACCGGAACAATCTTTGACGTCATACCGGCGCCTCTTCCTCTTCGAGCTGAACGTTCCGGGACCAATTGAGGGCTTCTGACGAAGAATAGCCAAAGCGCCGATCCGGGCAAGCCATTCGCCGACGTAAGGGGCTTGGGCGGGATGACGATGGGTGTGCCGCTGCCCGCACATCGCTCTAACGGAAGAGAAGCGATTGCGGCAAGGCCTGGCGACCAATAAAAGACCCCGAAAGCGGATGTCCAGCTTTCGGGGCCATTTCAGAAGGCGGGCCTTTTCAAATCGGTTACCCTTCCGGGTGTCCCTTTCAAGCTGGGATCACGATCTCGCCAAGCTTCGTCAGCTCGGCAACGAACTGTTCGAGACGGGTCTTCTTCTCGTCTCCGGCGCCTTCCAGCTCGGCACGAACCGCTTCGATGCGGTTTTCAAGGATCGTACGGTCGAGTTCGTCGACGTGGACGGCGGACTCGGCCAGAAGCGTGCAGCCGGTCGGCAGAATGTCGGCAAAGCCGCCGAACACGGCAAAGCGCTCGGTCTTGCCGTCAGCCGTCTTCACCGTGACCACGCCGGGCTTGACCGTCGTCATCGTCGGAGCGTGATTGGCCATCACGGTCATCTCGCCCTCGGTCGCCGGAATGACGACTTCCGTCACTTTTTCGGAGAGGAGGAGGCGCTCGGGGGAAACAAGCTCAAAGTTGAAATCGGCCATGACCATTCACTTCTCGTGGGCGCGCCACCCGAAGGCGGCTGTGCATGTCTTCCCTGCCCTCTGAAAAGGCAGGATGAAAGCCTCGGCGCGCCGTCGCGCCGAGGCTTAACAGCGCTATCAAGCGGCTTCTGCAGCCAGCTTCTTGGCCTTTTCGATCGCTTCTTCGATCGAGCCGACCATGTAGAAGGCAGCTTCCGGCAGGTGGTCGTACTCGCCATCGACGAGGCCCTTGAAGCCCTTGATCGTGTCTTCGAGGGCGACGAGCTTGCCCGGCGAGCCGGTGAAGACTTCGGCGACGAAGAACGGCTGCGACAGGAAGCGTTCGATCTTGCGAGCGCGGGCAACAGCCAGCTTGTCTTCTTCAGACAGTTCGTCCATGCCCAGGATGGCGATGATGTCCTGGAGCGCCTTGTAGCGCTGCAGCGTGCCCTGGACCTTACGAGCGACTTCGTAGTGGTCTTCGCCGACGATCATCGGGTCGAGCATGCGCGATGTGGAGTCGAGCGGGTCAACGGCCGGGTAGATGCCCTTTTCAGCGATCGAGCGCGACAGAACGGTCGTCGCGTCAAGGTGCGCGAACGAGGTTGCCGGCGCCGGGTCGGTCAAGTCGTCGGCCGGAACGTAGATGGCCTGAACCGAGGTGATCGAGCCCTTGGTCGTGGTGGTGATGCGTTCCTGCATCGCGCCCATGTCGGTCGCCAGCGTCGGCTGGTAACCCACGGCCGAAGGAATACGGCCGAGCAGAGCCGACACTTCCGAGCCAGCCTGGGTGAAGCGGAAGATGTTGTCGACGAAGAACAGAACGTCCTGGCCCTTGTCGCGGAAGTCTTCAGCGATCGTCAGACCGGTCAGAGCAACACGTGCGCGTGCGCCCGGCGGTTCGTTCATCTGGCCGTAAACGAGCGCAGCCTTGGAGCCTTCGCCGCCGCCGTGCTTGTTAACGCCGGACTCGATCATTTCGTGGTAGAGGTCGTTGCCTTCGCGGGTACGTTCACCCACGCCTGCGAACACCGAGTAACCACCGTGCGCCTTGGCGACGTTGTTGATCAGTTCCATGATGAGAACGGTCTTGCCGACGCCTGCACCGCCGAAGAGGCCGATCTTGCCGCCCTTTGCGTAAGGAGCGAGAAGGTCGACGACCTTGATGCCGGTGACGAGGATCTGGGCTTCCGTCGACTGTTCGACATAGGCCGGAGCGTCCTGGTGGATTGCGCGCTTTGCGGACGTGACCAGCGGACCGGCTTCGTCAACCGGCTCGCCGATGACGTTCATGATACGGCCGAGCGTTTCGTCTCCGACCGGAACCGAGATCGGGCCGCCAGTGTCGGTGACCGACTGGCCGCGAACCAGACCTTCGGTCGAGTCCATGGCGATCGTGCGGACGGAGTTTTCGCCGAGGTGCTGCGCGACTTCGAGAACGAGGCGGTTGCCGTTGTTGTCGGTTTCCAGCGCGTTCAGGATCTGCGGAAGCTGGCCTTCTTCGAACGCGACGTCGACGACGGCGCCGATGACCTGCGTTACACGACCCACAGCGCCGGTTGCGGCAACTGCTGCGGTCTTGGCGGAAGCTGCCTTCCTCGGTGCAGCGGGCTTCTTCTCCGCTACGGTTTCTTTCGGGGTAGCTGCCTTAGCCATAATTCTTACCCTCTTCTCGTGACCTTAGAGCGCTTCCGCGCCCGAGATGATTTCAATGAGTTCCTTGGTGATCTGCGCCTGACGCTGACGGTTGTAGTTCAGCGTCAGCTTGTTGATCATCTCACCAGCATTGCGCGTCGCATTGTCCATCGCGCTCATCTTCGCGCCCATTTCGCCGGCAACGTTTTCCAGCAGAGCCCTAAAGATCTGCACGGAGATGTTGCGCGGAATGAGATCGGTGAGGATGGCGCCCGCGTCCGGCTCGTATTCGTAGACGGCCGAAGCGTCCGATGCGTCGGCGGCAACCGGTGCCGCCGAAGCCGGGATCAACTGCTGCGCAGTCGGAACCTGCGAAATAACGGACTTGAACTCGGAGTAGAACAGCGTGCAGACATCGAACTCGCCCTTCTCGAAGAGCCCGATGACCTTGTGACCGATCTGATCGGCGTTCTCGAAGCCGATCTTCTTGACTTCACGCAGATCGACACGATCGATGATCAGCGACGCATATTCGCGACGCAGGATATCGAAGCCCTTCTTGCCGACGCAGATGATCTTGACCGTCTTGCCGGCTGCAAGCAGCTTGCGAACGTGGTCGCGGGCATGGCGGGCGATCTGCGAGTTGAAGCCGCCACAAAGGCCGCGTTCAGCCGTGCAGACGACCAGAAGGTGCGTATCGTCCTTACCGGTCCCGGTCATCAGCGCAGGCGCGCTGTCGTCCGCACCAACCGCCTGGGCGATGTTGGTGAGAACGGCAGCCATGCGCTGCGAGTAAGGCCGGGCGGCCTCGGCCGCCTCCTGCGCACGCCGAAGCTTCGCCGCGGCGACCATCTTCATCGCCTTGGTGATCTTCTGCGTCGCCTTGACGGAGGCGATCCGGTTTTTCAGATCCTTAAGTGAAGGCATCCGTTGTCCGTCCTAAATGAAATCCGCTCAGGCGAAAGACTTGGCGAAGCTGTCGATTGCTGCCTTGAGCTTTGCCTTGGTGTCGTCCGAGATCGCCTTTTCCTTGCGGATGGTTTCCAGAACGTCCTTGCCTTCCGAACGCATGTAGGAAAGCAGACCCTGTTCGAACTTGCCGACCTGGGCGACCGGAAGCTTGTCGAGGTAGCCGTTGACGCCGGCGAAGATCACCGCGACCTGCTCTTCCGTCTTCAGCGGCGAGAACTGCGGCTGCTTCAGGAGTTCGGTCAGGCGAGCACCACGGTTCAGGAGGCGCTGGGTTGCGGCATCGAGGTCCGAGCCGAACTGAGCGAAGGCCGCCATTTCGCGGTACTGAGCCAGCTCACCCTTGATCGAGCCTGCGACCTGCTTCATCGCCTTGATCTGGGCCGACGAACCAACGCGCGAAACCGACAGACCGACGTTAACGGCCGGGCGAATACCCTGGTAGAACAGGTCGGTTTCAAGGAAGATCTGGCCGTCGGTGATCGAGATCACGTTGGTCGGGATGAACGCCGAAACGTCGTTGCCCTGCGTTTCGATGACCGGCAGAGCCGTCAGCGAGCCGGCGCCCATGTCGTCGTTCAGCTTTGCAGCGCGCTCGAGCAGGCGGGAGTGCAGGTAGAAAACGTCGCCCGGATAGGCTTCGCGGCCCGGCGGGCGGCGCAGCAGCAGCGACATCTGACGGTAGGCAACGGCCTGCTTGGACAGGTCGTCATAGCCGATGAGAGCGTGCTTGCCGTTGTCACGGAAGTATTCGCCCATGGCGCAGCCGGCGAACGGCGCGAGGTACTGCATCGGAGCCGGATCGGAAGCCGTTGCGGCAACGACGATCGAGTACTGCAGGGCGCCGCGCTCTTCCAGAACCTTCACGAACTGGGCAACCGTCGAACGCTTCTGACCGATAGCGACGTAGACGCAGAACAGCTTGTCGGCGTCCGGGCCGTTGTCGTGGATCGGCTTCTGGTTGAGGAAGGTGTCGAGGATGATCGCGGTCTTGCCGGTCTGGCGGTCGCCGATGACGAGCTCGCGCTGGCCGCGACCGACCGGGATCAGCGCGTCGATGGCCTTGAGGCCGGTCGACATCGGTTCATGCACCGATTTGCGCGGAATGATGCCCGGAGCCTTGACGTCAACGCGGGCGCGCTGCTTGGCATTGATCGGGCCCTTGCCGTCGATCGGGTTGCCGAGCGCGTCAACGACGCGGCCGAGCAGTTCCGGACCAACCGGGACGTCCACGATGGCGCCAGTCCGCTTGACGGTGTCGCCTTCCTTGATGTCACGGTCCGAACCGAAGATAACGACACCGACGTTGTCGGCTTCGAGGTTCAGCGCCATGCCGCGAATTCCACCCGGGAATTCGACCATTTCGCCTGCCTGAACATTGTCGAGGCCGTAGACGCGGGCAATACCGTCACCGACGGAAAGCACCTGACCGACTTCGGAGACTTCTGCTTCCTGGCCGAAATTTTTGATCTGATCTTTGAGAATTGCGGAAATTTCCGCGGCGCGGATATCCATCAGCCGACCTCTTTCAGTGCAAGCTTAAGGGTAGAGAGTTTGGTGCGAAGGGAGGTGTCAATCTGGCGGGACCCGACCTTGACGATCAGACCTCCAAGAATAGACGGGTCGACGGTGACGTTGACCGCCACGTCTTTGCCGGTGACGCTTTTCAGAGTCGCCTTCAATTCAGTTTCCTGCGCTGCGGTGAGCGCATGGGCCGACGTGACGTCGGCGGAGATTTCGCCACGATGGCGCGCAGCGATCAGGCGGAACGCCTTGATCATGCCCGGCAGCGCGAAGAGGCGGCGATTGCGGGCAACGACCTTGAGGAAGTTGCCGACGAGCCCGGAGATGCCAGCCTTCTCGGCAACTGCCGAAATGGCCTTGAACTGGTCGTCTGCAGAAAAGACCGGGCTTACGATCAGCCGCTTCAGATCATCGCTGCCGTCGATCAGGGCCTGGACACGGGTAAGATCCGCGCCGACTGCCTCGACGGAACCGGCGCTAAGCGCGAGTTCAAAAAGCGAGGACGCATATCTTTCTGCAACACCGGAAATAAGCTGGGATGTGTCTGCCACGGGCACAAGCTTCTCTCAATTTCATCCAAGAACCGAGCTGGCGTTGAGCCGTCAACTTAACTTCTTGAATTTGCTGCAATAACTTGCAGGATATCGAGGCCTGGCGACCCACTTCCCCCGCAATTCGCGGTTCGTCTAGCATAGGATGTTTGGACTCGCAACACGCGAACGGCAGGAATGCGGCATAAGTCGGCCACCTTCGGCCGAATTTTGCCGTAAATCCGTTTCTTGCACCGTGAATCGCGGAATGGCCCGCGGGCTCGATCAGATCATGCCGAAGACGTAGGCGAGCGGAAGGATGGCGAGTGCCGCCTGAATGAAGAGCGCCAGCCAGTTGTAGACCGTGCCACCATTGTCACTCATCATCGAGAGGATGCGGCCGAAGGCGGCAAGCGCAAAGGCCGCTCCGACGGCAAGATAGACCATCGGCTGCGCCAGCAGAATGGCGGCAAGCCCGAGCCCGACATGCATGCCACCCATGGTGGAACGCGCCTCGGCATAGCCGCCGCGCCGCCCCTCGGCGATGCCGATGCCAGCCGCGCGAAAGGTAAGCCGCGGCGCAAACAGCATCACGACGCCGATCAGCGCCGCGGCCGCAGCAGCGCAGAAGGCGAGAAATTCGCCGGTTTCCGTCGGAATATAGAACTCCATGCCCGTTCCCGCAGATGAGCCGTTGTCATGTCGTTTCGCCTTCGGCTGGCTGGCCGCCCGAAGCGAAGCACTTCTGACCTCTAGCGCATGTCGCGCTGGTTGTGAATCGCCTGCCGTCTCATAGCAACGACGATCACAGGAAACTTGGATTTACAGGAAGCTTTGGGGATCGATGTCGAGTTGGACGCTGATCGAGCCGCGTTCCTTCGGGCCGGCGGCGATCATCGCCTTGACGAAGGCCTGCATGTCGCTGTTGCGCCGGCCATGCACCAGCAGGCGGAAGCGATGCCGACCGCGGATCAGCGCCAGCGGGGCTTCCGCCGGGCCGAGGATCGTAATGCCATCGGTCCGAGGCGCGGCCATGCGCAAGCCGCGCGCATGGCCCTCGGCATCTTGCCGCGTATCGGCTGAGACGATCAGCGAGGCGAGCCGGCCGAAGGGCGGCAGCAGCGCCTTCTCCCGCTCGGCGATCTCGCGCTCGTAGAAGGCGTCGGCATCGCCCGAAACGATCGCCTGCATCACCGGATGCTGCGGCTGGTAGGTCTGTAAGAGGCCAAGGCTCTTGAGACCGGTTCGCCCCGCACGACCCGTGACCTGCGAGAGCAATTGGAAAGTCCGCTCCGCCGCACGCGGATCGCCGTTCGCCAGGCCGAGATCGGCATCGACGATACCGACCAGCGTCATCAGCGGAAAATTATGCCCCTTGGCGACGAGCTGCGTGCCGATGACGATGTCGGCTTCGCCGCGGGCAATGGCGTCGAGTTCCAGTCGCAAGCGCTTGACGCCCATCAGGTCCGAGGACAGCACGATGGTGCGCGCCTCGGGAAAATGCCGCTCCACCTCCTCGGCGATGCGCTCGACACCGGGACCGCAGGCAACTAGGTGATCGAGCGTACCGCATTCCGGGCAGGCTTCCGGCGTCTTCTCCGAGTAGCCGCAATGGTGGCATTGGATCTGGCCGCGGAAGCGGTGCTCGACCAGCCAGCTCGCACAATCCGGGCACTGGAAGCGATGACCGCAGACACGGCAGAGCGTCAGCGGCGCATAGCCGCGGCGATTGAGGAAGAGCAGCGCCTGCTCGCCGCGCTCGACGGCCTTGCCGATCTGGTTGATGAGGACAGGCGACAGGAACCCGCCGCGCGCCGGCGGATGCTGGCGCATGTCGACCAAGCCGAGCCGCGGCAGCGCCGCATCGCCGAAACGCGTCGGCAGATGGATCGGCTTGTAGCGGCCGACCTCGCCATTGACCCGGCTTTCGACGGAAGGCGTCGCCGAGACGAGTACGACCGGAAAGCCGGTGATGCGGCCGCGCACGACCGCCATGTCGCGCGCATTGTAGAAGACGCGGTCCTCCTGCTTGTAGGCCGGGTCGTGCTCTTCGTCGACGATGATGAGACCCAGGTCCTCGAAGGGCAGGAACAGCGCCGAGCGGGCGCCGGCAACGACACGCACCGTGCCGGTCGTCACCTGACGCCAGACCTTTTCACGCGTGCGCGGCGCGAGGTCCGAATGCCACTCCGCCGGCTTCGCGCCGAAACGATCCTGGAAGCGCTCGAGAAAACTCGACGTGAGCGCGATCTCCGGCAGCAGGATCAGAACCTGCTTGCCCGCCCGAAGTGTCGCGGCGATCGCCTCGAAATAGACCTCGGTCTTGCCGGACCCGGTGATGCCGTCGATCAAGGATACCGAGAAGCCGCCCTCCTCCACCGCTGCCAGGAGGTCGGCGGCGGCGTCCTTCTGAGCGCCTTCGAGCCGGGGCGCGACGAAATCGGGATCGGGCAAGGCGACGACCGGCGGCGGCGGCATGAACACCGTCTCGAAGACGCCTTGCTGGGCCAGCCCATCAATCACGCTCGACGAGGTACCGGCCGCGTGCGCGAGCCCCGAGCGCGTCCAGGAGAAGCCGTCGCTGGCGGCGGCAATCACGCGCTCGCGCGCCGCCGTCATGCGCTCCGGCCGCATCTCGGTAAGGCGCAAGGCCTCGACCATCGGCTCCGGATCGAATGCCGCCGGCGCCCGGAGCGCCATGCGCGCGACGAGCCCCGGCGGCGTGACGGTATAGGCGGCGACCCAATCGAGAAAGGTCCGCATATCCCGCGTCAGCGGCGGGCAGTCGAAAACTTTCTCGATTGATTTGAGCTTCTTCGGGTCGACGGAGCCATCGTCATCACCATCCCAGACGACGCCGACGACGAGGCGCGGCCCGAGCGGCACCTGCACGATCGAGCCCGGCTCCACCGCCATGCCATCAGGAACCCCATAGGAATAGGCTTTCGGCGCCGGCATGGGCACCAGGACCGGCACGACGCGGCGGGCCGAAACAGGCCCGAGCAAATCGCCGAATAAATCGGTTGAATCGCGAGTCATTTTGCCGTGACCTTGCCACGTGTTTCGGTTAAAGAAAACTGCGCTGCGAACCGCAGCCTTGCCGGCGCAGGGTTTGTCACGGTTCCACCAGAGTTTCAACGCGCGCGATCTCTGCCAACGGAATTCCTCCCCGGTAGATATGCGCCCGAACGGCAATCGTGCCCCAAGGGAGTGACTCCATGAAATTTTTCGTTGATACCGCCGACGTCAAGGAAATCCGTGAGCTGAACGATCTCGGCCTCCTCGACGGCGTCACCACCAACCCGTCGCTGATCCTGAAGTCGGGCCGCGACATCACGGAAGTCACCAAGGAAATCTGCTCGATCGTCGAAGGCCCGGTTTCGGCTGAAGTGACTGCAACCGAATACGCCGAGATGATGAAGGAAGCGGCCGTTCTCTCGAAGATCGCCGACAACATCTGCATCAAGCTGCCGCTGACGCTCGACGGCCTCAAGGCCTGCAAGGCGCTGACCTCGGACGGCCACCAGACCAATGTGACGCTGTGCTTCTCGGCCAACCAGGCCCTGCTCGCCGCCAAGGCCGGCGCGACCTTCGTTTCGCCCTTCGTCGGCCGTCTCGACGACATCGCCTTCGACGGCATGGACCTGATCCGCGAAATCCGCCACATCTTCGACAACTACGGCTATGAGACCGAGATCCTCGCAGCCTCGATCCGCACCGTGAACCACGTCAAGGAAGCCGCCCTCATCGGCGCCGACGTCGTTACCGCGCCGCCGGCAACGCTGAAGGCCCTGGTCAAGCACCCGCTGACCGACAAGGGTCTGGAGATGTTCCTGGCCGACTGGGCCAAGACCGGCCAGAAGATCGCCTGATCATTCAGGAGCGACCAGAAACCCCGCAGCGACGCGGGGTTTTTTGTTGCCTACTCATCGTCGCCCATCAGCCCCGTCAGCCGCATGCCGTCGATCCAGGTGGCACTATCCTTGCGGATCACCCGCCGCGGACGAATGCCGCAGCGCTGGCGCACCTCTTCCGCCAACCGCTCCGAATGGGTGACGATCCAGATCTGGCTCTCGCGCGAGGCGCTGGCGATCATGTCGGCAAGCGCCGGCAGCATGTCCGGATGCAGGCTCGTTTCCGGCTCGTTCAGTGCGATGAAGCGTGGGCGACGATAGGAAAGCAGCGCCGCCGCCAAGGCCAGGAAGCGCATCTGCCCGTCGGAAAGCTCGCGCGGCGAAAACGGCCGGTTGGGAAAATCCGGAAAGACCAGCGAGAATTCGGCGAACTGGCCGGGATCGGGAACATCGAGATGGGCGCCGCCGAAGGCATCGGCGATGGCGCGGTCGAGATCGACCGTATCCTGACGCGTGTGCCGAAGCGTCGCGAAGACCGCGGCCATGTTGACGCCCGTCTCGTCGAGCATCGGCGCCGTGACGGCGAGGCAAGGCGACCGCAAGGGCGAATCGCGATCGGTCCGGAAGCCGTGGAAGAACCGCCACTGATCGACCGCGCGACGAAAGGTGCCGACCTCTGGATAATGGCCGGCGTCGCCGAGCAGCGAGATCGCCGTCTCCGATGTCAGCGCCTGTTCGGGATAGTCTTCCATGCGTCCGCGCTCGCCGCGCACGAAGATGCCGGGCCCGGACCGCTTCATCATCGTCACCGGCCGGCGGCCGGTTTCGACCGTCAGTTCCTCTTCCTTGACCTGGGGTTCATAGGCAAAGCCTGCGGCTGCCAACGGCGGACGCAGCCCTGCCTCGATCCGGTAGCGGAAGGTGATCGCCCGCTCCTCGTCCAGAAGCTCGGTTTCGAGCCGGATGCGCGCCGGCTTGTCGGCGCGCCGACGGCCACTCCAGAGCGTCGACGACATGCCGCCCTCTTCGGCGATCTCGCGCGCCAGCGTGCCGCGTGTCGCAGACTGCACGAGTTGAAGCGCCCGATAGAGATTGGACTTGCCGACGCCGTTCTCGCCGATGAACAGGTTGACCCCGGTCAGATCCATGCGGATCGACTTCAGCGAACGATAGTTTTCGGCAAACATGGATCGAAGCAGCATGGCTTCTGACCTAGCCGATCCGCCGCACGGCGTGAAGCCGCCAGACATGGTGCGGCTGGTCGCTAGAGCCCAGCCGCCATTTGCAGCCTGGGCTCGAACGCCGCGTCCGCGTCCACTGCGAGATCGAAGACCGTGTGCCGCTCAAGCGCCTTCGTCACCTCGCCAGACTCGCCTTCCAGCGCCTCCGGCGGGATCAGGTTGCCAATGCGGAAATCGAAGAGATCGCCCTTCTTGTTGAGCAACTCGTGGAACACGGTCATGTCGCGCAGTTCCGTCGACCATTTGGCGAACCAGTAGAACAGGCCGGAATTGCGGGCGCTCATGTGCACCGGCAGGATCGGCAAGCCGTATTTGCGCGCAAAGCCCACCGCAGAGGTCTTCCACGGCCGCTCGTTGAGGCACCCGTCGGCCCAATAGGCGATGCGACCGGAGGGAAACAGCACCGTCGCCTTGCCCTCGCCGATCGCCCGGTTGGTCACCTGCAGCGTCTCGCGAGCCTTCAGCTTGCTCTTGTGTTCCTCGCGCCATTCGACCGGGATGACCATCTCGACGAAGCGCGGATTGACGCGGATGGCGTCGCGATTGGCAAAGAACATCATGTCCGGCCGCCGTTCCTTGAGCAGGTCGAAGACCGCGATTCCGTCGGCAATGCCGGTCGGATGGTTGCTGACGAGCAGGAAGCCGCCCTTGGCCGGAATGCGTTCGGCCCGGTCGACCCGCACCTCCAGCGAGAGCAGCGAACTCAGATGTTCGAAGGCCTGAAAGCCCGGCATGTTGGCAACCGCATCGGCGAATTCATGCGCCTTGCGGTAGTTCAGCAACGTGTAGAGAAAAGGCCGCATCAGCGGCCATAGCGGACTCTTGACGATGCGCTGCCCGCGCTCGGCAATCAGGGTGTCGACGACGTGACCAGGCTGCCCCTGTGAGACCAGGGCGATTACTTCAGCAAAATGCGCGAATCCGTTCACCGAATCCCGTCCCGCCATAGTCCCATCCGATTCTTTCCGGCTGACCATCGCAATTCTATATGATCGAAGGATGACAGATTCCAAGGGCGCATTAGCAAAAACATAAGATGCGTCAGGGCATTGTCGCCGATGGACCAACTTGGGAAGCGACAATGAACGAGCTCCTCGTCATCGGCCATCCGGAACTCCTTGCCGAACGCCAACGTTGGCTCGATGGACTCATGCGAGAGCGCCGCCTCTCGGACAACACCGTCGAGGCCTATGAGCGCGACACCCGCCAGTTCCTGACGTTCCTGACCGGGCATCTGGCCGGGCCGCCGCGGCTCTCCGACATCCGAACGCTGCGGCCCGCGGATCTGCGCGGCTTCCTCGCCCAGCGCCGCAAGGGTGGCGCGGGCGCACGAACGCTCGGCCGCGGGCTCGCGGGGCTGCGCTCGTTCCTCCGCTTCCTCGAACGCAATGGCCTCGCCAATGCGGCGGGCGCAACCGCGGTGCGCTCGCCGAAGCAGCCGAAATCCCTGCCGAAACCGCTGACCGATCGTGAAGCGCTCAACGTCGTGACCTCGCAGGCGCAGCTTGCCGAGGAGCCTTGGATTGCGGCGCGCAATGCCGCGGTGCTGACCCTGCTCTATGGCTGCGGCCTGCGCATTTCCGAAGCGCTCGGGTTGACATCGGGCGATTTCGCCGGCGCGCCCTCGTCGCTGCGCATCGTCGGCAAAGGCGGCAAGACGCGGCTCGTGCCGCTGATTCAGGCTGCACGTGACGCCGTCGCCGCCTATATCAAGCTCTGCCCCTACCGGCTCGCGGCCGATGAGCCGTTGTTTCGCGGAGCGCGCGGCGCCAAGCTGCAGCCGGCGATCATCCAGCGCGAGATGCAGAAGCTGCGTGGCGCCCTCGGCCTGCCGGACACGGCAACGCCGCATGCCCTGCGCCACTCCTTCGCCACCCATCTCCTGGCCGGCGGCGGCGATCTGCGGACCATTCAGGAACTGCTCGGCCACGCCAGCCTGTCGACGACGCAGGTCTATACCGGCGTCGATTCTGCAAGGCTTCTGGAAATCTATGATCGTGCCCATCCGCGCGCCTGATTTTCGGCGAAACCTTGGATTAACCATGCCCTTTAAGGAAGCCGTGACCGGCCCGGGCCTAGGGTTCAGCAGCGACCGTCCGTCCGTCGGGGAAGAACGATGACAGCCTTTGCGAGACCTGATCGAAACCTGCACCGCAACCTGCTTGCGCGGGTAGCCGACGGCACTCTGTGGCTGATCGCCCTGCTGCACGTCGTTCTTGCGGCTTGCCTTGTCGTTGCCCTCCTCTTCGTCGCCAAAGCCGATGCCCAGGACGCCGTCCAGGATGGGGAATGCGGCGGTTCGAACGTCCTGACCGCGCTTGCCAAGTCGGACCCGGCAAAATTCGCCGCGCTCGAAGCGGAGGCCGCCGCCGTGCCGAACGGCAAGGGCATCTTCTGGAAGATCGAGAAGGACGGTATCGCGCCCTCCTGGCTGCTCGGCACCATGCACGTCACCGATCCGCGCGTGCTGGCTTTGCCGTCCGAGGCGCCGGGCGCCTTCGAGGCAGCCTCGACCGTCATCGTCGAATCGGACGAGATCATCGACGAAAAGAAATCGGCCGCCGCGATCCTGATGCGGCCCGACCTCACCATGTTCCCGGACAACAAGACGATCGCCGATTTCCTGAAGCCCGCTGACCGTGAGCAGCTCGAAGCGGGGCTCAAGGCACGCGGCATTCCGCTGACGCTGGTTGCGCGCATGAAACCATGGATGATCGCGAGCTTCGTGGCCTTGCCCGCCTGCGAGATCAGCCGAAAGGCGGCGGGCGCCTCCTTCCTCGACAAGAAGATCGCCGAGGATGCCGTCGGCCAGGGCAAGACGCTCAAGGGTCTGGAGACGCTGATCGAACAGCTCTCGGCGATGGATTCGCTGCCGACCGAACTGCATCTGCGCGCCCTCATCGAGACGCTGGCGCTCGGCAAGACGATCGACGACGTCTTCGCGACCATGACCGATCTCTATCTCGCGGGCGACACCGGCATGATCATGCCGATGATGAAGGCCGTTGACACGACATCCAGCGAGGATTTCGGTTATGCCGATTTCGAACAGCGCATCATCGTCGAGCGCAACAGGACGATGGCGACGCGCGCCGAACCGATCCTGAAGGACGGAGGTGCATTCATGGCTGTCGGGGCGCTGCACCTTCCGGGCAAGGAAGGCCTCGTGGAACTCCTGCGTGCCCAGGGGTTCACTCTCACGCGCGCCAACTGACTGGCGGGCGTTCAAGCCGGAGCCTGATCAGCCAATGATGCCGCCTGGACCGGCAACGCCGGCAAGCAGCGTCGGCACGATCACCTTGTGGAACGGTATGACCGCGGCGAGGTAAACCCAACCGAGCGTATTGTGCCGCCGAACGAGCGTGGTGACGCCGACGATCTGATTGACCGCCGACCCTGCCCTGACATCGACGACGATGCGGAAATCGAGATGCTTGTCGTCAAAGCCGAGCACCACTTCGTCGTCGGTCTTCGACAGCACCGGAAACGCCCCGACCAGGCCGAAACGGCCGGGCCTCGGCGCTGCCGATTTCAAGCCGACGAGGGACACCATGCGATTGCGCAGGCGCAACAGCTCGCGAATCCATCGTGGCGAGCGGCCAAGCGAACGTTCGGCCGCTTCCGCGGCGGTCACACCCTTGCCGTCAAGGGCGAGCTCGAAACGGTCGGCCCAATCGGCCTCCGGCAGATGCCGGTTCGGCAGCGAAACGGCCACGGCTCTCGGTTTCATGGTCCCTCCTTGCGCCTCGCGACACTAGTCATCTGAAGCGAGAAACATGATCGCGCCCCTGATCGTCGCCGCACAGACCGCCGCTTGTCGCAGCCCCTCGGGCCAATCGTCACACCTCGTCGTCTCCCGCCCCACGGCCACGAGCTTGCGCGCTCTTCCCTTCGCGGCGACAAGCTGCATAACTCTGTCAAGACGCCGCCAATCGCATCAAGGAGACATACTATGGAACCCAGCCACGACCCGCGCGAGCTCGAGATGGTCGTCCTGATGACGCCGGACATGGCGAATTTCAGCGGCAAGGTCCATGGCGGCGCGCTGCTCAACCTCCTCGACCGCGTGGCGTTTTCCTGCGCTTCGCGCTATTCGCAGCAATATGCGGTGACGCTCTCGGTCGATCAGGTGATCTTCCGCCAACCCATTCACGTCGGCGAGCTCGTCACCTTCCGCGCCGCGGTCAACCATGCCGGCCGCACCTCGATGGAAATCGGCATCCGGGTCGAGGCCGAGAACATCCGCAGCGGCGAGCGCCGCCACACCAATTCCTGCTATTTCACCATGGTCGCGGTCGATGCCGATGGCAGCCCGACGCCCGTTCCTCCGCTCGTCACGGACACGGCCGACCGTAAGCAACGGCAGCGCGCGGCCGAGGCGCGACGCAGCCTCAGGCGCGAATTCGAGGAGCGCTTCCACGCGGTCCGGTCTGCTTCTGAGGAGTAGGATCGCCGGCATCGGACGACGTTCGTGGCGGCAATGTCAGTGCGCGCCGACTCGGCATAGGTCTGCAACGGCAGCTGGCGAGCCGAAACGCGCGGCCGGAATGAGGGGGCCGCTCGCCGCAGCCCCCGCAAAATCATCACATATGGATCGGCTTGAAGAAGGTCGACAGAGCCGCTTCCTTGACCGCTTCCGACATGGTCGGGTGCGCATGGCAGGTGCGGCCGAGGTCTTCGGACGAGCCGCCGAATTCCATCAGCACGGCGATCTCGTGGATCATCTCGCCGGCGCCGAAGCCGACGATATGGCCGCCGAGAACCCGGTCGGTTTCCTTGTCGGCGAGGATCTTCACGAAACCGTCGGTGGCAAGCATCGCGCGCGCACGGCCATTGGCGGTGAAGGGGAACTTGCCGACCTTGTAGGCAACGCCTGCGGCCTTCAGCTCTTCCTCGGTCTTGCCGACGGAGGCAACTTCCGGCTGGGTGTAGACCACGCTCGGGATGACGTCGTAGTTCACGTGGCCGGCCTGGCCTGCCAGGATTTCCGCAACGGCGACACCTTCATCCTCGGCCTTGTGGGCGAGCATCGGGCCGCGCACCACGTCGCCGATCGCGTAGATGCCGGCAACGCTGGTCTGGTAGTGATGGTCGATCTCGACGCGACCGCGCTGGTCCATGACGACGCCGGCCTTGTCCAGGCCGAGGCCATCGGTGTAGGGCTTGCGACCGGTGGCGATCAGCACGACATCGGCGTCGAGCGTCACGGCCTCGCCGCCCTTGACCGGCTCGAAGGTCACCTTGGCGCCCTTGCCGTCCTTGACGACGCCGGTCACCTTGGCGCCGAGCTTGATGTCCATGCCCTGCTTGGCAAGCATGCGCTGGAACTGCTTGGCAACTTCGCCGTCCATGCCGCCGAGGAGGGTATCGAGATATTCGACGACCGTGACCTTTGCGCCGAGGCGGGCCCAGACCGAGCCAAGCTCGAGGCCGATGACGCCGCCGCCGACGACGATCATGCTCGCCGGAACCTTTTCAAGCGCGATGCCGCCGGTGGATGAGATGATCACCTTCTCATCGATGTCGACCTTTACGCCCGGGATGCCTGCCACGTCGGAGCCGGTGGCGATCACGATGTTCTTGGCTTCGAGGATCTGCTCCTCACCCTTGTCGTTGGTGACCGAAACCTTGCCCTGGCCGAGCACTCTGCCGGTGCCCTGGATGCCGTCGATCTTGTTCTTCTTGAACAGGAACGAAACGCCATCGACGTTCGACTTAACGGTCGCGTCCTTGTGAGCCATCATCTTTTCGAGGTTCAGCTTCGGCGCGACGACTTCGACGCCGAGCGCGTCCACGCCGTGAGCGACCTGGTGGAACATCTCGGAAGCATGCAGCAGCGCCTTCGACGGAATGCAGCCGATGTTGAGGCAGGTGCCGCCATAGGTCGCGCGCTTCTCGACGACGGCCACCTTCAGGCCGAGCTGGGCCGCCTTGATGGCGCAGACATAGCCGCCGGGGCCGCTGCCGATAACGATGAGATCATAAGCCATTAGAATATCCTTCCTTCAGGGCGGTTACCGCCCGCCGCTGACATTGAGAATTGCTCCCGTCACATAAGTCGCCTTGTCCGACAGGAGGTAGAGAGCCGCGTCAGCGACTTCCTCGGCGGTGCCGGGTCGCTGAACGGGAATGGTGGAAGCGAGATCGCGTGCCCGGTCCGGCAGACCGCCGGAGGCGTGGATCTCGGTATCGATGATGCCGGGGCGTATCGCGTTGACGCGAATGCCCTCGGTCGCGACCTCGCGCGCAAGGCCGACGGTAAAGGTGTCGATAGCGCCCTTCGACGCGGCATAGTCGACATATTGCCCCGGCGAGCCGAGCACCGCGGCGACCGAGGAGATGTTGACGATGACGCCGCCCTGGTGGCCATAGCGCGTCGACATCCGCCGGACCGCTTCCGCCGCACAGCGAATGGAGCCGGTGACGTTGATGCGGAACATGCGCTCCAGCCGGTCGATGGACATTTCATCCACCCGCTCGGTCGGCCCGACGATGCCGGCATTGTTGACGAGGCCGTCGAGGCGGCCGAACGCCGCATCGACGGCGGCAAACATCGCCTGGATATCCGCTTCAGAGCCGACATCGCCCTGAACTGCAATCGCCGAACCGCCTTCCCGCTCGATTGCGCCGACGACAGCATCGGCGGCCTTGCGGTTGCTCGCATAGTTGACGGCGACGCGCCAGCCGGCCTTGGCGGCGCCGAGGCAGATCGCCGCGCCGATGCCGCGGCTGCCGCCGGTCACGAGGAGAACGGGGCGCACGCTCATGCGGCGCATCCCTTGAGGGTGAAGGAATCCCAGCTGTCGGCCTCCGCCTTGCCCTTGCCCCAGGCGCTGGACGCCCTGAGCGACGGGCCGAAATCGGGAAGCAGCAGTTGCTCGGCCGCCGGCTCGGTCTCGGCCGGGATCTCGCTGACCGCACCGGCCTTGTTTATCGCGTAGACGACGCCCTGCCAGACGGTGCAGGCGCGCAGCTCCTCACCGGTCGCGTCCCCCTCCGGGCAGTTGTGCATGATCAGCCCCGTCGCGCGCTCCGGCTCGCCTGCCGGCATCACGATGCCGTCGAGCAGCAGGCCGGCTTTCAGCACCGCCACCTTGAAGTGGTTGCTGGTCGCCGCGCTTGCCGAGCTGACCGGTTCGAAACGCAGTTCGTAGCCGCCGTCGCGATCGCCATAGATCGCATGCGACTGCTTGCAGTCGGCAGCGGTTGCCGGTGCGGCGAGTGCAAGGCCGAACAGAGCCGAGCCAAACAATGTCGGAACGAAACGACCGGGAACCATGATCAGGCGGCCTTCTCCGTCGCGAGCTTGAGGCCGAGGGCGATGAAGACCACGCCGCTCATGCGGTCGATCCACTTGCTGGCGCGGGTGAAGGCGGCGCGCATACGCGGCGTCGTCATGAACAGACTGACGCCGACGAACCAGAGGATCAGGCAGGAGGCCATGACCAGACCGTAGCCGAACTTGATGAGAATCGGCGTGTGGGCGCTGACGACGGTCGAGAAGATCGACAGGAAGAAGAACACCGGCTTCGGGTTGAGCGCGTTGGCGGCGAAGCCGAGGCCGAAGGCCTTTGCGGCCGACTGGCTCTTGGCGGGCTCAGCGCCTTCCGCGCGCTCGACCTTGATCTCCGTCTGACCGGCGCGCAGCGCCTTGATGCCGATATAGATCAGGTAAGCGACGCCGCACCATTTGACGATGTTGAACAGGTAGATCGACTGCGAAATGATCAGCCCGAGGCCAAGGATCGTATAGGTGACATGGAACATCAGCGACGTACCGATGCCGAAGGATGTGATGATGGCCGGGCGGCGGCCATGCACGATCGACTGGCGCATGACCATGGCGAGGTCGGCGCCGGGCGAGACGATGGCGAAGGCGAAGATCGCCATCAGCGAGGCAAGTTCAAGGAGGTATTGGCTCATGGTTTTGCGACCGGTGCGTTGAAGGCCCAGACGTGGCCGAAGGGATCCTGGATGCGCGCGTAGCGTGCGTGCCAGAAGGTATCCTGCGGCTCCAGCACTGTCGATGCCCCTGCGGCAATCGCCCTGTCATAGGCCGCGTCGACATCGGCAGCCTCCGGCAGGTTGACGTTGATGGCCACACTTGCGCCGCCGACCGTCTTCGGTGAAAGCACGCTCGATCCGAATTCGGGAAATTCGTCGTGCAGCATGATCTCGCCGCCGAAGAGCACGAGATTGGAATGCATCACGCGCTTGCGATCCTCCGCCAACTGGCAAAAGGTGTGTTGGGCGCCGAAGGCCTTCTCGTAGAAAGCAATCGCCGCCATGCCATCCTTGACGCAGAGATGCACCTGGATCGGCGGTATATTGGGTTCGAATGCCATGCCCAGTCTCCTCTTGCCTTGCCGCAGGGATGCTATGCCATGAGCCGGACGACCATCAGCAACAGTGCAATGATCGACACGAACCAGACGATGGAGCGCAATACGGGAACGCCTGCCACGTAGAGGATCATGTAGGCCACCCGTGCCAAAATCCAGGTTAAGGCGCCGATGGCACCGAGGCCGCCGGTCTTCCCAGTCACCGCCAATGCAAGCGCAAGGGCAACGAAGGCAGGATAGGTTTCCAGCATGTTGCGAAGCGCCCGCAGGAGACGTCCCGCCACGATGCTCTTCGAAACGCGCTGCTGATCACGAGGTCCGAGCAGGTACTTGACGCCGAGATCGCCGGCGAGGTCGAGCGACAGCCCCTGCACCAGGATGTGGACGATCAGCAACACGACGCTCCAGCCGAGCACCCAGATTTCAGTCGACGCTGCCGCGGCTTCCATCAACCCTCGCAATCTCAGGATCAATCCAGATCGGTATCACGACCCCGCCGGGGCAGGTCTCTTCGGCAAAGGCGGCGACGAACCATCATTCGCCGTCTCCGACCGACATGAGGAGAGACGCGAGCGCGCAGAGGCGCCCGCGTCCATTGCCAAGATTAGAGATCGAGAACCAGACGCTCCGGATCCTCAAGGCTTTCCTTGACGCGGACGAGGAAGGTCACGGCTTCCTTGCCGTCGACGATGCGGTGATCGTAGGAGAGCGCGAGGTACATCATCGGGCGAATGACGACCTGGCCGCCGATGGCGACCGGACGGTCCTGGATCTTGTGCATGCCGAGAATGCCCGACTGCGGGGCGTTCAGGATCGGCGAAGACATCAGCGAACCATAGACGCCGCCGTTGGAGATCGTGAAGGTGCCGCCCTGCATGTCGGCCATCGACAGCGCGCCATCACGCGCAGCCTTGCCGAGGCGGCCGATGTCCTTCTCGATTTCGGCGATCGACATCTGGTCGGCATCACGTACGATCGGAACGACAAGACCCTTGTCCGTACCGACGGCGACGCCGATGTGGCAGTAGTTCTTGTAGATGATGTCGGAGCCGTCGATCTCGGCGTTGACGGCCGGGATTTCCTTCAGCGCGTGGGTGACGGCCTTGGTGAAGAAGCCCATGAAGCCGAGCTTCACGCCATGCTTCTTCTCGAAGATGTCCTTGTACTTGTTGCGCAGCGACATGACCGCGCTCATGTCCACCTCATTGTAGGTGGTCAGCATGGCGGCGGTGTTCTGCGCATCCTTGAGGCGGCGTGCGATCGTCTGGCGCAGGCGGGTCATCTTGACGCGCTCTTCGCGAACGGCGTCTTCGGCCGTTGACGGCGCACGGGCCTGGACCTTGGCCGGCTCTGCAGCGACCGGCGTCGAGATGCCCTTGGCGACGGCGGCAAGCACGTCACCCTTCAGCACCTGGCCACGCTTGCCAGAACCGTCGACCTGGTCGGCCGAGAGGTTGTTTTCGGCGAGCAGCTTGGCGGCAGCCGGTGCCGGCGGCATCGACGAGGCGGCGGGAGCCGCAGCAGCGGCCGTGGCAGCCGGAGCGGCAGCAGCCGGCTCGGCCTTCTTCTCAGGCGCGGCAGCCGGGGCTGCTGCTGCTGTGGCAGCGCCGTCACCGGCGGCGATCTGGCCGAGCAGTGCGCCGAGACCGACGGTCTCGCCGGCCTGCGCGACGATTTCGGAAAGCGTGCCGGCAGCAGGGGCCGGCACTTCGATCGTCACCTTGTCGGTTTCGAGTTCGAGCAGGGGTTCGTCGGCCTTGATGGCATCGCCGACCTTCTTGAACCAGGTGCCGACGGTCGCTTCGCTGACGGATTCGCCAAGGGTGGGAACGCGGATTTCTGTTGCCATGATTTTTGTTCCGTTGATCAGATATCTGTTTCTGTTGGCTCAGAGCGAGGGGAGCATCAGCCCCCCAGCGCGTCCTCGAGGAAAGCGGCAAGCTGCGCCAGGTGCTTCGACATCAGGCCCGTCGCCGGCGAGGCGGCGGCCGGACGGCCGGTGTAGCGCACGCGCTGATACTTGGCGTCGATATGGGCGAGAACCCATTCGAGATAGGGGTCGATGAACGACCATGCGCCCATGTTCTTCGGCTCTTCCTGGCACCAGACCATCTCCGCATTGCGGAAGCGGCTGAGCTCGTTGATGAGCGCCTTGGCCGGGAACGGATAGAGCTGCTCGACGCGCAGCAGGTAGACGTCGTCGATGCCGCGCTTTTCGCGCTCTTCCAGCAGGTCGTAGTAGACCTTGCCCGAGCAGAGCACGACGCGACGGATCTTCGAGTCCTTCTGCAGCTTGATCGGACCATCCTTGATGACTTCGGCGTCGTCCCACAGCAGGCGGTGGAACGAGCTCTCACCGGCCATTTCCGACAGGCTGGAGATCGCCCGCTTGTGGCGCAGCAGCGACTTCGGCGTCATCAGGATCAGCGGCTTGCGGAAATCGCGCTTCACCTGGCGGCGCAGGATGTGGAAGTAGTTCGCCGGCGTCGTGACGTTGGCGACCTGCATGTTGTCTTCGGCGCAGAGCTGCAGGAAGCGTTCGAGGCGGGCGGAGGAGTGCTCCGGACCCTGGCCCTCATAGCCGTGCGGCAGCAGGCAGACGAGACCCGACATCCGCAGCCACTTGCGTTCGCCCGACGAGATGAACTGGTCGAAGACGACCTGTGCACCGTTGGCGAAGTCGCCGAACTGGGCTTCCCAGAGCGTCAGCGCGTTCGGGCGGGCGAGCGAGTAGCCGTATTCGAAGCCGAGGACCGCCTCTTCGGAGAGCATCGAGTTGATGACTTCGTAGCGGGCCTGTGTCGGCGACAGGTTCGCGAGCGGAATGTAGCGCTCTTCGGTCTGCTGATCGTAGAGCACCGAATGGCGCTGCGAGAAGGTGCCGCGTTCGCAGTCCTGACCCGAAAGACGGATCTTGGTGCCTTCGGTGACGAGCGTACCAAAGGCGAGCGCTTCGGCCATTGCCCAGTCGATGCCCTCGCCGGTCTGGATCATGTTGGCGCGGTTTTCCATGAAGCGCTGGATGGTGCGGTGCGCGTTGAAGCCTGCCGGGATCTCCGAGATCTTGCGGCCGACTTCCTTGAGCTGCTTCATCGGCACCGAGGTCTTGCCGCGGCGCTGTTCGTCCTGGTTGTCGGCCGAGCGCAGGCCAGACCAGGCGCCATCGAGCCAGTCGGCCTTGTTCGGCTTGTAGGACTGGCCGGCCTCGAACTCCTGCTCGAGGTGGGCGCGCCAATCGGCCTTCATCTTCTCGACTTCGCCTTCGGAGATCAGGCCTTCGCCGATCAGTCGTTCCGAATAGAGCTGGACGACCGTCTTGTGGGCGCGAATGACCTTGTACATCTTCGGCTGGGTGAACGCCGGCTCGTCGCCTTCGTTGTGGCCGAAGCGCCGGTAGCAGAACATGTCGATGACGACCGGCTTGTGGAACTTCATCCGGAACTCGGTCGCGATCTTGGCCGCATAGACGACGCCTTCCGGATCGTCGCCGTTGACGTGGAAGATCGGCGCTTCGATCATCTTGGCGACGTCGGACGGATAGGGCGACGAACGCGAGAAGGCCGGATTGGTGGTGAAGCCGATCTGGTTGTTGATGATGAAGTGAACGGTACCGGCAACGCGGTGGCCGCGCAGGCCCGAAAGGCCGAGGATTTCGGCGATCACGCCCTGGCCGGCAAAGGCGGCGTCACCATGCAGCAGAAGCGGCATGACCTTGGAGCGCTCGCGCAGCGGAATAATGTCGCCCTCGAAGACGGTCGCCATCTGGTCCTGCTTGGCGCGTGCCTTGCCCATGACAACAGGGTTGACGATTTCGAGGTGCGAGGGGTTCGCCGTCAGCGACAGGTGAACCTTGTTGCCGTCGAACTCGCGGTCGGAGGAAGCGCCGAGGTGGTACTTCACGTCGCCCGAACCTTCGACGTCGTCAGGCGCGTAGGAGCCGCCCTTGAACTCGTGGAAGATGGCGCGGTGCGGCTTGGCCATGACCTGGGAAAGCACGTTCAGGCGGCCGCGGTGGGCCATGCCGAGCACGATTTCCTTGAGGCCTTCCTGGCCGCCGCGCTTGATGATCTGCTCGAGCGCCGGGATGACGGACTCGCCGCCATCGAGACCGAAGCGCTTGGTGCCCTTGTACTTGACGTCGATGAACTGCTCGAAGCCTTCGGCCTCGATCAGCTTCTGCAGGATCGCTTTCTTGCCTTCAGGGGTGAATTCGACGCCCTTGTCCGGCCCTTCGATGCGTTCCTGGATCCAGGCCTTCTCGTCCGGGTTCGACATGTGCATGAACTCGACGCCGATCGTCGAGCAATAGGTGCGCTCGAGGATTTCGACCATCTCGCGGATGGTCGCGTATTCGAGGCCGAGCACGTTGTCGATGAAGATCTTGCGGTCGAGATCCTTGTCCTCGAAGCCGTAGTTCGAGGGCGAAAGCTCGTTGTAATCCTCGACCGGGGCAGCAAGGCCGAGCGGGTCGAGCTTGGCATGCAGGTGGCCGCGGGCGCGATAGGCGCGGATCATCATGATGGCACGGACGGAGTCGCGCGTCGCCTGATGGATGTCGGCCGCACTGACGGCAACACCGGCGGCAGCGGCGGCTTCCTCAACCTTCGCCTTGACCTTCTTTTCGATGACCTTTTCGACCGTACCCCAGTCGCCATCGAGCGCGGAGACGAGTTCGCCATTGGCCGGGATCGGCCAGTTGTTCTTTTTCCAGGAGGCGCCCTTGGCTGCCTTCACGACATCTTCCGGCCGATCGGCGAGCGCCTTGAAGAAGGCCTGCCATTCGGCCGACACGGACGCCGGGTCCGTTTCATAGCGTGCTTGGAGCTGCTCGATATAGGCGGCATTGGCGCCGTCCAGAAACGAAGTGAGCTGGAATTGCTCGTTGGCCTCTTGCCTTGTCATGGTCTCACGCGGACGTTTCTGTCCGCCTCCTGACTGAAGTTGGGTTGCCGGGTATCCCGGTCGTTCATGTTCGTTCGGCGCGCAGGCGCCTGCTGTTCCTACGGCACCACGCATCGAAAGGACGCGCCGGGATCACCGTGGCACTAAGTTGCCGCGTGTCCTGATCTTCAATCAGCCAAGGAAACTCGCGGCAGGCAGATTGTCCGGGCCGGATCGGCCGGCCCGGACAAACGGTTTGAGATCAGCCCTTGAGGACTTCGACCAGCGTCTTGCCGAGGCGGGCCGGCGACGGCGACACGCGGATGCCGGCCTGCTCCATCGCAGCGATCTTGGATTCCGCATCGCCCTTGCCGCCGGAAACGACGGCGCCGGCGTGACCCATGGTGCGGCCCTTCGGCGCGGTACGGCCCGCGATGAAGCCGGCCATCGGCTTCTTGCGGCCCTTCTTGGCCTCGTCGATGAGGAACTGCGCCGCATCCTCTTCGGCCGAGCCGCCGATTTCGCCGATCATGATGATCGAGGTCGTGGCCTCGTCGGCCAGGAACATCTCCAGCACGTCGATGAACTCGGTGCCCTTGACCGGGTCGCCGCCGATGCCGACGGCCGTCGTCTGGCCGAGGCCTTCGTTGGAGGTCTGGAACACGGCTTCATAGGTCAGCGTGCCGGAGCGCGAGACGATGCCGACCGAACCCTTGCGGAAGATCGAGCCCGGCATGATGCCGATCTTGCATTCTTCCGGCGTCAGGATACCGGGGCAGTTCGGGCCGAGCAGGCGCGACTTGGAGCGGTCGAGACGAGCCTTGACGCGCACCATGTCGGCAACCGGGATACCTTCGGTAATGCAGGTGATGAACGGGATTTCCGCATCGATCGCCTCGATGATCGCGTCCGCGGCGCCTGCCGGCGGAACATAGATCACGGATGCGTCCGCACCGGTCTTTTCACGGCCTTCGGCAACCGAGGCGAAGATCGGCAGGGTTTCGCCCTTGGAGCCGGTCCAGGTTTCGCCACCCTTCTTCGGGTGAATGCCACCGACCATCTGCGTGCCGTAATAGGCAAGCGCCTGTTCGGTATGGAAGGTGCCGGTCTTGCCGGTCAGGCCCTGAACGAGGACCTTGGTGTTCTTGTTGACGAGAATCGACATGTGGTCTGGTCCTTCAGTTAGCCGTTGATCGCGGCGACGATCTTCTTGGCAGCGTCATCCAGATCGTCGGCGGCGGTGATCGCCAGGCCGGATTCATTCAGGATCTTCTTGCCAAGCTCGACATTCGTGCCTTCGAGACGAACGACCAGCGGGACCTTGAGGCCGACTTCCTGCACGGCCGCAACGACACCTTCAGCGATGACATCGCACTTCATGATGCCGCCGAAGATGTTGACGAGGATACCCTCGACCTTCGGGTCGGCCGTGATGATCTTGAAGGCTGCCGCGACCTTCTCCTTGCCGGCGCCGCCGCCGACGTCGCAGAAGTTCGCCGGCTCCTTGCCGTAGAGCTTGATGATGTCCATCGTCGCCATGGCAAGGCCTGCGCCGTTGACCATGCAGCCGATGTTGCCGTCGAGCGCCACATAGGCGAGGTCCCACTTGGAGGCCTCGATTTCCTTGGCGTCTTCTTCGGTTTCGTCGCGCAGCGCCCTGATGTCGTCGTGGCGGAACAGGGCGTTGCCGTCGAACGAGACCTTGGCATCGAGAACGCGCATGCGGCCGTTCTTCATGACGATCAGCGGGTTGATCTCGAGCAGGCTCATGTCCTTCTCGACAAAGGCCTTGTAGAGGATCGGGAAGAGCTTTTCGGCGTCAGCCTTGGCTTCGCCTTCGAGCTTCAGGGCCGAGGTGAGCTTGGCGAGATCAGTGGCGGTGACGCCAGCTTCCGGGTTGATCGCGACGTTGACGATCTTTTCCGGGGTGTCATGCGCAACGGCCTCGATGTCCATGCCGCCTTCCGTCGAAACGACGAAGGCGATCTGGCCGACCGAGCGGTCAACGAGCAGCGAAAGATAGAGTTCGCGATCGATGTCGGCGCCGTCCTCGATGTAGAGGCGGTTCACCTGCTTGCCGGCAGGGCCGGTCTGCGCGGTGACGAGCGTATTGCCGAGCATTTCCTTCGCATGAGCCTTGGCTTCATCGACCGAGAAGGCAAGACGAACGCCGCCCTTGGCGTCGGCAGAGAGTTCCTTGAACTTGCCCTTGCCGCGGCCGCCGGCATGGATCTGGCTCTTGACGACGTAGAGCGGGCCCGGAAGCGACTTGGCAGCAGCCTCGGCTTCGTCGGCGGAGAAGATCGCGACGCCTTCCGCGACCGGTGCGCCATAGCTCTTCAGGAGAGCCTTGGCCTGATATTCATGAATGTTCATGGTGTTTTTCCTGTCTGGAGCATTCCGCAGGCAGGTGAAACACCTGCCCTCGCACAAATGCGGCAAAAACAAAGAAGTTGAGCGGATCTGGCGTCCGCTCAACCGGATGCGATTACTGCTTCAGGCTCGGCGCAATGCCGATGCAGGCTTCGCAAAGACCGGCGACCGAAGCGACCGACTTGTCGAAAGCTTCCTTCTCGGTCTTGTTGAGATCGATCTCGATGATGCGCTCGACGCCACCGGCGCCGATAACGGTCGGAACGCCGACATACATGTCCTTGACGCCGTACTGGCCGGTCAGGTGCGCGGCGCAGGGCAGGACGCGCTTCTTGTCCTTGAGGTAGGCTTCGGCCATTTCGATCGCCGAGGCGGCCGGGGCGTAGTAGGCCGAGCCGGTCTTCAGCAGGCCGACGATTTCGGCGCCGCCGTCACGGGTGCGCTGGATGATTTCTTCGAGGCGCTCCTTGGTGACCCAACCCATCTGAACGAGGTCGGTCAGCGGGATGCCGGCAACGGTCGAGTAGCGGGCGAGCGGCACCATGGTGTCGCCGTGGCCGCCGAGCACGAAGGCGGTGACGTCCTGGACCGAAACGTTGAATTCCTGGGACAGGAACAGGCGGAAGCGCGAGCTATCGAGAACGCCGGCCATGCCGACGACCTTGTTCTTAGGCAGGCCCGAGAACTTCTGCAGCGCCCAGACCATGGCGTCGAGCGGGTTGGTGATGCAGATGACGAAGGCGTTCGGAGCGTACTTCTTGATGCCGGCGCCGACCTGTTCCATGACCTTGAGGTTGATGCCGAGCAGATCGTCGCGGCTCATGCCGGGCTTGCGCGGAACGCCGGCGGTGACGATGCAGACGTCAGCACCTTCGATTGCCGAATAGTCGCTGGCGCCGGTAAGGTTGGCGTCGAAGCCTTCGACCGGGGAGGACTGGGCGATGTCGAGGCCCTTGCCCTGCGGGATGCCGTCGGCGATGTCGAAGAGGACGATGTCGCCCAGTTCCTTCAGGCCGGCGAGATGCGCCAGCGTACCACCAATCATCCCTGAACCGATAAGTGCGATCTTGTTGCGCGCCATGAAAGTGCTTCCTTTGTGATCCCAATATGATCGAGGCCTGAAACGCGGCAAACGCCAAACCTTCGCCGGAAGCCATTAAACGGCAAACAGTAAAATATCAATCGATACTTTCGAGTGAAGTAATTTCAATCGGTTAGATCATAAATTTCTTACGTAAACGTAAGAATTTGCGTCACAACTGTGTCATGGAACAGCAGTATTGGCGGGGTGCGCGGCGGCATATTCCTCGCTTTGCATCTCGATCAGGCGCGAAACCGTGCGGTCGAATTCGAAGCCCTCGGTACCCTTCTTCAGGGTCAAAAGGCCCTGCGGTTCGGCCACGGCCGAAGCGAAAAGGCGGGCGCCGTGATCATAGAGCGTGTCCACCAGGAGGATGAAGCGCTTGGTCTCGTTGCGCATGTGGGGACCCAGATGCGGCACGTGATCGACGAAGATCGTCGTATAGCGTTCGAGGATAGCCAAATAGTCCGCCGCGCCGAGCGGCTGCTGGCAAAGATCGGCGAAGGTAAAGCGGGCGCTCTTTCCGGAGGCGACCGGCACATGGATCTTGCGCCCCTTGCGCGGCACCTCGGCGGGTCCGGCCAGGGCGTTGCCGGTCTCCTGGATCCAGGCCCGCGCCATCGCGGCATCCGCTTCGGCGCCGAGCGGCGAAAGCCAGACCGGGCTGCCGTCCGTCTTCGTCAGGCGGTAGTCGGTGTCCGTGTCGAGGGAGATGACCTCGGCATTGGCCTTCAGGAGATCGATAAAGGGCAGGAACAGACTGCGATTGAGGCCGTCGCGATAGAGATCATCAGGCGCCACGTTCGACGTCGCGACCAGAACGCAACCCTTAGAGAAAAGCTCGCCGAACAGCCGCCCAAGGATCATCGCATCGGCGATATCGGTAACCGAGAACTCGTCGAAGCAGAGCAGCCGCGCCTCGCCGAAAAGCTCCGAGGCGACGGGCGGGATTGGATCGGCCTGCTTCGTCTCGCCATTCTTGAGCTTCTGGCGGTGCCTGTAGATGCGCTCGTGCACGTCGGCCATGAACTCATGGAAATGCGCCCGACGTTTGCGCTGGATCGGCACGGTATCGAAGAACAGATCCATCAGCATGGTCTTGCCGCGCCCGACGCCGCCATGGATGTAGAGACCCTTGACCGGCGCGTGGTCTTTCTTGCGTGAGGCGAACAGCCAGCCGAGCGCATTGGTCTTGCGCGATGGACGGCTGGCCAGCAGCTCTGCGGAAAGATGGTCGAAACGCCGCGCAATCGTAAACTGCGCGGGGTCGCGCTTGCGCTCACCGCTCTCAACGAGCGTTTCGAGCTTGCGGTAGATACTGTCGTCAGGATTGAGCACGTCTCACCCGAGATGGGCCGGAAAACAAAAGCCCGGCGCGAGACCGGGCTGAAAAAGCGTCAGCGGCTGAGGCTGACCGGCTGGCCGCCATTGGTCGAGCCGTCGAAACGGGCGTCGGCCGTCTTGTAGAGACGGGCGATGGCATTGCCGCTGCGGTCCTTGAGAACCACCTGCTTGCCGGCCACTTCCCAGGAACCCATCGTCGTCAGCTCGCCGGCGCAGCCACGGGTGCCGCCGCGCGAGCCGGAGCCGAGATTGGTAAGCGTCAGGAACATGTCGCAGGAGCTGCCGGCGCTCGATACGCGCCAGTTGCCGACCATCGACTCCTTGGTGACATCAAGTCCGCCGCCCGCCGCCGCAGCGACCTGCGTGCCGGGCTGCTGAACCGTGCCGGGCGTCACAGTCCCGCTCGTCGGTGCAGCCGGGAATTGCGAGGTATTTCCGGTCGGCGCCGGAAGCTGGTTCGACGAAACCGAGGGAACCGGTGCGGCCTGAATGGGAGCGGGTGAAGCGTCCTGGGAACTGAAACCGCCCATCGATGTCCGCTGGCATCCGGTCAGCGCAAGCACAACTGCCAGCCCCGCCGCCGCATGAAAAACCCGCATATCCCCTACTCCTGTTCGTGTCCGCGAACCATGATGCAACGCGATAATATAGGCCGAAATACAGCAAATCCACCGGCCAAATCAAGGGACGACGATTCCTGCCGACCTGTTGCAGGATTGAAACGTCTAGCCAAAGTGCAAGCCAGCCCATGCAACTGGGTCTCAACTCGAGGTCGCGAGCGACGATCTGTTGATTTGCGTCCCGCAATCGCGGATTGCTCGACCGGCACCGCCGGCCAACATGTCGAAATGAAAGCGGCGGGCCCGGGACCCGCCGCTTTCGCAATCGAATTCTGCCTGTCGATCAGAGGCGGCGCTCGACCAGCATCTTCTTGATTTCGCCGATCGCCTTAGCCGGGTTCAGGCCCTTCGGACAGGCCTGCGCGCAGTTCATGATCGTGTGGCAGCGGTAGAGGCGGAAGGGATCCTCGAGATTGTCGAGACGCTCGCCAGTCGCTTCGTCGCGGCTGTCGATCAGCCAGCGATAGGCCTGCAGCAGAACTGCGGGACCGAGGTAACGGTCGCCGTTCCACCAATAGCTCGGACAGGAGGTCGAGCAGCAGGCGCACAGAATGCACTCGTAGAGACCGTCGAGTTTCAGGCGATCCTCGTGGCTCTGCTTCCATTCCTTGGCCGGCGTCGGCGACACCGTCTTCAGCCATGGCTCGATCGAGCGGTGCTGGGCGTAGAAGTTGGTGAGGTCAGGCACCAGGTCCTTGACGACCGGCATGTGCGGCAACGGATAGACCTTTACCGCGCCCTTGATCTCATCCATGCCCTTGGTGCAGGCGAGCGTGTTGGTGCCGTCGATGTTCATCGCGCAGGAACCGCAGATACCCTCGCGGCAGGAGCGGCGCAGCGTCAGCGTCGGGTCGATCTTGTTCTTGATGTAGAGCAGACCGTCGAGCACCATCGGGCCGCAATCGTCGATATCGATATAGAAGGTATCGATACGCGGATTGGCACCGTCATCCGGGTTCCAGCGATAGATGCGGTATTCGCGAACGTTGGTCGCGCCCTGAGGCTTCGGCCAGACCTTGCCTTCCGTCATCTGCGAGTTCTTGGGGAGAGCGAGTTCAACCATGTGGCTTATTCCTCAAGATCAGTAGACGCGCGCCTTCGGCGCGATCTTCTGGGGATCGATGCCGTCGGCGATCAGGTCGGTATGGACAGGGCGATAGTCGAGCTTGACGTCGCCGGCCTCGTTCACCCAGGCGAGCGTATGCTTGCGCCAGTTGACGTCGTCGCGGCCGCCGAGCGGGCCCTCGGTGAAGTCCTCGCGGGCGTGCGAACCACGGCTCTCCTTGCGCGCTTCCGCGCCATAGATCGTCGTGATGGCATTGGCCATGAGGTTTTCGAGTTCCAGCGTCTCGACGAGGTCGGAGTTCCAGATCATCGAGCGGTCGGTGACCTTGATGTCGGGAAGTTCCTTCCAGATCGCCGAGATGCGCTTGCAGCCCGATTCCAGTGATTCCTGGGTGCGGAACACGGCTGCGTCTTCCTGCATGGCGCGCTGCATCTTTTCGCGCAGCGCCGCCGTCGGCGTGCCGCCATTGGCATTACGCAGGCGGTCGAAGCGGTCCATGATCCGGTCGCAGGCAACCTTGTTGAGTTCCGGTATCGCCTCGTTGCGGTCGATCACCTGGCCGGCGCGGATGGCGGCGGCACGGCCGAAGACGACGAGGTCGATCAGCGAGTTGGAGCCGAGACGGTTGGCGCCGTGCACCGAGGCGCAGCCGGCTTCGCCCACCGCCATCAGGCCGGGCGCGACGCGTTCCGGGTTCTGGCCGTCGGCGTTCAGGACTTCGCCCCAATAGTTGGTCGGCACGCCGCCCATGTTGTAGTGCACCGTCGGCAGAACCGGGATCGGCTCGCGCGTCACGTCGACGCCGGCGAAGATCTTCGCCGATTCCGAGATGCCCGGCAGGCGCTCGTGCAGCACGGCCGGATCCAGGTGGTCGAGATGCAGGAAGATGTGGTCCTTGTTCTTGCCGACGCCGCGGCCTTCGCGGATTTCCATCGTCATGCAGCGCGAGACGACGTCACGCGAGGCAAGGTCCTTGGCCGAGGGCGCGTAGCGCTCCATGAAGCGCTCGCCTTCGGAGTTGACGAGGTAGCCGCCTTCGCCGCGTGCGCCTTCGGTGATCAGGCAGCCCGCGCCGTAGATGCCGGTCGGGTGGAACTGGACGAATTCCATGTCCTGCAGCGGCAGGCCGGCGCGCGCGATCATGCCGCCGCCGTCGCCCGTGCAGGTATGTGCCGAGGTCGCCGAGAAGTAGGCACGGCCGTAGCCGCCGGTCGCCAGCACCACCATCTTGGCGGCGAAACGATGGATCGTGCCGTCGTCGAGGTTCCAGGCGACGACGCCGGTGCAGCGGCCGTCATCCGACATGATCAGGTCGAGCGCGAAATACTCGATGAAGAATTCGGCATTGTTCCTGAGAGACTGGCCGTAGAGCGTGTGCAGGATCGCGTGGCCGGTTCGGTCGGCGGCAGCGCAGGTACGCTGAACCGGCGGGCCTTCGCCGTAGTTCTGCATGTGGCCGCCGAACGGCCGCTGGTAGATCTTGCCTTCCGCGTTGCGCGAGAACGGCACGCCGTAATGCTCGAGCTCATAGACCGCCTTCGGCGCTTCCATGGCGAGGTACTGCATGGCGTCGACGTCGCCGAGCCAGTCGGAGCCCTTGACGGTGTCGTATAGGTGCCACTGCCAGCTATCCGGCGTCATGTTCTGCAGCGAGGCGGCAATGCCGCCCTGGGCGGCAACCGTGTGCGAGCGGGTCGGGAAGACCTTGGTGATGCAGGCGGTCTTCAGACCCTGTTCAGCCATGCCGAGGGTCGCGCGCAAGCCCGCGCCGCCGGCGCCGACGACGACGACGTCGAAGGCGTGATCGACATATTGGTAGGCCTTGCCGTTTGCAGCAGGTGAATTGTTCGATGCCATGGCGAAATTACCCTGCAAAAGCGATCTTCAGGATGGCGAAGAGACAGAGCCCGCCAACCGCGATCGGGAAAAACGTATTGAGCATGAGAAGGGCGATCTTCATGCCTTCGCCATGCACGTAGTCCTCGATAATCACCTGCATGCCGAGACGCATGTGGATCAGGCCCGAGAGCACGACGAGGGCCATGACGACCGCGACGAAGGGGTTCGCAAGCGCGGCGACGACATCCGCGTAAGGGGCGCCTGCGTAGCGAACGAGGAAGATGACGAAGAAGATCAGGAGCGGAACGTTGGCGACCGCCGTCAGGCGCTGGCGCCAGAAGTGATCGGTGCCTTCCTTGGCGGAACCGAGACCGCGGACCTTGGCGAGAGGTGTGCGCATATCCATGGGTGTCTTTCCTCTCAGTTAGCGGACGAGATAGCCGACCACCCAGATCAGCAGCGTGAGCGCCACCGAACAGATGATCGTCGCCTTGGCCATCTTCGTGGCGAAGTGCTTCTCGTAGCCGTAGCCGAGATCCCAGACGAAGTGGCGCAAGCCCCCGAGCATGTGGTGCACCAGGGCCCAGGTGTAGCCGAAGAGCACCAGCTTGCCGATCAGCGTGCCGAACAGCCAGCTGACCCAGTCGTAGTAGGCCGCACCCGATGCGGCGGCGATCAGCCACCAGGCAACGAGGATGGTGCCGAAGTACAGCGCGCCGCCGGTGATGCGGTGCACAATGGACATCACCATCGTCGGGATCGGTTTATAGATTTGAAGATGCGGCGAGAGTGGCCGGCTTCTTGTGACATTCGTCATCGGAACCTCACGGAATGCCCGGATTTTCGCCCAAGAAACTGGACGATTTTAGTCCGGTATCGCACCTGATTGTGCGCAATTCAGTCATTCGGACCTTTAATCACCATAATGCTTAACGACAAGTGTGTTTGCGGTGCAAAATCAATTTAATCGATTAGACGAATTGCGCCATTTTCCTGCCTGCGGGAGACATGGGCATCCGTTAACGATAGCAGCAAAAAGCCAAGCAATTCCGTGACTTTCCGGCGAAACTGGCCCAAGGTGATCTTAACGATTTGTTAAGCGTCATCCGGAGGGCGAACAGAATGACTCTGTTCACGGCAATCCATGCGACCAAAGTGCTAGCGCTCGCCGGCCTGGTCATCGCCACGACCTGCATCCCCTTGGAGGCCCGCGACTGGGGCGGAGCACGTGGTTTTCAGACGCGCACCAACCATATCCGCATGCATTCGGACCGCTCAGGCTATCGCAGCGGCTGGGACCGCAATCACATGCCGCGTCGCGACTGGATGGCCAACAATGGGCTGCCGGAAGTGAACACGCGCACCCGGCATGTTCGGCTCCCCCGATATCGCCCCTACCCCGGCCACTATGCCGGGCGCTGGGAACATCGCGGCGGATGGGTTCGTGACAGGGCAGGCAATGACATCTGGACCTCCGGGGGCCGCCGCCACGACGGTCGCCCACGCATCGCCGATGGCCTGCCGGAAGTCGAGACACGCACGCGGCATGTTCTCCTCCCGCAATACCGTCCCTATCGCGGTGCCTATGCCGAACACTGGGGAACCGGCGGCGGGTGGGTTCGCGACCGGGCGGGGCGCGAGATCTGGACATCCGGTGGCCAGCGCCGCGACTACCGCCCGAGCTACTATGGCGGCGATGAGTATCCGGACATCATCCCGGGCATTGGCACCTATGTCGGCGGCATTTCCGCCTATGTCGACCTCGGCAACGGCATCTATTTCAACCAGGAAGGCGATTACGGCTATGCCGAGGGCGGCGAGTACGCGCCGCCACCGCAGGCGAACCGCGGCAAGATCATCAATGTCACGCCGCAAACGATGAACGGTTCCTGCGCCTATGAACACGGCGTCTGCGTGATCCGGCGGTAAGCGCTTCCGGCCGGATCAGCCCGATACGCCCATGGCGCCGATGATGGCGCCCATCGCCAGAAGCACGAGCAGCCAGTGCACCCCGTCAATCAGCGACAGGTCCCAGCCGAAACCCTGATAGCGATGGTTGACGACGAGGGTCGTGGCGACGAAGCCGAGCCAGAGGAAGAAGCCCGAGGCGATGCCATTGACGAGTGTCACCTCGCCCGGACCGAGATGGCCGACGACACCGGCGACCATGGTCGCCATCACCAGTTCCGAGGCGAAGGAAATGGCAAAGAGCACGGGCGACATCTGCGCGCTTGCGGGATCGATGCGCGCGGCCTTCATCCAGGGCTTGCCGAGAACGCCGTAGTAGATCGCGCCAATGATGAAAGCCGCGATGGCGGCAATCAGCACCGCCAGATAGTTCATGCCCGCAAATGCCATGTTCGATCCCCTCGTTTTTTTTGAGGGATTGGAATCGAAGGCCTTTGGGCTGTCAACCGCCCGTGTCCGCAGCAGCAGCGAAGCGCCAGACGGTCGTGCGCTTGACCTCGCTGTCTTCCAGTGCGCGCGTCACGGGAACCTCGTAAGTCGCAAGCGCCGTCATCATCTCGCGCGGGCAATAGGCACGGCCGGGATCGCCGACGATCACCGTCACGCCTTTTGCCGCCATTTCCGAAAACCACGGTTTCAGACGATCGGCGAAAGCCTTGTCGTAGAAGACGTCGCCGGCGAGGCAGACATCGGCCCGAAGGTCGCGGCCGGTCACGTCCTCGCCCGTATAGGAAAGCGTGACGCCGTTGAGATCGGCATTGAGCCGGACCGCCGTTTCCGCCCAGGGATCGATATCGGCAGCGAGAACCGAGGCCGCGCCGGCCTTCATCGCGGCGATCGCCACCAGACCGGAGCCGGAGGCGAAATCGACGACCTGCCTGCCGCGCACCACCTCCGGATGATCGAGGATATAGCGCGCAAGCCCCTGCCCTCCGGCCCAGGCAAAGGCCCAGAACGGCGGCGGCAGGCCAATCTCCTGCAATTCCTCCTCGGTCTTCAGCCAGAGTTCATGCGCCTCGGTTGCCAGATGCAGACGGACCTCCGGCACGTGCGGCGGCGAGAGCACGCCGGTATTGGCGAGAATGAAGCTTTCCGGATCGGTCTTCAAACAACTCTCCAAGCGTGATCCGAAAGGCGGGGAACCGGTGTCGGACCAATCATGCGGAAAAACAAACTACCGCGGCGGATTGTCGAGCCCGCCCATACGGCAGACCTCGATCCATTCGTCCTCGGTCACCGGCTGCACCGACAGGCGCATAGAGGTGACGAGCGACATCTTGGCGAGCTTCGGGTTTTCCTTGATTTCCTTCAGCGTCACCGGACGCGGCATGTCCATCACCGCGCGGATGTCGACGCAGTCCCAGCGGGCGTCACCCTCTGCGGTCGAATCCGGGTGCGAAAGCGCCGAGACCTCGGTGATGCCGACGATCTCCAGGCCCTCGTTCGAGTGATAGAAGAAGCCCTTGTCGCCGATCTGCATCGCCCGCATGTTGTTGCGCGCCTGATAGTTGCGCACGCCGGTCCACTCGGTGCCCTTGGCGCCCGCATCCTTCTGCATCTGCCAGGACCATTTGAATGGTTCGGACTTGTAGAGCCAGTGCGCCATCGCCGCTCAAGCCTCCGGATTATTGAAGACCCAGTTGAAGGCCTTGATCTCGACCTTGGAGAAAAGACCCGCCTTGGCATAGGGATCCGCTTCGGCGAAAGCACGGGCTTCGCCGATGGTCTCGGCCTTGACGATCACCAGGCTGCCGGTCGGCTTGCCGTCCTCGCCGAGGAACGGGCCTGCCATTTTCAGGATGCCCTTGGCGTTGAGATCATTGAGATAGGCGACGTGATCGGGGCGGGTATCGAGCCGAAGCTGCAGCGCGCCTGGGTAGTCGGTGCAATGAAGTGCGAAGAGCATGCTTCCTCCTGGTGTTGTCGTTTGGCGCGGGATGCAAGCGGAAACCCGCCTTACACTTTTCCTCATCCCGCTGCCGGATTATTCCTGGGTAATCGGGCGTGTCATCAATTGTTCGAGAGCGGTGCGGACATCGAGCTTGCCGTCGATGATCGCCGCCACCGCTTCGGTAATCGGCATTTCAACCCCGAGATCATGGGCGACACGGGCGGCGACCGAGGCAGCAAACGCCCCTTCGACCAGTTCGCCCTTGCGCCCATCGGCGCGGCCGTTCTTGCCGAGCGCGATGCCGAAGCGCAGGTTGCGCGACTGGTGGCTGGTGGCCGTCAGCACGAGATCGCCGAGGCCGGAAAGCCCGCGCACCGTATCGGCCTCGCCACCCTCTGCGGCAATGAAGCGCGACATCTCGGCAAGGCCGCGCGATATCAGCGCTGCGCGGGCGGAATCGCCGAGACCTGCACCCTCGACGATGCCGCAGGCAATCGCCAGCACGTTCTTGAGCGCACCGCCGAGCTGGACGCCGATGCGATCCTCCGACGGGTAGAGACGGAAGGTCGGGCCTGAAAGCACCTCCGCCAGCATGGTCGCCGTTTGGGCATCGGCCGCAGCGATCACCATCGCAGTCGGCAGACCCTTGGCGATGTCGGCGGCAAAACCGGGACCTGAGAGCACGCCAATCGAACGGCCGGGCAATTCCTCCGACAGGACATCGGTCAGCAACCGGCCGGTTGCCTGCTCCATGCCCTTGGCACAGGTGACGATCGTGGCGGCGACATTGATCTGCGGGCCATATTGCCGCGCCGCATCGCGATGCGCCTGAGACGGCATGGCGAAAAGAACGACCTCGGCATCGGCCAGAACGGAGACGTCGGCCGTATGTTTCAGCGCTGCAGGCAGGTCGATGCCCGGCAGGTGCTCCTCGTTGCGACCGGTGCTTTGGCACGCCGCTACGGTCTCCTGGCGGCGGGCGAGCAACGTCACGTCGCTGCCTGCGGCCGAGGCCGCAACCGCTGCGAGCGCGGTGCCAAAGGCGCCGGCACCGACGACGACGATCTTCGGCCCGATCTTGGAATTATCGTTCATCTCTATCCGTCACATTCTGCATCATGCCTTGGCGCCGCGTTTGCCAGAGCCAAGCAGTGCCTGTGCCTGGGCATCGAGCGGCCAGCGCGAGCGCGGCGCGACGTCGAGGCCATCGGCCGCCATGCCCGCCGCCAGGCGTTCCGCACCGGCCCAGGCGATCATCGCGGCATTGTCGGTGCAGAGCGAAAGCGGCGGCGCGATAAACTCGAAACCGAATTGGGCGCACAGGGTCTGCAGCGTCGAGCGCAGCACCTGGTTGGCGGCAACGCCGCCGGCAACCACCAGCGCCGGGCGCGCCACGCCGGCATGCTCCGCCTTGAAACGCTTCAGCCCGCGACCGACGCGATCCTTGAGCGTGCGCGAAATCGCACGCTGGAAGGAGGCGCAGATATCGGCGATGTCCTCATCCGTCACCGGCTCCAGCGATTGCGCCGCCTGGCGCACCGCCGTCTTCAGACCCGAAAACGAGAAATCGAGCCTCGCGTCACCGACGAGCGGGCGTGGAAAATCGAAACGTTCGGGGTTGCCGGCAAGTGCCGCACGCTCCACCGCCGGGCCTCCCGGATAGGGCAGGCCGAGCAGTTTCGCCGTCTTGTCGAAAGCCTCGCCGAGCGCATCGTCGATCGTCGTGCCCCAGCGCTCGTATTCGCCGACGCCCTTGACGAGGATGAGCTGCGTGTGGCCGCCGGAGACGAGCAGCATCAGATAGGGGAAGGAGAGCCCGTCGGTCAGCCGCGCCGTCAGCGCGTGGCCTTCGAGATGGTTGACGGCGTAGAGCGGTTTGCCCGTCGCCCGCGCGATCGCCTTGCCGGTCATCAGCCCGACGATCAAGCCGCCGATCAGACCGGGACCACTTGTCGCAGCTATGGCATCGATGTCCGAAAGCGTCACACCTGCGCGCAGCAGCGCTTCCTCGATCAGCGTATCGAGCGCCTCGACATGGGCGCGCGCTGCGATCTCCGGAACCACGCCGCCATAGGCGCTGTGCTCTTCCAGCTGGCTGAGAACGACGTCCCCGAGAATGTGGCCCTTGCCGTCGGAATCGCGCAAAATGACGGAAGCGGCGGTTTCGTCGCAGCTTGTTTCTATGCCGAGGATGCGCAGGGGCGGAGACATCAGAGTATACTCAAAGATTGCGGTCGCACCGAAAGGTGGGTACACGGAACTCCGGTAACAATGGATAGCCTTTGATGCAAACAAAACCTTTCCGGATCGGCACGCGCGGCAGCCCGCTGGCGCTCGCTCAAGCCCATGAAACGCGCGATCGGCTCGCAGCGGCGCATGGCCTGGCGCCGGAAATGTTCGAGGTCGTGATCCTCTCGACCAAGGGCGACCGCATCACCGACCGCTCGCTCGCCGAGATCGGCGGCAAGGGCCTGTTCACCGAAGAGATCGAACAGCAGTTGCTGTCGGGCGAGCTTGATTTTGCCGTGCATTCGTCCAAGGACATGCCGACTAAGCTGCCGGACGGGCTCTGTCTTTCCGCCTTCCTGCCGCGCGAGGATATCCGCGACGCCTTCATCGGCCGCACGGCGCGCAAGCTGATGGAACTGCCCGAAGGCGCGACCGTCGGCTCCTCGTCGCTGCGCCGCCAGGCGCTGATCCGCCGGCTGCGCCCGGATCTCAACGTCATCACCTATCGCGGCCAGGTGGAAACACGGCTGCGAAAGCTCGCCGAGGGCCAGGTGGACGCCACGCTGCTCGCCTATGCCGGCCTGAAGCGGCTCGGCATGACCGACGTCGTGACCGAACTGCTCGACCCCAAGGATTTCCCGCCGGCCCCAGCACAAGGCGCGATCTGCATCGAGAGCCGGATCGGCGACAGCCGCATCAACGATCTGCTCGCCGCGATCGACGATCCGCGCACGCACGAGGCGGTCGCCTGCGAGCGCGGTTTCCTGGCAACGCTCGACGGTTCCTGCCGCACGCCGATCGCCGGTCTCGCCACCTCTGATGGCACCCATCTCAAATTTTCCGGCATGATCCTCACGCCCGACGGCCAGACTCATCATCGCGTCACGATCGAAGGCAAGGCCACCGACGCCGAAGCGCTCGGCAAGAAGGCCGGCGAGGAAATCCGCGCCAAGGCCGGTCCGGGCTTTTTTGCAAGCTGGACCTGAGCCGATGCGCGTGCTCGTCACCCGGCCGCTTCCCGCCGCCGAGGCGACGGCACGCCGGCTGGAGGCTGCCGGCCACCAGCCGATCCTCCTGCCATTGATGCGGGCCAAACATCTCACGGCCGTTGCCACGGCGGCGCTCGAACAACCATTTGCCGCCATCGTCCTGACCAGCGCCGAAGCCGTTCGGGTGCTCGCAGCGCTGGGCAGTGAAATGGAAAAGCATCTGAAAACCCCGTGCTTCTGCGTCGGCGAAGCGACCGCACGGGCGGCAGGGGAGCTTGGCTTCACCGATATCCGCGTCGGCGACGGCACCGGCGAAGCGCTGGCCGGGCTGATCGTTTCGGCCGGCACCTTGCCGAAACAGCCCCTCCTCTACCTGACCGGTTCGCCTCGCTCCGACGGTCTCGAACGCACGCTCCGCCAGCACGGCGTCGAACATAGAGCGGTCGAATGCTATCGCATGGAACCGATCGCGCACGCGCCCGGCGCGTTGCACGATCTCGCGCAGGCCGGCCGGCCCGACGCCGTCCTGCTCTATTCGCGGGAGACGGCTCGACGGCTCACGACATTGCTGTCGGAGGCCGGTTTGGACGCTGCGTCCTTCGCCCCGCGCTACCTTTGCCTGAGCGCTGCCGTTGCCGGGGCGCTGCCGGGCAACGTCATGTCGCAGATTGCCGCAAAGCCCGATGAAGAAAACCTTTTTAGATTGCTCTAAATTGGGGTGAGGAGATGTGTGGCCGGTTTTCCGCCCGCATTCCGCGCTAGTCCGACGCCGATTCGGTCAAAATCGGAACGGAGGGGCTTTCCCTCACCGGTCCGGCTGACTAGGTTTGAGAGAAGAGCCGACAGGCACCAACGGGAAGAGGTCACCATGGTATCGGAAAACCCGCCGCGCCGCTCGAAGTCCGAGAAGGAACCGCTGACGATCGACCTCGAAGCGGAAAAAACCGTTGCGGAATCGGAGGCCGAAGCCAGCCGCGAGACGGTGACGGACGTTGCAGCCGCAAGCTCGGCAAGCGACGCGGAGGCGGATGACACGGCAACGGACAGCAGCGACGACAGCGCCGCCGGATCGCGTCTGGAAGAAGAGATCGAGGAGCAGCGTGCCGATGCGGCCGCAGCCGTCTTCGCCGAAGAGCCGCCCCACGCGGCACATGAGCCGGAGCCGACGCTGCGGCAGAAACCGGTATCGAACTCTGGCGCGCTTGCGGCCGGCATCGTCGGCGGCCTCGTGACGCTGCTCGGCTTCGGCGGCCTGCAATATGCGGGCATCGTCCCCGGACTTGGCCCCGATCGTGGCGCTTCCGGCATCGAGCAGAACATCTCCGGTGAACTGCAGGCGCTGCGCGACCAGATCGCAGCACTCCCCAAGTCCGCAGCAGTCGTCGACAACACGGCGCTCGAAACCCGTATCGCCGCCCTGGAGCAGTCTGCCTCCCAACCCGGCACGAACGGGGCGCCCAGCGCCGAGGTCGAAACGCTGAAGGCGGAGATAGACACGCTCACCAAGGAGCTTGCAGGCCTGAAGACGGCGCTTGCCGATGCGCAACAGACGGCAACCGCCGAGAAGGCCGAACTCACGAACCGCATCGAATCCGCCGAGCAGAAGCTCAACGAGCCGGTCAACGACATCCAGATGGCCAAGGCGGTCGCGGTCACGGCGCTGAAGTCGGCAATCGATCGCGGTGGCCCCTTCCTTGCCGAACTCGATGCCCTGCGCAGCATCGCACCGGAAGAGCCGGCAGTCGCCGCTCTGGCTAAGGATGCCCAGGTCGGCGTGCCGACCCGCACCGATCTGCGCCGCGAATTCCCGAAAACCGCCGACGCCATGCTCGACGCCCTCAATCAGCCCGATCCGAATGAGGGCATCTTCGACCGGCTGGTGTCCAGCGCCATGTCCGGCATTCGCGTGCGCCCCGTCGGCAGTGTCGAGGGTGAAACGCCCGAAGCCGTCATCGCCCGCATCGAGGACAAGCTGAACAACGGCGATCTCAAGGGCGCCGCTCTGGAATGGGATGGCCTGCCGGATGCCGCCAAGCCGGCGGGCGAGACCTTCAAGGCCAAGCTCGACCAGCGTTTGCGTGTCGAAGCCGCGATCGATGCCGCCGTCGCCGCGACGATGGCAAAGCCAGGCACAGAGGGCTGAGGGTACCAGATATGATCCGCATTCTGATTTTCATCCTGATCGTGCTCGGTCTCGGCCTCGGCTTCGCGTGGCTCGCGGACCGACCGGGTGAACTTTCGCTGATCTGGCAGGGTCAGCTCATCGAGATGAGCCTGATGCGCGCTGCGTCACTCCTGATCTCGCTGATCGCCGCGGTGCTGATCGCCGTCTGGCTGATACGTACCATCTGGCTCTCGCCGCACACCGTCACCCGCTATTTCCGCGCCCGCAAGCGCGACCGTGGCTACCAGGCGCTTTCGACCGGCCTGATCGCCGCCGGCGCCGGCGATGCCAACCTCGCCCGCAAGATGACCGCCCGCACCCGCGGATTGATCAGCGCCGACCAGGAGCCGCTGATCCATCTGCTCGAAGCGCAGACCGCCCTCATCGAAGGCAAGTACGACGATGCGCGCCGCAAGTTCGAACTGATGGCCGACGATCCGGAGACCCGCGAGCTCGGGCTCCGTGGCCTCTATCTCGAAGCCAAGCGCCTCGGCGCGCACGAGGCCGCCCGGCAATATGCCGAACGCGCCGCCGAGAAGGCACCACATTTGCCCTGGGCAGCGCTCGCGACGCTCGACAGCCAGAGCCAGGCCGGACAGTGGGACGATGCTTTGCGTCTCCTCGACCAGAGCCGCGCGGCCCATGTGGTCGAGCGCAAGGAAGCCGACCGCAAGAAGGCGGTGCTTTTGACCGCTCGAGCGATGACCAGGCTCGATGGCGACGTGAAGGCGGCGCGAGACGATGCACTCGCCGCGCTGAAGCTCGACGAACATCTGGTGCCGGCGGCGCTGACCGCCGCCAAGGCACTGTTTCGCGAGGACAACCTGCGCAAGGGGGCCTCGATCCTCGAAAAGAACTGGAAGCACGAGCCGCATCCGGACGTGGCGCGGCTCTATGTGCGCGCCCGCGGCGGCGACACCGCCGTCGACCGCCTGAAACGGGCGCGCAAGCTCGAAGCCCTCAAGCCCAACAACGCCGTGGCCATGGCTGCCGTCGCCGAAGCCGCGCTCGAAGCGCGCGAACTGCTTCTCGCCCGTACCAAGGCGGAGGCCGCCGCCAGGCTCGACCCGACCGAGAGCATCTTCCTGCTGCTCGCCGATATCGAAGAGGCGGATACCGGCGACGAGGGCCGCATCCGCCACTGGATGGCGCAGGCGCTGCGCAGCCCGCGCGACCCGGCCTGGACGGCCGACGGCGTGACGTCACCGACCTGGCTGCCGGTCTCGCCGGTCAGCGGGCGGCTCGATGCGTTCGAATGGAAGGCGCCGCCGCATACGCTTTCGGCGACCGTCGACCACGAGCAATCGAATGCCGACGCGGCGATCCGCAGCCTGCCGCCGGTGGCGGTGGAGCCGCATGCGCATGAACCGGCACCCGCAGCCCGCCGTGGCGAAGCGCCCGTCATCCTCGAAGCCGAACAGGAGGAGGCAAGCCCGGAACCGCAGCCGATCAAGGTTACGGAGCGCAAGCCATCCGAGCCGATAGCCGACAAGGCTCCGGTCAAGAAGACGGAGAAGGAAGAGGTTACCAACGGCGAGCGTATACCCGATCCTTTCTTCGGCCGTCCGCCGGATGATCCCGGCGTGCGCGATCCGGCCGCCGGCGAGAGGGCGCCGGAAAAGACTGGTTTCCGACTGTTTTGAACTCGCATGGGGTTGTGGCGAAATATATGCTTGAACGCTTACGAACGTTTCTCGACGGCCTGACCGGCCCGGCGACGCGGATAGAGCATGGCGATCCGCGCGTGGCCGTCATCGCCCTCTGTTTCCAGGTGATGGAAGCCGATGGCCGGATCCTTGCGTCCGAACGGCGCAAGATGCGGTCAGTCATCAAGAAACACTACAAGCTCGACGATGCCTCGCTTGCCGCGCTGATCGAAGCGGGGGAGACTGCGGAAAGCGAGGCGATCGACTTCTACCAGTTCACCGCCGAGATCAAGCGCCACCTCTCGGAAGAACAGCGGATCGAACTCGTCGGCATGCTCTGGGATATCGTCTATGCCGACGGCGAGCGCAGCGAGATGGAAGACCACGTGATCTGGCGGATCGCCGATCTGCTCGGCGTCTCCGGTCGCGATCGGGTGCTGCAGCGACAGGTGGCTGCGGCGAGAAGCGACGCCGTCGAAGAAGCCGAGCCGCAACAGGAAAACTGAAATGCCGATGCCGGACACCAGCGCCCGAAAGCCGATCCTGATCATCCTGCATCAGGAGCGTTCGAGCGCCGGCCGTGTCGGCCAGATCCTGGAGCAGAAGGGCTTTCGGCTCGACATCCGTCGGCCGGCGCTCGGCGATGACCTGCCGCCGACACTGCAACATCATAGCGGCACGATCATTTTCGGCGGCCCGATGAGCGCCAATGACGAGGAAGAATTCGTTCGCCGCGAGATCGACTGGCTGTCCGTGCCGCTCAAGGAGAACAAGCCCTATCTCGGCATCTGCCTCGGCGCCCAGATGCTGGCGCGCAATCTCGGTGGCTCCGTGGCGCCGCATCATGAAGGCATGACCGAGATCGGCTGGTATCCGCTTATCGCGACCGAAGCCGGCAAGGCGCTGATGGACTGGCCGGCCATGGTCTACCATTTCCACCGCGAAGGTTTCGACCTGCCCGCCGGCGCCGAACTGCTGGCGACCGGCGATACCTATCCCAACCAGGCGTTCCGCTATGGCGACAATGCCTGGGGCATTCAGTTCCACGGCGAACTGACCCGCGCCATGATGCACCGATGGGTGGTGCACGGCGCCCACCGCTTCGAGATGCCGGGCGCCCAGGTGGGCAAGGCGCATCTCGACGGCCGCATGCAGCACGACGGGCCGCTGCGCACCTGGATGGAAAACTTCCTGGAACTGATCTTCCTGCGCGACGAGCGGCCGAAATCAAATTCGACAAAAGCTTAAGCGGCCTGACCCTTGCGTCGTGTGCCCGCTACTTGTGGTGATCGGGCACGTCCAGCGTGTCGATCCTGCGCAATTGCGGGAAACCGAGCGCCCAGAGCCCGGACACGAGCAACGTTCCTATGCCGCCGAAGACCACCGCGAAGACGGCGCCGAAGCCGGATGCCATCATGCCGGCGCGGAATTCGCCGAGCTCGTTGGACGCACCGATGAAGACCATGTTGACGGCGTTGACCCGGCCGCGCAGCTCGTCCGGCGTCCAGAGCATGATCAGGATCTCACGCACATAGACCGAGATCATGTCGGCAGCGCCCATGACGACGAGCGCGGCGATCGAGATCCAGGGCGTCGCCGAAAGACCGAAGACAACGGTGCCGAGGCCGAAGAGCGCCACCCCGGTGAACATGTAGAAGCCGGCGCGGTGGCGGATCGGGTGCGCCGCCAGCCAGACCGCCATGCTGACGGCACCGATGCCGGGAGCGGCGCGCAGGAGGCCGAGACCCCAGGGACCGAGATCGAGAATGTCGCGGGCAAAGACCGGCATCAGCGCGACCGCACCGCCGAGCAGCACGGCGAAGAGATCGAGCGATATCGCGCCGAGGACCACCTTCTCCGCCTTGATATAGCGGAAACCTGCGGTGATCGTCTCCCAGCTCTGGGCCGCGGCTTGCGTGCGCGCTGCCGGTTTCGGGATCGCGAAAACCATCAGCGCCGAGGCCAGAAAGAAGCAGACGCCGACGGCATAGGGCGCAACGGCGCCGAGCGCATAGATCAGGCCGCCGGCAACCGGACCGACGATCATCGCCGTTTGCCAGGACGTGGAATTCCAGGCAATCGCATTGGGCAGATCTTCGGGCGGCACGAGGTTGGGCGCCAGCGACTGCGACGCGGGCGCCAGGAAGGCGCGTTCGATGCCGAAGACGATCAGGACCGCATAGACCGGCCAAGGTGAAAACAAGCCGGATATGGTCAGCAACAGCAATGCCGTCGCGCAGAGCGTGCTGACGACCATGCAGATCCCCATGATCATGCGCCGGTTGTAGCGGTCCGCAGCTGCGCCGGTAACGAGGATCAGCACCAGGGACGGCAGAAACTGGAAGAGGCCGATCAGGCCGAGATCGAAGGGATCGCGGGTGAGATCATAGATCTGCCAACCGACGGCGACCGAGATGATCTGGATGGCGAAATAAGCCAGGAACCGCGAGAAGAAATAACGGCGATAGCCGACATGCCGAAAGGCGGCAAAACGATGCGAGGCATGAACGGCGGACATGCGGAAGAGACTCCTGCTGAGGGTCGGTTATCACGCGTTCTCACGTTAAACATGATCGCGCCCGATAAACCGGCGTACTTGCTCGTTTAGGTCTCAATGTCTACATGTCTGTCAATAACGATTTGGAGACCGGCATGCTTGCTGTTATCGGCACCTTGAACTTCATCATCAACATCGCGTGGTTTCTGGTCATCGCGTCGGCCATCTTTTCCTGGCTCTACGCGTTCAACGTCATCAACGTGAACAATCAGGCGATCAACATGATCGGCCGCTCGCTCTACCAGCTGACCGAGCCGCTCTATCGCCCGATCCGCCGTGTGCTGCCCGACATGGGCGGCGTGGACCTGTCGCCCCTGGTGGTGCTGGTGATCCTCTATTTCATCCAGCTCTTCCTGAACACGACGATCGCACAGGCGCTGCTTGGCTGACGATGGCCAACCCGGCCTTCACCGCGCATGGCGACCACGTTCGCCTGACGGTACGCTTGACGCCGAACGGCGGTCGCGATGCCATTGATGGCCTGGAAGCGGCCGCCGACGGAGAAGAACATCTGAAAGTGCGCGTCAGCGCGGTTCCGGAGAAAGGCAAGGCCAACCAGGCGCTGATTGCCCTTCTCGCGAAGAAGCTCGGCCTTGCCAAGAGCAAGCTCTCCCTCATTTCAGGCGATACGCAGCGTAAAAAAATCCTCCGGATCGATGGCGACCCGGAGGACATATTCAGACGACTTGCAGAACTTGTCGGTCGGTAGCGCAGTTCCAGGAAAACTCTGAAGCGGTCTTCCGTCCGGAACTGCGCCGCTCGAAGCTTACTTGGCGCCCTTGGCGCGCTCGACGGCTTCCTTGATCAGCTGCCTGGCGGTGGAAGCATCCTTCCAGCCGAAGATCTTCACCCACTTGCCGGGCTCCAGATCCTTGTAGTGCTCGAAGAAATGCTCGATCTGCTTGAGCGTGATTTCCGGCAGGTCGGTGTATTCGACAACCTTGTCGTAACGCTTGGTCAGGTGCGACGACGGCACGGCGATGATCTTTTCATCCTGGCCGGAATTGTCTTCCATCATCATCACGCCGATCGGGCGGACGTTGATGACGCAGCCGGGAACCAGCGGACGGGTGTTGCAGATCAGAACGTCGATCGGGTCGCCGTCGTCCGAGAGCGTATGCGGCACGAAGCCGTAATTGCCCGGATAGGTCATCGGCGTGTAGAGGAAGCGGTCGACGACCAGCGTGCCGGCTTCCTTGTCCATCTCGTACTTGATCGGATGGCCGCCGACGGGAACTTCAACGATGACGTTGACATCTTCTGGTGGATTCTTTCCGATGGAAATCGCGTCGATGCGCATGGACTACTCCAGGGTCGGTTGAGAAGTGTGCCCGTCGGATAAAGGGAAACATGCCGCGATGCAACATAACTTTCGTCCGTAGCGCAGATTCAACCGCTCGTTTTGTCTTCGCGAAACGTCTTGCAAGAGCGCCCAAATCTCGTTCGAGGGAGATGACGATGAACGGAAAGGTTGCAGCCGTGGCGCTGGTCTTGTTGTCCGCCGGATCAGTGATGGCCAATGAGAGCGTCTACATCGACATCGGCCGCGACAAGTGCAAGACGATCGCGGAAGAGGAAGGCATGTATGTGCTGATGACCTGCCCCGGGCACGCCGATTACCCTGTTCGGTTCAAGGAAGCCGACATCCGCCAGAGCGTCTCCTTCGGCCACCTGAACCAGCGCTATGCTGACGATGCCTTCGAGAGCTTCATCCCGTTCAACCATACCGGCACGACGGTGGAGTGGCGGATTGCCAGGGGCGGCACCCCGGTCGCGACGATCTTGCGCTGGTTTATCGAGAACACGGACGCCTCGGGCGCCTCGGTCCCCGCGCTTCAGGGCCAGGTCCTCGTCGTCTCCAAGGTCGCGCAGAAGGATGACGGCAAGGGTTGTGTCGCCGACTATGTCGATGCGCTTGCCAATCCCGATCCGAACGCCCTTGCCCGCAAGATCGCCGACGAAGTGGCGCCGACCTTCCGCTGCGGCATCGACAAGGCCAGCTATCACGGCACGCGCGGCGACAAGGCGGCCGAGCCCAACAATCAGCTGCCGGAATAAGCCCTCGATTTCAGGGGGTTGTCCGCAGGGCGGAGCGGATCAGTTCCAGACGAAGCCGACCTTCTTCAGGTGCTTGTCGCCGAAGTCTTCCATGCCTTCGGCGATATCGGTGCCGCCGGCGCCCTGGAAAAACTGGTAGGCGTGTTCGCTGTCCTCGAGGCACCAGACGACGAGGCCGCGGCAACCGAGCGAACGCAACAGGCTCTTGGCTTCGCCGAAGAGGATGCGTCCGAGACCAATGCCCTGATATTCCGGCCTGAGATAGATCTCGTAGATCTCGCCTTCCTGCGGCAGCGCCTTGGCGCGGCTGAGGCCGAGCGTTGCATAGCCGGCAATGGTTCCGGCAACGTCAACGACGAGCAGCGTCGCCGGCCCGCGCGTCGCTTTGCGCCACCACACTTCATCGCGGCGGTTGACCATCTGAACCAGTGGACGATGGGGAATGAGACCGCCATAGGCCTGCAACCACGAAACGCGGTGCACGTCGGCAATCGCCGCCGCTTCCTGCGGCTCTCCAGGCCGGACCTCGATCGAAACAGTCTTCATGACTCGCGACTCTAAACGCACACAGGGCGAACAGGAATCCCGCCCGGTTGCCGGCCAGCGTTAACCCACAGGCAACTTTAACGGCTCCCTGTGGAAGGTTAACGCCTTTTTAACTTTATCCGCAAGTCGCCCATCCGTGGCACACACAGCAAAAAACCCCGGATCGCTCCGGGGTTTCATAGTCGACGAAGTCGCAGCATGGGACTGCCCCTCACCCTGGCCCTGTCCCCGCAAGCGGGGAGAGGGGACTTGAGCGAGCGCGGCATTTCCCTTCTCCCCGTCTGCGGGGAGAAGGTGCCGGCAGGCGGATGAGGGGCATTCTTCCTTTACGCAGCGCCGGCGGTGCGGGCCTTTTCGAAGCGCTTGCGCTCGTTCGGGTCGAGATGCAGCTTGCGCAGGCGGATCGACTTCGGCGTCACTTCGACGAGTTCATCGTCCTGGATCCAGGAGAGCGCGCGCTCGAGCGTCATGCGGATCGGCGGCGTCAGGCGAACGGCTTCGTCCTTGCCGGCGGCGCGCATGTTGGTGAGCTTCTTGCCCTTCAGCACGTTCACTTCCAGATCATTGTCGCGGGTGTGGATGCCGATGATCATGCCGGCATAGACCTTCTCGCCGGCGTCGATGATCATCGGGCCGCGGTCTTCCAGGTTGAACATCGCGTAGGCAACCGATTCGCCGGCGTCGTTCGACAGGAGAACGCCGTTCACGCGGCCGCCGATCTCACCCTTGTAAGGCTGGTAGTCGTGGAACAGGCGGTTCATGATCGCCGTGCCGCGGGTGTCGGTCAGAAGTTCCGACTGGTAGCCGATGAGGCCGCGGGTCGGCGCGAAGAACACCAGGCGGACGCGGTTACCGCCGGACGGACGCAGCTCGACCATTTCGGCCTTGCGCTCCGACATCTTCTGCACGACGACGCCGGAATGCTCTTCGTCGACGTCGATGACCACTTCTTCGATCGGCTCGAGCAGCTGGCCGTTGTCGTCCTTGTGCATGACGACGCGCGGACGCGACACGGCCAGTTCGAAGCCTTCGCGGCGCATGGTCTCGATCAGGACCGCGAGCTGCAATTCGCCGCGGCCGGAGACGAAGAACGAATCCTTCTCGGACGATTCTTCGATCTTCAGCGCGACGTTGCCTTCCGCTTCCTTGAACAGGCGGTCACGGATGACGCGGCTCGTGACCTTGTCGCCTTCGGTGCCGGCAAGCGGACTATCGTTGACGATGAAGGACATGGTGACGGTCGGCGGGTCGATCGGCTGGGCGGTCAGTGCTTCGGTGACCGACGGGTCGCAGAAGGTATCGGCGACGGTGCCCTTGGTGAGGCCGGCAATCGCGACGATGTCGCCTGCCTGGGCCTCTTCGATCGGCTGACGCTCGATGCCGCGGAAGGCAAGAATCTTCGAGATACGGCCGGATTCGAGCAGCTTGCCGTCCTGACCGAGGACCTTGACGGCCTGGTTCGGCTTGACCGAGCCCGAGTGAACGCGGCCGGTGATGATGCGGCCGAGGAAGGGGTTGGCTTCGAGGATCGTTCCGATCATGCGGAACGGGCCGTCGGCAACCGTCGGCTCCGGCACGTGCTTCAGGACGAGATCGAGTAGCGGCGCCATGCCCTGGTCCTTCGGACCTTCGGGAGCGACGTTCATCCAGCCATCGCGACCCGAACCGTAGAGGATCGGGAAGTCGAGCTGCTCGTCGGAGGCGTCGAGATTGGCGAAGAGGTCGAAGACCTCGTTGATGACTTCCTCGTGGCGGCCGTCCGGACGGTCGATCTTGTTGATCGCGACAATCGGCTTCAGGCCGACCTTCAGCGCCTTGCCGACGACGAACTTCGTCTGCGGCATCGGGCCTTCGGAAGCGTCGACGAGAACGATGGCGCCGTCCACCATCGACAGGATGCGCTCGACTTCACCGCCGAAGTCGGCGTGGCCGGGGGTGTCGACGATGTTGATGCGGGTTCCCTTCCATTCGACCGAAGTCGCCTTGGCAAGAATGGTGATACCGCGCTCTTTTTCGAGGTCGTTCGAGTCCATGACGCGTTCGGCAACGCGCTGGTTTTCGCGGAACGAGCCCGACTGCTTCAGGAGCTCGTCAACAAGGGTCGTTTTCCCATGGTCGACGTGCGCGATAATCGCGATGTTACGAATGCTCATTTTTCGTCTCGGAGGTTCAGGGCAAGCCCCGATGGGCCACGCCGCTTTTTCAATGGTCGCGCTCATACAGGTTTTTTTGCGATTGCGAAAGGGGGCGCGCGCACGAGCGCCGCGTTCAAATGCCGGTAGGCCATGGGTTTGCACCCGCCGGGGGTCTCGCAAACAGGGTTTGGGAAGTGGCCGACCCGGACCAGATTCGTCATGCAATCGCGGCCGGATCGAGCGTCACCCGCCAGAGTTCCTGGTCCTGCCGGTCCATCAAACGGACCGTCATCTGCTCCGTCTGGCCGTTGATATCGACGATGCCGAAGAACTGCAGACCGGCCGATGGCGGCAGGTTGCTGTCGATGCCGCCGCCGGACGCCTTGATGAAGCGGACCTCCGGCCCGAAGGTCATGTCGAGTTCCTTCGGCCCATAGGTGCCGGAATGAAGCGGCCCCGACACGAACTCCCAGAAGGGCGTGAAGTCCTTGAAGGCAGCGCGTTCGGGATCGTAGCGATGCGCGGCGGTGTAGTGCACGTCCGCCGTCAGCCAGACGAGGTTGTTGATGCCATTGTCGCGGATGAAGGTGAGGAGATCGGCGAATTCGCGCTCACGTCCCTGAGGCGCACCATTGTCGCCATTGGCGATCGCGTCCGAACCGCGCCTGTTGGCATAATCGTCCCAGACGACGAGTCCAACAGGCATGTCGCAGGCGATCACCTTCCAGACCGCGCGCGAGGCGGCAAGTTCGCGCTTCAGCCAGTCCGCCTGCCGCCAGCCGAACAGCGCGCCGCCGCCCTCGCCCTGGTTGGCGCCGCGATAGGACCTGAGATCGACGAAGAACACGTCGAGCAGCGGCCCGTAACCGACCTTGCGGAAGATGCGTCCGGGCTGCGTCGCCGGCGTGCGGATCGGCGTCATTTCGTTGAACGCCCGCGCCGCCCGCTCGGCATAGACGGCGACATCCTTTTCCGGATAGCGCGGATCGTCGCGAAGATCGGTCGAGGCCGACCAGTTGTTCAGGACCTCATGGTCATCCCACTGATAGAAGGTGGGGCAGACGGCATTCAGCTGCCGGACATGCTCGTCGAGCAGGTTGTATTTCCATTGGCCGCGATATTCTTCCAGCGTGCGCGCCACGTCGCGCTTCTCATGCGTGACCACCCGGTTCTTCCAGACGCCGCCATCGCGAAGCGGGACCTCGTCGGGGATGGGATTGTCGGCATAGATCGTATCGCCGGAATGAATGAAGAAATCCGGCTCGTGCAGCCGCATGGTCGAATAAGTCTTCATACCGATATCGTCGATGCCCCAGCCCTGGCCCGCGGTATCGCCGGACCAGACAAACCGGACCGAGCGCTTGCGCAAAGGGGCGGTGCGAAACTGGCCGACCACCGGCTCGGAGACACGATTGACATCATAAAGATCGGTGGCGGTGAAACGGTAGAAGATATCCTGGTCCGGCAGCAGCCCGTCGAGCGAACACTTGACCGCGCAATCGGTTTGGGGCGTCGCCGTGAGATCGGCAAGCCGAACCGAATTGGCGAAGCTCTCGGTCGTCGAATATTCGACCGACACGCGCGACGGTCGATCCACTCGTGTCCAGATCATGCCGGAGGATGTATCGACATCGCCCGATTGCACGCCGTGAATGAACTCCGGTCGGCCGTAGCCTCTGGCATAGAAGGGTGTTGCAAGGCCGGATGAGGCGACGAACCCCGCGGCACCGGCGGAAAGCAGGAAAGAACGCCGGGAAAGCGTCTTGAGGATATCGGCCAAACAGACCTCCGATTCGGCAGCGCGACCGCGCGTGCCGGACCTTTGGTCATGCCGATGTCAGCGACGTAACAGCCGCATGAAACTATTTGAACGATTTGGCGACAGTTCGGTGAAGGTCGAGACCATCTCATCGGCATCGCAGCAATGGCTTTCGCCGCCAATGCTGCTATCAAAGAAGAACGCCTGACCGCACTGCGAATCCGGGCAACGATCCCGCCTCACGCCGCCGCGCCGCGACACCAAATCGACAGGTCATCATCGTGTCTCACTTCGCCAACGCTCCCGCCCGCGACCGCCTGGAACAGATCCTGAGCCGGCTCAACGATCGCCGGCGCGAAGAAAAAGCCTTCGTACGCCTCTGTGCGGAAAATGCCCGCGCGGAAGCCGATGCCTCCGACCGACGCCGACGGGACGGCGCGAGCCTTGGTCCGCTCGACGGCAAGATCGTTTCGATCAAGGACCTGTTCGACATTGCGGGCGAACCGACGCTTGCCGGCTCCATCATCCGCCGCAATGCGGTCCCGGCCGAGAAAGATGCCCTCGTCGTCCAGCGACTGCGCGCTGCCGGTGCCGTGATCATCGGCAAGACCCACATGACCGAGTTCGCCTTCACCGCGGTCGGCCTCAATCCGCACTACCCGGTGCCCGGCAACGCCACCAACGAGAGCCTCATCCCCGGCGGCTCATCTTCCGGCGCCGGGGTTTCGGCTGCCGAAGGCACCTGCGACATCGCCATCGGTTCCGACACCGGCGGCTCCATACGCATCCCTGCGGCACTGAACGGCATCGTCGGCTTCAAGCCGACCGCCAGCCGCATCCCGCTCGCCGGCGCCTTTCCGCTGTCGCCCGTCCTCGATTCGCTCGGGCCGCTTGCGCGAACGGTTGCCGATTGCGCGATGGCTGACGCCGTGATCGCCGGCGAGCAACCGAAACCGCCCGTCGCCCGCCCGATTGCAGGGCTTCGCATCGGCCTTCCCCGGGGAAGGCTGCTCGAAGACCTCTCGCCCGAAATCGCCGATGCTTTCTCGGCAAGCCTCGACCGGTTGGCCAAGGCCGGCGCCGAAATCGTCGACTTCACGCTAGAGGACCTGATCGAGAAGCTCGGCGAAGCAACCAGGATCGGCTCGATCGCCGGCATGGAGGCAAGCCGCATCCATGCCGGCTGGCTGAATGACGCCGCGGCCCCCGTCGACGACAGGGTCAAGCTCCCGCTTCGGCGCCGTCTCACCGTACCCGATGCGGCCATCGCCGCCTTGCTGGAAACGCGGCGCGGGCTCGCCGCCGCAATGGACGAGCGGCTTTCGCCCTACGATCTCATCGCGCTGCCGACGACGCCGATCGCCGCCGTGCCGATCGCAAGCGTCGAAGCGGACCGGGCGGAATACAACCGCGTGGAGGATCTGTTGCTGCGCAATTGCCAGATCGCCAACCAGTTCGACCTGAACGCCATCACGCTGCCGATGCCGGGCCTCTTGCGCCCGGCCGGCATGATGCTGGTGGGGCAGAATGGAACGGATGCGGCCGTGCTGACGGCCGCGCTTTCGGTGGAGGCGCTGCTGCGGAATAACTGACGTGGCAGGCGATCGCTATGCAACGGCGCCCCGGCCTGTGAGCAGCCTGGCTTGGCCGGTGGCCTGAGCCAGCGCATCCGTTAGCAAGGGGGGCTTACCCAAGCGGACCCCTACAACCCCTTATCCGCTGTGGTCAATGCGAGCCCACCGAAGCACGCCTACGCCGCTTGGCGCTGACGCTTCCGGATGCGTCACCGCTTCAGTGCATCGTCTCGCCGGAGATCTCGTCGCGCAGAATTCGGAACGCGTCTTCAAGCGCGGCAACCAGGGCATCGGTGAGTTCGTCGCCGTCGTTGTTGGCGAGATAGAGGGCGACCATCGAATCGGATGGGTCGCGGTAATGTTCGATATCCTTTGACATATCATTGTCCTTCATTCGCCGTGTCACATCCCGGCCATTGAGGTGACGATAGGCGAAGGGACTTGCGTAAAGCTGGATGCATGACGTCAAGGCGTCGAGCGAACATACCGATCGGATATCGCGCCGCAGCACCGCTTCGATCCCGGTTCTATCGGCAATGGTCCGCAAAGGACAGAGGATAGTGGGCTATTTCGCTCGCGCCGGGCGATCGACCACGCTAGAGCATGTCGCGCAGAAGCGCGGAGCGCGGCGGAGGCTTGGACGAGATCAGCTCGGCTCAGGCACGCTGCTTGATCCGCGCCGCTGCGCCAGAAACGCGAAAGCGCCCCTTCGCCTTATTTACACGGCTGCGGAGACGGGACGTTTCCGCTGAAACGGCCTGGACGAACGACGCGGGAATGAGCATGTCGAAGAAAACCAAGCGCGACGAAACCGGTGACATGCAGCGCCTGAAGCTCGATTTCCCTGAGATCCATGCGGACCTGCTCTCCGGCCGCATCCCGTCGCTGCGCAAGGCGCTCGTCGCGGCCGGGCTCAAGGACGAGCGCACCCGTCTCGACAAGCTCAAGAATTCCTGGACCAAGGCAAGCCCCGCCGAACGCGAGGCTTTCCTGAACTGGCTGAGCAGCAACGACGCCGTGAAACTGGCCACGACACCGGTTGAAATCGATCCGCCACGCGCAGCGCACCAGCCCTCCGCCATCGCCAGCGGCCGCTACCTGCTTCCCGAAGCGATCGCCGAAATCCGCACCGTCATGAACCGCCGCCGGATGCGCGCGAACGACATCATGGCCGAGATGGGTTTCGCAGGCGACGACATGTCCCTCACCCACGCCTTGTCCAAGGGCGCAAGCCTGCGGCTGTCGGTGATTGCGGCGCTGGAGATTTGGTTGCGGGACAACAAGGGGGATTGATTTCGCCGGGCGATTTTCGCGCTTCCGATGTCACCCGCCTCTGCTGGTTCCGTCCCGCTTTGCAAGCGCTGAAACCGTAGTCGCGTTCAACGTAAGAAAATTGCAACCTAAAACTGAGCTGATCCTTGAAAGCACAAAAGCGGTGCTTTATGTAATTGTTTATGGCTCAGAGCAACCACACGTCGATCTTGTGTTACGATCTCGCGCCTGACGAGGAGGCCAGGCACGCTCTGGAGGAAACCTTCGTTGCTTACGCCAACATGCTGGCAATGCTCAATGAACTCGCTGGTCAAAAGGCGGGGGCCAATCTCGTAACGCTGCACGAGCTTGCTTACGAAACAGTCCGGGAGCGCACGGGGCTTCCGGCGCGGATGGTCACGCTGGGCCTGCGCGATTTCGCGGCGAACCGGGGACAGGTGGCCAGCGCCGACAGGCTGCCTCTGGACGACAAGCTTTTTACGCTCAAGGGCCCGTCGGACCTGACCGTTGCCACCGTGCGCGGTCGCGTCGCGATCCCATACGATGTCGCCGGCTATTCGCCCGGCACCTTGAATATCTTCGCCGCCCAGCTCGCTGCACAAAACGGCGGCTACCAGATCCACATCGGCGTCACCACGCATTCCGACCGAACGGAGAAGAAAACGATGACGAATGAAGGCATCCTCTCCCGCATGGGCCGCTTGATCGCAGGCCTCGCCAATGCCGCCATCGACAAGGCGGAAGGCAGCAACAAGATCGTGATCGTCGAACAGGCGCTCCGCGAAATCGACGCGGCCGCCGAAGAGGCTCGGGTCGATATCGGCCAGGCGCGCGCCGAGGAATATCGCATCCTCAGCCGCCGCGACGAAATCGGCGCCGATCTCGAGAAACTGGACGAAAAAATCCGGACCGCGATCTCCGCCGCCCGCGAGGACCTTGCCAAGGCCGGTGTCGCGCGCCAGATCGATCTGGAATCGCAACTTGCCGCGCTGGACAAGGCTCTGGCCGGCGCCCGCACCGATCTCGAAGAGGGCCAGCAGGCGCTGCAGGCGGTGCTTGCCACCCGCCGCGAAGCCGAAGCGCGGCTTGCCGATCTCAAGCGCAGCATCGCCCAGTTCCCCGAGAGCAAAGCGCCCGGCCTGGCAAAAGCGAGCCCCGTGGAAGGTGCCGCCCGTGCCGCCGCCGCCGTCTCCCGCGCAACGGGCGTTCCGGGCGGAGAACACAGCAACAGTGCCGTACTGGACGAGCTCGACCGCCTGCATCGCGACAGGGCCATCGAGGCGCGCTTGGCTGAGTTCAAGGCAAAGCAGCACTGACGCCCATGCAGTTCTTCCTCGCTCCAGAATCCCTGCCATTCGCGATTGCAGCGGTGATGCTGACCGCCTTCACCGGCATAGAGATCCTCTGCCTGCTGCTCGGTTTTTCGCTGGGCGAGGCGATCGACAAGGCCTGGCTGGACGACCACAACGCGCTGGGCGGCCTGATGTCCTGGTTCAATGTCGGTGGCGTGCCGCTGCTTGTTCTGCTGATGCTTTTCCTCGGCCTCTTCGCTATGACCGGTTTTGTCATTCAGGCGGTGGCAGGAGCCTTGTGGGTGCCGTTGCCGGCGCTTGCAGCAGCCCTGCCGGCGCTTGCGCTCTCGTTCCCCGCCGTCCGCACGTCGAGCCGGTGGGTGGCGAAGATCGTCCCGCGTGACGAAAGCTATGTCGTCGATCTCGGCGATTTCGTCGGCCGCAGCGGCGAAGTCACGGTCGGTCCGCTGGACCAGGGCCTGCCGGGACGCATCCGCCTGAAGGATCGCCACGGCAACTGGCATGTGCTGCGCGCACGGGCCGCCCGTAACGAGCAACCGATCGCCATCGGCGCACAGGTCCTCGTCGTCGATCGCGTTTCCGACATTTTCATTGCGATATCCGCGCCGTCAGACCTTTTGACGCCGCCCAATCCTTAATTCTCCCCGATCCTTCATCCTCACGGAGCAACCATGTTTTACGAACTCTTGGTGCCGGCCGGCATCGGCATTGTCCTGATCCTCGGCATCGGCTTTGTTCTTGCATCGCTCTATACCCGCTCGAGCCGCGACGAAGCCTATGTGCGCACCGGCCTCGGCGGCCAGAAGGTGGTCCTCGACGGAGGCTCCATCGTGCTTCCGATCTTCCACTCGATCGCCCGCGTCAACCTGAAGACGCTTCGCCTCGAGGTTCGCCGCGGCGAGGGCGACGCGCTGATCACCAAGGATCGTATGCGCGTGGATATCGGCGCGGAATTCTATGTCCGCGTGAAGCCCGATGCCTCCTCGATCGCGCTTGCGGCCCAGACGCTTGGCGACCGCACCAATGATGCGGAGCAGTTGCGCGTGCTGATCGAGGCGAAGTTCGTCGACGGTCTGCGCTCCGTCGCCGCCACCATGAGCCTCGACGCGCTGCAGGAACAGCGCATGGATTTCGTCAAGGCGGTGCAGGAGGCGGTCGGTGCCGACCTGCAATCGAACGGTCTCGAACTCGAATCCGTTTCGCTCACCCGTCTCGACCAGACGGATATCAAGCATTTCAATGCCAACAACTTCTTCGACGCCCATGGTCTTGCGGCGCTGACCCGCATCACCGAGGGCCGCAAGAAAGAGCGCAACGAGATCGTGCGCGACACCGAAGTCGCCATCGCTCAGAAAGACCTGGAAGCCCGTCAGCAATCGCTGACCATCGAGCGCACCAAGCGCGAGGCGGAACTGAACCAGGAACGCGACATCGCCAACAAATCGGCCGCCACGCGCGCCGAAACCGCGCAGCAGGAACAGGCGGCCAAGCGCGCCGAGGAAGAGGCCCGCATCGCCGCCGAACAGGCGATCGCTGAACGCGAAGCGCTCGCCAAGCAAGCGCGTGAAAGCGCCAACATCGATGCCACCCGCGCCGTGCAGCAGCGCGACACGGAAGCCAAGCGCGACCTGCAGATCGTTTCCCAGGAAAGCGCCATTGCCGTCGCCAACAAGAGCCGAGAGGAATCGGAAGCCAAGGCCAAGGCTGAAACCGCCCGTGCGCTGGCGATTGCCGCGGAAGAAAAGGTAGAAACCGCAAAGGCCGTGGAAATCGCCGAACGTGAACGCCAGATCGCCGTCATCGACGCGCGCAAGAATGCCGAAACTGAAGCAACGGCCGTGACCGTCGGCGCCGAAGCCGAAAAGCAGGCGGCCCTCGACCAGGCCGATGCGATCAAGACGCTTGCCACCGCCGAGGCCGACGCCGCGATCATCAAGGCCAAGGGCGTGCTCGAAACCGGCAAGGCCGCAGCGGAAAGCGAAGCGCTGCTCAACGAAGCCCGCAACAAGCTGAGTTCTGCGATCATCGAGTTCGAAATCCTGCGCGAACGCATCCGCATCATTCCCGAAGCGCTGGCCGAGGCGGTCAAGCCGATCGAGAAGATCTCCGACATCCGCATCTTCGACACCGGCGGCCTGCTGGGACGCGGAGCCAGCGGCGAAGGCACCACCAACGGAATCGGACTCGGCGACGGCCTGGCGGGTCAATTGCTCGCCTACCAGGCCAATAAACCGGTGCTCGATCAACTCTTGAAGGAAGCCGGCTTCAACGGCGAAAACGCCATTTCGTCGCTCCTCGGCGACCTGCAGGCCGCTCCAACGCCCGCGGAGAAATCACCGAAGAAGTGATGCAGGACGGATCCGATCCTTGGCCTTGCGAGGGGCCGGGGATCAAACGTCGTGCAAGACCGCCCCCCCAAAGTGGGGCTGCCCCGTGACATCATACTGTGGCGAGATAAAAGAAGAGTCTGGCGGAGAGGGGGGGATTCGAACCCCCGATAGGCTTGCACCTATGCCGCATTTCGAGTGCGGTGCATTCAACCACTCTGCCACCTCTCCGCATAACTGGTTGGCGCTCGGTGAGCGCGGTCGGGTTCATAGCGGCAGATTCGGGTGCTGGCAAGTGCCTGTTTGAAGAATATGTAACGGCCCTGTTGCTTTCGCCTTGACACACACGCGCGATTCCCGTAATCCGCGCAATGAAGTGGTGTGGCCTGGCTGCTCCGCATCGGGTGTGATTTGCGCCCTTTCACTGGTGGAAACCTATAAGTCTCCACTTTACCTGTCGACTGACAAAAAGACGGCCTTGTCCTTGGGCAAAGAGCCGGATCGAACATGAAAGGATAAAGAATGTTCGCAGTCATCAAGACCGGCGGTAAGCAGTACCGCGTGGCCGCCAACGACGTCCTCACCATCGAAAAGCTGGAAGGCGTTGCAGGCGACAAGATCGAATTCACCGAGATCCTGATGGTCGGCGTCGGCGCCGATGCAACCATCGGTGCTCCGTTTGTCGAAGGCGCCGTTGTCAGCGCTGAAGTTGTGGAACAGGGCCGCGCCAAGAAGGTCATCGCCTTCAAGAAGCGTCGCCGCCAGAACTCCAAGCGCTCGCGCGGTCACCGCCAGCACCAGACGACCGTCCGCATCCTGGACATCGCTGCTGCCGGTGGCAAGGCGAAGAAGGCTTCGAAGAAGACCGAAGCTGCCGCCGAAGCCGCTGCAAACTGAGTTCCTGGATCTAAGGTTTAAAGGAGAACACCAATGGCACACAAAAAAGCTGGCGGTTCGTCGCGTAACGGTCGCGATTCTGAGTCCAAGCGCCTTGGCGTGAAGAAGTTCGGCGGCGAAAACGTCGTTGCAGGCAACATCATCGTGCGCCAGCGCGGCACGAAGTGGCATCCGGGCGCCAATGTCGGCCTCGGTAAGGACCACACGATTTTTGCACTTACGGCCGGCAACGTGGACTTCCGTACGAAGGCCAATGGCCGCGTGTACGTGTCTGTAATGCCGAAAGCCGAAGCAGCGGAATAAGCCGGTAGCGCTCTAAAACAGCCGGCGTCTCATCGACCCGGCTGACGCACCTGATGGTTCCAGGCCAGACTTGAAAAGGGGAGATGGGGCAAGACCCAACTCCCCTTTTTCGTTTCTGGAGGAAACCATGCAAACCGAGTTGTTGAGGGAAGACCAATCCCGGTCTCCCGAGCAGAGGCTGAGGCCCCAACGGTCAAGGACCGATTGCCCGATATTGTTGTCACCCAGGCTCGTTCTGCGCGCCCCTCATGAAGACGATATCGACGCCCTTGCCCATCTTGCCAACAATGCCAATGTCGCGACCATGGTCTCGCGCATGCCGCACCCGTACACGACGGCCGATGCCGCCGACTTCGTGCGACGCGCGAAAGCCGGCACGATTGGCAAGTGCGTCTACGCGATTACCAAGGCGGACAACGGCGCATTTCTCGGTTGCTGCGGTATCGAGCCGCATCCGGACGGCAAGACGGCGGAACTCGGCTACTGGCTGGGCGAGCCTTACTGGAACCAGGGTTTTGCCACCGAGGCCGCCCAGGTCCTGACCGACATGGCCTTCCGCACCCGCGACATCGACCAGATCGATGCGCGCTGCCGGGTCATGAATCTGGCGTCCCGCCGGGTCATCCAGAAGTGCGGCTTCCAGTTCCAGGGCAGCGGCATGGTCGGCAGCCTGGCGCTCGGCGGCTCGATCGCCGTCGAGTGGTACCGGCTCGACCGCAAGACCTGGGTCTCCTTGAGAAGCTGGGGAGGCATGCGATGAACGCGCTCGTTTCCGAACGCCAGCGGCTCGTCGCCCGCCCCGGTCCGGGCCCCTGCCCGGTCATCGAGACGAAGCGCCTCATCCTGCGCCCGCACCGGCGAGATGACGCCGAGGCGATCGCCCAGTCGCTCGGCGATTTCCAGGTGGCGCGCATGCTGGCGCGCGTGCCGGCGCCTTACGATCTGCAGGATGCGCTCGACTGGTTGACCGCGCAGACCTCGGGGCTGACGCCCGACTGGACCTTCGCCGTCACCACGGGCGACGACGTGCATATCGGCTGCGTCGGCATCGAGCTCCGGCACGGCCAATGGCATGTCGGCTACTGGCTGAACCGTTTCTACTGGGGCAAGGGCTTTGCCTCCGAAGCGACCTATGCGGCGGTCGAACGCTTCTTCCGCCGCATGCCGGAAACGACGCTGCATTCGGGCGTCTTTGCCGACAATCCGAGCTCGCTGAAGGTGCAGGAGAAGATCGGGTTCCAGATCACCGGCTGCAGCCAGGTCTACGCACTCGCCCGCAATGCCATGGTCGCGCATATCGAAACGCGGCTGACCGCTGCCGATCTGCGTCGACCACATTGAAAGACACCCCCGCGAAGCTCACTTCGCGGGGGATTTATCATGCGAGCGTGAAGCCGACAGGCAGGTGGTCGGAGCCCTTGGCGTCATAGTCAATCCAGGCGTCCGTCAGCCGCGAAACAAGGCCGGCGCTCAGGAAACAATAGTCGAGATGCATGCGTCTTTCGGGGTTTTCGGGATGAATCCAGCTGTAGCTTTCCGGCGTCAGCCGACCGAGATGGGCGAGCGCATCGACCGGGTTCTCGAGCCGCAGCGAGCGACCGTAGTAGGCGTCGCGCGAACCGACCATGGTGTTGTATTCCGGCGTCTCGGGCTCCATGTTGAAATCGCCCATGACGACGAAGTCTTCCGGATGCGGCGGCTCGGCCAGGCCGAAATCGGCCGCCCCGGTGATTGCGCCGCCTTCGAGCGGATAGCCGAGCAGCCGGTCCTTGAGATAGCGGATCTGGGCGATGCGCTCTGCCGGCAGCACATGGTCGAGATGTACGGAATAGACCCGGAGCGGACCGCCGGGCGTCGCGATCAACGCTTCGGTCGCACCGCGCTGCAGGTTCATCGGGCTGATCGTGCGGGTGCGCGGCAGGGGGATCGGCCGCGTCGAAAGGATCGGCCAGCGCGACAGGATCATGTTGCCGAATTGAAAGCGGCGGCTGACGGCCCGCCCGTCTTCGATCGCCGAGCCGATGTCGATGTCGCAAGGCGCGTGAAAGACCGCGAAATGACCCGGGAACAGCTTTCCGAAGCGAGCGACGAGATCGACGTGATCGTTGCGGTGGAAGCCGCGCGTCACTTCCTGCAGCGCGATGATATCGGCGTCCCCGATCGAGGCCGCGATCCTTTCGGGATCGAAGCGGCCGTCGAGACCGATGCCGTATTGGATGTTGTAGCTGACAAACCGCACGATATTCTTTGACCTCCGAATAAACCGCCTATATCGATGGCGGCAAAATAAAGCGGGATGAGGAAAAGTGTATGCGGTTTTCCGCCCGCATCCCGCTCTCACCATGAACTAAGACCGCGCACCTTTACCGAACAGATGGCAGCCCAATGAAATTTCTCGACGAAACGAAAGTCTATATCCGCTCCGGCGACGGCGGCGCAGGCGCCGTCTCGTTCCGGCGCGAGAAGTTCATCGAATTCGGCGGACCGGACGGCGGCGATGGCGGTCGCGGCGGCGACGTCTGGGTGGAGGCCGTCAACGGTCTCAACACGCTGATCGACTTCCGCTACCAGCAGCACTTCAAGGCCAAGACCGGCCAGCATGGCATGGGCCGCAACCGCACCGGCGCCGGCGGCGACGACGTGACGCTGAAGGTACCGGTCGGCACGCAGATCTTCGAGGAAGACAACGAGACCCTGATCGTCGACATGGTGGCCGAGGGCCAGCGCTACCGGCTAGCCGCCGGCGGCAATGGCGGCTTCGGCAACGCGCATTTCAAGTCGTCCACCAATCAGGCGCCGAACTGGGCCAATCCGGGCCTCGAAGGCGACGAGAAGACCCTCTGGCTGCGGCTGAAGCTGATCGCCGACGCCGGCCTCGTCGGCCTGCCGAATGCCGGCAAGTCGACCTTCCTCGCCGCCTGCACCCGCGCGCGTCCGAAGATCGCCAACTATCCCTTCACGACGCTGCATCCCAATCTCGGCGTCGCCACCATCGACGGCAACGAGTTCATCATCGCCGACATCCCGGGCCTGATCGAAGGGGCGCATGAAGGCGTCGGCATCGGCGACCGCTTCCTCGGCCATGTCGAGCGCACCCGCGTGCTGCTGCACCTGGTTTCGGCCCAGGAAGAAGATGTCGCCAAGGCCTACAGGACGGTGAAACACGAGCTCGAAGCCTATGGCGGCGGCCTTGAGGACAAGCCGCAGATCGTGGCGCTGTCGCAGATCGACGTGCTGGACGAGGACGAGTTGAAGGCGAAGAGCAAGGCGCTGGCGAAGGCCTGCGGCTCGCCGCCGCTCTTGCTCTCCGCCGCCGTCGGCAAGGGCATGACCGAAGCGCTGAGGGCCCTTCGTGGCGTCATCGTCGCTGCGAAGGCAGGCGAGGAGAACGTCTGAGATGACCAAGACCCGCAAGCCGCTCCTGAAGTATCGCCGGGTCGTCATCAAGATTGGCTCGGCACTCCTCGTCGATCGCGCGACAGGGCTGAAGAAATCCTGGCTCGACGCGATGTGCGCCGATATCGCCGGCCTCAAGGCCAAAGGCGTCGAGGTGCTGGTCGTTTCGTCAGGCGCAATCGCGCTCGGTCGCACGGTGCTCAAGCTGCCGTCCGGCGCGCTGAAGCTGGAAGAAAGCCAGGCGGCGGCCGCCGTCGGCCAGATCGCGTTGGCCCGCGCCTGGTCGGAGAGCCTTTCGACCGACGCCATCGTTGCCGGCCAGGTGCTGCTGACCCTCGGCGATACCGAGGAGCGCCGCCGCTATCTCAATGCCCGCGCAACGATCAACCAGTTGCTGAAGCTCGGTGCCGTGCCGATCATCAACGAGAACGACACCGTGGCAACCACGGAAATCCGCTATGGCGACAATGATCGCCTCGCCGCCCGCGTCGCCACCATGGTCGGCGCCGACCTGCTGGTGCTGCTCTCCGATATCGACGGGCTCTACACCGCCCCGCCGCATCTCGACCCGAACGCCCGCTTCCTGGAAACGATCGCCGAGATCACGCCCGAAATCGAAGCGATGGCCGGCGGTGCGGCCTCCGAGCTTTCACGCGGCGGCATGCGCACCAAGATCGATGCCGGCAAGATCGCGACGACCGCGGGCTGCGCCATGATCATCGCTTCCGGCAAGCCGAACCATCCGCTCGCCGCGATCGAGGAAGGCGCCCGCTCCTCCTGGTTTGCCCCATCGGGTTCGCCGGTGACCGCGCGCAAGACCTGGATCGCCGGGCAATTGCTGCCGGCCGGAACGCTCAGCGTCGACGCCGGCGCCGAAGAGGCGCTGCGCTCGGGCAAGAGCCTGCTGCCGGCCGGTGTCCGCAACGTCACCGGCAGCTTCAGCCGCGGCGACACGATCGCCATTCTTGGCGTATCGGGCCGCGAGATCGCCCGCGGCCTCGCCGGCTACGACGCCGACGAGGCTCGCCAGATCGCCGGCAAGAAATCGGCCGAGATCGCCGCGATCCTCGGCTATGCCGGCCGCGCCGCCATGGTGCACCGCGATGATATGGTGATGACCGGAAAACGCGCCCAAGACGAGGGCAGCCGGAAGGATGAGGTCCATGCTTGACGAGGTGAAGAACAAGGACGACGTCGAAAGCGTCATGCTGGAGATCGGCCGCCGAGCCAAGGCCGCCAGCCGTCCGCTTGCCGTCGCCAGCGCCGAACGCAAGCACGCCGCCTTGATCGCCATGGCCGACGCCATCCTTGCGCGCAAGGACGAGATCCTCGCCGCCAATGCGATCGACCTCGAAAACGCCCGCAAGACCGGCGTCGCCAGTGCCTTCATCGACCGCCTGACGCTCACCGAAGGCCGCATCCGCGACATGGCGAACGGCATTCGCGCGATTGCCGAGTTCAAGGATCCGGTCGGCGACGTGATCGCCGAATGGGACCGGCCGAACGGCTTGCATATCGAGCGCGTGCGCACGCCGCTCGGCGTCATCGGCGTCATCTATGAAAGCCGGCCGAACGTAACCGCCGACGCCGGCGCGCTCTGCCTCAAGGCGGGCAATGCCGTGATCCTGCGCGGCGGCTCCGACAGCTTCCATTCCTCAAGCGCGATTCACGCCTGCCTGGTCGAAGGGCTGAAGGCCGCCGGCCTACCCGAACACGCCATCCAGATGGTGCCGGTCGCCGATCGCGCCGCGGTCGGCGCCATGCTCTCGGGTCTCGCTGGCGCGATCGACGTCATCGTACCGCGCGGCGGCAAGAGCCTCGTCGCCCGCGTCCAGAACGAGGCGCGCGTGCCGGTCTTCGCCCATCTCGAGGGGCTCTGCCACATCTATGTCGACGCCTCGGCCGACCTTGCCATGGCGGAAAAGATCGTCGTCAACGCCAAGATGCGTCGCACCGGCATCTGCGGCGCGGCCGAAACGCTGCTGATCGACCGCAACGACGCCGAGCGGCTGGTCAAGCCGCTGCTGAGCGCCCTGCTTGCGGCCGGCTGCGAAGTGCGGGTGTCGGATGAACTCGCAGGGTCTGTCGACGGACTGAAGACCGCAACCGATGAGGACTGGGCGACGGAGTATCTCGACGCCATCATCTCCGTGAAGCTGGTCGACGGCATTTCCGGCGCCATCGAACACATCTGCACCTGGTCTTCGGCGCATACGGAAGCGGTGATCGCCGAGGATCCTGCGGTGGTCGACCGTTTCTTCTCGGAGATCGATTCCGCGATCCTGCTGCACAACGCCTCGACGCAGTTTGCCGATGGCGGCGAGTTCGGCATGGGCGGCGAGATCGGCATTGCCACCGGCAAGATGCATGCGCGCGGCCCCGTCGGCGTCGAGCAGTTGACATCCTTCAAGTATCGGGTGCGCGGTGCTGGACAGGTCAGGCCCTGAGGTGACGGCGGGCAAGGTGAACGCCCGCTACCTGCGCATGCCCCATGTCGAAAGCGGCATGGTGGTCGGCCTCTTCGGTGGATCCTTCAACCCGCCGCATCAGGGCCATGTGCTGGTGGCCGATACGGCCATCCAGCGGCTCGGGCTCGACCAACTCTGGTGGATGGTGACGCCCGGCAACCCGCTCAAGGACCACAACGACCTGGCGCCGCTCGCCGACCGCATCGCCATGAGCGAAACGATCGCGCGCAACCCGCGCATCAAGGTGACGGCCTTCGAACAGGCGCTCGGGCAGAGCTATACGGCCCGCACGCTGGAGATCGTGCGCGCCCGCAATCGCGACATTCGCTTCGTCTGGATCATGGGCGCCGATAACCTGAAGAACTTTCACCGCTGGCAGAACTGGCAGAAGATCGCCCGCACCTTCCCGATCGCCGTCATCGACCGGCCGGGTTCGACGCTCGCCTACCTCTCCTCGCGCATGGCCAAGACCTTCGACCAGGCGCGCATCGACGAGGACGACGCACGCCGCCTCGCCTATCACGCAGCTCCCGCCTGGACCTTCATTCACGGACCGCGCTCGTCGATGAGCTCGACCGCACTTCGGGCTGCGGGCGGAGTATGATTTTCTGGGAATCAGATCTGCTGTCTTGAAACCGCTACGGTTTGATGCCTAAATTCACGGACGGTTCGATCTTTGTTCGAATCGAAAGTGCCTGTTCTGTTCATATGGAAAGGAAAGACCCTGACAACAGCACACGCCAAGGGATATGCGGTTTCCGCATTCCCGCGCAGCACGGGATCGAGCGACGAAGCCGCTGTCCGTGCGCTTCAACTGGTCCTCGAAAGCCTAGAGGACTCGAAGGCAGAAGATATCGTCAGCATCAACATTGCCGGAAAGTCGGCGCTGGGAGACTTCATGGTCGTGGTCTCCGGGCGATCGAACAGGCATGTGATGGCCATTGCCGATCACCTGACGACCGACCTCAAAGACGGGGGCTTTGGCAATGCCCGTGTCGAAGGTCTGGAAGGCGGTGATTGGGTGCTGATCGACACCGGTGATGTGATCGTTCACATTTTCCGGCCGGAGATCCGGGAGTTCTACAACATCGAGAAGATGTGGGCAGCTCCTGAGATCGAGGACGGCACCCTGCATTGAGACCGACCGGGTCGCCGCGCAACTGAATGCCGGACGAGCCGAGTTGCGGTCATGCATGAATTTGAAGGGCTGTCGCCGTCTTGAGCGGCGCTTTCAGCCGGAAGTTTGTTGCGACTGATCGTGACCTTCAGGGCCGTTAACCGGACAAGGCGCGCAACGACGCTGCAAGGCTCCATGAACGCTGCATAGAATTCTCCTTGAATCGACCCGATTTCAGGAACTATGCAGTGCGCGGTGCAGCGCAAGCGAGGACGGAAAAGGTCATGCGTATCGGCTTATTCGCAGTCGGCCGCCTCAAGGCGGGGCCGGAAAAGGATCTCGCGGCCCGCTATCTCGATCGTTTTTCCAAGGCCGGCCCGGCGATCGGCCTCGAGCTCTCCCGTGTCGTCGAGGTCAACGAAAGCCGTGCCTCGAACGCCGACACGCGCAAGCGGGAGGAAGCCTCCCAGCTCGAGAAGGCACTCGCCGATGGCAGCCTGCTCGTGCTTCTCGACGAACGCGGCAAGGCGCTGGATTCAGACGGCTTTGCATCGCTGCTCGGCACGTTCCGCGACAGCGGCAAGCGCGACCTGATGATTGCGATCGGCGGCGCCGATGGCCTCGACCCGAGCCTTCACGCCCGCGCCGATGCCGTGCTCAATCTCGGAAAGATGACCTGGCCGCACCAGCTCGTCCGTATCCTGATCGCCGAACAGCTCTACCGCGCCGTCACCATTCTCTCCGGGCACCCGTACCATCGCGTCTAACGCGCGGGTTCTTCGTCCGTACTCCTGGCGCAGCACACGCAGTGATAACGAGAATATGCTTGGTCGCGCGCGCCAAATCAGATTAGGTTTTTTCTTCATATTTTTCGGATGGACGCACGCGAACCGATGACGCGCCGAGGCAGGGCCAGCGTTTTCAGCATGGGAAGAGGCGACGCAGGGCGGCTTGGCCGCAAGGCGGCGGCGCTTGCGGTCGCGCTTGCGATCGGCCTGCCGGCAGGCGCCCAGGAAGCCACGCCACCCGGCGCCACGATGGCCGGCCAGGAACAGGGTCCGCCGGATCCTGCCGCCGACCTCACCCTTCGCCGCAACAGCACGCGCAGCGAACTCGACGCACTTTCGAAGACCATTACGCTGTCGCAGGAGCGTGCCAACGCGCTGAGCGAAACCATCGCCGAGATCGACAAGACCAACGAGACGCTGCGCGCCGCAATTGTCGATTCCGCCAAGAAGCGGCAGGGTCTTGAGCAACAGATCGTCGACGGCGAAAAGAAACTGAGTGACCTGCGAACCAAGGAGGATGCTGTCCGCAAGTCGCTGCACGCGCGCCGCGGGGTGCTTGCCGAGGTTCTCGCCGCGCTGCAGCGAATGGGGCGCAACCCGCCGCCGGCGATCCTGGTGACGCCGGAGGACGCGCTGGCCTCGGTGCGAAGCGCGATTCTGCTCGGCGCCGTCGTGCCGGGTCTGCGCAAGGAAACTGAAAACCTGGTGGCGGACCTCAAGGCGCTCTCGGACATCCGCGCCGGCATCGACCGGCAGCGTGAAGAGTTGACCGCAGCGATGACGGCCAATCTCGAAGAAGAGCGCCGCATGTCGATGCTGGTCGCCGAAAAGGAGAAGCTGCGCCAGTCGAGCGCCAGCGAACTTGCCGCCGAACAGCGCAAGGCGCAGGAACTTGCCGGCCAGGCCACCAATCTTCAAGGTCTGATCGGCTCGCTCGAAAGCCAGATCGCCTCCGTTCGCGACGCCGCGGAAGCGGCCCGCGCGCAGGAGGAAGAGCGCCGACGCATGAGCGAGGCCGAGCGCGAGGCGGCGCGCGAATTGGCCCGCAATGCCGTGCCCGACAAAAACCGCATTGCCCCCGCATATGTGTTTTCGGAGCTGAGGAACAAGCTTGCCTATCCGGCTGCGGGATCGCTGTTGCGCAAATTCGGCGATGCAGATGGCACGGGGCACTCCCTGCAAGGGATCATGTTAGAAACCAATCCGGGCGCGCTGGTGACTGCGCCGTCAGATGGCTGGATCGTCTATGCAGGCAATTTCCGCAGTTATGGGCAGATGATCATTCTCAACCCGGGCGACGGCTATCACGTCGTGCTGTCGGGGATGGAGAGGGTGGGCGTACAGCCCGGGCAGTTCGTCGTGGCCGGTGAACCATTGGCGACGATGGGCGCAAAAAGAGTGGCGAGCGCTGCGGCCTTGGCGCTGGAAACAGACCGGCCGACGCTTTACATTGAATTCCGGAAAGACGGGAAACCGGTTGATTCCCGACCGTGGTGGACCGCAGCAGAGGTTGGAAAGGCGCGAAATGATACGTAGGGCTTCACTTGTTCTGGTCGGGGCGCTGATGGGCGCGACCGCGATGGGCGTGGTTTATTCGGCTGTCGTTCCGGCTGTCGCGGCCAACACCTCGACCTATCGCGAACTGGCAATTTTCGGCGACGTCTTCGAGCGCGTACGCGCGCAGTACGTGACGCCGCCGCAGGACGACAAGCTGATCGAGAATGCCATCAACGGCATGCTCTCCTCGCTCGATCCGCATTCCAGCTACATGAACTCGGCCGATGCCGAGGACATGCGCACCCAGACCCGCGGTGAGTTCGGCGGCCTCGGCATCGAAGTCACCATGGAGGACGATCTCGTCAAGGTCACGAGCCCGATCGACGACACGCCGGCCGCACGCGCCGGTGTGCTTGCCGGCGACTTCATCTCGAAGATCGACGGCCAGGACGTTCGCGGCCTGAAGCTTGAAGACGCCGTGGAGAAGATGCGCGGCGCGGTCGGTACGCCCATCAAGCTGACCATCCTGCGCAAGGGCGCGGAAAAGCCGATCGAACTGACGATCGTGCGCGACGTCATCGCCGTTCGCGCCGTCAAGTTCCGCACCGAAGGCGACGTCGGCTATCTGCGTGTCATCTCCTTCACCGAGAAGACCTTTGACGACCTGAAGAAGGGCATCGAGAAGATCAAGGCCGAAGTGCCGGCCGACAAGCTCAAGGGCTACGTCCTCGACCTGCGTCTCAACCCGGGCGGTCTGCTCGACCAGGCGATCAACGTCTCCGACGCCTTCCTGGAGCGTGGCGAGGTCGTTTCGACCCGCGGCCGCAACCCGGACGAGACCCGCCGCTTCAACGCGACGCCCGGCGACTTGACCGATGGCAAGCCGGTCATCGTGCTCGTCAACGGCGGTTCGGCCTCCGCGTCGGAAATCGTCGCCGGTGCCCTGCAGGACCTGAAGCGCGCGACCGTGCTCGGTACCCGCTCCTTCGGCAAGGGTTCGGTCCAGACGATCATCCCGCTCGGCGAAGCCGGTGCCTTGCGTCTGACGACGGCGCTCTACTACACGCCATCAGGCAAATCGATCCAGGGCACGGGCATCTCGCCCGACATCAAGGTCGAACAGCCGCTGCCGCCGGAACTGCTCGGTAAGGTCGAGGCCCAGGGCGAGTCCGACCTGCGCGGCCACATCCAGGGCCAGAGCGAGACCGAAGAAGGATCGGGCTCGGTCGCCTATGTGCCGCCGGAGACGAAGGACGACCTGCAGCTCAACTACGCGCTCGACCTCTTGCGCGGCAAGAAGACGGATCCGGCCTTCCCGGCCAATCCGGAACAGGCTCAGCTCAAGAAGTAAGCCTGCGAGCATGGAATGAGAGCGCCGCGTGTTCGAACGAACACGCGGCGCTCTGCATTTCAGCCGAGCGCATCCGCTCCGCCGGAAGCAGACTCACTGGTCAACGCGACACAGCTAAATTATAGGGGTAAGGACGCTGCCGCGGCCGCTGATTCTCAGGCACCGGTGCGCTCGGAGAGGAATTGCGAAGCGTCTCAACGCCGCCTTGCTCTAGAGCGCCGCACGTCCTGTCAGACGCGCAAAGCCGCTGCAGCGCCTTGAATTGCTGCATGTTTGTCCTTTGATCGACCATGATCAAAGCAGGCATGCAGGAGCGGCAACATCGCACAGATCGACCGAGGCTCCGTTTGGGAACTGATCTCAATGCCCCCCTGGGCCAGAACCGGCGGGTGAAGCCAGCGGCGAGGCGCGATCCCCGACGGATGCTCGGGCTCTCTTTTCTTGGTATTTGTATTGCGTCGATTGTCGGACTGTCGCTATGGGGCACGCTTGCGCCGGACGGACTGAAGCGGGGCCAGCCTGAAACGGCAGCAACCGAGAGCGCCAAGGGCGCCGCCGAGAAGCCAGCGAAAGCGGCAAATGGCCAGTCCGGTGCGGGCGGAACGATGGAGCCAGGGACCGCCTATTCCGGCGCCGACGTCGAACACACGCTCACCGATGACGGCTCTACCGTTACCAAGTTTTCACCGCGCAGCCGCGACGGCAAGGGCCCGGCCCTGATCAATGTCGGTCCGATCCGCGGCCAGGATCCGCGGATGGCGGCCATACCCAACGACGATCTCCTGGAAGACAGCCCAGCCGGACGTTTGCCGATCATCGGTCCGGACGGTCTGCGCTCCATGGATCAATATGCACGGCCCTGGTCCGGCGCGCGCGGCACACGCATCGCGCTGGTCGTCGGCGGCCTCGGCCTTAGCCAGACCGGCACCCAGAAGGCGATCCGCGACCTGCCGGCCGAAGTGACGCTGGGCTTTGCCACGGCCGGAAACAGCCTGCAGCGCTGGATGCAGGAGGCGCGCCGAAGCGGCCATGAGATCCTGCTGCAGATACCGATGGAGCCCTTCGACTATCCGGCGAACGATCCTGGGCCCAACGCGTTGCGCGTCGGCCTCGGCGCCAAGAAGAACCTGATGGAGCTGCACCGGAACCTCGCCGAGATCACCAATTACACCGGCATCATGAACTATCTCGGTGGTCGCTTCCTGTCGGACGCCGATGCGCTGGAACCGGTGATGCGCGATCTCGGCAAGCGCGGCCTGCTGTTCCTCGACGACGGAACGTCGGCGCAATCGCTCTCGGGCAAGCTCGCCGATGCCTTCGACGTACCGCACGGCTTTGCCGACCTGACGCTCGACACGGAGCTCAGCCGCAGCGCGATCCTGAAGAAGCTTGACGAACTGGAGCGGATTGCGCGCCGCAATGGCACCGCCATCGGCGTCGCTTCCGCCTTCGACGAAAGCGTCGGTGCGATTGCCTCCTGGATCGGCGAGGCACAGGGACGCGGTATCGAGATCGTCGGCGTTTCCGCGCTCGTCAAGGATCCGCAACAGAACTAGCTTACAGCCATCCGACAGGATGATTTGGCGATTGAAGAGAAGAGGCAGCCGATGAGCAAGGAAAAGGGCAAGAAACTCAGAGCGGAGGACCTTCCCTATCGCCCCTGTGTCGGGGTCATGGTGCTGAACCGCGCAGGCCTCGTCTGGGCCGGGCACCGGATCGCCGTCGGCAATTCCGAATATGACGGCTCGCCGCAGCGCTGGCAGATGCCGCAGGGCGGCATCGACAAGAACGAGGATCCGTTGAAGGCCGCCTATCGCGAGCTCTACGAAGAAACCGGCATGAGGACGGTCTCGCTGCTCGCGGAAGCGCCGGGCTGGATCAACTACGATCTGCCCGAGCATCTGATCGGCATCGGCCTCAAGGGCAAGTATCGCGGCCAGACACAGCGCTGGTATGCCTTTCGCTTCGAGGGCGAGGAGGACGAAATCGCCATCAACCCGCCGCCGGGTGGACACGATCCGGAGTTCGACGCCTGGGAGTGGAAGCCAATGCACGAATTGCCGGAGCTGATCGTGCCGTTCAAGCGCAAGGTCTATGAGGAGGTCGTCACCGCATTCGCGCATCTCGCGCCCTGAAGGACGTCGCGCAAGAGTGCGCAGCGGCTTTGCGGAAGCGAGGGAATATCAAGAACCTGAAGCGCGAGCGGCAAGTCTGAAGGATCGCGACGCGCTTAAGACAATTCCGGGAAAAGCGTGAAGCGGTTTTGCGTTCGGAATTGCGTAATTTCAAAGGACCCAAGCGAGAGTTCGTCTCACAGACGAAAAAGGCCGGCGATGTCGCCGGCCTTTGCCTTTGGAAAGCTGCGCCGAACTCAGTCGGCTTCGGCCTCGTTGGCCGGTGCGGCGTTGAGCTGGCCGTATTTTTCTTCGCCGATCTTGTCGAGCAGATCGAGCTGGGTTTCCAGGAAGTCGATGTGGCCCTCTTCGTCGGCGAGCAGTTCTTCGAAGAGCTTCATGGAGACATAGTCCCCGGCGGCGTGACAGATGTCGCGTGATTTCTTGTAGGCGGTGCGGGCGTCGTATTCGCCGGCGAGGTCAGCCTTCAGCACTTCCTTGACGTTCTGGCCGATGCGTAGCGGCGCAACCGTCTGCAGGTTGGGGTGGCCTTCAAGGAAGATGATGCGCGCGACGAGCTTGTCGGCATGCTGCATCTCCTCGATGGATTCCGCGCGCTCCTTCTTGGCGAGAAGCGTGTAACCCCAGTCTTCGAGGAGGCGGTAATGCAGCCAGTATTGGTTGACGGCACCGAGTTCGAGATAAAGCGCTTCGTTAAGCTGCTCGATGACCTTTTTGTCGCCTTTCAATGTCCGCCCTCCGGTTCTCTTCGTGGAATTGTCTGAGGCGGGTCATGAAATCAAATATCTCGGCGTCCGTCGAGTCGCGGTGCGCGTGATATTGCTCGGTGGTGCGGATGATGATGTCGACGACATTCGGGAAGCAGCCGCAGCAACGGCCGCGTTTTTCCATCGCGTGATAGACTTTCGCCGGCACGATCAGCTGCCAACAGTCCTCGTCGAGGAGGCCGACAATCGTGTCTTCGATCTCTTTTTCCGTGATGAAATTGCAGCTGCAAACCAGCATTTCGTCTCGCCTGTCGTACGCAACGCCCTGTGTCAGCGCTTAAAGCAAAACAGGACATTTAGTGTCAACTAAAAACTCCGCGAGCGGAAGTTGCAGGTCGATTAGAACGACTCTAAACTTTATAAAAAGCTTCGTCTTTTCAAAATTTTAGAGAAATATGAACGACTATTCTTGCAGACCTTAAGTCGATCTTGCCGCACGCCGACTGCGACATTTTTACACACTATCAGACCGCTTTCGTCGAGCGCGCCGACTGTAGCCTTTGCCGAATGGTGATGCGGACCGTCCCGATCCGCGCGTCAGATGACCTGCCCATTTTATCGGAAAGCCCATCCGGCTGCCCTGTGCGGCGGCCGGGATCCGAGCCCTGTCCTCAATGGAAATTGCGCCCCTTCGGCATCACGTCCGCCACCTCGGCCGTCGTCTGCTCCGGACTGCTGCCGGAACGCCGCGCCCTCGCCAAGCGTAGATCGCCCTGCGCTTTCTTCTCGCGCGCGTCGCCGGTCGGTCTCAGCGTTTCATCGGCACGGTCGTTCGCGCCGAACCGTCTCACCTCTGCACGCAGCAATCCCAGCATCGGCGTGATGTCCTCGATGTGTTCGGCGACCACATGGATGACGCTGCTTTCGCGCTGCAGCCGGCCGCGGATCTTGACGAGGCGCGCCCCCATGACCACCGGCCGATAGGTCGCGAACACCTTCGGCCAGACGATCGCATTGGCGACGCCGGTCTCGTCCTCGATCGTCATGAAGATCACGCCCTTGGCGGAGCCCGGGCGCTGGCGGACGAGCACCAGCCCGGCGACCGTTATCCGCCGTCCGACCGGGGCCGTCGCAAGCGTGCGGCTGGTGACGATGCCCTGCTCGGAAAGCGCCGCCCGCAGGAAGGAGACCGGATGCGCCTTGAGCGAGAAGGAGAGATAGCGATAGTCGTTGATGACCTGCTCGCCCGGCAGCATCTCCGGCAGGATCATCGCCGGTTCCGGCCGCAACTCTTCCTTCGCCGCCCGGTCGAAGAGCGGCAACCGTTCGGCGGCACTCTTTTCGTCCAAGGCCTTTACCGCCCAGAGCGCCTTGCGCCGATCGAGCCCGATCGAGCGGAAGGCATCCGCGTCCGCAAGCCTTTCGAGCGCGGAGCGGGAGAGGCCGGAGCGCAGCCAGAGATCGCGGACTGTCCGGTAGCCGGCGCCGCGGTTGGCAACGAGCTTATCCTCCATCTCCTTTTGGTTCAGGCCCTTGATCGAGTTGAAGCCGAGGCGCATGGCCTTGTCCGTCTTGATCACGTCCTCCATCTCGCGATGGCGCGGCTCTATGGCGCCGCGATTGAGGCTTCCTTCTTCAAGATCGGCATCCCAGACCGAATGGTTGATATCGACGGGCCGTACCCGGACACCATGCTCCCTTGCATCGCGCACCAATTGCCCGGGCGCATAGAACCCCATCGGCTGCGAGTTCAGGAGCGCCGCGCAGAAAACATCGGGATAATAGGTCTTGAGCCAGGAGGAGACATAGACCAGGAGCGCGAAGGACGCGGCATGGCTTTCGGGAAAACCGTATTCGCCGAAACCTTCGATCTGCTTGAAACAACGCTCGGCAAAATCCCTGTCATAGCCATTCTTGACCATGCCTTCGATCATCTTCTCGTGGAAGGTATGGATGGTGCCGGTGCGCTTGAAGGTCGCCATGGCGCGCCGTAGCCGATCAGCCTCGCTGGGCGAGAAACCGGCGGCCGTGATGGCGATCTGCATCGCCTGCTCCTGGAAGAGCGGCACGCCGAGCGTTCGCTCCAGAACCACCTTTAGTTCGGGGCTCGGATATTCGATGGGAATCTTCAAAGCATGCTGTTCCCGCCGCTTCAGATAGGGATGCACCATGTTGCCCTGGATCGGCCCGGGCCGGACGATCGCCACCTCGATGACGAGATCATAGAAGACGCGCGGTTTCAGCCGCGGCAGCATGCTCATCTGCGCCCGGCTTTCGATCTGGAAGACACCGATCGTATCGGCCCGGCAGATCATGTCGTAGACGTCCTTCTGGTCGTCCTTGAAGAGCTGATGCAGCGTTCTCTTCTCGCCGTAATGCCGGTCGAGCAGCGCGAAGGCCCGGGCGATGCAGGTGAGCATACCGAGCGCCAGCACGTCGATCTTCAGGATCTTCAGCGTGTCGAGGTCGTCCTTGTCCCACTCGATCATGTAGCGATCGGGCATTGCCGTGTTCATGATCGGCACCACCTCGTCGAGCCGGTCGCGGGTGATGACGAAACCACCGACATGCTGGGAGAGATGGCGCGGGAAGCTCATCAGTTCGGTGGCATAATCGAGCACCTTCACCGTCGTCGGGTCCTTCGTATCGAGACCGGCAGCCTGCGCCTCACGCTCGGAAAGATCGGCGACCGACCAGCCCCAGACCGAGCCGGCGAGCGCCGACTGCACGTCCTCGGAAAAGCCGAAGGCCTTGGCGGTCTCGCGGCCGGCCGAGCGCGCCCGATAGCTGATGACGGCGGCCGTCAGCCCCGCATGTTCCTTGCCGTAGGTGCGGTAGATGTGCTGGATCACCTCTTCCCGCTTCTCATGCTCGAAATCGACGTCGATGTCCGGCGGCTCGTCACGCTCGGTCGAAAGGAAGCGATCGAAGAGCAGGGTGGTCTCACATGGATCGACCTCGGTAATGCCCAGGCAATAGCAGACGGTGGAGTTTGCCGCCGACCCGCGGCCCTGACACAGGATAGGAACGCTGCGCGCAAACTGCATGATATTGCGCACCGTCAGGAAATAGGGCTCGTAGCGTTTGCCCGCGATCAGCTCGAGCTCGTACTCGATCTGCGTTGAAACCTTCTCCGGAATACCTTCAGGATACCGCTCGCGCGCGCCCTCCATCGTCAGCCGCCGCAAGGTCTCAGTCGGCGTCTCGCCCGGAATGCTCTCGTCCGGATATTGATATTCGAGTTCAGACAGCGAGAACTTCAATCTCCCAAAGAAATGCCCGGTATTGGCGATCGCTTCCGGGTAGTCGCGGAAGATGCGCGTCATTTCCTCAGGTGTCTTCAGATGCCGTTCGGCATTGGCATGCAGCCGGTAGCCGGCCGTGGCAATGGTCACATGCTCACGGATGGCGGTGACGACATCGGCGAGCGGCCGCCGGGCGGCGGCATGGAACAGCGGACTGTTGGTGGCGACGGGCTTCACCGCCGCATGGCGGGCGATGGTCGCAAGTCCGGCAAAGGCAAGCTGGTCGAAGCCGTCATAACGCGGCACCAGCGCCAGATAGAGCCGATCGGCAAAATGCGGTTTCAGCCGCTTGAGGAAATCGGCAAGCAGGGTTGCCTCCGGCGCGCCGATCACCGGATCGGGCAGCACGGCAAGCAAGAGGTCCTCGCCCCATTCGACGAGATCGGCTTCGTAGAGTGTGCAGGTGCCCTTTTTGGCGCGCAGGTTTCCGGCGCTCAGCATCCGGCAGAGATTGCCCCAGCCGCGGCGATTTAAGGGATAGGCAAGCACGTCAGGCAGATCTTCGGCAAAGGAGAGCCGCGCACCGGGCTGGAAGGCATATTTCTCCACCTTGGCCTGCGCATGAGCGCGCACCACGCCTGCCACCGTATTGCGGTCGGCAATGCCAAGGCCACCAATGCCGAGGCGGCTTGCCGCAACGACCATCTCGCCCGGATGGGAGGCGCCTTCGAGGAAGGAGAAATTCGACCAGGCGCCGATCTCGAAATAGGGAATGGCACCGCTCATGCGAAGACTCCATGCATGAACCAGCGGGGCGGGGCGGCAGCCCCGTAATGGCCCTCGCGAAACAGCCAGAACCGCCGGCCGCGCTCATCTTCCACCCGGAAATAGTCGCGCTCCATCGCCGGCTCGCCATCGAGCCACCATTCGCCGGCAATCCGTTCCGGTCCTTCGGCGCGCGCGATGCGATGCAACGTGCGGCGCCAGCGGAAGCTTCTCGGCGGCCCCTCCGGCACCTCGGCCACGGCCTCCACCGGCTCGGGGCTTGGAAAGAGCCGCTGTGGCCGGGCCGCAGCGGCAAGCAGGGGCGCGGGAATGTTTTCCCCCGGCTCCTCGGTCTTGCCGATCAGCGCCAGATCCGTGAGCGGACGGAAAGTCGCTGCCCGCTCCGGCACATGGCTTTCCGAGAGAGCCGGGACCAGCAGGCTCTCCGCGCCGAACCGCGCCATGACCCGATCGGCAAAGGCCGCCAGCGGCCGCTCGCGATCCGGCGTGCCGGAAAAATCCTCCTGCATCACCTCGTATTTTTCGCTCTTCGGCACCGAGAGCCTGAGGATTTCGAAGCCGAAGCCGGCGTCGAGATCCTCATGCACCGCCTGCAGCCGCTCGCGGAAAAGACCGGCGACACGCCGCGGCTCGTTGAGCGGCGAGGATGTGCCGGCGGCGATGCGGAAGACCGCACCGTCGACGCGAAAGAGCAGAAGCTCGAACAGCCGTCCGCCTTGCCCGCGCTTTTCCAGTTCCGGCTTCAGCCGCAACGCCAACTCTTCCGTCAGGCCTAAAATATCGTCTTCGCCCTGGACCGGCTCGCCGAGACGGCGCTCGACCGAAAGGGCGGCGACGGGCAGCCGTGGCGACAAAGGTTCGTCCTCCCGCCCGAGCGCCTGATCGAGACGCAGAAGCAGGATCGCGCCGAACCGGCGGGCAAGCGGCGCGCGCGGCGCTTCGAGGATGTCGCCGACCTGCTTGAGCCCGACCCGGCCAAGCGTTTCGATCGTCTCCCGCGGCAGCCGGAGCGCCGCCATCGGCAGCGGCGCCAGCACCCGTGTGGCCTCATCCGGGGCAATGATGCCTTCGGACCCGAAGCGCGCCACCGCCCAGGAAAGCCCGGCGGAAGAGGAGATCGCTGCGCGGGCCTCGACCCCCAGATGGAAGAGGCGGGCAAGCAGATCGTCGAGAAGCGCCTTTTCCCCACCGAGAAGATGGGCGCAGCCGGTGATGTCGAGAAAGAGGCCACTGTCGCCATCGAGCGCGACCAGCGGCGTATAGCGGCAACACCAATCGGCAAGGCCCTCGAGCAGAGCCCGGTCGGCGGCGGGATCGGCCGGCAGCACGTCGATCTCGGGACACATGGCCCGAGCCTCGGCAACCCCTTGGCCAATGTGAAACCCACGCTTCTCGGCATAACCGTCGAGCGCGACGAGACGCATCGCACTCTTCACCTTGTCGGCGAAGACAACGGGCGGATGCTCAGGACGCCCGCGGGAAAGCCACGAGTTCCCCCAGCGCTTGCGGGCGACCCGATCGGCCGGAAGATGCGGGAAGGCGAGCGACAGAATGCGCTGGTTCTGGATCTGCCGCAGCAGCGGCTGGTAGGGGCTCGACGGGGTAAAGGCGGCGGTCATGGGGATTCCACTCCAGGAAGAAGCCGAGCGGTGCAGGAGTCCTGCTCTTCTCGGCAATGACGTGAAAGACGGGATGGCCGATGCTGCCGCGAAGCATCGATCCATCCGGCAGGGGGCGCTCTCGCGCCGGCGCCGGCTCGACGAGGAGGCGAAAGAAGGCGCTGCTGGCCTCCTCGTGTCCGGACTGGCGCAGGAGCAGAAGAGGAACGTGGCCCGCCCGCGAGCGGACATGCAGGCGCCGGCTTTCACTAAGCGCCAGGGCTGCGGGATTGCCGCGAATTTCCAGGATGACGGCACAGAAGCTTGGGACGGAAAGCGCGGCTTCAGCGATCCAGAGCGCATCCTTCACCGTGCGTGGCAGGCTGAAGACGAGGCCGCGCACATCGAGCCCGTAAGCTTTCAGACCGAGCCCATAGGGCATGCCCGCTTCGTTGGAGGCCATCGACTGGCTGATCCAGAGAACGGGAGCTGCCGTCTCGCCCTTTTCCAGGCGCGCCTGCTGGCAGAGCACACCGAGTGCGGCGGCAAAACCGGCGGCAGCACCAGCATCACGCGTCTCGGCATTGCGGATTTCCGTCATGCCTTCGAGCGGCAGGCCGCCTTCGAGAAGCGCGTCCAGATCCGGAACCCCGAGCGCAAGCGCCTTGCGGCCGGATTCATCTTCCTCGCGCTGACGGAAGCCGCCGGGGTCAGCCGCCTTGGCGGCACGCACGACGCCCGGAAGTCGACGGTTTTCGATCCTGGCTATGGTCTCTCGGAGCGAAAGTACCGTCTCCCGCTGCACGGCTTTGTCGGCCATGACGGTCAACTCCCATCATAAATGTTCACGTTATGTTCTAATTGATTCCAGAGCTTCCCAAATGAGTCAACAGCCAATTCTAAGAATTTATTCCTGCCCCTGTGTCCGCGGAATTCAACACTCGAAAAACAAAGGCAAAATCGTTATATGGAGGGCAACAAGGAGTGCCTATGGCCAGCATTGACCACACCGATGATTGGCGGGAACGCCACGCACCGACGCTTACCACTTTCGAACAGCTCGCGCTGGAAGCCTATGGCCACCTGCCGCAGGAGTTCCGCCAGCTGACGACCGACCTCATCATCGAGGTCGCCGACTTCCCGAGCGACGACGTTTTCGAGGACATGGCGCTGGAAACGCCCTTCGACCTGCTCGGCCTCTTCGAAGGCCGCGGCATCGGCGAACGCTTCACCATGGAAACCGGCCAGTTCCCCAACCGGATCACGCTCTATCGCCGCCCGATCATCGATTATTGGGCAGAGAACGAGGAGACGCTGGGCGACATCATCACCCATGTCCTGATACACGAGATCGGCCACCATTTCGGCCTTTCCGACGACGACATGGAACGGATCGAGGCCAGCGTCGAGCACGTCGGCGGTTAGAGCAATTCCAGGAAAACTGTGAAGCGGTTTTCCGTCCGGAATTGCGTCACTTCAAAAAGCTCGGTTCTTAAACCGTCATCCGCCTGCCGGCACCGTCTCCCCGTCAAGATGGGGCGAAGGAGACTCGCGGCTTCCGCTCGCTTCAACAAGCTCCCTCGATTTCTCCTGACGACGCTCCGTTCGGCAACGCTGCGCGCCGGGCACGTCCCCTCGCCCCGCCTGCGGAGAGAGGGCAGGGTGAGGGGCCGTCATGGGCGACAGACAGTATCAACTACTGCTCCGACAGCTTCATGTCCGGGTGATAATCCTTGCCCTCGACCTCCTTGACCACCGCCTGGCCGCACTGCATGTGCTGGGTGTCGGCATTGAAGGCGTAGGTGGGCGAGCCATGCAGGCTCCAGCCCTGGTTCAGCGCCGCCGTCACCTTGTGGCAGAAGGAGGCGTCGTCGGGGCCGGTCAGGAAGCGGTAGAGTTTCAAGATCTTGCCTTTCGTTTCTCGATAAGGTCCGCCTTGGCGGCAAGCGTCACGGCCTGATCGAGATGCAGTCGCTCGACCATGCGTCCATTGAGATTGATGACGCCCTTGCCGGTGTTTTCCGGAGCCGCGAAGGCGGCGATGATCGCGCGCGCCTCGTCGACGGCGACCTGCTCCACGCCGAAGCGCTCGTTCGCCGGGCCGATCTGGGCCGGATGGATCAGCATCTTGCCGTCATAGCCCATGTCGCGGCCCTGCCGGCATTCCTCGTCGAAGCCCGCCGCATCGCGGAAATCGTTGAACACGGCGTCGATGACGTCGAGCCCGCCGCCCCGCGCTGCCAGCAGGATCTGCATCAGCCAGGGGGCGAGATGGGGCCGGCCCGGACGATCCGGTACGCCGGTCTCCTTGCGCAGATCGTTGAGGCCGACGACGAAGCAATCGAGCCGCCCGCCGAAGGTGCGGCCGGCCTCGGCGATAACAGGCGCGTTGATGACGCCGCGCGGCGTCTCGATCATCGCCCAGAGACGCAGCGTCTCCGGCGCATCGTTCTCGGCCAGCCAGTCGGCCGCCGCCTGGATATCCGCCGGGCTTTCGACCTTCGGCAGTAAAATGGCGTCCGGGTTGGCAGAAAGTGCCGCAGCGAGGTCACCTTGACCGAAGTCGGAGCCGATCGCATTGATGCGGATGATGATTTCGCAATCCGGTCGGCTCGCTGTCAGAAACTGCACCAGCGCCTCGCGCGCTTCCACCTTGCGCTCGGGCGCAACCGCATCCTCGAGATCGAAGATCGCAGCGTCCGCCGCGAGTTCAGCGACCTTGGCAAGTGCACGGGCATTGTCGGCCGGCACCGAGAGCACCGAGCGGCGCAGGCGCACGGGGTGATGTTCGATCGATTTGTTCATGTTTCAGTTGTGCCCGCCTTTCCTTCGTTCCGCAAGACGAGGCGAGCCGCCGCACCCTTTCATAAGAGCCACCCCTTGCAAGCGCAGCTGCGAACCACCACATCGCACCCAGAAAGGTGACGATTATGCAAAGCATTCGCTCTGTCCTCTTTACGGCCGCAGCCTTGACCATCACGTTCGCGGCCTTTGTTCTGACCGCTTCGCTGGCGCTGGCACTGGCCGGCATCGCCGCCGTCGTCGTGATCGGCAGCGCCATTGCCGCCCGTCTGAACCTCAAGCCAGGCCGCGCCACCACGCGCCCGGCCGCCGCAGGCGCCGCCCATGGCCAGCGCGAGATGCGCATCTGGAACGACGGCCGCGGCACAATCATCGACCTCTGATCCCCAGCGATCGGGATCGATCCTCACAGGCTGTGGTGACCCGGGCCGATCGATGATCGGCTCGCCGGCCATTGCTTCCTGTGAAAAGCCACGGCTCCCCAGACTGCGAAATTTTTTCCACCTTCCTGTCGGATCAGGCGCGTTATCCCCGTCCTTGAGACAGGCCAGCACGGTCCTGGCTCTTCGAACAGAATGGAGGACGACATGGACATCGAGACGCAGCAGACTGAAACGAAGCAGCCGGCACCGGTCCTGAACGGGCTTCTGCCCTATCTTCAGGTCGATGGCGCTGTGAAGGCGGCCGAATTCTACACACGGGCTTTCGGCGCCAAGGAAGTCAACCGCCATCCGGTGGACGAGCAGGGCCGGACGATGCACATCCATCTCTACGTCAACGGCAGTTCGCTGATGTTGGCCGATGCCTATCCGGAATACGGCCATCCGCTCGAAAAGCCGCAGGCCTTCACCCTGACGCTCACCGTCGACGACATCGATGCCTGGTGGGACCGCGCCGTTGCCGCCGGCGCCGAGGTGGTGATGCCGATCGAGGTGATGTTCTGGGGCGACCGCTACGGCCAGCTTCGCGATCCCTTCGGCGTTCTCTGGGCGATGAACAGCCCGGTGAAGGCAGGCTGACCCTTACCAGGGACGAAAACCGGACGGAACTTTGGGCGGGCGGGCATTTTCACCCGCCCGACGACGCGTGTTTGGAGAGATTTTCCTTCATTTCTGCGTAGAACTGCTCTAAACGCTACGCAACATTCTTCTGAAATCGAAGGCCTGAAGTTATGGAAAAATTCGTCAAGCTCACCGGTGTCGCAGCCCCCCTCCCCGTCGTCAACATCGACACGGACATGATCATTCCGAAGGATTACCTGAAGACGATCAAGCGCACCGGCCTTGGCAAGGGCCTCTTCGCCGAAGCCCGCTACAACGAGGATGGCTCGGTCAATCCGGACTTCGTGCTCAACAAGCCCGCCTACCAGAACGCCAAGATCCTCGTTGCCGGCGACAACTTCGGCTGCGGCTCCTCGCGCGAACATGCCCCCTGGGCCCTGCTCGACTTCGGCATCCGCTGCGTGATCTCCACGTCCTTTGCCGACATCTTCTACAACAACTGTTTCAAGAACGGCATCCTGCCGATCGTCGTCAGCCAGGCCGACCTCGACAAGCTGATGGACGACGCCTCGCGCGGCTCCAACGCCATCCTCTCGGTCGATCTGGAATCCCAGGAAATCACTGGCCCGGACGGCGGCTCGATCAAGTTCGAGATCGATGCGTTCAAGCGCCACTGCCTGCTCAACGGCCTCGACGACATCGGCCTGACGCTGGAAAAGGCAACCGCCATCGATAGCTTCGAGAAGTCGGCCGCCACATCGCGCCCCTGGGCCTAAAGCGGGCAACATGGCGCGCAAGCTGATCTCCTCGGGTTCGCCCTTCGAAAAGACGGCAGGCTATTCGCGTGCCGTCGCGATGGGCGACTGGTGCTTCGTCTCCGGCACGACCGGCTACGACTATGCCACCATGACCATGCCGGAGACGGTGGAGGAGCAGGCGCGCAATTGCCTCAGGACGATCGAAGGCGCGCTGAAGGAAGCGGGCTTTTCGCTTTCCGACGTGGTGCGCAATCACTATTACGTCACCGATGCCAGCTTCGCCGACCGGGTGTTCCCCATCTTCGGCGAAGTCTTCGGCGAGATCCGTCCGGCCGCAACCATGATCGTCTGCGACCTGATCCGCCCGGAAATGCTGATCGAGATCGAAGTCACCGCCCTTCGTGGCTGACGTCGAGCCCTTCTGCCCGCGCCATCTCCTCTCAAATCGATTCCGAATTAAGCCAATATGCGATAGTCCATGGGCATCGCTTTGCTAGACCTATGCTGAACCGGAAGACGACCATGCAATTCGAAGGCACCACCGACTATATCGCCGACAAGGATTTGATGATCGCCGTCAATGCCGCGATCCGGCTGGAGCGGCCGCTGCTCGTCAAGGGCGAACCCGGCACCGGCAAGACCGAGCTTGCCCGCCAGATCGCCGCCGCGCTTGGCCTCGAGCTCATCGAATGGAGCGTCAAGTCGACCACCAAGGCGCAGCAGGGCCTCTACGAATATGACGCGGTGTCGCGCCTGCGTGACAGCCAGCTCGGCGACCAGCGCGTCAACGAGGTCAGGAACTACATCCGCAAGGGCAAGCTCTGGCAGGCCTTCGAGGCGGACCGGCGCGTGGTGCTTTTGATCGACGAGATCGACAAGGCCGACATCGAGTTTCCGAACGACCTCTTGCAGGAACTCGACCGCATGGAATTCCATGTCTACGAGACCGGCGAGATGATCAGCGCGCGCCAGCGGCCGATCGTCATCATCACCTCCAACAACGAGAAGGAACTGCCGGACGCATTTCTGCGCCGCTGCTTCTTCCACTATATCCGCTTTCCCGATGCCGAAACGCTCGCCCGCATCGTCGAGGTGCACTATCCCGGCATCCGCAAGACGCTGCTTTCGGCAGCTCTTGCCGCTTTCTACGACATCCGCCAGGTGCCGGGCCTCAAGAAGAAGCCCTCCACCTCGGAAGCGCTCGACTGGATCCGGCTGCTCGTCGCCGACGAGGTCGATCCGGCCGATCTCAGGGCCGATGCCAAGACCATGCTGCCGAAGCTGCACGGCGCGCTTCTGAAGAACGAGCAGGACGTGCACCTCTTCGAGCGCCTGGCCTTCATGGCGCGTCGCGACGGATGAGCCCGGACGCGCACAAGGTCCTGATCTATGCCACCTGGCAGGACCGCCTGCTGGTCTTCGACGAGCCGGATTTCCCCGAAATCGAACTACAGGTGCCCGGCGGCACGATGGAGCCGGGCGAGAGCCCGCAAGCAGCGGCTCGGCGGGAATTCATCGAGGAGACCGGGCTTACGCCATTGCAGCCGCTCGTGCACCTCGTCACGCAGGACTATTCTTACTGGAAGGACGGTAGAACCATCTGCCATCGGCGACACTATTTTCACGTCGCCCTTGCCGGCGAGCAACGGCAGACGTGGCTGCACCGCGAGATGACGCCGGATAGCGGCGGCCCTCCGATCCGCTTCCGCTTCTTCTGGCTCGACATCGACGAGGCACGGCATCAACTGGGGTATGGCATGCAGGATGCCCTGGATTTTCTATAGGCCAGCGCATTTGCCCTCCCCCTAACCCTCCCTGGGAGAAGGTCGCGGCAGCGAGATGAGGGGCCAGCCCCACCCCGAATCGTTTTTCTTGACCCCCGCGTCCCACTCGCGCTATCAAAATCCCCGTGGTGATTTGGCCGGCCGGCTTGCAGCCACGTTAAACAAGTCGCTAAAGGGCCGAGGAAAGTTGGATTTCCGAGGACCGGTCGCGATCAATCGCCGCCGGTTTTTTTGTATTGATCGAGTGGAAGCCCATGCCCATCAAGATTCCCGATACACTGCCCGCTTTCGAAACCCTCGTGCATGAGGGCGTGCGGGTGATGACCGAGACCGTGGCGATCCGTCAGGATATTCGCCCGCTCCAGATCGGGCTGCTGAACCTCATGCCCAACAAGATCAAGACCGAGATCCAGATGGCGCGCCTGATCGGCGCCTCGCCGCTGCAGGTGGAACTGTCGCTCGTGCGCATCGGTGCCCACCGGGCGAAGAACACCTCGGAAGATCACCTGCTCTCCTTCTATGAGACCTGGGACGAGGTGAAGGGCCGTAAGTTCGATGGCTTTATCATCACCGGCGCGCCGGTCGAGACGCTCGAATACGAGGACGTCACCTATTGGGAGGAACTGAAGCGGATCTTCGACTGGACGGCGACCAACGTGCACTCGACGCTCAATGTCTGCTGGGGCGCGATGGCGGCGATCTACCATTTCCACGGCGTGCCGAAATACCCACTCGCCGAGAAGGCCTTCGGTGTCTACCGTCACCAGAACCTCAACCGCTCCTCCGTCTATCTCAACGGCTTCTCCGACGACTTCGCCGTCCCGGTCTCGCGCTGGACCGAGGTCCGACGCGCCGACATCGACAAGGTGCCGAGCCTCGAAATCCTGATGGAATCGAAGGAGATGGGCGTCTGCCTCGTGCACGAGAAAAAGGGCAACCGGCTCTACATGTTCAACCACGTGGAGTATGATTCGACCTCGTTGTCGGACGAATACTTCCGGGACGTGGACGCCGGCGTGCCGATCAAGATGCCGCACGACTATTTCCCGCATAACGACTCGACCCTGCCGCCGCAGAACCGCTGGCGCAGCCACGCGCATCTCTTCTTCGGCAACTGGATCAACGAGATGTACCAGACGACGCCCTATGATCTCTCGGAGATCGGCACCGGAGAAAGTTGAGGCTTAGCGATGTTCGTCCCCTTCTTCCTCGAACTCAAGGCGGCGAAGGTCCCGGTGACGCTCCGGGAATTCCTGTCCCTGATCGAGGGGATGGAGGCGGGCATCGCCGCCTTCGACGTCGAAGCCTTCTACTACCTGGCGCGCACGGCGCTGGTGAAGGACGAGCGCCATATCGATCGCTTTGACCGGGTGTTTCAGCACTGCTTTTCCGGGCTGGAGGCGGTCAATCCGATGGAGACGGGCGAAGAGGCCGTCATCCCCGAGGATTGGCTGCGCAAACTCGCGGAAAAACACCTGACCGAGGAAGAAAAGCGCCTGATCGAATCGCTCGGCGGTTTCGACAAGCTGATGGAGACCCTGCGCCAACGGCTGCGCGAACAGCAGGGCCGGCATCAGGGCGGCTCGAAATGGATCGGCACTGCCGGCACCTCCCCCTTCGGCGCCTATGGCTACAATCCCGAAGGCATCAGGATCGGCCAGGACCAGTCGCGCCATCGCCGCGCCGTCAAAATCTGGGACCGGCGCGAGTTCAAAGACTATGACGACACGGTCGAACTCGGCACCCGCAACATCAAGGTAGCGCTGAAACGGCTGCGGCGCTGGGTGCGCCAGGGTGCTGCCGATGAGTTCGACCTTTCCGGCACGATCCGCGCCACCGCCGAGCACGGCTATCTCGACGTGGTGACGCGGCCCGAGCGCCGCAATGCCGTGAAGCTCCTGATGTTCTTCGATGTCGGCGGATCGATGGACGATCACATCCGCATCGTCGAGGAGCTGTTCTCTGCCGCCCGCGGCGAATTCCGCCACATGGAACATTTCTACTTCCACAATTGCATCTATGAGGGGCTGTGGAAGGACAACCGGCGCCGGCGCGCCGACATCACCCGCACGACGGAGGTGCTGCGCACCTTCGGTGGCGACTACCGCGCGATCTTCGTCGGCGACGCCTCGATGAGTCCCTACGAGATCAGCCATCCCGGCGGCTCGGTCGAACATTGGAACGACGAGGCCGGCGCGCTCTGGCTCTCGCGCATGACGGCACATTTCCCGCGCTCGATCTGGCTCAATCCCGTGCCCGAGCAGCACTGGGGCTACACCCAGTCGATCGCCATGGTGAGAAAGCTCTTCGAAGGGCGGATGTTCCCGTTGACGCTCGCTGGCCTGCAGGATGCCACCAAGCAACTATCCCGCTGAAATGACGGCGAATCCTACAGCGCCGCGCCTCTTTCGAGACGCGCCAGGGTCGCCGTGGCTCTGCACTAAGATTTCCGGTTGCCGCATCCTCGGAAATGACGCAGGTTGCTGTGGTCACGAAGAGGGAGCCAGCGGTGAATATGCATCAGAACACGGAAGTTTTCGGCCACCTGCCATCCGGCGAGCCGGTCCATCGTGTGGTGCTCTCCGGCGGCGGCCTTACAGCGCATGTGCTGACCTGGGGCTCTGTCATCCAGGATCTGCGGCTGGAAGGCCATGAGCCGCCGCTGGTGCTCGGTTTCAGCGACCTCGAAAGCTATCTCGCCCATTCGCCCTATCTCGGCGCCACGCCCGGACGTTACGCCAACCGAATCGGAAACGGGCGCTTCACGCTCGACGGCGAGGCCTATCAGCTCGAACTGAACGAGAAGGGCGTCACGCACCTGCATGGCGGCAGCGACAATATCGGTAAGCGCAACTGGACGATCGCCCGCCAGGCGCCCGACAGCGTCACGCTTGTGATCACCGATCCGGACGGACGCGCCGGCTATCCCGGCAATTGTCAGGTCACCTGCACCTACGCGCTGAAGCCCGGCGGCATTTTGAGCGTCGTCTATGAAACCGAGACCGATCGGCCGACGCTCGCCAATGTCTGCCAGCACAGCTATTTCAATCTCGACGGTAGCGCCGACGCGCTCGGCCACGACATCATGATCGCAGCCGACCACTATCTGCCGACCGACGAACGGCAAATCCCGACGGGCGAGATCCGTGCGGTCGAGGGCACCGCCTTCGATCTCCGGGAAATGACGCCGCTTCGCTGCCAGACCGAAGGCGAGCGCATCGCCTACGACCACAATTTCTGTCTTTCGAACGAGCCCATGGCGAAACACTCGGTGGCGCTGGCCCGCAGCATCAATTCCGGCGTCACGCTCGAAGTGCTGACCACCGAGCCCGGCGTGCAGCTCTATACCGGCGCAAAGCTCGACGTCCCCGTCCCCGGCCTCGAGGGCCGCCGGTACGGCCCCTTCGCCGGTTTCTGCCTGGAAACCCAGATCTGGCCGGACGCCATCAACCATCCTGATTTCCCGAGTGCTGTGCTCAGGCCCGGTGAAACCCGCCGGCAGGAGACGGATTACGTCTTCATGAAGAGCTGAGTGCGACCTGCACGGGCGCTGACGATCTCTACAGCGCCGCGCGTCTTATCAGACGCGCAAAGGTCGCTGTAGGACTTTGATTTGCTGCATGTCTTCGTCCTTAAATCGAGGTCGATTTAAGGAGACATGCAGTAGTGAGGGAAGGGTACGAGCGGCCCAAGGGAGCGGCGTCGTGTTCGGCAGAGCGCACCTGTTCGCACGGCGCTGCGGTCGGCCTCGAGGTGCAACGTGCCTTACGGCAGATGCCGTCTCATTTCCAAAAAATCTGTGAAATGAAATGGTTGGGAGAAATTGGAGCGGGTGAGGCGATTCGAACGCCCGACCCCAACCTTGGCAAGGTTGTGCTCTACCCCTGAGCTACACCCGCTCACTTTCCGCGGCCCGGGGGTAGTCGGTGGACCGTGGCGTCGGCGCTGTCTTGCGGCGACGGGCGGTATATGGCCTAAGCGATTTTGGAATGCAACAGGGAAATGACGAGAAATCGAATATTTTTTTGGAGGCCCCCAGCAAAGCCCGGAAATGCCGCGTTTTCGGTGATCGTCGCCGCCTGTGAGATTGCGCCCCGATGGGCTTCTCCCCTAAAGCAGGATCGAAATCGAATGCCCGAGGGATGAGAATCATGAGTGAATCACAGCCGAAGACCGCCGAAGACCTCTTTCGTTTTCTCGACGGACTTGGGATCGAGCATAAAACCAAGAACCACGAGCCGGTATTCACCGTCGCCGAATCGGTGGCGCTGCGTGACGAGATCCCCGGCGGCCACACGAAAAACCTTTTCGTGAAGGACAAGAAGGACAACTATTTCCTCCTCACCGTCGAGGAGCACGCGACGGTGGACCTGAAGACCGTTCACCAGGTGATCGGCGCGGCGAGCCGGGTCTCTTTCGGCAAACCGGAAAAGCTGATGGAATATCTGGGCGTCATTCCGGGGGCCGTGACCGCCTTCGGCGCGATCAACGACACCGGCGGCAACGTCAAGGTCATCCTCGATGAGGAGCTGATGAAGTTCGACATCGTCAACTGCCATCCGCTCTCGAATGACGCGACGACCTCGATCGCATCCAGGGATCTGCTGCGCTTCATGGAAGCGACCGGACACGAACCGCTTGTCTTGAAAGTCACGGCCTGACATACGATCTTTGGCGCGAATGCAAAAAGCCGGCCAGCGAGCCGGCGAGGAGAGAAGAATGACGGGCAGCGACAATCCCTATGCAGGGTCTTTCGGCACTCAGATGACGGGTTCGGCCTCCTTCGGCCAGCCGGCGGCCGCGTCGAATGGTGACCTGATCAAGGAAACCACCACCGCCAACTTTGCCAAGGACGTGCTCGACGCCTCCCGCCAGCAGCCGGTTCTCGTCGATTTCTGGGCACCCTGGTGCGGCCCCTGCAAGCAGCTGACGCCCGTAATCGAAAAGGTGGTCACGGAAGCCGCAGGCCGCGTCAAGCTCGTCAAGATGAACATCGACGATCATCCCTCGATCGCCGGCCAGCTCGGCATCCAGTCGATCCCCGCCGTCATCGCCTTCGTCGGCGGACGACCGGTCGACGGCTTCATGGGCGCGGTGCCGGAAAGCCAGATCAAGCAATTCATCGAAAAGATCGCCGGCCCCGCGGTCGACGACAGCAAGGCCGAAATCGAAGCCGTACTCACCGATGCCAAGGCGCTGCTCGATGCCGGCGACGCCCAGAACGCCGCCGGCCTCTACGGCGCCGTGCTTCAGGCCGATCCCGACAACGTCGTGGCGATCGCCGGCATGGTCGATTGCATGATCGCCCTCGGCCAGTTCGCCGAAGCCCGCGAGGCCCTTTCCGGCCTGCCGGAAGATCTCGCCAAGGACGCAGGCATCGCAGCGATCGGCAAGAAACTCGACCAGATCGAGGAAGCGCGCAAGCTCGGCGATCCCGACGAGTTCGAGCGGCGCCTTGCGGCAAACCCCGACGATCACGAGGCGCGGATGCTGCTCGCCAAGATCCGCAATGTCGAAGGCGACCGGACGGCTGCCGCCGACCACCTGCTGACGATCATGAAGCGCGATCGCGGCTTCGACGACGACGGCGCCCGGCGCGAACTCCTGTCCTTCTTCGAGGTCTGGGGGCCGAAGGATCCGGCAACGGTCGCCGCGCGACGCAAACTCTCGTCGATCCTGTTCTCCTGAACCGTCAGGCTTGGCCTAAAATAGGGCGCCGTCGGTGCCCTTTTTTGTGCGCACCTGATCACGATCCGCATTCCCCCATGAAGATCGATGTGCCCGTCTCTTGAGATTTTCAAGGAATGCACCATCTTTTGGTCTGGTGACCACGCTTCCTCGGCGGGGCAAGAGCGGATACCTGCAGGGTCTATCGGAAAATGCACGTCGGAAATGCACGCTACCTCGGTCCTCAGGACTTGCCGGAGATCATTCCGGTGTTTCCGCTGACCGGTGCGCTGCTGCTTCCCGGTGCCCAGCTTCCGCTCAACATCTTCGAGCCGCGCTATCTCGCCATGCTCGATGACGCGCTTTCCGGCAACCGCTTGATCGGTATCGTGCAGCCCTCCTTCTGCGAGGGCCGCAACGAGACCGCCACCGGTCCGACGCAGGCACTCTGCGAGGTCGGTTGCATCGGCCGCATCACCTCCTTCGCCGAGACCGGCGATGGCCGCTACATCACCTCACTCACGGGGGTCTGCCGCTTCCGGCTGTTTTCGGAGGTAAGCGGCACGCGCGGCTACCGCCGTTTCCGCATTGGCCCCTTTGCCGCCGATCTCGAGAACCGCGACGACGAAACCCTGGTCGACCGGGCAGCTCTGCTTGCCGCCTTCAAGGCCTATCTCGAAGCCAACAAGCTCAAGGCCGACTGGGAAAGCGTCGAACGGGCGAGCAATCGCACCCTGGTCAATTCCATGGCGATGATGTCGCCCTATGGCCCTGCGGAAAAACAGGCGCTGCTCGAAGCACCCGACCTCAAGACACGCGCGGAAACCTTGATCGCCATCACCGAGATCGTGCTCGCGCGCGACTTCGGCGATATGGACAGCATCCTGCAGTGAAGCGAGCGACGGATAATGGATATCAACGCCAGCAAGGTCGACCCGAAACTGCTTGAACTGCTCGTCTGCCCGCTGACGAAGGGCCGCTTGAGCTACCACGCCGAAGCCAACGAACTCGTCTCGGAAAAGGCCCGCCTCGCCTATCCGATCCGCGATGGCGTGCCGATCATGCTGGTCTCGGAAGCGCGCAAGATCGAGGATTGAGGTCGCGGCGGCTCGGCCGATTTGACGAACGCGGGACTTCGCAGTTGCCCCTCATCCGCCTGCCGGCACCTTCTCCCCGCAAGCAGGGAGAAGGAACGCCGCTGCACCTCCTGCACTTCAGCAGCAACCGTTCCCTGCCCAATTGTTGTTCGATGGCCGAATACCAAGTGACGCCGCAAAGACATGCCGAGTCCCCTCTCCCCGCCTGCGGGGAGAGGGTGAGGGGCAATCCCAAGGTCGGTGTTCAGATCGGCTGACCCGACAATAGCCGTGGATCCGCCTCACCGGCGATGCCGGCGGCCTGGCGGATGAAGAAATTCTTGAGAGACGGCAACCGATCGACGATACCGAGGCCGAAATCGCGGGCGATACGGACCGGGGTGATGTCGTTGGAAAACAGCCGGTTGAGCACGTCGGTCGTAACTCCCATGCGGAAGGTGTCGAAACGCCGCCAGGTCTGGTAGCGCTCGAGCACCGCGAGCGAGCCGATGTCGAGCCCGAGTCGGTCAGCCTCGACGATCGTTTCCGCCAGAGCCGCGACGTCCTTGAAGCCGAGATTGAGCCCCTGTCCCGAGATCGGATGAATGCCGTGGGCCGCATCGCCGGCAAGAGCAAAGCGCGGCTTGACGAAATCGCGGGCGAGCGTCAGGCCGAGCGGAAAGGCTCGTCGTCCGCCGACCACCTTCAGATGTCCGAGCTTGTGGCCAAAACGGCGCTCCAGCTCCTCCTCGAACAGGAAATCGTCTCCCTTGACCAGCCGTTCGGCGTCTTCGGTGCGCTCGGTCCAGACCAGCGACGAGCGATTGTTCTTGAGCGGCAGCGTCGCAAACGGACCGGCCGGCAAGAAATGCTCCTCCGCCGTGCCGTCGTGCGGCCGCTCGTGCTCGACCGTCGTGACGATGCCGGACTGGCCGTAGTCGAACTCGACCGTCTTGATGCCGGCGGCATCACGCAGCCTGGAGCGCACGCCGTCACAGGCCACAAGCAGGCGCGCTTCCAGTTTTTCGCCGCCGGAGAGGGTGACGTCGACCGCATGGTCGCCGCTTTTGAAGGTTTCGACCATCGTCGACTGGCGATTGACGACGCCGAGTTCGTCGCATGCTCCACGCAGCGCGCCGACCATTGCCGTGTTCGGCACCATGTGGGCGAAGGGCCGGCCATTGCCGCCGTCGCCATCGAAGGTCAGGAACACAGGGCGCACCGGATCGGCCGCCTTCGAATCGGTAATCACCATCCGGCGGATCGGCTCGGCCTCCGGCGCGATCTGATCCCAGACCCCGAGCACGTCGAGCATGCGTTCGGCAGCCGACGCCACCGCCGAGGCGCGCTGGTCCTTCTTCCAGGCGCCTTCCGGTGCACCGTCGATCACCATCACATCGAGATGCGGCGCCGCTTTCTTCAGGGAAACGGCGAGCGAAAGGCCGACATAGCCGCCACCGGCAATCAAGATATCGAGCATCGGCTTTCTCCCGTCGCACTTGAGCATCGTTTTATGTCTATATAGATCAATGCCATCGACGTTCCTACCATCGGAGACAGCCGAAATGTCGCGCCCCACTGAGACCGCCACGCCCATGGATGCGCTGCTCGCCATTCTCAACCTCGAGAAGCTGGAGGAAAACCTGTTCCGGGGCTTGAGCCCGCAGGTCGGCTGGCAGCGGGTCTTCGGCGGCCAGGTCATCGGCCAGGCGCTGGTGGCGGCCCAGCGGACCGTCGACGCCGGCCGCTTCGTCCATTCGCTGCACGCCTATTTCATGCGGCCGGGCGATCCATCGGTGCCGATCATCTACGAGGTCGACCGTATCCGCGACGGCTCGAGCTTCGCCACCCGCCGTGTGGTCGCCATTCAGCACGGCAAGGCGATCTTCTCGATGTCCGCCTCGTTCCAGTACGACGAGGACGGTTTCGACCACCAGATCGAGATGCCGAAGCTGCCGATGCCCGAGACCTTGCCGGGCGAACAGGAGCTGAAGGAGAAATTCCTCGTCCGCGCGCCGGAAGCGATCCGGCGCTACTGGGAGCGGCCGCGGCCGATCGAGATCCGCCCGGCTTCGCTGCACCACTATTTCACCCGCAACGACGGCAAGCCGATCCAGGACGTCTGGGTCAAGGCGGTCGGCACGGTTCCGGACGAGCGCCATATCCAGGCGGCCATCCTTGCCTATCTCTCCGACATGACCCTGCTCGACACCTCGCTCTATGCGCACGGCACTTCGGTTTTCGACCGGAACCTGCAGGTCGCAAGCCTCGATCACGCCATGTGGTTCCACCGTCCCTGCAAGATGGACGACTGGCTGCTCTATACCCAGGACAGTCCGAGTGCACATGGTGCCCGCGGGATGACCAGAGGCAGCCTTTTTACGCGTTCCGGCGTGCTGATCGCCTCCGTCGCCCAGGAAGGGTTGATCCGGAAAAAGGCATCTGAATAGAAAACGGGCAGATTCAATAATCTGCCTATTTTTTGATCTTCTAAATTGACGAATTTTTAGTACGCCGTAGCACCCGTGCTGCGGCTTTCGTTTTTCTTCTTGTTTTTCATAATCTTAGCGGAGGCGTCTGAATCTGGCACGCCCCTTGAATGTCATTGTCCGGTTGCACGGCGCTCTGGCGCTCCGCAGCAAGGAGAGACGGCCTCCGCCGGAGGCGAACAAGGATGAAACCAGATGAAAATTGTGATGGCCATTATCAAGCCGTTCAAGCTCGATGAGGTTCGCGAAGCCCTCACTGCTGTCGGCATCCAGGGCCTGACCGTAACCGAAGTCAAAGGCTACGGCCGCCAGAAGGGACATACCGAAATCTACCGCGGCACCGAATATGCCGTGAGCTTCCTACCGAAACTGAAGGTCGAGATCGCAGTCCCCTCGGAGCTCGTCGACAAGGCCGTGGAAGCGATCGCTGCAGCCGCCAAGACCGGCCAGATCGGCGACGGCAAGATCTTCGTCTACGCCATTGACCATGCCGTGCGCATCCGCACCGGCGAAACCGATTCAGAAGCGTTGTAAATCACGCCGTTCAGGGAGCACTACTCGATGTCATCAATGAAATTCTCCACCTCTCTCGGACGCCTGGGCGCACTGACCGCCGCCCTGCTTGCGCCGGTTGTTGCCTTCGCCCAGGAAGCGGCGCCGGCCGCAACAGAGGCTGCCGCGGCCGTCCCGGTTCCCGACAAGGGCGATACCACCTGGATGCTCTTGTCCACCATCCTCGTGCTCCTCATGACCGTTCCGGGCCTTGCCCTCTTCTATGGCGGCCTGGTGCGCGCCAAGAACATGCTGTCGGTGCTGATGCAGGTTCTGATGATCACCGCGATCGTCATGATCATCTGGGTCACCTACGGCTACTCGCTGGCCTTCACGGACGGCGGCTCGCTCAACCTGTTCGTCGGCGGCCTGTCGAAGATGTTCCTGGCCGGCGTCGACACGACCACGCTCGCCGAGAGCTTCTCCAAGGGCGTGTTCATCCCCGAATACGTTTTCGTCGTCTTCCAGATGACTTTTGCCTGCATCACGCCGGCGCTGATCGTCGGCGCCTTCGCCGAGCGCATCCGCTTTTCGGCCGTCGTGCTGTTCGTCATTCTCTGGGTCACGTTCGTCTACTTCCCGATCGCCCACATGGTCTGGTTCTGGGGCGGCCCGAGCGCTTATACCGCTCCGACCGGCCTGATCTTCTCCTTCGGCGCGATCGACTTCGCCGGCGGCACGGTGGTTCACATCAACGCTGGTATCGCCGGTCTCGTCGGCGCCATCCTTCTCGGCAAGCGCACGGGCTATAAGAAGGAAATCATGGCGCCGCACTCGATGACGCTCACCATGGTCGGCGCGTCGCTGCTCTGGGTCGGCTGGTTCGGCTTCAATGCCGGGTCCAACCTCGAGGCCAACGCCTATGCCGGCCTCGCGATGATCAATACCTTCCTCGCAACCGCCGCCGCCATCATCTCCTGGGCCGTCGTCGAAACGCTCGTCCGCGGCAAGGCCTCGATGCTCGGTGCAGCGTCCGGTGCCGTCGCCGGCCTCGTCGCCGTCACGCCGGCTGCCGGCTTCGCAGGCCCGATGGGTGCGATCGTGCTCGGCTTCATCGTCTCGCCGGTCTGCTACTTCTTCGTCGACGTCGTGAAGAACAAGTTCAACTACGACGACAGCCTTGACGTCTTCGGCGTGCACGGCGTCGGCGGCATCCTCGGTGCCATCGCCACGGGCATTCTCGTCAATCCGGCCCTCGGCGGCGCAGGCATCGTCGACTACTCCACCGCGGATTTCGCCGCCGGTTATGCCGGCACGGCAACCCAGGTCCTGTCGCAGCTCAAGGGCGTGCTCGTCACCGTGGTCTGGTCCGGTATTGGTTCGTTGATCATCTTCAAGGTGGTGGACGCAATCGTCGGCCTGCGCGTCTCCGTCGAAGCCGAACGCGAGGGCCTCGACCTCTCGTCCCACGGCGAAGCCGCCTACCACGCCAGCTAAGTGCATCGTGGCGCCACAAACGGCGCCACCCAAGTCCCGTCGCGATCCGTCTGATGCGGATCGCCTTTGGCCCGGATCGCAAGATCCGGGCCTTTTTTTCTTTCGGCGCCTACAGAAGCCCAGCTCACCGTTATTTTAGCGGCAACTACGCATGGTTAATGTCGCATTAACCGTACTCCGCTTAGGTTGATTCCATGGCACGCAATGTGCCCTCGATATCGACACGGGCAGCAGGCAATATGAGCAGAAGCAATCCGGCAACGCTTGACAGCCGTTCCAACCGGTTCGTGCTAACCACCTTCGTTTGGCGACAGATCGCGTCGCTGGCGGGCTTTGCGCTGTTCGGCGCATTGGCGCTGGCTGTCGCGGCGCTATCGACATGGAACGTCGCCGATCCGAGCTTCTCCTATGCCACATCGGAAGCGCCGACCAATGTGCTTGGTTATCCGGGTGCGGCCTTTGCCGATATCTTCATGCAATTTTTCGGCCTTGCCAGCGTCGTCGCGCTGCTGCCGGCCGTTGCCTGGGCGCTGGTGCTGATCAGCGGCAAGCGCTTCGACAAGATCTTCAAGCGCCTCGGCGTCTGGTTCATCGGCTCCGTGCTTGCCGGTGCGGCGCTGAGCTGCGTCCCCGCCCCCATCACCTGGCCCTTGCCCAATGGCCTCGGCGGCGTCTTCGGCGACATGATTCTCCGTTTTCCCGCACTCTTCACCGGGGCCTTCCCGACCGGCACGCTCGCGACCGTGCTTGCCTGCATCTTTGCGGCACCCGCCGCCTGGGGCCTGATCTACAGCGCCGGTCTCATCGGCGTCAGCGACGAAGAGGAAGACGAGGAGGTTGTCGAACCGACGCCGAGCAAGGCGCGTACCGTTCGCGACGAGCTGGACGAGGACGACAGCGAAGGTCCCTTCACCCTGCTGATGGGCTCCTTCGCCCATATGCGCTACACGATGCACGCGCGCGTGCGCCGTATTTTCGGCATGAGCGGCACGCGCAGTTCGCCCAAGCGCCAGTATGACGAGCCTTACGACTTCAACAATGACGAGTTCGGCACGCTGAACGAGCCGGTCCGGCCGAAGCCGATGGCTGCCGGCGACCGCATCGAACCCTCGCTCGACCGCTCCGAACGCCGCATCGTCACGCCCCCGCCGATCATGGCCGACGGTGAGGACGATGATCCGTCCTTCGACATCGACGAGTGCCGCCCCGCCGGCATCCTGCCGGACGACGAGGACGACGATCCGGCATCCGACTGGGCGCCGCGGGCAGCGCCGCCGAAGCAGGGCCTGCCGAAATCGGGCTCGCGCGTGGCAACGCCGGCGCCCCGTCCGAAAGCCGGCCAGCGGATCGAGCGCGAAGCCCAGCGCTCCTTCGTCGAGGATGATGGCGACTTCACGCTGCCGCCGATGCATTTCCTTGCCGAACCGAAGAACGTCAGCCGCGACGCGTCGCTGTCGCCCGACGCACTCGAGCAGAATGCCCGCATGCTCGAGGGCGTGCTCGAGGACTTCGGCGTCAAGGGCGAGATCATCCACGTGCGCCCGGGTCCGGTCGTCACCCTCTACGAACTGGAGCCGGCACCCGGCATCAAATCGTCCCGTGTCATCGGCCTTGCCGACGACATCGCCCGATCGATGAGCGCAATCGCTGCCCGCGTCGCCGTCGTTCCGGGTCGCAACGCCATCGGCATCGAACTGCCGAACCAGCGGCGCGAAACCGTCTACCTGCGCGAACTCATCGGCTCGCGAGACTTCGAGACTTCCAAGGCACGCCTTGCCATGGCGCTCGGCAAGACGATCGGCGGCGAGCCCGTGGTTGCCGATCTCGCCAAGATGCCGCATCTGCTCGTCGCCGGTACCACCGGCTCGGGCAAGTCGGTGGCGATCAACACCATGATCCTGTCGCTGCTCTATCGGCTACGCCCGGATCAGTGCCGCCTGATCATGATCGACCCGAAGATGCTCGAACTCTCCGTATATGACGGCATCCCGCACCTGCTTTCGCCGGTCGTGACCGATCCCAAGAAGGCAGTCGTCGCGCTGAAGTGGACGGTGCGCGAGATGGAAGAGCGCTACAAGAAGATGTCGAAAATCGGCGTGCGCAACATCGACGGTTTCAACAGCCGCGTCGAGCAGGCGCTTGCCAAGGGTGAATCGATCACCCGCACGGTACAGACTGGCTTCGACCGCCAGACCGGCGAGGCGATGTACGAAACGGAAGAATTCGACCTGTCGCCGATGCCCTACATCGTCGTCATCATCGACGAAATGGCCGACCTGATGATGGTCGCCGGCAAGGACATCGAAGGCGCTGTCCAGCGCCTCGCCCAGATGGCGCGTGCCGCCGGCATCCATGTCATCATGGCGACGCAGCGCCCGTCGGTCGACGTCATCACCGGCACGATCAAGGCCAACTTCCCGACCCGCATCTCGTTCCAGGTCACCTCGAAGATCGACAGCCGCACGATCCTCGGCGAACAGGGCGCCGAGCAACTGCTCGGCATGGGCGACATGCTCTACATGGCCGGTGGCGGCCGCATCCAGCGCGTCCACGGTCCCTTCGTCTCCGACACCGAGGTCGAGGAAGTCGTTGCCTATCTGAAGACCCAGGGCGTGCCGCAGTATCTCGATGCCATCACCGAGGACGACGACGAGGATGGTGAGGGCGGCGGACCGGCCGGCACCTCCAACCTCGCCGATTCCGACGACCCCTACGATCAGGCGGTCGCGATCGTTCTGCGCGACGGCAAGGCTTCCACCTCCTACGTGCAGCGCCGCCTCGGCATCGGCTACAATCGGGCGGCATCGCTGATCGAGCGCATGGAGCAGGAAGGCATCATCGGCCCGGCGAACCACGCCGGAAAGCGCGAGATCCTGGTTCCGACCGAAGCGGAAATCACCGGCCGCTGATGCGACCGACAGACGAGGGCAGACGCCCCGGACCAGGGGCCGAACCGGTAACGGTCATGTGAGAGCATAAGCCGCAAAGCTCGGAAACGGCGCCTTGAAGGCGCCGCACTTGCGCTCCAGATGATCGGTAAATGAAGGAGACTGAGATGACAGAGACCAAAATCGGCGAGCGCAATCCTCCGGTGATTTCGCGCCGCCTCTTCGTGTGCGGGCTTGCGGCGCTTGCCGGCATCGGCGGCACCGGTCTCGACCTCACCCAGGCATTCGCGCAGGCGCCGAGTGCCGCCCAGAAGATCGCCGACCACTTCTCCTCGGTGAAGACCATGGCCGGTGAATTCGTGCAGTTCGGCCCGCGCGGCGAACAGACCGGCGGCAAGTTCTACATCCGCCGCCCCGGCCGCATCCGCTTCAACTATGAGGCCCCCTCGCCGATGCGCGTCATCGCCGACGGCAAGTCGGTGGTCATCGGCAACATGAAGCTCAAGACCTGGGACATCTATCCGCTGTCGAAGACGCCGCTCAACCTGCTGCTCAGCGAGAAGATCGACCTGACCGGCAAGATGGTGCGCGGCGTCAAGGAAGAGTCCGACCTCATCACCATCGTGCTTGGCGACCGCTCGATCTTCGGCGATTCGACCATTACCATGATGTTCGACCCGAAGACCTACGACCTGCGCCAATGGACGATCACCGACGCGCAGAAGAAGGATACCTCGGTCATGATCTTCAATGTCCAGACCGGGATGCCGTTGGACGACAAGGTCTTCCAGATCCCCTATGACGAGGTCCGCAACAAGCGGGGCGGCTAGAGATCCAACCGCCGGCATCCCGACCGCTGGCATGATGGACATGCGGCCGCCGGATGGCAGCCTTTTTTCGTGCGATCCCGTTCGCCCATTTCTTGTCCCGGCGCGTCGGACCTGCTTAAAGCTCAGGTCAAACATCCATCCCGAGCCGGCCTTCCCTTCGCGAACGTCCGGCCCCAGCCGATCAGGGAATGACGAATGGCCCTTTCCGTTGCCACATGGAACATCAATTCCGTTCGCCTGCGCATGCCGCTTGTCGAGCATCTCCTGAAGACCTGGCAGCCGGACATCCTCTGCCTGCAGGAGACCAAGTGCCCGAACGACCAGTTCCCTTCCAAGCCTCTGAAGGCGCTCGGCTACAATCATATCGAGATGCACGGCCAGAAGGGCTATCACGGCGTGGCAACGATCTCGCGCCTGCCGCTGCATGAGCTCAGCGACCGCCGCGACTATTGCGGCGTCGGCGATGCCCGCCACCTGTCGGTCGTCTTCGAGGCCGGCGGCAAGAAGATCCGGCTGCACAATTTCTATGTTCCGGCGGGCGGCGACGAGCCGGACCGCACCATCAACCCGAAGTTTGGCCACAAGCTCGACTTCGTCGAGGAGATGAAGCTGCTGCACGCGGAGGCCGAGGCCGGCATCTCCTCGATCCTCGTCGGCGACCTCAACATCGCACCACTCGAAGACGACGTCTGGTCGCACAAGCAGCTCTTGAAGATCGTCAGCCACACCCCGATCGAGACCGAAGGGCTGACCACGGTCATGACCGGCGGCGGCTGGGTCGACCTGATGCGCCAGCACACACCGGCACCGACCAAGCTCTACACCTGGTGGAGCTACCGCGCGAAGGACTGGGAGGCTGCCGACCGCGGCCGCCGGCTCGACCACATCTGGTCCTCCGCGGACCTGGCGCCGGTGCTGAAGCACGTCGACATCCTGCGCGAAGCGCGCGGCTGGGAGCGTCCCTCCGACCACGTGCCGGTCATCGCCCATTTCGACATCTAGCCGGAGCGTCACCAATCTCGGCGACCGCCGCGAAGAGGTCTGCACCGATGGTTATTGCTATTTCGGCCAGGGCCGCACGGTGCTCGGTTCGCTGAAATACCGGCGGTAACGGACAGAAGCCCTTTACCCGCGCTCAGGCAAAGCGGCCGGCGAGCGCGCCGGCCCGGCGGATCATCGCCTGCAGGTTCTCGCGGATGCGCACTTCGACGAGCTCCGCCACTTCCGGATACTCTTCCAGCATGCGGCGGAAGAGCGGCCGGTTGATGCGGATGACCTCGCTGTCTTCCTCGGCGGTCGCCGTGAACTTGCGTTCGACCATCGAGATCAGGGCCAGTTCCGACAGAAGTGCGCCACGGCCAACCGTGGTAACCGTCGCCAGGGAACCGTCGGCGCCTGCCTTCGACAAGGACAGGCTGCCGCTCGCAATCGCATAGGCGCAATCGGCGGGCGCCCCTTCGCGAAACAGTTCCTGCCCCTTGAATATGCGGCGCCGCTCCGCGCCGAAGGCGATCAGTCTGAGCTTGTCCTCGCTGATATCGGCAAACAGCGGCACGTTGGACAGAAGCACGATATCATCGTTGAGCGCCAAGCGGCTAACCTCCGGAAGTCACGTCGCTGCCGACCGGCAGGGCGATAACGGAAAACGGAACATGGCATGGAGCAGGTTGCGCCATGCATAGCCCGGCTACGGAACGATCTTGTAGCCGCCGTTCTCTGTCACCAAAATCTCGGCATTGGAAGGGTCCCGCTCGATTTTCTGGCGCAGCCGGTAGACATGGGTTTCCAGTGTATGGGTGGTGACGCCGGAATTGTAACCCCAGACTTCTTCGAGCAGAACATCGCGCGTCACCACCTTCTGGTCGGCGCGATAGAGGTAGCGGATGATCGCCGCTTCCTTCTCGGTGAGACGAATCTTCTGGCCGTTCTCAAGCGTCAGCAGCTTCTGGCTGGGCTTGAACGTGTAGGGCCCGACGCTGAAGGTCGCGTCCTCGCTCTGCTCGTGCTGGCGCAACTGCGCGCGTATGCGGGCAAGCAGCACGGCGAAGCGGAACGGCTTCGTCACATAGTCGTTGGCGCCGGCTTCCAGCCCGAGGATCGTATCCGAATCGGTGTCGTGGCCGGTCAGCATGATGATCGGCGCCTTGAAGCCGCCCTTGCGCAGAAGCTTTACCGCCTCGCGGCCATCCATGTCGGGTAGGCCGACGTCCATGATCAGCAGATCTACCTGCTGCGCCCGCGCGGTCTGGATGCCCTTGCCGGCGGTCGCCTCCTGGATGAGATCGAATTCTTCGTAGAGCGAGAGCTGCTCGACCAATGTCTCGCGCAGGTCATTGTCGTCATCGACAAGAAGAATGGTACGGGTCGCCATGGGACAATTCCTGTTTGCTTCCGTTTTCAAACTAGCTCAAATGCCTGTATTGGCAAGCGAACCAGCCTTGCTGGATCGTTATATTCGCAACTGTGCTTATGGTGCCCCCCAAATCACGGGCAAAGCAAAAATCCGTGAGAATGATGCGCAAGAAAACGTCGGGAAAAAGACCAGCCAGAACCATCATCACAGTTCGCCCGGCGCCGCGCGATCGAAAACGGGCCCTGGTCTGCTTCGACGGCCGCGTCGAGCAGGCGGCGATCGGGCGAAGCGGCATCACCAGCCTGAAGCGAGAGGGGGACGGCGCCACCCCGCGCGCCGCAATGAAGCTGATCGGCGGCTATGTCAGGCGCGATCGGCTCTCCCTGCCGCCGACGCCGCTGCCGACGCGGACCACGCGCAAGGGCATGCTGTGGTGCGACGCGTCGGGCCACGCCCAATACAATCGCCCGGTCATGGCGCCCTTCACGCCGAGCCATGAGGAGTTGATGCGCGAGGACGGGCTCTATGACATCTGCCTGGTCATGGACTGGAACCTCATCGCTCGCCGGCGAAATGCCGGCTCGGCGATCTTCTTCCACCTGATCCGGCCAGGCTACGAGCCGACGCAGGGCTGCGTCGCGGTCAGCCTGCCCGCGATGTCGCGGCTGATCCCGCACATGCGGCGCGGCACCATCATCCAGGTTCTCTGATATCGATCAGGGCTGGTGTCACTCAGGTCAGCGACCGGGGCGTCACGAAACGCCGGAGCTTGGCGCCGCCGGGCATAAGCTCCCGCCAACCCGCTGCTTCGAATTCGAGGACGGCAAGAGCAGCCGTCGGAAACTTGTCCGCCATCCGCATGCGCAAATCCGCATCGCCGGAACCGACGAGTTGGAACGCCAGGTCCTCCATGCCGGGATTGTGGCCGACGACGAGCAGCGTCCTGACGGCGGGATCGGTCTCACGGAGGACGCTCAGGATCTGGGCCGCTCCCACCTCGTAGATCGCGCGGGTATTCTCGACAGCGATCCCCGGCGGCAGGGCGGCCGCGACCAGTTGCCAGGTCTCTTGTGCACGTTTCGCCACAGAGACGAGGACTCGTTCCGGCACGAGCTCATGCTGCTTCATGTATTCGCCCATCCGGGGCGCCGCCTTGCGGCCACGTTCGCCAAGCGGACGATTGATATCGGCGACACCGTCCGGCCAGGCGGACTTGGCATGCCGAAGCAGCATCAGGCAGTAGTTGTGAACAGGCAAATCGTCGCTCATCCATCGTCCTCCCAAGGCTCTTCGGGCCATGAGCGGACAGCTTAGCGCATTTCGCCGAGCCGCGCGGAATACCTGCTGCATGTCTCCTTAAATCGACATCGATTTAAGGAGACAGCAGCAAATCAAAGTGCTGCAGCGACCTTTGCGCGTCTGATAAGACGCGCGGCGCTGTAGGATGCGCAGACAAAAAAGGCCGCCCCGAAGGGCGGCCATTTGCGCCGGAAAAGCTCAAATCCGGCTTACTTCCATTCGCGGATGTCGACGAAGTGACCCGCCACCGCCGCGGCGGCCGCCATGGCCGGCGAGACCAGATGCGTGCGACCCTTGAAGCCCTGGCGACCTTCGAAGTTGCGGTTCGACGTCGACGCACAACGTTCGCCCGGCTTCAGCCGGTCGTCGTTCATCGCCAGGCACATGGAGCAGCCCGGCTCGCGCCAGTCGAATCCGGCTTCCTTGAAGATCTTGTCGAGGCCCTCGGCCTCGGCCTGTTCCTTCACCAGGCCCGAGCCCGGAACGATCATCGCCGAAACGGTCGAGGCGACCTTGCGGCCTTCGACGACCTGGGCGACGGCCCTGAGGTCCTCGATGCGGCCGTTGGTGCAGGAGCCGATGAAGACGCGGTCGATGGCGATGTCGGTGATCTTCGTGCCCGGCTTCAGGCCCATATAGTCGAGCGCGCGCCACTTGGAGGCCCGCTTGGTCTCTTCCTGGATGTCGTCCGGGTTCGGAACGATGCCCTGAACCGAAATGACGTCTTCCGGAGAGGAGCCCCAGGAAACGATCGGCGGCAGGTTGGCGGCGTCGAGCACGACGACGCGGTCATAATGCGCACCTTCGTCCGTGTGCAGCGTCTTCCAGTATTCGAGCGCCATATCCCAGGCCTTGCCCTTCGGGGCGCGCGGCTTGTCCTTGATATAGGCGAACGTCGTCTCGTCGGGCGCGATCAGGCCGGCGCGGGCGCCGCCTTCGATCGTCATGTTGCAGATGGTCATGCGGCCTTCCATCGACAGCGAGCGGATCGCCTCGCCGGCAAATTCGATGACGTGGCCGGTGCCGCCGGCGGTGCCGATCTCGCCGATGATCGCGAGAATGATGTCCTTGGCGGTGACGCCGGGCGGAAGCTGGCCGTCGACGCGCACCAGCATGTTCTTCGCCTTCTTCTGGATCAGCGTCTGGGTGGCGAGCACGTGCTCGACCTCGGAGGTGCCGATGCCGTGGGCCAGCGAACCGAAGGCGCCGTGCGTCGAGGTGTGGCTGTCACCGCAGACGATGGTCATGCCCGGCAGGGTGAAGCCCTGCTCCGGGCCGACGATGTGCACGATGCCCTGGCGCTTGTCGTTCTCGGAATAGTATTCGACACCGAAGTCGGCGGCGTTCTTGGCGAGCGCCTCGACCTGGATGCGGCTTTCCTCGTTCTTGATGCCGAGGTGGCGGTCGGCCGACGTCGGAACGTTGTGGTCGACGACGGCGAGCGTCTTTTCCGGGGCGCGGACCTGGCGGCCGGCCATCCGCAGGCCCTCGAAGGCCTGCGGGCTCGTCACCTCGTGAACGAGGTGACGATCGATGTAGAGAAGACAGGTGCCGTCTTCCTGCTCGTTGACCAGGTGGTCGTCCCAGATCTTGTCATAGAGGGTACGCGGTGCGCTCATGGCGGTATATCCATCGAGTTTTCAAAAGGTAGGGAAAGCCGGCGGCAGGGCGGCCGGAAACGCTGATCAGGAGATCAGGATAGGCGGCTTGTGAGCGCCCCGTGGACGCGCGCAAAGAAGCGTGCCGGCAGGCGCTTGTGATCCTGCAGCACGACAATTTTCTGTTCGCGACATCCGAATTTGGATTCCATGGCCGTGTTCATATCAATTTTCTGACAGGTCGGCAATCGGTGGAAGCGGCCTCAGCGCTGCTCGGCACGTCGCAGCCGCCGCTCCAGCGCCCGCAATGCCAGAGACAGGCCGATGGTCAGCACCAGATAGACATAGGCGACGATCGAGTAGGTCTCGAAGAAGCGGAAGGAACCGGAGGCGTAGACCTTGCCCATCTGCGTGATGTCGGCGACGCCGAGCACCGACACGAGCGACGAATCCTTGACCATGGCGACGAAGTCGTTGCCGAGCGGTGGCAGGATCACGCGGACCGCCTGCGGGAAGATGACGAGGCGAAAACGCTGATAGCGCGTAAGTCCCAGCGCTTTCGCGGCCTCGACCTGCCCCTTGTCGACCGAAAGGATGCCGGCCCGGAACACCTCGGCGATGAAGGCGGAATAGCCGATCATCAAGGCGATGATTGCGCGCCACATCAGCGAGATGTCGCGCACGACGACCGGGTCCATCCAGCCGGCACCGATCAATGGCGCACAGACGAAATTGGCGGCGACGACCAGCGCCGGCGCTCCAACGAAGGCAATGTAGAACAGCAGAACCAGGATCGGCACGCCGCGGATGACTTCGGTATAGAAGCGCGCGATCTGCCGCAGCGCCGTATGCTCGGAGAGCGCCATCAGCGCGATGCCGAGACCGAGCGTCGTCGCCAGCACGAACCCCATGAGGGTCACGAAAACGGTAACGCCGAGGCCCTTGAAGACGACGGTGAAAACTTCGGAAAAGATGTCATTGCTGACGATCACGGCGGCAAGCGCCACCGCGATCACGAGAAGGGCGACCAACCACCAGGGATAGTCGCCCTTGCCGGACATATCAGGAGATTGCGGGGCAGCCACTCAGATCAGCCGCCCATCTTGTATTCGAGGAACCACTTCTTATCGAGGGCATCGAAGGTGCCGTCTTCCTTCAAGGCCTTGATCGCGGCGTTGACCGGAGCGACGAGATCCGAGCCCTTCGGGAAGATGAAGCCGAAATCCTCGGTGCCGAGCGGACCACCGACGACCTTGAGCTTGCCTTCGGAGGAGTCGACATAGCCCTTGGCGGCGACGCTATCGGTCAGCACCACGTCGACGTCGCCGGCCTTCAGCGCCTGGACGGTCGCACCGAAGGTCTCGAACAGCTTGATGCGCGGGTTCTGTTCGTTGCCGTCAAGCATTTCGTAGACGGCGGTGTAGAACGGCGAGGTGCCCGGCTGAGCGCCGACGAGACCGTCGGCAAAGGCGCCGAAGCTCTTGCCGTCGTTGAAGCGGTTTTCATCGCTGCGCACCAGCATGAACTGCTGCGAACGCATATAGGGGTCCGAGAAGTCGACCTTCTCCTTGCGGTCATCCTTGATGGTGATGCCGGTCATGCCGATCTGGTACTGGCCGTCATGCACCGCCTGGATCATCGCGTCCCAGCTGGTGTTCTGGTATTCGACCTTGAAATTCAACCGCTTGGCGATCTCGTTCATGGCGTCGTATTCCCAGCCCTTGGCTTCGCCGGTCTTCGGATCGACGAACTGCAGCGGCGGGTAGGCGTTCTCCGTGACGACGACGACCGTCTTGCCGCCGAGATCGGGCAGGTCGCTGGCAGTGGCCGGTGCAGAAAATGCGAAAGGAACGGCAAGTGCGGCTGCGATGCCCGCAAGCACGTGGCGACGGATTGTCATTGGAGGGCTCCCGAAAATTGTGGCAGCGGAAAATGTCACAAATTCCGTCGAAAAGACAAGCGCATAGTACCAAAAAAGAAAGGCGGCCGAGGCCGCCTTTCCACCAATCCAAGAAGATTGAAATCTTATTCTGCTGCGGCTTCCGCTGCTGCCTTTGCTTCGGCGGCTTCGGCTGCTGCCTTCTCGGCGGCGAGCGCCTGAGCTGCTGCAACCTTTTCAGCCTCGATGCGTGCCTTTTCCTCGGCAATCGCCTGGCGCTCGGCTTCGTTCAGCTTGCGGGCGCGCGTGCCGGTGTTCTCGACGATACGAGCCGACTTGCCGCGACGATCGCGCAGGTAGTAGAGCTTGGCGCGACGGACCTTACCGCGGCGAACCACTTCGACGCTCTCGACGAGCGGAGAGTAAACCGGGAATACGCGCTCGACGCCTTCGCCGTAGGAGATCTTGCGAACCGTGAAGTTTTCGTTGATGCCGCCGCCCGAACGAGCGATGCAGACGCCTTCATAGGCCTGAACGCGGGTACGGTTGCCTTCGACGACGCGGACGTTGACGCGCAGCGTGTCGCCTGCGGAGAATTCGGGGAGCGTGCGCTTGGCGGCGATCTTGGCGGCCTGTTCGGCTTCCAGCTGCTGGATGATGTTCATCGGTCTAAACCTTTCAAGTTCTTCTGAAACAGCCAGAGCGCTCTCGATGAACCTGTCGGGCTTGCCTTCAGGTCTTGCCGGAAACCGACAGGAGCGGATTCGCCATTCTTTGTTTTGGTCGACGGGCACAGAACCCGAACCGGGGCGGCACATACACCAATCGGTTCGGCTTGTCATCCCCGGAAGCCATATTTTCTCGGCGATCCGCGCCGAACATGATGATTCTATCAGAAAATCCGCAAACACGCGCGGGCGATTATCGGATGCAACGGACTTGCGGCCGTCACAACCACCGGCTATCCCGAGCGTGGTGGGTCGGGGGAGACCATGCATATCTTCGAAGTGCTCATGCTTTTTACGGCCGGCTTCCTGTCCGGTATCGTCAATGCCATCGCCGGCGGCGGAACGTTCCTGACCTTCGGCGCGATGACGCTTGGCGGCCTTTCGCCGATCGTCGCCAATGCGACCTCGTCGATCATCCAGTTCCCGGGCTATATCACCTCGGCACTCGCCTATGCCAAAGAGATCCGCGCCGACAGCCGCTATGCGATGCTGCTCGGCGTGATCTCGGCGCTCGGCGGTCTGGGCGGTGCGCTGCTTCTCGTCTCGCTTTCCAACGCCTCCTTCCGCGCGCTGGTCCCCTGGCTGCTGCTTGCGGCAACGGCGATCTTCGCCGCCGGGCCGCTCTTGAGGCCCAAGGCGCGCGTTGACGAGCATGCGATCAATCCGGCCGGGATCGGCGCCCAGTTCGTCACCTCCGTCTATGGCGGCTTCTTCGGCGCCGGCATGGGCATCATGATGCTGGCAGTGCTGGGGCTGGCGACCGGTGGCGGCTACCACCGGCTGAACGCGCTCAAGAACTTCATCTCGATCGTGATTGCCGCGATCGCCATCGTCGTCTTCGCCGCCGGCGGCGTCGTTTCCTGGCTGCATGCGGCAATCATGGTACCGGGAGCGGCCCTTGGCGGTTACTCCGGCGTCTGGGCGGCCAGGCGCGTGCCGCAGGCGATCATCCGCGCCCTCGTCGTCGCCGTCGGCCTGCTGCTGGCCGCCTATTATTTCTTCACGGGCTGATCGAGAAGGTCGGGCCTGCGCTCGGCGGTGAGGCGCTTCGCCTCCGCCTCGCGCCACTTGGCAATGGCGCCGTGGTTGCCCGAGGTCAGCACCGCCGGGATTTCGCGGCCCTCGAAGACCTGCGGCCGGGTATAATGCGGATGCTCGAGCAGCCCGCCTTCGAAACTTTCATGAACCCCCGAAAGCTCGTTGCCCATGACGCCGGGCAGGATGCGCACCACGGCATCGAGCAGCGTCAGCGCCGCCGGCTCGCCGCCGGAAAGAATATAATCGCCGATCGAAACCTCTTCGAGGCCGCGGGCGTCGATCACCCGCTGGTCGACGCCTTCGAAGCGTCCGCAGACGATGACGACACCGGGACCGGCGGCAAGTTCGCGCACCCGCGCCTGCGTCAGCGGCCGGCCGCGCGGGCTCATCAGCAGCCGCGGGCGATCATCGCCCTCAGAAACATGGTCGATCGCCCGGGCGAGCACGTCGGGCTTCAGCACCATGCCGGCACCACCGCCGGCCGGCGTGTCGTCGACGGTGCGGTGCTTGTCCTCGGCAAAATCGCGGATCTGCACCGCCTCGATCGACCATTGGCCGCGCTCCAGTGCCTTGCCCGAGAGGGAAACGCCGAGATGGCCCGGAAACATCTCGGGATAGAGCGTCAGAACGGTCGCACGAAAGGTCATTGCCGCATCGTTCACTTGCGTTTTGTGGAAAACGGATTGTCCGAATCCTGGTCCTTGTCGTCGGAAAGACCGGCGGCAACCGGATCGACCAGCAGCCTGCCCGCCTCCAGATCGATCTCCAGCACCGACCATTCGGTAAAGGGGATCAGCACCGGGCGCCTGCCCGGCCCCTTCAGCTCCAGGAGATCACCGGCGCCGAAGTCGAATACGCCACTGACCTTGCCATAGCTGGTGCCGTTGCCGTCGATCGCTTCCAAGCCCTCGAGATCGGCATAGAAGAACTCGTCCTCGTCGAGATCCTCGTCCGGCAGGTTGTCCCGCTCGATGAAGAGCTCGAGGCCATTGAGCGCCTCGGCGGCGTTACGGTCGTTGACGCCGCGGAAGCGCACGATCACGACGTTCTTCGCCTCGCGGATTTCCAGTACCTCGAACACGCGGCCGTCGGCACTGTGCAGGTTGCCGTAGTCGCCGAGCGCCGTCGGATCGTCGGTAAAGGACTTGACCCTGACCTCGCCGCGCAAACCTTGCGCCGCGCCGATCGTCGCCATCAGAACCGGGTTTTCGAGTTTGCTCATCGTCCGCGTCCGTTTCGGGATATATCGGTGCACATAACGGAAAACGGGCGGCATGGAAATGCCACCCGTTTCCTTATGTCACGGCAAGCCGAAGCAGGGATGCGGTCGAAAGACCGCCGATCCCGCTCCAAACCGATTGCCGGCTATTATTCCGCGGCAGCTTCTGCAGCGGCAGCAGCGGCTTCTTCAGCCTTCTGCTTGGCTTCGGCAGCGCGCTCCTGAGCCTTCTTGCCCGGAACGGCCTTGGTCGGGTTGTTGCGAGCCGGGCGCTTTGCCAGGCCAGCCTGGTCGAGGAAGCGCAGAACGCGGTCGGTCGGCTGGGCGCCCTGGGCGATCCAGTGAGCGACGCGCTCGGCGTCGAGCTCGACGCGCTTTTCGTCGTCCTTGCCGAGCATCGGGTTCCAGGAGCCGATCTTCTCGAGGAAGCGGCCGTCGCGCGGGCTGCGGGCGTCGGCAACGACGATCTGGTAGTACGGACGCTTCTTGGAACCGCCACGGGCGAGACGAATTTTCAGTGCCATTTCAGTTACTCCTTGCAGGCTTTCTTGACCGCTTCGTTCAAGCGGAATGGTTTGTGCCGGCGTTGCCCGCGCTATGCGAGCGATCGGCGGCGATGGCTTCATGATGCCGGATGACTTCCTTGATGATGAAGTTCAGGAACTTCTCGGCGAAATCCGGGTCCAGATTGGCATCCTTGGCCAGGCGGCGCAGGCGTTCGATCTGGTATTCTTCGCGCGCCGGGTCGGCCGGCGGCAGATCATGCTTGGCCTTGAGAACGCCGACTGCCTGGGTGCAGCGGAAGCGTTCGGCCAGCATGTGGACGAGCGCGGCATCGATGTTGTCGATCGACTGCCGGTAGCCCGCCAATTCCTGTTTGATTTCGGGATCAATCATCTCTTGCCGATCCTCACTTCTTCTTCGGCAGGCCGGGAAGGCCGGGGAAGCCGCCACCGAGGCCCGGAAGCTTGGCGCCGCCGAGACCCGGCAGGCCACCGCCGCCAAGGCCCGGCATTCCGCCCGGCTTGAGGCCGGCTGCTTCCGCCTGCTTCTGCAGCGCTTCGAGCTGCTTGGGGTCGAGCTTCGACAGGTCAGGCATGCCGCCGCCACCGAGGCCACCGAGCCCCATCTTGTTGGCAAGGCCGCCCATCATCTGCTTCATCATGCCGCCTTTGCCCTTGCCGCCCATCATCTTCATCATGTCCGCCATCTGGCGGTGCATCTTCAGAAGCTTGTTGATGTCGGCGGCATCGGTGCCGGAGCCGCTAGCGATGCGCTTCTTGCGCGAATGCTTGAGCAGGTCCGGGTTGGCGCGCTCGGCCTTGGTCATCGACGAGATGATGGCGAGCTGGCGCTTGAAGAGCGTGTCGTCGAGACCGGCCGCAGCCATCTTGTCCTTCATGCCGGCCATGCCGGGCATCAGGCCCATGATGCCGCCCATGCCGCCCATCTTCTGCATCTGCTTGAGCTGGTCGGCGAGGTCGTTCAGGTCGAACTTGCCCTTGGCCATCTTGGCGGCCATGGCCGCCGCTTTCTCGGCGTCGATGTTCTCGGCCGCCTTTTCGACCAGCGAGACGATGTCGCCCATGCCGAGGATGCGGTCGGCGACGCGGCGGGGATGGAACTCTTCGAGCTCGCCCATCTTCTCGCCGACACCGATGAGCTTGATCGGCTTGCCGGTGACGGCGCGCATCGAGAGCGCCGCACCGCCGCGGCCGTCGCCATCCATGCGGGTAAGCACCAGGCCGGTGATGCCGACACGTTCGTCGAAGTTGCGGGCGAGGTTGACGGCGTCCTGACCAGTCAGCGCATCGGCGACGAGCAGGATTTCATGCGGATTGGACTTCCGCTTGATCTCCGCCATCTCGATCATCAGCGGCTCGTCGATATGGGTACGGCCGGCGGTGTCGAGGATGACGACGTCATGACCGCCGAGCTTGGCAGCCTGGACGGCGCGCGCGGCGATATCGGTCGGCGACTGGCCGGCAATGATCGGCAGCGTGTCGACGCCGGTCTGCACGCCGAGCTGACGCAGCTGCTCCTGCGCGGCCGGACGGCGGGTGTCGAGCGAAGCCATCAGGACCTTTTTCTTGTCCCGCGACTTCATCCGGTTGGCGATCTTGCCTGTCGTCGTCGTCTTACCCGAGCCCTGCAGACCGACCATCATGATGACGACGGGCGCCGGCGCATTGAGGTCGATGGTGACCCCCTCGGAGCCGAGCATCTCGATGAGCTGGTCATGGACGATCTTGACGACCATCTGGCCGGGCTTGATCGACTTCAGGATCTCGGCGCCGACGGCCTTCTCGCGAACCTTTTCGGTAAAGGAGCGCACGACGTCGAGCGCGACGTCGGCTTCGAGCAGCGCACGGCGAACCTCGCGGAGCGCGGCGGAAACATCGGCTTCCGACAATGCGCCGCGGCCGGTCAGTCCATTCAATATGGAACCAAGGCGGTCCTGGAGGCTCTCGAACATTCTTACTTCCTTCTGGTTTCCGGTGGCGATCAACTCGCCGGAAACGTGGGTTCCCTCGCCAAGAAAACAAGGCGCAAAGCCAAAAACCACCCGAGGGCGCGACGCGCTGTCGGATGGTGACCTCCGGGTTCTCTTTATACCTTTGCGGGACCCGGTCGGCGGCTTCGAAGACTTGAGCTTGCGAAGGAATTGCGGCGGATAAACAGGAAAGCGCGGCAAAAGTCAAGGACGGCAGGGCAATGAAGCGCTTTCTGCCTTGGGCGAGGGCATTTCGTGGAAGCCGTTTCGGATTCCATCGACCCGCCATGGACCTTCCCGGAGGATGAATACCCGCACGACGGAACGAGCGCTGTCAGCGCACTTCTCCGTCGGTCTCCAATTCGCCGGCTAGACGCTCGAAAGCCGTCGCCACACGCGTCATCACCCGAAGCGCCGCCACCACCTCGGTCTGGTTGATGTCGCCGAGCATGGCGTGCAGCATCTCGACTTCGCGGCGGTGAATTTCCTCGAACAAGGCACGTCCGGGGACGGTCGGGGCGCAAAGATAGGCGCGGCGATGTTCCGGGTTCGGCTGTTTTTCGAGCAATTGTTTTTCCATCAGGCCGATGGCGACGCGCAGCACGAACTGTCGCTTCATCGACAGTCGCCGTGCCGCTTCCGGCACCGTCAGCGGCTCGTCGCAAAAAAGTTCGAGTACCGCCCGCTCTGCCACTGAAACGCCGGCGCCATCGAGCATATGTTCTGTCGAACGCTGCATATTGAGATGGATAGAGCGGACCAGTTTGAGGGTCTTGTAGAGGCGTTGATGCGGATCGAATCGGACGAGCATGCAATCACGATAGCAATTCAGTTGCTGTTTTCAACAAATTGTTAAACTTTGACCTTTCAACCGAACGCGACCGGCGCGACACTTGATGCAACAAAGACACACGCCGGAAGGCCAGGGATGAAGATCCGAAATCCATACTATCAGGGCTCCGTCTCCGATCATTTCGACGGAACGCGCTTCTTCAATCCCGGCGGAACGGAGCCGCGCGGGCTACCCGACCTTCTGCGCTGGCAATTCGGCCGAGGCAAGGTGCGGTGGCCGACGCACTATCCAAGCCCGTTCGCACAGGCGAAGCCCGAACTCAGCGTCGAAGGCGAGCGTCTCAGAGTAACGATGGTCGGACACGCCACGCTGCTCATTCAGGTGCATGGCACGAACATCCTCACCGATCCCGTATGGGCGCATCGCGCCAGCCCCTTCGCCTTTGCCGGCCCGCAGCGCCGCAATGCCCCCGGCATCGAGCTCGACGATCTTCCGCCGATCGACATCGTGCTGGTCACCCACAACCATTACGACCATCTCGATGTCGAAACCCTGGCTGCGCTTCACGAAGAGCACACGCCCCGGATCATTACTCCGCTCGGGAACGACACGATCATCCGCCACGCCGTTCCCGATGCCGAAATAACGGTGGTCGACTGGCACGATCGGGTCGATTGCGGCGACGACGTCGTGATTCACGCGGAACCCTGCCACCACTGGTCGGCCCGCGGCTCACGCGACCGGCGCATGGCGCTATGGGCCGCCTTCGTCCTGGAGACGCCGGCCGGCAAGATCTACCATGTCGGCGACACCGGCTTTCACGACGGCATAAACTATCGGGCCGCCCGTGAAAAACACGGCGCCTTCCGCCTCGCCAACCTGCCCTTCGGTTCCTACGAACCGCGCTGGTTCATGCAGGACCAGCACCAGAACCCGGAAGAAGCGGTGCGCGGCATGATCGATTGTGCCGCCGCCCACGTCGCCGGCCACCACTGGGGCACGTTCCGCCTGACCGATGAGGGTGTCGATGAGCCGCGGCTTGCGCTGGAACGGGCGCTCGATGCGGCCGGCATCGCCCGCTCCCGCTTCCGGCCGCTGCGCCCCGGCGAGGTCTTCGACGTGCCTGCTGCCGCATCCGCCGGAGAATGAAGGCGGCACTGGTAATTTCCGGGCTTTTCCGCCATATACAGCCCGAATGAAGGGTGCCTCGCTTGATGCAGGCCGGTTTGGACCATCGCCACATGACCGACAACGTGCAATTCGCCAGAATGAACGGGCTTGGAAACAAGATCCTCGTCGTCGACATGCGCGGCCGGAAGGATCGGGTGACGCCCGCAGCCGCGATCGCGCTCAATGCCGACCCGGCGACGGCCTTCGACCAGATCATGGCGATCCACGACCCGAAGGCGACCGGCACCGACGCCTGGATCGACATCGTCAATTGCGACGGCTCCATGGCCCAGGCCTGCGGCAACGGCACGCGCTGCGTCGTCCAGGCGCTTGCCGCAGAAACCGGCAAGAAGGCGTTCACCTTCCAGACCGTCGCCGGCATCCTGAATGCCGCGGAGCATGAGGACGGCACGATATCGGTCGATATGGGCAAGCCGGTCTTTGCCTGGAACAGGATCCCGCTTGCCGAGGAGTTCGCCGATACGAGCCGCATCGAATTGCAGATCGGCCCCATCGACAATCCCGTCCTGCATTCGCCCTCGGCCATGTCGATGGGCAATCCGCACGCGGTCTTCTGGGTCGACAAGGATCCGATGTCCTTCGATCTCGATCGCTTCGGTCCGCTGCTTGAAAACCATCCGATGTTCCCCGAGCGCGCCAACATCACGCTGGCACAGGTGCTTTCGCCGTCGTCGCTGCGCACCCGCACCTGGGAACGGGGTGCGGGGCTGACGCTGGCCTGCGGCTCTGCAGCCTGCGCCGCAGCGGTCAGCGCCGCGCGCACGGGTCGCACCGGCCGAAAGGTGACGATCGACGTCTCTTCCGCCCCTGCTCCGGCTAGGCTGACGATCGAATGGCGCGAGCGCGACGATCATGTGATAATGACCGGCCCGGCCGAATGGGAATGGTCCGGCACGCTGAACCCCTCCACCGGCACCTGGCAGCGCGACGAAACCGGGGCCAGCGGAGCGCAGGCGCTTTGAGCGGCGTCGAGGTCATAACCTTCGGCTGCCGCCTCAATACCTACGAATCCGAAGTGATGCGGGCGGAAGCCGAGAAGGCGGGGCTGAACAACGCCATCCTCGTCAACACCTGCGCCGTCACCGGCGAGGCGGTGCGCCAAGCGCGCCAGGCAATCCGCCGCGCGCGCCGCGACAATCCGCATGCCCGCATCATCGTCACCGGTTGCGCCGCGCAGACGGAAAAGGAGACCTTTGCCGGAATGGCCGAGGTCGACGCCGTGCTCGGCAACGAGGAAAAGCTCAAGAGCGCCTCCTATCGCGCCCTGCCCGATTTCGGCGTCTCGGCGGAAGAAAAGCTGCGCGTCAACGACATCATGAGCGTGCGCGCCACGGCACCGCAGATGGTCAAGCACATCGACGGCCACGTGCGCGCCTTCATCCAGGTGCAGAACGGCTGCGACCATCGCTGTACTTTCTGCATCATCCCCTATGGCCGCGGCAATTCCCGCTCCGTGCCGATGGGTGCCGTCGTCGACCAGGCGCGCAAGCTCGTCGGGGCAGGCTACTGCGAGATCGTGCTGACCGGTGTGGACGCCACCAGCTACGGCGCCGACCTGCCGGGCACGCCGACGCTCGGCCTGCTTGCCAAGACGCTGTTGAAGCAGGTGCCGGAGATCCGCCGCCTGCGGCTATCCTCGATCGACGGAATCGAAGCCGACAAGCACCTCTTCGACCTGATCGCCGACGAGGCGCGCTTCATGCCGCATCTGCACCTGTCGCTGCAGCATGGCGACGACCTGATCCTGAAGCGCATGAAACGCCGGCATTCGAGCGCCGATGCCCGCGCCTTCGCCGATCAAGTCCGTCGGCTGCGATCGGAGATCAGCCTCGGCGCCGACATGATCGCGGGTTTCCCGACGGAGACCGAGGAGATGTTCGAGAATGCTGCGAGGCTCGCTGAGGATTGCGGCATCGCGCATCTGCATGTGTTCCCCTATAGCCCGCGTCCGGGCACGCCGGCGGCACGCATGCCGCAGCTCGATCGCGGCCTCGTCAAGGATCGCGCCGCCCGCCTGCGCGCCGTCGGCGCAACGCTTTACGCGCAGCATCTCGAAGGCATGATCGGCAGCGAACAGACGATCCTGGTCGAGAACAACGGGCTCGCCCATACCGAAAACTTCACGCTCGTCGACGCCGCCGGCCTGAAAGCCCGCGCGCTTGTCCCGGTCACGATCACCGGCCACAATGGCAAGCATCTGACGATGCAGGTAAAACAGATGGCTGCGGCCTGATTTATGCGGAATTCCTGAATGGCAATGGGTTTCATCAAAAGGATCTTCACCTTCGGCAAGGGCGCGGTGGAGGAAACGAAGCCGCCGGAAGGTGTGCCTGACGAGACGATTGTCTCTTCGCCCGAGGCGGAGCGGCAGCCCGTGCCAAATGCTGAGGCAGTGGAACCGTCCGCCTCTGTCGCCGAGGCAGAGATCGTCGAGGAAAGCCCCGAGGCCGCCTTCGAACCGCCTGTCGACATCGAGACGCTGCCTCTCTCCGAGGACGATCCGGTGCTCGAAGCCGAGATCGAAACCGCCGGCGGACCGGCTTCGGATGACGCCGAAGAGCTGGCGCGTGACGAGATTGAAACCGCGATCGTCGAAGATGCTGCAGTACCCCCCTCTGTCCCTTCGGGACATCTCCCCCACAAGGGGGGAGAACAGGTGGAGACCGCGTCGACCTCCAATGACATGCCTGCAGCCATCGAGGCTGCGGAAACTATCTCTGCCGAGAAGCCGGCGGAATCCAAAGAAACCATCGTAGCCTCCCGCAAGGCCGAAACCGAAGCAAGCGACATCACGGCAGTCGAAACGCTTGTGCCTGACGCCGAGAGCGAGCCCAGCGCAATCTCCCCCCCTGTGGGGGAGATGCCCGGCAGGGCAGAGGGGGGTGAAGCCGTAGCCCTCCAAGAAAGCTCAGAGACCACAAAGAGCGACGCCGCGGAAACGACGGCCGACGTCGCACAAATCGAGGCAGGTGAAGCCGAGACAGCCTCCACCCCCGCCCTCCCCAAGGGCTTCTCGGCCGCCGAACGCAAACCCAGGGAAGAGCCGGCCGCCGCGCCGAAGGAAAAGCTCACCTGGTACCAGCGGCTGCGCCGCGGCCTCGCGCGCACCTCGTCGCAGCTCACCGGCCAGATCGCCAGCCTGTTCACCAAGCGCAAGCTCGACGAAGCGACGCTGCAGGATCTCGAGGACCTGTTGATCCAGGCCGACCTCGGCGTCGAGACGGCGATGCGCATCACCGACACGCTCGCCTCCGAGCGCTACGGCAAGGATGTTTCCGGCGAGGACGTCTCGCGCATCATGGCCGGCGAGATCACCAAGGTTCTTTCGCCCGTCGCCAAGCCGCTGGAGCTGGATCTCAGCCACAAGCCGCACGTCATCCTGGTGGTCGGCGTCAACGGCACCGGCAAGACCACGACGATCGGCAAGCTCGCCGCCAAACTTTCGGGCGCGGGCCTCAAGGTCATGCTCGCCGCCGGCGACACCTTCCGCGCCGCGGCGATCGAGCAGCTCAAGATCTGGGCGGAGCGCACCAAGTCCGACATCGTTTCCTCCAAGCTCGGCGCCGATGCGGCCGGCCTTGCCTATGAGGCCTTCCAGCAGGCGCGCGAGAAGAAGTCCGACGTCTTGATCATCGACACCGCCGGCCGCCTGCAGAACAAGGCGGAGCTGATGGCCGAGCTCGAAAAGATCGTCCGCGTGCTCGGCAAGCTCGATCCGGATGCGCCGCATACCGTGCTGCAGACCCTCGACGCCACCACCGGACAGAACGCCCTGCAGCAGGTCGAGATTTTCCGCAACGTCGCCGGCGTCAGCGGCCTGATCATGACCAAGCTCGACGGCACGGCGCGCGGCGGCATCCTCGTCGCCATCTCCGCCAAGCACAAGCTGCCGGTCTATTTCATCGGCGTCGGCGAAGGCGTCGACGATCTGGAACCGTTCGAGGCCAAGGATTTTGCCGAAGCGATCGCTGGCGTTGCCGCCTGACGAGGCGTTGCGCGTTTGCGTGAGACCGCCGTCTTGATATGGTTTTGCCGCAAAGCTGGTGTTATGAGCAGCAGGCACATGCGAAAACAGGACCCCCAGATGTCGACGATCGAGGCTACCAAGCCGCAGAAGGAAGTCAGCCCGTTGCTCAAGATGGTGCTGGAGCTTGGGCCTTTGATGGTCTTCTTCTTCGCCAATTCGCGCGGCGAATGGCTGGCCGGGCATTTCCCGGCGCTCGCCGAGCTCGGCGGTCCGATCTTCATCGCCACCGGGCTCTTCATGGCCGCGACCGCAATTGCGCTCGCCGTTTCCTGGATGCTCACCCGCACGCTGCCGATGATGCCGCTGATCTCGGGCATCGTCGTCTTCGTCTTCGGCGCGCTGACGCTCTGGCTGCAGAACGACACCTTCATTAAGATGAAGCCGACGATCGTCAACACGCTGTTCGGCGCGATCCTGCTCGGTGGCCTCCTGTTCGGCAAGTCACTGCTCGGCTACGTCTTCCACTCCGCCTTCAAGCTCGACGAACCCGGCTGGCGCAAACTGACGCTGCGCTGGGGCCTGTTCTTCCTGTTCCTGGCCATGCTCAATGAGGTGGTCTGGCGCTCGTTCTCGACCGATTTCTGGGTCGCCTTCAAGGTCTGGGGCACGATGCCGATCACCATTCTGTTCACGCTCGCCCAGATGCCATTGATCATGAAGCACTCGCTTGACCAGGAGCACGCCGAGTGAGCACCGCTATCGAGGAGAATGACAGCCGCAACCGTCGCGCACTCCTCTGGCTGGTCGCCTGTTTTGCGGTCCTCATCATCCAGATCATTACCCAGCATCTGATGGGACGTCTCTGGATCTGCGAGTGCGGCTACATCAAACTCTTCGAACCCGTGGTAAAATCCAGCGGCAACTCGCAGCACATCGCCGACTGGTACACGCCGTCCCACATCATCCACGGCTTCCTGTTCTACGGTCTCGGTCACCTGCTGTTGCGCGGCAAGCCGCTGTCGGCAAAGCTCTTCCTGGCGACGGTGATCGAATCCGCCTGGGAGATTGCCGAAAACACCCCCATGGTGATCAACCGCTATCGCTCGGCAACCATCTCGCTCGACTATTTCGGCGACAGCGTCCTCAATTCCACCATGGACACGCTGGCCATGGTCGCCGGCTTCCTGTTCGCCGCCCGCATGCCCATCTGGCTGACGATGACGGTCGCCATCGTCTTCGAGCTCTTCACCGGCTGGCTGATCCGCGACAATCTCACGCTCAACGTGCTGATGCTGGCCTGGCCACTCGATGCCATCAGGGAATGGCAGGCGGGGATTTAGGCGGGCGTCAGACTTCGGCTCCGCCCCTTGTGTGTAGCGAATCAGCGATTGTGTCGCCACCACGGACGCGAGGTGATCGCCTGGCGTTCGTGGTGGCGGTCGAGAGCCCGTCGCCCCTCAGGAGCCTAAACCGTGGATGAGCTGGGGCCTCGACCGCCTTCTTTTTGAACCCGAACAGTTGCAAGGGGCAAGCCCCCGCACCGCAAGGAAGGGACAAGAGATGGCAGAAGAGGGTCTGGTGGTCGGTATCGACGTCGCCAAGGGGTGGCTGGACGTTGCCATTCAGGAGACGGGCGAGAGCTTTCGCGTCGACAACGACGCGATCGGCTGGGCGGAGCTGTTGCAGCGGTTGAAGGGCCGGCGAGTGCGAGCGGTTGGCCTAGAGCCGAGCGGCGGCTATGAGCGCGACGTGAAACAGGCGCTGCGCAAGGCCGGGCTGCCGGTCAGGAACGTCAACCCGCACAAGCTGCGCCATTTCGCTCGGGCGCTCGGCCGGCTGGCCAAGAACGACCGTCTCGATGCGGCGGTCATCGCCCGCTACACCGCCGACATGCCGACCCGGGAGATGCGCGTCGATCCGCTCACCGAACAGCTCGCCGAGCTGGTCGGCGCCCGCCGCCAGCTCAGCGACGACAAGGTCAGCCTGAAAAACCAACTCGCGCAGGTGCGCGACCCGGTGGTCCGGCGCATCTTTGCCCGCCGGCTGCGCGGCATTGAGGCCAACATTCTCTTGCTTAACAAGCGGCTGGCCGAGCTCGTCGCCAGCGATGCCGGACTGGCCGAGAAGGATCGGCTGATCCAGTCCTTCAGGGGCGCCGGCCCGGTGCTCAGCCACACCCTGCTGGCGCTCGCCCCGGAGCTCGGCCAGGCGTCCAGGCGAGAGATCGCTGCGCTTGCCGGTCTGGCACCCTACGACCACGATACCGGCATCTTCCGCGGCCGCCGCAGCATCTGGGGCGGCCGGGCCGAGGTGCGCGGCGTGCTCTATATGGCGGCCCTGACCGCCTGCCGCTCAAATCCGGTCCTCAAGGTCTTCCACCAGCGGCTTCTTGCCGGCGGCAAGAAGCCGAAGGTCGCGCTCATCGCCGTCGCCCGCAAAATCCTCACCATTCTCAGTGCCATGCTGCGCGACGCCCGCCCATGGAGCCCCACGCTAGACTAGGCTGAAAAACACAGTTGCTCATCCCGCTGCCGCGACCTTCTCGATCGCCGGCAGCAGGCCGGTCTTGACGCTGTTCTCGTCGAACGGACCGACGCGCTTGTAGAGGATCGTACCATCCGGTCCGACGAGGTAGGATTCCGGGATGCCGTAGACACCCCAATCGATCGCCGCCTTGCCGCGCGGGTCGACGCCGATTGCGGCGAAGGGGTTGCCGAGTTCGCCGAGGAAGCGCAGGGCGTTCTCGTTCTGGTCCTTGTAGTTGATACCGACGACGGTGAGCCGCGGATCCTTGGACAGTTCCAGAATGAAGGGATGCTCCTGACGGCAGGGCACGCACCAGGAGGCCCAGACGTTGACGAGCGTCAGCTTGCCCTTGATCGCAGCATCGGTCAGCGCCGGCATCGGCTGGCCGTCGCGGGTCGCCCCTTCGAGCGCCGGCAGGTCGAGCTTCGGCGCCTTGGTGCCGATCAGTGCCGACGGGATCTCGCTCACATCCTTGCCGGAATTGAGCTGGCTCCAGAAGATCGCCGCAAGCCCGGCGAAGATGATGAGCGGCAGTGCCGCGAGCACGAAACGCAAGGGGCCGGGTTTGCGCTCTTCGCCGCCGGGCGCAGGGGTGCTGGTCATCGTGTCTCTCCCGATGCCGCTTCGGCCGAGCGCCGGCGAATGCCGGACGCTTCCAGCTCGGCGAGCTCACGCCGACGCGCGCGCCCATCGAGCACGACCCAGGCAATCAGGCCGAGGACGGTCAGCGTCGCTATTCCATAGCTCGTAAAGACGTAAACGGCGTGGCTCATCATTTCGTGCGGGCTCCCCTGCCGGCGCTGCGCGCCGCCAGACGGCGCAGCGCAGTGACGCGCCGGCGCAGGATTTCGTTGCGCATGGCGGCGATGTGCAGCGTGAAGAAGAGAAGCGTGAAGGCGATTGCCATCGCGATCAGCGGCCACAGGAACTCCGGATCGATCGTCGGCCCGTCGAGCCGCATGACGCTCGCCGGCTGATGCAGCGTGTTCCACCATTCGACCGAGAACTTGATGATCGGGATGTTGACGAAGCCGACCAGCACCAGCACCGCGGAAACCTTGGAAGAGCGTGCCGGATCGTCGATCGCGCGGTTGAGCGCCATCAGCCCCAGATACATCAGGAACAGCACGAAGACCGAAGTGAGCCGCGCGTCCCACACCCACCAGGTGCCCCACATCGGCTTGCCCCAGAGCGAACCGGTGACGAGCGCCAGGAAGGTGAAACAGGCCCCGATCGGCGCCGCCGCACGCGAGGAGACGTCGGCGAGCGGATGGCGCCAGACGAGCGTGCCGAGGGCTGCCAAGGCCATCACCGAATAACACATCATCGACAACCAGGCGGCGGGCACGTGCACATACATGATGCGCACTGTCTCGCCCTGCTGGTAGTCACCTTCGGTGGTGAAGGAAAGCCAGAGGCCGGCGACGAAGAACAGCGCCGTCAGGCCGGCAAGCCAAGGCAGCAGACGGTCGGCCAACGCCAGGAACCGTGTCGGGTTGGCGAGGTCACTGAATTTGCGGATGGCCAGGCTGTTTTCGCTCATGATGGCTCTTTAGCGCTTAAGCCCCTCTGCTGCAATTGATCCCCGTCAATCGGCCGATCACGATCAGTTTGGGCCGCCAATCATAAACGCGATCGATCTGAATGACTTAGCGCCGAGTGCGATGGAAAACCGCAAACAGTTTCAGCCGATCCGTTCCGGTTGCGTCAATCGGACGCGTGCCGAAGTGCGGCTGCGGCGGCAACTGGACCGATGACGGCGAAGAACAGGGTGATCGCCGCGAGGATCATCAAGGGCGGCAGGAACGGCGCCGGATCCTCGATCGCCGCATAGACCGCGCTGACGCCGAAGATCAGAACCGGGATCGCCAGCGGCAGCACCAGGATCGAAACGAGCAGCCCGCCGCGCGGCAGCGACACGGCGACGGCCGCGCCGACCGCGCCGATGAAGGTGATCGCCGGCGTGCCGATCAGAAGCGTCAGCATGGTGGCGCCGATCGCAATCTCGCTCATGTTCATGAAGAGGCCGAGCAAAGGCGAAGCGATCACCAGCGGCAGGCCGGTCGCCGCCCAATGGGCCGCGCATTTGACGAAGACGGTGAAGAGCAGCGGCGTCTCCTGCATCAGCATCAGATCGAGGGAACCGTCGTCCCGTTCCGCCTGGAACAGGCGGTCGAGGCCGAGCAGCGAGGCAAGCAGCGCGCCGATCCAGAGGATCGCCGGGCCGATGCGCGCAAGCAGGTTCAGGTCCGGGCCGACGCCGAAGGGAATGACCGCCACCACGGTCATGAAGAAGAGTACGCCGATCATAGCGCCACCGCCGGCACGGATCGACAGCTTCAGATCGCGGAGGAAGAGCGCCATCATGCCGCCAGTCTCGCGGCAGCGAGCGCGGACAGGCCTTCATGCATCATGCGCCTATGCATCATGCCAGAGCCCTCCCGTCAGATGCTCGAAGCCCTTCATGTGCAGCCCTTTCGTTTGGTCGAGCCCGAGCGGCTGATGCGTCGCCGCCACGACGATGCCGCCCTTGCCGAGATGCGCCTTCACCAGGTCTGCAAACAGCCGGTCGGCGCCGGCATCGAGCGCGGCCGTCGGCTCGTCGAGAATCCAGATAGGGCGGTAGGCGACGAGCAGCTTCGCCATCGCCATGCGGCGCTGCTGGCCGGCCGAGAGGTAGCCGAAGGGCAGGTGTGCTATGTCAGGCAGACCGACCGCCTCGACGGCCTCATGGAGAGCGAGGCCCTTGCCGCCGGGCGAATCGCTCATGAAACGCTGCCAAAAGGAAAGATTTTCTGCGACGGTCAGTTCGCGCTTCATCGCGTTGCGATGACCGAGATAGTGGCTGACCTCTGCGGGACTGGCTATTTCCGGGGGGCCATTCTCAAGTTTCAAGTGCCCGCGTTCGGGCCTCAGCAAACCTGCCAGAACCCGGAGCAAAGTGGACTTGCCCGAGCCGTTCGGACCCGTCACGACAAGGGCTTCGCCGGTATCAAGCGCAAAGGAAATATCGTTAAAAATCAGATCATCGCCGCGCTTCGCACTCAAACCTTCAGCCAGCAGGCGCATGAATATCTGTCTTCCCTTCGCGCGTGTTCCGCACAGCAAAAAAAGTTCCAATTGAACCTTCGTTGCTCTGGCACGTTTTGGAGAAATTATCTATAAGGCGGCCAACACGCCAGCGGTCGGCGTGAATTTCATCCTAGCGCCGAACATGGAATGAATTTCCACGTGCGGACAGCGGAAATGGCCGCACCCGCATCCCAATTTGCGCTTCACAGGCGCTCGGGCGTTCGTACGTCAGTTTTTGGCGATCAGACGGAACGGGGTATTATCCAGTGTCCAAATCCCTAGACAGCTTCAATTGTCGCTCCACGCTCACCGTCAACGGTGTGGACTACGTCTATTACAGCCTGCCCAAGGCTGAGGCGAACGGTCTCGCCGGCGTGTCCAGGCTCCCCTACTCGATGAAGGTTCTGCTCGAGAACCTGCTGCGCAACGAAGACGGCCGTTCCGTCACCAAGAAGGACATCGAGAACGTTGCCGCCTGGCTCAACGACAAGGGCACGGCTGAAAACGAAATCGCCTATCGTCCGGCCCGCGTGCTGATGCAGGACTTCACCGGCGTTCCCGCCGTCGTCGACCTCGCTGCCATGCGCGACGCCATGGTCTCGCTCGGCGGCGACCCGGAGAAGATCAACCCGCTCGTTCCCGTCGACCTCGTCATCGACCACTCGGTCATCGTCGACGAATTCGGCACGGCGACCGCCTTTGCCCGCAACGTCGAACTCGAATACCAGCGCAACGGCGAGCGCTACCGCTTCCTGAAGTGGGGCCAGCAGGCGTTCAAGAACTTCCGCGTCGTTCCGCCCGGCACCGGCATCTGTCACCAGGTCAATCTGGAGTATCTGGGCCAGACGGTCTGGACCCGCGAAGAAGACGGCGAAATCACCGCCTACCCGGATACCTGCGTCGGCACCGACAGCCACACCACCATGATCAACGGCCTCGGCGTTCTCGGCTGGGGCGTTGGCGGTATCGAGGCTGAAGCCGCAATGCTCGGCCAGCCGGTCTCCATGCTGCTGCCGGAAGTCATCGGCTTCAAGCTGACCGGCAAGCTGAAAGAGGGCGTCACCGCCACCGACCTCGTGCTCATGGTCGTTCAGATGCTGCGCAAGAAGGGCGTGGTTTCGAAGTTCGTCGAATTCTTCGGCCCGGGCCTCGACAACATGACGCTCGCCGACCGTGCGACCATCGGCAACATGGGTCCGGAATACGGCGCGACCTGCGGCTTCTTCCCGGTCGACAGCGAAACCATCAACTACCTCACCATGTCCGGCCGTGAAGAACAGCGCATCGCGCTGGTCGAAGCCTACTCCAAGGCGCAAGGCATGTGGCGCGAAGGCGACGGCGCCGATCTCGTCTTCACCGACACGCTCGAACTCGACCTCGGCGACGTCGTTCCGTCGATGGCCGGCCCGAAGCGTCCGGAAGGCCGCATCGCGCTCGAAAGCATCGCCTCCGGTTTCGCCACCGCGCTCGAAAACGACTACAAGAAGCCCGGCCAGCTTTCGAACCGTTATGCCGTCGAAGGCACGGATTACGACCTCGGCCATGGCGATGTCGCGATCGCCGCGATCACCTCATGCACCAACACCTCCAACCCGTCGGTGCTGATCGCAGCTGGCCTGCTCGCCCGCAACGCGGTTGCCAAGGGCCTGAAGTCCAAGCCCTGGGTCAAGACCTCGCTGGCACCGGGATCGCAGGTCGTCGGCGAATACCTCGCCAAGTCCGGCCTGCAGAAGGACCTCGATGCGCTCGGCTTCAACCTCGTCGGCTTCGGCTGCACGACCTGCATCGGCAACTCCGGACCGCTGCCGGGTCCGATCTCGAAGACGATCAACGACAAGGGCCTGATCGCCGCCGGCGTTCTCTCGGGCAACCGCAACTTCGAAGGCCGCATCTCTCCTGACGTTCAGGCGAACTACCTCGCTTCGCCGCCGCTCGTCGTCGCCTACGCGCTCGCGGGCTCCGTGCAGAAGGACCTGACCAAGGAGCCGATCGGCGAGGATAAGGACGGCACGCCGGTCTTCCTCAAGGACATCTGGCCGACCTCGAAGGAAATCCAGGAGTTCATCTTCAAGTACGTCACCCGCGAGCTCTACGCGACGAAGTACGCGGACGTCTTCAAGGGCGACGAAAACTGGCAGGCCGTTCAGGTTCCGGCCGGGCAGACCTACGCATGGGACGAGGGTTCGACCTATGTGCAGAACCCGCCGTACTTCGTCGGCATGGGCAAGGCCGGCTCCGGCATCTCCGACATCAAGGGCGCTCGCGTTCTCGGTCTCTTCGGCGACAAGATCACCACCGACCACATCTCCCCGGCCGGTTCGATCAAGGCCGCTTCGCCGGCTGGCTCCTACCTCATCGGTCATGGCGTCGGCGTTGCCGACTTCAACCAGTACGGTACGCGCCGCGGCAACCATGAGGTGATGATGCGCGGCACGTTTGCCAACATCCGCATCCGCAACCACATGCTCGGCCCGAATGGCAAGGAAGGTGGCTACACAATCCACTATCCGTCGAAGGAAGAGATGTCGATCTACGACGCGGCCATGCAGTACAAGGAAGAGGGCGTTCCGCTCGTCATCTTCGCCGGCGTCGAATACGGCAACGGCTCGTCGCGTGACTGGGCCGCGAAGGGCACCAACCTGCTGGGCGTCAAGGCCGTCATCGCGCAGTCCTTCGAGCGTATCCACCGCTCGAACCTCGTCGGCATGGGCGTCATCCCCTTCGTCTTCGAAGAGGGCACGACCTGGGAATCGCTGGGCCTCAAGGGTGATGAAGTCGTCACCATCGACAACCTCGCCAATGTCCAGCCGCGCGAGAAGCGCGTTGCCAAGATCACCTATGGCGACGGCAGCGTGAAGGAAGTTCCGCTGATCTGCCGCATCGATACGCTGGACGAAGTGACCTACGTCAACAATGGCGGCATCCTGCAGACCGTTCTGCGCGACCTGGCCGCCTGATCGGCCGCGGTCGACAGGCCGTAAAACATTGGAGCCGGGACGCCGAAAGGCGCCCCGGCTCTTTCTTCTCTGGCCGCCAAATGCCGGACGCCCGCAACAAGGCCGCACCCACCCGCGACCTCACTCCAACGTGACTTTCCGTTGATGCCTGGCCGGCGTATGTAATTAACTCCCCCACAAGGAGTAGGCCGACGGCCCCAACGAAGTGACGCCATGACATCCGCAGACCGTTCTTTCATTCGCCCTTTTGCACTGGCTTTCGGGCTGTTCACAGCCGCTGGTGCACCGGCCGGAGCACAGGACGGACAGGTGATCAAAGGCGTCGTTGAACTGTTCACCAGCCAGGGCTGTTCTTCTTGCCCGCCGGCGGACGCAGCGCTGAAGACCCTGGTCGATGACGGTGACGTCGTGGCGCTCGCCTATCACGTCGACTACTGGAACTATCTCGGCTGGGCCGACACGCTCGCCTCCAAGGAAAATACCGAGCGGCAATATGCCTATGCCCGCATGCTCGGTCGCAACGGCGTCTATACGCCCCAGGCCATTCTGAATGGCCGCGACCATCTCAACGGTGGCAACCTTCAGGCGATCAAGACGCGGCTGGAAACGATGAAGGCCGAAGGCAAGGGGCTTGCCGTACCCGTCGATGCGAAGATCCAGGACGAAGAGATCCAGATCAACATCGGCGGCGGCATCGGCAAGGCGAACGTCGTCGTCGTCTATTTCGACCGTGCGAAGGTCGTGAAGATGGAGAGGGGGGAGAACAGCGGCAAGGAAATCCCCTACTGGCATGCCGTGCGCGACATTCAGACCATCGGCATGTGGGATGGAAAACCGGCAAGCTTCACCCTTCCTGCAACGGTCCTGACCGAACGCCCCGGCAACAGTGGCTGTGCCGTTCTCTTGCAGTCGATGAAGGACAAGGAGACGCCGGGCGCGATCGTCGGCGCAACCGCCGTGCTCGCCGGTCCCCAGGGCAAACTCTAGCGCGAAGCGCGAGGGGGTGGTTCGGCCCGGCAGCATCGAGGGGCTGGGGCTGAGGGTTCGAAGTTACCGGACCGAACCGGCCATGGCTGCGTTCGGTGAACTCCCGCAGCATGACGACCTGACCGGACATACGGTGGCAACGACTCTGTCCGTCAGCGCCCGCGAGTTTTGCGGTGAATTGGGGCGGCGATTTGACTGAAATGGGGCAGAGGCAAGAAATGCCCTCATCGTCCAACGGCTTCCGGCTTGCTTTTCGGCTCACGTCAGGCACACTGTTATCGTTCTGTCACAACAGAAGGCCGGATTGCCGATGACCGATGAGCCGGATTTGCCGCAAGGCGAGGCGCGCCATCAGCGCGCGACCACTTCCGAAGTGGTTGTCGATCTTCACGAATACAAGAACGCCAAGAACCCTCCCCCCATCACTTTCCATCGCCGCGAGCTGGACCAAATCCTCTGGGTCTACGGTCGCATGGTCGGCGAGGGCGAGTGGCGGGACTACGCCATCGACCACCTGAAGGACCGAGCGGTCTTCTCGGTGTTCAAGCGATCGGGGGAGATGCCGCTCTACCGGATCGAGAAGAACCCGAAGCTGTCGACGAAGCAGGGCGCCTATAGCGTGCTGAACATTCACGGCACGATCCTGAAACGCGGCCACGAGCTCGCCCAAGTGCTCAAGGTGTTCGACAAGGTCCTGAAGCTGGTGGAAACCTGAGGCATGCCGCGCAAATGTGCGCAGCGGCTTTGCGCGACATGCGAAATATCAAGGTCTTAAAACGCAAAAAGCGATCCGAAAGATCGCGATACGCTTCAAGGCCCGATCTGCATCAGCAGCCCGGTGCGATGCGCAGCGGTTTCTGCCGGCGAATGGCTTTGGCCCGAACGCAAGGCTGACTGCAAGCAGCGCACGCCGAGCCTGCCGTCCGACCTGTCGGCAATCAGCTCTGATAGAGCGTGTCCGGATAGACGTCTTCCGGTGGATCGCTCGCCTGCCCCTCGCCGAGCGCGAGCTGCATGATCGCCGTATCGAGCCAGCGGCCATGCTTGAAGCCGGTCGCCTTCATCGTACCCTGGAGTTCGAAGCCGAGGGAGCGGTGCACCGCGATCGAGGCCGGATGGGCGCCGCCGATCACCGCGACCATCTGCCGAAAGCCGAGTTCCGTGCAGCGACGGATCAGTTCGGCGAGCAACGCCCTGCCGGCGCCCTTGCCGCGCGCTTCCGGCGCCAGATAGATCGAATCCTCGACCAGGAAGCGATAGGCCGTGCGCGTCCGGAAGGCGGACGCATAGGCATAGCCGATGATCGATCCGCTGGCGTTACATGCGACCATATAGGGGTAACCGTTGCCGACAATCGTCTCGAAGCGGCTTCGCATCTCCGCCTCCGAAGGGGGCACGATCTCATAGGTGGCGACACCGTTCAGGACGGATTCGCGGTAGATTCCGGTGATGACGGGAAGGTCGGCCAAGGTGGCGTCACGCAAACTCAGGGACATGGCGATAGACTGCATCTCGAGGTTTCATCGTCCTTCACTCCCACGGAGCCGGGACGCGATCAACATAAGTGGGCAACAAAAAAGGCGGCCGAAGCCGCCTTTTCCGTCATTCGTTTCGTGCTCAGTTGTTCCGGTTGCCCAGGAACTGCAGCAGGAACATGAACAGGTTGATGAAGTCGAGGTAGAGCGTCAGCGCGCCCATGATCGCCTTGCGGCCAGCAACGGTGCTGTCATCGGCTTCATAGTACATTTCCTTGATCTTCTGCGTGTCATAGGCGGTAAGGCCAGCGAAGATCAGCACACCGATTACGGAGATCGCGAAGCCGAGGGCCGACGAAGCAAGGAAGATGTTGACGATCGACGCGATGATCAGGCCGAAAAGGCCCATGATCAGAAACGTGCCGAAGCCCGACAGGTCCTTCTTGGTCGTGTAGCCGTAAAGCGACAGGGCGCCGAACGACGCGGCCGTGACGAAGAACGTCTGCACGATGCTCTGGCCGGTAAAGACCAGGAAGATCGACGACAGCGACAGGCCCATCAGGGCAGCGTAGATCCAGAACGCCGTCTGCGCTGCGGAGACGCTCATCGAATTGATGCGGAAGCTCATGAAGAAGACCATCGCCAGCGGCGCCAGCATCACGACCCACCGCAGAGGCGAACCGTAGATAAGTTGGGCGAATGCCGGATTGGAGACGGCAAGCGCATAGGTTCCGTAAGCTGCCACGCCGGTGATCGCCAGCCCCAGCGCCATCAGGTTGTAGACCTTCAGCATGTAAGCACGAAGGCCTTCATCGATCACGGCACCCGCCTGAGCGCCGGCGGGCGACATTCGGGTTTGGTAGTTTCTCAGATCAGCCATTGTTTCCTCATTTAAGCTCCGGTGGAAGTTACGGTGTCGGGCGGCGAACGGTCTCGCTCAGGAAGGCCGGCTTCCACGCCCAGGCGCCGCTGCGGAGCTCCAGCATGCCTGCGCATAAATATGATGCCGAAACCCGTTGCGTACAAGACCCGAAGCCCCTGGATTCGAACGCATCCGACCGTTTCCGGCAAGCGCGACGGGGATTTACGGTTAACTGCACCCACTCAGAGCTCGCGCAGAACCGGCGCCGCCTTCTGCCCGAGAATGCGCCACGTACCGGCAAGACCGATGCCAACGGTCATCACCAGGGCCCCGGCGACGGTCAGGATGGCGACATCCGGCAGGAAGCTTGACGGCAGCGTCATGATGCGGCTGACGACGAACCAGGCGGCAACACCGCCGGCAAACAGGGCGAAAACCGCGGTTGCAAGGCCGAGAATGGCATATTCGTAGCTGAAGGCCCGGATGAGGGTCGCGCGCGTCGCGCCCAGCGTTTTCAGGACGACCGCATCATGGACACGCGCCCGGTTGCCGGCGGCAAGCGCCCCGGCAAGCACCAGGACGGACGCCACGAGCGCCACCGCGGCCGCGGCCCGGATCGCCGTTGCCAACTGTCCGAGCAGCCCGTTCACGATGTCGAGAGCATCCTTCACACGCACGCTGGTGATCGTCGGATAGGCGTTGGTGACGGCTTTCAGCACCGCAGCCTCTTCTTCCGGCGTCGCTTCCGGATCGATGACCGTTGCCAGCCACGCATGCGGCGCACCGGCAAAGGTATTCGGCGAAAACACCATGACGAAGTTGATCGAAAGCGATTCCCACTCGACATTGCGGAAATTGGCGATCCTGGCGGTGATGTTGCGGCCGAGCACGTTGACGGTGACGGTGTCGCCGATCTTCAGGCCGAGTTCGCCGGCCTCTTCCGCCGAGAAGGAGACCAGGGGCTCGCCGCTATAGTCGGCCGGCCACCATGTGCCCTCGGACAGTGTCGAGTTCTCGGGCTTGTTCTTGGCATAGGTGATGCCGCGGTCGCCGCGCAGTACCCATTGGCCGCCGGGCGGAACGTTGCGGCTGTTCACGTGCTCGCCGTTGAAGGCGATGATGCGGCCGCGCAGCATCGGCACCTCGATGACCTTGCCCTTCGGGATCGTCCGCTTCAGCACCGAGCGGAAACCGTCGATCTCGCTGCCCTGGATATCGACGAAGAAGAAGTTCGGCGCCCGCTCCGCCATGTTGCCGGTGAGTTCGCGGCGCAGATTGCCGTCGATCAGCGCCAGCGTCACGAGCAGCGCCAGCCCGAGACCGAGCGACAACACGACGGAAGGCGTGAGCGCACCAGGGCGGTGAATGTTGCCGATAGCCAGCCGCAGGGCCGGCGAATTGACCCGCGGGCTGCGGCGCGCAAGCCAGGCGATCAGCAGCGCGACGACGCGCAGGACAATGAAGGCGAAGGCGATCGCGCCGAGGAACACCAGAGAAATATAGCGGTCGTAGGCCGTCCAGATCGCGAGCCCCGCCAGCGCGGCAAGACAGGCGACGGCGCCCAGCAAATAGGGCCATGCCGGAAAGCCCGAGGGGTCGAAACCCTGCTGGCGGAAGAGCGCGGTGGCCGGAATGGCCCGCGCCCGCCCGAGCGGCAGGATGGCGAAGGTCAACGCCGTCAGCACGCCGAAGAGCGCGGCAAGACCGAGAGCGCCCGGATAGAGATGAAACTCGGTCGAGATCGGCAGCAGGTCGGCGAGGAACTGCGCTGCGACAAAGGGGATCAGCATGCCGAGGATCAGGCCGATCTCGATGCCGATCAGGGCGATCATCAGGATCTGCGCCAGATAGATCATCGCCACCAGCGAGGCAGGAGCACCCAGGCACTTGAAGGTCGCAATGACGCTGCGCTTCTGATCGAGATAGGCGCGCACCGCGTTGGCAACGCCGACGCCGCCGACGATCAGCGCCGTCAGCCCGACGAGGGTCAGGAACTGCGAGAAGCGGGTGATGTTCGCCGTCAGTGACGGCGCGGCGTTGGCGCTGGTGCGGATCGACCAGCCGGCTGCCGGAAAGCGCTTCTCGGCATCGGCACGAATGGCCGGAAGCTGTGCCGGATCGGCGACCTTCACCTTGTAGCTGTGCTCGACCAGACTTCCCGTCTGCACCAGGCCACTGGCCGCAAGCGCTTCGGCCGAGATCATCAGGCGCGGCGCAAAGCCGAAGCCGTCGGACAAGGCGTCCGGCTCGCGCAGGATCGTGCCGGTGATTCGGATTTTGGCGTTGCCGAGAAGGATCTCGTCACCCATCTGTACGCCCAGGCGGTCGAGCAGCAGCGGTGCCACGATGGCGCCAAAGGTCTCGCCATCGCGCGCCAGCAGTTCACGCAGCGGACGGTTCGGCTCGCTTTCCAGTGCGCCGTAGAGCGGATAGGCGGCATCGACCGCCTTCACTTCGACCAGCGCCTGGTTGGAACCGTCGGGCAACCGCGCCATCGAGCGCAAGCCGGCGGAAACCGCAACGGTGCCGAGCGTGTCGAGATAGGCCCGCTCGCCGGTCGTCGCCACGCGGTTGTTGAGCTCGAAGCGGATGTCGCCGGCGAGCAGTTCCTGCCCCTGCGTAGCGATCGTCGCGGTGATCGATTGCGACAGCGAATTGACGCCGGCAATGGCCGCGGTGCCGAGCGCGATGCAGGCGAGGAATATGTAGAAACCTCGAAGCCCGCCGCGCATTTCGCGCAGCGCCAGGCGAAGGGCAAGCAGCGGCCGCAGCCGAACCGGTGACACGCCGTTCATGCCGAAGCCGCCTCCTGGCGCGGCGTCACCACAAGCGGCTCCGCCTCGCCGCCGGCGACGATTTCGCCGGAGCGGACGCGGACCTGCCGCACACAGCGTGCGGCAAGAGCCGCATCATGCGTCACGAGAACGAGTGTCATGCCGCGGTCACGCTGTTCGGCGAAAAGCAGATCGGCGATCTGGCGTCCGGTCTCGGCGTCGAGGTTACCGGTCGGCTCGTCGGCGATCAGCAGTTTCGGCGAAGGCGCCAAGGCGCGAGCGATCGCCACGCGCTGCTGCTCGCCGCCGGAGAGCTGGCCGGGATAGTGGCTGAGCCGCTCGCCGAGGCCGACGGCGACGAGTTCCTTGCGCGCGATCTCGAAGGCGCCCGCGACATTGGCGAGTTCGAGCGGCACCGCGACGTTTTCGAGCGCGGTCATGTTGGGGATGAGGTGGAAGGACTGGAAGACGATGCCGATGTTGCGCCCGCGGAAGTCCGCCACCCGGTCCTCGTCGAGCCGGTGCAACGGCGTGCCGTCGATGACGATTTCGCCGCTATCCAGCCGTTCGAGCCCGGCAAGCACCATCAACAGGGTCGACTTTCCCGAACCCGACGGACCGACGATGCCGACGGACTGGCCGGCGTTGATCGTGAGGTTCATGCCCTTCAGCACGTGCACCGAGGCTGCCGCCTCCCCGAGGGTCAGATCCGCGTTTTTGAGTTCGATGATGGTGCTGGCCAAGGGAAACAACCCTATATGAACGAAATGGGGAACAGAAACGGCATTCGGGATTTAGGAACAGGCCCATGGCATTAAAAGGATTTCAACGGGTTTTCTTGGCACTGATGATGACAATTGCGTTATCATCGACAGCGCGTGCCGAGACGATCAGCCTTGTGGGGTTCGGCGACAGCCTGATGGCCGGCTATCAGCTCCCGCCGCAGGACGCCTTCCCCGCTCGGCTCGAAAAGGCGCTGAAGGAAAAGGGCCTCGACGTGACGATCGCGAACGCCGGCGTTTCCGGCGACACCTCATCCGGCGGTCTTGCCCGCATCGACTGGTCTGTGCCTGATGGCACGAAGGGCGTGATCCTCGAGCTCGGCGCCAACGACGCGCTGCGCGGCATCCCGCCGGAAGCCACCCGCAAGAACATCGAGGCGATGATCACCCGGCTCAAGGACCGAGGCATAGCGGTGCTACTCGCCGGCATGATGGCGCCGCCGAACATGGGCGCGGACTACGCCGCCCGCTTCAACCCGATCTTTCCGGAGCTCGCCGAAAAATATGGGCTGGAACTCTACCCGTTCTTCCTCGACGGCGTGGTGACCGAGGCGAAGCTCAAGCTGGAAGACGGCATTCATCCCAATGGCGACGGCGTCGGCGTGATGGTCGAGAAGGCATTGCCCGTGGTCGAACGCTTTCTGGCAACATTGAATAAGACGGAGTGATGACATCGTCCACAGTTAAGAGAACGTTAATATTCGTAAGTGTCAAATACTAGTTGCGTGCAGACTCGATGCGTGATTCGCTGAGACATCTGCAAGAGATTCGGGGAGCTCGCCATGCCGAGACTATTCACCGCCCTCGAAATTCCGCGCAATGCAGCAATGAGTCTTTCGTTGCTGCGCGGAGGACTTCCCGGAGCTCGCTGGATAGATGTGGAGAACTACCACATCACCTTGCGCTTCATTGGTGACGTCGACTGGCGCACCGCCGACGAGATCATCGACAAGCTCGATCGGATCGAAAGACCGGAATTCCAGCTTCAATTGACCGGCACCGGCGCCTTCGGCTCCAAGAAACCGCATTCGGTCTGGGCCGGGGTCACTAACCAGCCGGAAATGTATGCGCTGCAGGCCGAAATCGAGCGCATCTGCCAGCGGCTCGGTCTGCAGCCGGATCCGCGCAAGTTCACACCGCATGTGACGCTCGCCCGGCTGCGCTCCAGCCGCGTCGAGGATGTCGTCGAATACCTCTCCGGGCGCGGCAACTTCATGACCTCGCTCTTCACCGTCTCGCGCTTCGTGCTTCTGTCATCGCGCGATTCGGTCGGTGGCGGGCCTTACCTCACGGAGGAGGTCTTCCCGCTTCACGAAGTGCGCTCGCCGAGCCTTACGAGCAACGACGAGCATCCGGCCTCCAGCATCTGGTAGAGCGCCTCGAAGGCGTCCGCGCCTTCGCAATAGGGGTCCGGCACGTCTTCGCTGCGGCCTGAGGCATAGTTCAGGAAAAGATGCACTTTCCCTGCCGCGCCTTCAGGCGCCAGCCGTTTCAGCGTGCGGACATTGTTCTCGTCCATGCCGAGGATCAGGTCGAAATCCCGGAAATCCTCGGCCCGGAGCTGGCGCCCGCGCTGGGCCGAGATATCGATCCCATGCCGACGCGCCGCCTGGATCGAGCGGCCGTCGGGCGGTTCGCCGATGTGCCAGGCACCGGTTCCGGCCGAATCCACCTGCAGCGCCGATGCCAATCCCTTTTGCTCCGCCAACGCACACAGCACGCCCTCGGCCAGCGGCGACCGGCAGATATTGCCGAGACAAACGAAAAGAACTCTGACCGGTTTCATGCTATTCAGTTTTGAAAGGCTGGAGACAGCGGACGCTTATACGCGACAGCTCGGTCTGAGAACAGGCGGATGCGAGGGAGAGAGACGATGACTGCGGAAAAGCTCGGCGAAGCGACGATTGCCGAAAACCTGCACAAGATGGAGGGCTGGGTCAGGGCCGAAGACGGTAACTCGATCTGGAAGGCCTTCCGCTTCAAGAATTTCGTCGAGGCCTTCGGTTTCATGACCGAGTGCGCGATCGTTGCCGAAAAACTCAACCATCATCCGGAATGGTTCAACGTCTACAACCGTGTCGACGTGACCCTGACGACCCATGACGCCGGCGGGTTGACGGAGCTGGACTTCAAGCTGGCGGCCCGGATGGACAAGGCGGCAGCGGGTCGCATGCCCGATCATTTGAAATAGGGAACACAAGTCCCATATTGAAAGCGCTGCAACAGCGGAAGCGGGACGATGGACGACATCAAGATCGGTGAAATTCTCTTGCCTGGCGAAGAATCCGAGCAGGAGCGCAGGGAAAAGCGTGTGAAGCGACGCTTCTGGCCGACGTTTCGCCGGGCAGCACGGCAGATCCCCTTCAGCCGCGACCTCGTCGCCGCCTATTACTGCGCCATCGATCCGCAAACGCCGACGCGGACCCGCGGCATCCTGCTTGCCGCACTCGCCTATTTCGTGCTGCCGATCGATATCATCCCCGACATGCTGGCTGTCGTCGGCTTCTCCGACGACGTCGCGGTGCTGACCGCGGCCTTCGCCGCCATCAGCGGCCAGATCAAGGAAACGCACTACACCAAGGCTGACGAGACCCTTGCCGACACTCCGCAAGATTGAACCGAGATTGGCCTCCTGGGTTGTGGCGCCCCATTCCCGCCAAAAAGTCAAACTCTTGCCCGATTCTTTGTGGCATAGACATGCGAATGGGGTCGGTCGCGCGCTTTGGCGCGTTCGGCGTCATTCAATGGCTTGGGCAGGAATCCTTCCGGAACAGCATTCCGAAGTACCGCGAATCCGACATCGATCCTTGGTCCGGCGAAGGTACGAATCACCGGTCGAACGGCGCCGGACAATGGAGCAAATTGTTCCGTTTCGGGGCTAAACCGGCGGTTTTCGACCATCGTTGACGGTTTGGTAACCTGAATTAAGTCAAAACAAACTCAAATGATGACGACGCGTCGCCCGTCTGACCTGTTTCGGGTGATCGAAGAGCAAGAAAAGCGGCAGGACCTCATGTTTGTAAGAAAGATCGCAACCGCAATCGCATTCGTTCTGGCAACCGCCAGCATGGCTGCCGCCCAGTCTCCGACGCGCATCCAGCAGTTCAACGCCTGGGGCGCCTATTCCTACAATGCCGGCGGCGGCAAGGTCTGCTACGTCCTCTCGGTTCCGAAGGAAAAGAGCCCGGCCGGCGTCGACCACGGCGACATCTTCTTCCTCGTATCCCAGCGCCCGGGCCAGAACATCAGCTACGAACCGCAGGCGATGATGGGCTACCCGCTTCAGGAGAACTCCAAGGTCAACGTCGTCATCGACGGCCGCACCTTCGTGATGTTCACCAAGGGCAACTCCGCCTGGGTCGAAAACGCGGCGGAAGAACCGGCGCTCGTTGCCGCGATGAAGAACGGCAAGGCCATGGCGGTCAACGCCAAGTCGCGCAAGGGCACGGCAACCTCCTATTCCTATTCGCTCTCGGGCATTTCCGCTGCGCTGAAGCAGATCGAGGCCTGCAAGTAATCCAGCCATGTCGCGCAAAACTGTGCAGCGGTCTTGCAACACGATTGCGTGACGTCTGAAGGCGAAAAACCAGGCATGGGGCCGGCTGCGAAGCCGGCCTTCTGCGTTCCCGGGGTCTGCCGCGTGACTCCCGGCCAAAACAATGCTAAAGCGCGGCCCAACTTGAGAGCCTCCGCGCCCCGATTGGCCGCTTTCGATGGCTCGACCGATTTCAATTCGCGCATCAGGACGATTTCCGGACCCGCTCTCCGGACGGCCTCACGCCGTATGACAGGACATCACGAGCATGGCAGCCACTGAAATTTTGAACCGGGTGGAGATTGTCAAGACGCCGCAGGTGCGCGCAACGCCCCAGGCGGAAAAGCCGTCGCTGATCGGCCTCCTGCGCGAGGACATGGCAAAGGCGCTGGTCGAACGGGGCGTGCCGGAGCGCCAGGTCAAGATGCGCGTCAGCCAGCTCTGGCATTGGCTCTATGTGCGCGGCGTCTCCGACTTCGACCATATGACGAACGTGTCGAAGGACATGCGCGAGATGCTGAAACAGCATTTCACCATCGCCCGGCCGGAAATCGTCGAGGAGCAGATCTCCGGCGACGGCACCCGCAAGTGGCTGTTGCGCTTCCCGGCGCGCGGCGCCGGCCGCCCGGTGGAGATCGAGACCGTCTACATTCCCGAGGAAGGCCGCGGCACGCTCTGCATTTCGAGCCAGGTCGGCTGCACGCTCACCTGCTCCTTCTGTCACACCGGCACGCAGAAGCTGGTGCGCAACCTGACGGCGGAGGAAATTCTGGCGCAGTTGCTGCTCGCGCGCGACCGCCTCGGCGATTTCCCGGAGCGCGACACGCCGCAGGGCGCGATCGTGCCGGCCGAGGGCCGCAAGATCACCAACATCGTCATGATGGGCATGGGCGAGCCGCTCTACAATTTCGCTGAGGTCAAGACCGCCCTTCTGATCGCGTCCGACGGCGAGGGCTTGTCGCTTTCCAAGCGCCGCATCACGCTTTCGACCTCCGGCATCGTGCCGGAGATCTACCGCACCGGCGAAGAGATCGGCGTCATGCTGGCGATCTCGCTGCATGCGGTGCGCGACGACCTGCGCGACCTGCTGGTGCCGATCAACAAGAAGTATCCGCTGAAGGAACTGATGGAGGCCTGCCGCGCCTATCCGGGCCTTTCGAACGCCCGCCGCATCACCTTCGAATATGTGATGCTGAAGGACGTCAACGACAGCCTGGAAGACGCCAAGGAACTGGTGAAGCTCCTGAAGGGCGTTCCGGCGAAGATCAACCTGATCCCGTTCAACCCCTGGCCGGGCACCAACTACCAGTGTTCCGACTGGGAGCAGATCGAGAAGTTCGCCGACTTCATCAACCAGGCGGGCTACGCCTCGCCGATCCGCACGCCGCGTGGCCGCGACATCCTCGCCGCCTGCGGCCAGTTGAAGTCCGAATCCGAGCGCATGCGCAAGGTCGATCGCCTGGCCTTCGAGGCGATGATGATCGCCAATCACGGTGAAGACTGAGATCGAGGGAGACAATACAAGGCTCCGCGATCTTCAGCCTTGGGAATCGATGAAGAACTTTGATGAATGATCCAGTTCCTATCGATTGATTTCATGTCCTCGGTTTCCTAAGAAGGCGGAAATCATTTCAGGAGGACAACCCATGCGCTCACTTCTCATCGCCCTTGCCGCTACGGTGGCATTCACCCTGCCCGCCCGTGCCGATGAGGTGACCGTCGCCGTGACCGCGATCGTCGAGCATCCGGCGCTCGATGCCGCCCGCGACGGTGTGAAGGATGCGCTGGCCGCCGCCGGCTACAAGGAAGGCGAAAACCTCAAGTTCATCTACGAGTCGGCCCAGGGCAACCCGGCGACCGCCGCGCAGATCGCCCGCCAGTTCGCCGGCGAGGGCCCGAATGTGATCGTGCCGATCTCGACGCCGTCCGCCCAGGCCGTCGTCTCCTCGACCCGCGACATCCCGATCGTCTTCACCGCCGTTTCCGATCCGGTCGGCGCGCAGCTCGTCAAGGACATGGACAAGCCCGGCGGCAACGTCACCGGCCTCTCGGATATGTCGCCGGTCGGCGAGCACGTGGCGCTGATCAAGGAGATCCTGCCGAACGCCAAGTCGATCGGCTACCTCTACAATTCCGGTGAAGCCAACTCCGTTTCGCTGCTCGCCGTGCTCAAGGCCGAAGCCGAAAAGGCCGGCATGACTGTCGTAGAGTCGGCTGCCACGAAGTCGGCCGAAGTTCAGGGTGCGGCCCGCGCTCTCGTCGGCCGCGCCGATGCGATCTACGTGCCCACCGACAACACGATCATCTCCGCCCTCGAAGGCGCCGTCGCCGTTGCCGAGGAAGCCAAGCTGCCACTCTTCACCGCCGACACGGACTCCGTTGCCCGCGGCTCGCTGGCAGCCCTCGGCTTCAACTACTACGACGTCGGCAAGCAGACCGGCGACGTCGTCGTTCGCATCCTCAAGGGCGAAAACCCGGGTGACATCGCCGTGAAGGTCGCTGCTGGTTCCGACCTGGTGATCAACAAGAAGGCCGCCGAGAAGATGGGCGTCACCCTCCCGGAAAGTGTCGTAAAGCGCGCAACGCGCGTCGTTGAATAAGGCTTTCGGCCTTTTCAGGTTCAAGTTTGTTGCGTTTTACCCGCCTCCGTTCCATACGGGGGCGGTTCGCTATGAGAGGCCCGGGATATCGAGGCCGCTCCAAAGTTCTAAGCGGCATAGGCGCCCCACCGTCGGGCGAATATGCCAGGCGGGAGCGTCGCGCACATAAGGACAACCAAGCGCGACACGTGGAAAAGAGGGTCTGGGGTTGAGTCTAATCGCTTTCTGGGGAGCCGTGGAACTGGGGCTGGTCTACGCCTTCGTTGCCGTCGGCGTCTTTCTCGCTTTCCGGGTACTCGATTTCCCCGACCTGACCGTCGATGGATCGTTTCCTCTGGGGGCTGCCGTCACCGCCGTTCTGATCATCGCCGGCGTCAATCCGTGGCTTGCCGCCTGCGTGGCGATGGTCGCCGGTGCCGTGGCCGGCATCGTCACGGCGATGCTCAACGTGCGCTTCAAGATCCTCAACCTGCTCGCCTCGATCCTGACGATGATCGCGCTCTTCTCGGTCAACCTGCGCGTCATGGGCAAGCCGAACGTCGCGCTGATCAATGCCGACACGATGCTGTCGCCCTTCTACGGCCTCGGTCTGCGTGATTTCTATGTCCGTCCGCTGTTTATCGGCGTGCTCGTCCTCATCGCCGTCGTCGTCGTCTGGCGCTTCCTCGAAAGCGATGCCGGTCTCGCGATGCGCGCCACCGGCGCCAATGCCCGCATGGCCCGCGCACAAGGGGTCGACACCAACCGCCAGATCTATCTCGGCATGGCGATCTCCAACGCGCTCGTCGCCTTCGGCGGCGCGCTCTTTGCCCAGACCAACGGCTTTGCCGACGTCACCTCGGGCGTCGGCACCATCGTCGTCGGTCTCGCGGCCGTCATCATCGGCGAGACGCTGCTCGGTGCCCGCGGTATCCTGATCACGCTGATCGGCTGCGTGCTCGGCTCGATCCTCTACCGCATCGCCATCCAGTTGGCGCTGTCGACCGACATGCTCGGGCTGCAGGCCTCCGACCTCAACTTCGTGACGGCCGCGCTCGTGACCTTCGCCCTTATCCTTCCCCGCCTGCGTCGTGGAGGTGCGGCATGATCAGCGTCCAGAACATCCAGGTCGTCTTCGGCAAGGGCACGCCGCTGCAGAAGCAGGCACTGAACGGCGTCAGCCTGACCATCGAGCAAGGCTCGTTCGTCACCGTCATCGGCTCCAACGGCGCCGGTAAGTCGACGCTCCTTGGCGTTCTCGCCGGCGACGTGCTGCCAAGTGCAGGCCAGGTGACAATCGGCAAGACCGACGTCACCCGCAAGGGCACCGCCGCCCGCGCCGGCCTTGTCGCCCGCGTTTTCCAGGATCCGCTGACCGGCAGCTGCGGCGCGCTCTCGATCGAGGAAAACCTGGCGCTCGCCGCCAAGCGCGGCGAAGCGCGCGGCCTCACCGCGGCGCTCGGGCCCAAGCGCCGCGAGCATTTCCGCGAACGCATCGCCGAGCTCAATCTCGGACTTGAAAACCGCATGGGCGACCGCATGGACCTGCTCTCCGGCGGCCAGCGCCAGGCAGTTTCGCTAGTCATGGCGACGCTTGCAGGTTCGGAAGTGCTGCTGCTCGACGAGCACACCGCAGCACTCGACCCGGGCATGGCGGAGTTCGTGATGAACCTCACGCAGAAGATCGTCTCGGAGCGCAAGCTGACGACGATGATGGTCACCCATTCGATGCGCCAGGCGCTCGACTATGGCCACCGCACCATCATGCTGCACGGCGGCGAGATTGTGCTCGACGTCGCCGGCGACAGCCGCAAGGAATTGCAGGTCGAGGACCTGATCGCCATGTTCCGCCGCATCCGCGGCCAGACGCTCGACGACGACGCGCTGCTGATCGGCTGATCCGGTTTAACTGGGCGTCCTCTTCGAGATTGCCCCTCATCTGCCTGCCGGCATCTTCTCTCCGTGGACACGGGGAGAAGACACAAGCGGCGATCGCTCGGTTCCCGCCAGCCAACGGCACAGGCTGCAATCGACACCCCTTCTAAGATGGCTCCGCCGACGTCGCGTATCGCGCCGATCGGCGCAGCATGCGCTCTTCTCCCCGCGAGCGGGGAGAAGAGCCAGCAGGCAGATGAGGGGCAAAACCCAGACGAACCTTACCGCGCCGTCGTCATGAAGATCTTGACGGCGAAGACCGAGAAGACGCCGGCGAAGCTGAAGTCGAGCGCCCGCATTGCCGCCTTGTTGCGCTGAAGCCAGGAGGCGAGCCAGTCGGCGGTGAAGACCACCAGCATGTTGACCGGCATGCCGATCGTGATGAAGAACAGACCAAGGAACAGCAGCTTGCCCGTGACCGAAGGATCGTCGGCGCTGACAAACTGCGGCAGGAAGGTCATGAAGAAGATGATGACCTTGGGATTGAGCAGGTTCACCCAGAAGCCGGCGGAAATGTTGGCAACAGCCGTGCCCTCCGCCGCCTCGACCTTCTGGACGGAGACGCTGGAGCCGAAGCGGATCGCCTGCACCGCAAGCCAGAGAAGATAGGCGGCGCCGCCGGTCTTGAGGATGGTGAAGGCGGTGGGCGAAGCGGTGATCAGCGCCGAGATGCCGAAGGCGACGAGAAGCGTATGCACGACGATGCCGAAGCTGGTGCCGAGCACGACGAAGAGCGCGGCCTTCTTGCCTTGCGCCAGCGCGCGGCTGATCGAGAGCGTCATGTCCGGACCCGGCGTCGCCGCCAAAAGCAGCGTCGCGGCCGCGAAGGTGAAGAGGGTTGGCAGGCTGGGAATGAAGTCCATCGTCGGTCTCCGAGGCGCGAGTTCGCCTTTCGTAATCCCGTGCCCGCTCTTTTGCCAGCGGATTCGCGAGATCCGGCGTTCTAATGCTTGTATCGCCGCAGGTTCTGGCTAAAGTGCCGCAGATTTGCACGCGGCATCGCCGCCCTCCCAAGACCAGACGGACGGAAACCATGGCATCGCATAAAGACGTGAAAAAGGTCGTTCTCGCCTATTCGGGCGGTCTCGACACCTCGATCATCCTGAAGTGGCTGCAGACCGAACTCGGCGCGGAAGTCGTCACCTTCACCGCCGACCTCGGCCAGGGCGAAGAGCTCGAGCCGGCCCGCAAGAAGGCCGAAATGCTCGGCATCAAGGAAATCTACATCGAGGACGTCCGCGAGGAGTTCGTCAAGGATTTCGTCTTCCCGATGTTCCGCGCCAATGCGGTCTACGAAGGTGTCTACCTGCTCGGCACCTCGATCGCCCGCCCGCTGATCTCCAAGCACCTGATTGACATCGCCCGGAAAACCGGCGCCGATGCGATCGCCCACGGCGCCACCGGCAAGGGCAACGACCAGGTTCGCTTCGAGCTTTCGGCCTATGCTCTGAACCCCGACATCAAGATCATCGCCCCCTGGCGTGACTGGTCGTTCAAGAGCCGCACCGACCTGCTCGAATTCGCCGAAAAGCACCAGATCCCGGTTGCCAAGGACAAGAAGGGCGAGGCCCCCTTCTCCGTCGACGCCAACCTCCTGCACTCCTCCTCCGAAGGCAAGGTTCTGGAAGATCCGGCCCAGGAAGCGCCTGAATACGTGCATATGCGCACGATCTCGCCCGAGGCCGCTCCCGACAAGGCGACCGTCATCAAGATCGGCTTCGAGCGCGGCGACGCCGTTTCGATCAACGGCGTGCGCCTGTCGCCGGCGACCCTGCTTGCCAAGCTCAACGAATACGGCCGCGACAACGGCATCGGCCGCCTCGACCTCGTCGAGAACCGCTTCGTCGGCATGAAGTCGCGCGGCGTCTACGAGACCCCCGGCGGCACCATCCTTCTTTCCGCTCACCGCGCGATCGAATCGATTACGCTCGACCGCGGCGCCGCACACCTCAAGGACGAGCTGATGCCGCGTTACGCCGAGCTGATCTATTACGGCTTCTGGTTCTCGCCGGAGCGCGAAATGCTGCAGGCGGCAATCGACAAGAGCCAGGAGCATGTCGAGGGCGAAGTGACGCTGAAGCTCTACAAGGGCAATGTCATGGTGATCGGCCGCGAGAGCGCCAAGTCGCTCTATTCCGACAAGCTGGTCACCTTCGAGGACGACCAGGGCGCCTATGACCAGAAGGACGCCGCCGGTTTCATCAAGCTCAACGCGCTGCGCCTGCGCACGCTGGCCGCACGCAACCGCAACCAGTGACGACTAACCGGATTGGATCGATCGAGGCCCGCAGCGATGCGGGCCTTTTCGTTGCCCTATTCCCCGGGCGACGGTGCGGCGGCAAGCACTTCCCTCTGCGTCGCGCGGAGGAACCAGACGTAGCTTAAGATCGCTGTCAGCACCATCAACGGGATGACCGTCCCGAAGGCGAGGGTGGGCATGCCGATGAGCGCCGCAGCAAGCCCCCCGAGGAAGCCGCAGGTCATTTGGATGAAACCCATCATCGCCGAAGCGGAGCCGGCAATATGCGGGAAGGACGAAAGTGCCGCCGTCGACATGTGCGGCGTCAGGAAGGCGATGCCGAAGGTGAGGAAGGCGACCGGCACCATGATCGTGAGGTAGCTGGGCTCGATCGCCCGGACAGAGATCGCCATCATCAGCCCGCCGAGGCCGAGCATCGAAAGCCCCGCGCGCACCGACCCCTCACCGCCTAGCTTGGGCACGGCGAAGCGCAGCGAGATCGATCCGAAGAAATAGGCGCCGCTCTGCATCATCATGCCGAGGCCAAAGGCCGTCGGCGTCATGCCGACCTTGCCAATCAGGATGAAGGGCAGCATCGTCGCCTGGGCATAGAGCGCGCCGACGGAGCCACCGAGCACGATGACCGCAGAGATGAAGCGGGCATTGAGGACAAGCTCGCCATAGGCCTTCGCGAGCCCCGCAGGACGCGCCCGCGACCGGTCTGGCACGCTGGTTTCCCGCATGAAGGCAAGCACGACGGTCGCGAGCATGAGGCCGAAGCCGACCAGCAGGAAGAAGATCGACTGCCAGCCGAAGGTGGCGAGCGCCAGCCCGCCGATCGTCGGCGCGATGGCCGGACCGATCGCCAGCATGATGCCGATGAGGTTCATGATGCGCGCCGATTCCGCGCCGACGAACTGGTCGCGCACGATGGCCCGCGCCACCGTCATGCCGACGGAGGCGCCGACGCCTTGCACGAGACGGCCGGCGAGCAGCCATTCGACCGAGGGCGCAAAGGCGGCAATGAGGCTGCCGAGCATGTAGACGCCGACGAAACCCACCGTCGCCGGCCGCCGGCCGAAGGCATCGGACATCGGCCCGGCCAGAAGCTGCGCCATGGCAAAGCCGGCGAAATAGACCGAAAGCGTGAGCTTGATCACCGCCTCGGTGCTGCCGAAGGCAGTCACCAGTTCCGGCATCGCCGGCGTGTAGATCGACATCGAGATCGGGCCGATGGTCGCCAGCATGGCGCCGATGATGCTCGTGCGCCGTTCGCTCATGCGGCGCGTCATCGAGCGTCTCCGGACTTCTCTCCCGTCTCCTTGCCGGCGAGGCACGGATCGAGGCGGCGCAGATTGTCGCGCAGAATGCGCAGGTTCGAACAGAGATGTTCACGCGCCGCCTCGTCGAGCCCGGCGGTATAGGCGTTCATCATCTCCCGCAGCCCGGCCATCAGCTCCGTGAGCAGCGGATCGGCCTTGTCGCTGATCACGACGTTCTTGGCGCGGCGGTCGGCCGGATCCGGAACGCGGGCGACGAGGCCCATCGCCTCCAGCCGATCGAGATAGGCCGAAAGCGTCATCGGCTCGATGCCCATGCGGGTGGCGATCTCGGCCTGCTTGATGCCTTCGGTGAGCGCCACCTGGATGAGCGTGCGCGCCTCGCCGGGGGTGATGCCCAGATCCATGGCGTTGACCTTGCGATCGAAAGCCCCGCGCAACAGGCGCGAGACGTCGGTCAGCAGCATTCCAATGGTTTCGGATTCGAGTTTGAAGGGCATCAGGATCGTTCATAAAAGATATAATAAGTTTTCCTTATCATATCCCCTGACAGCGTTCAACGCGCCACCGGTTGTGGCTTAGCCTTCGAGCTCCTCACGCAACATTTCGAGCTCCAGCCATTCCTCCTCCATGCGGGCCAGATCCGCACGAAGCTTCTCCAGTTCCTGCGCGAGCTTCGCAAAAGCGTTTGGGTCTTTTGTGAAAAGGTTGGGGTCGGCCATCTTTTCCTCGCGCTTGGCGGCCTCGGCCTGCGCCTTGGCGATCTCCTTCGGCAGGTTTTCGAGCGCGAATTTCTGCTTGTAGGAAAGCTTGCCCTTGGCGGCCCTTGGCGCTTCGGCGGCGGGTGCGGCCGTGTCGTTGGCCTTGGCCTTCTCCACCCTTTCGGCTCTGCGCTTTTCCTCGATCGCGCCCTTGCGCTGCGCCATCATGTCGGAATAGCCGCCGGCATATTCGATCCAGCGGCCGTCCGGCTCCTCGGGGTTTGCCGGCGCGATCGTCGAGGTGACGGTGCGGTCGAGGAAATCACGGTCGTGGCTGACGAGGATCACCGTTCCGGCAAAGCCGGCGACGATCTCCTGCAAGAGGTCGAGGGTCTCGATGTCGAGGTCGTTGGTCGGCTCGTCGAGGATCAAGAGGTTCGTCGCCCGCGCCAGGATACGCGCCAGCATCAGCCTTGCCCGCTCGCCGCCGGAGAGTTCGCGGATCGGGGTGCGCGCCTGCTCCGGCTGGAACAGGAAGTCCTTCATGTAACCGGTGACGTGGCGCTGCTCGCCATTGACCAGCAGGTTATCGCCGCGGCCGTCCGTCAGGTAGTGTGCCAGCGTCTCATCCAGATTGAGGTCTTCGCGCCTCTGGTCGAGCGTCGCCATTTCGAGATTGGTACCGAGCTTGACCGTGCCGCTGTCCGGTTCGATCTGCCCGGTCAAAATCTTCAGAAGCGTCGTCTTGCCGGCACCATTCGGGCCAACGAGACCGATGCGGTCGCCGCGATGCACGCGGATCGAGAAGGGTGCAACGATGGTGCGCTCGCCATAGGCCTTGCTGATCTTCTCGGCCTCGATCACCAGCTTGCCGGATTCCTTGGCATCGGCAACCGTCGCCTGCACTGTCCCCTGCGGTCCCTTGTGGCCACGATAGGCCGCTCGCATGGTCTGCAGTTCGCCGAGACGGCGCATGTTGCGCTTGCGCCGCGCGGTCACGCCGTAACGCAGCCAGTGCTCCTCGCGTTCGATCGCCTTGCCGAGCTTGTGCTGCTCCAGCTCTTCCGCTTCCAGCACCTCGTCACGCCAGGCTTCGAAATGCGCAAAGCCGCGGTCGAGCCGGCGCGACTGGCCACGATCGAGCCAGACGGTTGCGGTCGAAACCTTCTCCAGGAAGCGCCGGTCGTGCGAGATCAGCACCAGTGCCGAGCGGCTGCGGGTAAGCTCGTCTTCCAGCCATTCGATCGTCGGCAGGTCGAGATGGTTGGTCGGCTCGTCAAGCAGCAGGATATCGGGCTCTGGCGCCATGACGCGGGCGAGCGCCGCCCGGCGCGCCTCGCCGCCGGAGAGCCGCTTCGGGTCTTCTTCGCCGGTCAGTCCCAGATGCTGCAACAGATAGGCGACGCGATAGGGGTCGTCGCTCGGCCCGAGCCCCGCCTCGGCATAGGCCTGCACCGTGTCGTACCCGTCGAAATCCGGCGCCTGGTGCAGATAGCGAATGGTCGCCGAGGGATGGCGGAACACTTCGCCCGACTGCGCTTCCGCAAGACCCGCGGCAATCTTCATCAGCGTTGACTTGCCCGAGCCGTTGCGCCCGACCAGGCAGATCCGGTCGCCCGGCTCCACTTGCAGGTTGGCGCCGGCCAGAAGCGGCGTGCCGCCGAAGGTGAGGAAGATGTCGTCGAGTTTCAGAATGGGGGGCGCCAAGGCTCAGGCTCCGGTAAGATCATAGGGGCGGGCAAGCACGATGGCGCGGCCGCTCTTGAGGCTGAAGCGAAGGGGACCCTCCGCAACATTGGAAACGGTTCGGGACGAGCCGAACGGCAGGGTGAAATCGTCGAGCGGGTAACGCGCATTGACGATCGAAAGACCGGCGAGCTCGGTCAACCCCAGGACCGAAAAGAGGCAACCCTTCGGCAGGTCGAGCTCGAGCGTACCGGCAAGCAGCGGATAGGCCTCTTCCTCGCCGGAGGTCATCAGCACCGAAAGCCCGCGCTCGGCAAGGGCGACCGCCTGCAACAGGTGCAGGAAGGCATGGTCGCTGCGGGTGCCGCCAAGCGCACCGGCAAAGATCAAGCTGTCGGCACCACGCGACAGGGCAGCCTCGACGGCGATCTCGCCATCCGTGGCCGCCTTTGCCGCCGGATAGGCCTCGCGCGGAACGGAGGCGAATTCGGAAAGCAGGGTGTCTTCAGTCGAATCGAAATCACCGACCCAGACATCCGGGACGATGCCGAGCAGACGGGCGTGCCGCATGCCGCCGTCAGCCGCGACGAAGCGGCTTCCGCCGAGCTGGCGTGTCAGCCGGTCGGTGCTTGTGAGCGCACCGCCAAGCAGAATGGTGAAGGTCGATCGAGCCATGGCAAAGCCCATAGCGCAAAGGACCGCGGAAGGAAAACGAAGAAAGCTGCAAGACGGTCGGATCTCAAGATTTTGCGAGAGCCGTCAATGGCCTTCCGGCACCGGATCGGGAGACAGCATGCCGGCATAGACGCCGGGCGTCGAATCCGGAATCTCGATAGCGCCGGCCACACGCTCATAGAACCTCGCCGGGCCGACCCCGCCGATGACCGCATAACCGTAGCCAGCCTCGCGCATCGCCGTCAGGCTTTCGATCAGCAGCGCCTCGCCGATGCCCTGCCCGCGCATGCCTTCGTCGACGCCGGTCGGGCCGAAGAAACCGAGCGCGGTCACGTCGTAGCAGGCGAAACCGACGATCTTCTCGTCATGCACCGCGATATGAATGCGCGTCGGGGTCGAGGAAAAGGCCGCTTCCGCCTCGCCCGCCCAGCCGGCGCCGAAAGTCCTCTCGATCCAGGAGACGATCAGGCGGCGCTCGGGCGCCATGGCGCGGCGAATGCGGATGCCCGGGCCAAGCTTCGACTGGGGCTGCGCCGGCAAGGCATATAGTCGAACGAGCATATCTGGCATGGCATTTCCTCCTCGCAGCTCTCTGCAGCTTTTGTCTTAGCGCGGCTGCCGGCTTACGCAAGCGCGGACGCCATGCCCGGAGCCGCACCAGTCTCGGCTTGCACCAAACACGCTTGCCATGGAACCAACGTGGCGGTAAATCTCTTGGCGCTCTAACGGGGTGCCTTCCGACCGCATGACGGCCGAAGGCTGAGAGGCGTGAAACGCCAACCCGCGGAACCTGATCCGGCTCATACCGGCGGAGGGATTAGACGCGATCGCACCGATACGCCCTTTTCCCGTGCAACAACGAACATTGGGAGAGGTGCTTCGCATGTCCAATTCATCACAGCTCAAAATGATTAGCCGGCTAAAGCAATTCCAGCAAAAGTGCGACGCGGTTTTGCGTCCGGAATTGCGCAAAAGTAAGAAGCTGGAGCGCTTCCGCGCTCTAGCTCTGGCTGCCGCGGCAAGCCTTGTTTTCGCTGGTTATGCAACGGCTGCCGACAAGACGCTGACGGTCTATACCTATGAGAGCTTCATCACCGAATGGGGCCCCGGCGCCAAGGTGGCGGAAGCCTTCGAAAAGACGTGCGAGTGCAAGGTCAACTATGTCGGCGTTGCCGATGGCGTCGAATTGCTTACCCGCCTGAAGCTCGAAGGCGAAGCTTCGAAGGCCGACATCGTGCTCGGTCTCGACACCAACCTCGTGGCGGAAGCCAAGGCAACCGGCTTCTTCGCGCCGCACGGGGTCGACGCCAAGGACCTCAAGGTCCCGGGCGACTTCTCCGACGATACCTTCCTGCCCTATGACTACGGCCACTTCGCCGTCGTCTATGACACCGAAACGCTGAAGACGCCGCCGAAGAGCCTCAAGGAACTGGTGGAAGGCGACGCGTCGCAGAAGATCGTCATCGAGGACCCGCGCACCTCGACGCCCGGCCTCGGTCTGCTGCTCTGGGTCAAGGCCGTCTATGGTGATGAGGCGGGTGCCGCCTGGGCAAAGCTCAAGGATCGCGTCCTGACGGTCACCCCCGGCTGGTCGGAAGCCTATGGCCTCTTCACCAAGGGCGAAGCGCCGATGGTGCTCTCCTATACCACCTCGCCCGCCTACCACATGGTTGCTGAGAACACCGACCGCTACCAGGCGGCCGCTTTCTCCGAAGGCCACTACATCCAGATCGAAGTCGCCGGCATGACCAAGAATGCCAAGGAGCCGGAACTGGCTAAGCAGTTCTTGAGCTTCATGACCGGGCCGGAGTTCCAGTCGATCATCCCGACGACCAACTGGATGATGCCGGTTGGCGCCACCAGCGCGCCGCTGCCGGATGCTTTCAACAAGCTGGTCACTCCGGAAAAGACCTTGCTGCTGCCGTCGGAAGAGGTCGCGAAGAACCGCAAGGCCTGGATCGACGAGTGGCTTGCCGCGATGAGCAAGAACTGAGGCCGGATTGTTCGCGCTTCGCGAAAACCGCATGACGGTTGCCGCCGGGGCATTTTGCCTCGGCGCCTTCCTGCTCTTCGTCGGCCTGGCGATCGCCGCCTTGCTCGCTGAGACCGGCGGCGCGGGCGAGGGCCCCCTGTTCGACGCCTATATCTGGCGCGTCACCCGCTTCACGCTGCTGCAGGCAAGCCTTTCCACGCTGCTATCGGTGCTCTTCGCGATACCGGTGGCGCGGGCGCTGGCGCGGCGGCCGCAGTTTTTCGGCCGCATCTGGCTCTTGCGGCTGATGGCGCTGCCGCTCGGTCTGCCCGTTCTCGTCGGCGCGCTTGGACTCATCGAAATCTGGGGACGCCAAGGGTTCCTCAATGCGGGCCTGCGCTGGCTTGGTCTTGAGCGGCCGGTCAGCATCTACGGCCTGTTCGGCATCCTGCTCGCCCATGTCTTCTTCAACATGCCGCTTGCGGCGCGCCTGTTCCTGGCCGGTCTCGAGCGCATTCCCGCCGAATACTGGCGCAGCGCCGCCAATCTCGGCATGGCGTCCCACGCGCTTTTCCGCTTCATCGAATGGCCTGTTGTTCGCGGCCTGCTGCCGGGTGCGGCCGGCCTCGTCTTCATGCTCTGCGCCACCAGCTTCACGCTCGTGCTGACGCTTGGCGGCGGGCCGGCGGCCAGCACGATCGAGGTCGCGATCTACCAGGCGCTGCGCTTCGATTTCGATCCGCCGCGCGCCATCGCGCTGTCCGGCTTGCAGATCGCCATGACCGGCGTCCTGCTTTTCATTCTCAGACGTCTGGCAACGGAGCCGGAGGAGGGCATGACCGGTGGCCGCACGGTTCGCCGCTTCGATGGCGCGGCACCCGTAGCGCGTCTCAACGATGGCGCCTGGATCGTCCTGGCATTGCTCTTCCTCATCGCCCCCCTGGTTGCGGTGGTCGTCTCCGGGCTGCAGGCCGATCTCCTCAAGCTCGCCCGGGACCCGAACGTGCACCGGGCGCTGATGACGAGTGCTGCGATCGCGCTTGCCTCGGCATTCGCCTCCGTTTCCATGGCGGCCGTCATGATCCGCGCCGCGGCAACAATGACCGCGCCCCGGCATGCCGGAAAGCTGGCGCACGGCTTTGCCGGTATGATCGGCGCCAGCACCTCGCTCATCCTGCTGGTGCCGCCGGTCGTGCTCAGCGCCGGCTGGTTCCTGCTCCTCCGCCCCTTCGGTGATGTCGCGCGCTTTGCGCCTGTCATTGTCGTGGCGATCAATGCCCTGATGGCGCTCCCCTTCGTCCACCGTATCCTGGCGCCGGCTATGGCGACGCACACGGCGCGCTCTGAACGGCTGGTGGCAAGCCTCGGCATCCGCGGCTTTCATCGCCTGCGATGGATCGACTTTCCCGCCCTTCGCAAACCGTTGCTGATGGCGCTCTCCTTCGCCATGGCGCTGTCGCTCGGCGATCTCGGTGCCGTCGCGCTCTTCGGTTCGCAGGACATGGTGACGCTTCCCTGGCTGCTCTATAGCCGTATGGGCAGCTACCGCACGGCCGATGCGGCCGGCCTCGCCCTCTTCCTCGGGCTTCTCTGCCTGATCTTCACCATCCTCGGCACGGCGGACGACGTCCGCCGGCCGGAAAGACGCAAAGCATGACCGAGCCCACCGCTGCCATAGAACTGCGCAATGTCGAGGTTCGTTTCGAAGCGACCACGCTGCGCTTCGATTGCACGATCGCCGCCGGCGGAATCGTTGCCGTTGCCGGCGCCTCCGGGACCGGCAAGTCGACGCTCTTCCACCTCATTGCAGGTTTTGAGGATGCCGACTACGGCGAGATCCGTATCCTCGGTGAGAACGCTGGCAACCGGACACCTTCCGAGCGCCCGGTCTCGATGATCTTCCAAGACAACAATCTCTTCGCCCATCTCGATGTCGCGACCAATGTCGGCCTCGGCATCGATCCCGCACTTCGCCTGACGGACGAAGATCGGAAGAAGATCGAGGACGCGCTTCGCCGCGTTGGGCTTGAAGGCTTCGGACGACGACTGCCGTCCACGCTTTCCGGCGGGGAACGCCAGCGGGTCGCGCTCGCCCGCGCACTCGTGCGGCACCGCCCCCTCCTCCTGCTGGATGAACCTTTCGCTGCCCTCGATCCCGGGATGCGCAGCGGCATGCGCACGCTGCTTCGCGAGCTGCACGCGGAAGAAGGCAACACCATCTTGATGATCACACACCATCCCGAAGACGTGAAGGCTCTGGCCGATAGCGTGCTTTTTCTCGACCAGGGGCGTATCATTGCACACGATACGCTCGACCGCTTCCTGGAGCGGCGCGACGATGCGGCAATCGACCGTTTTCTTGGCAACGCGTGAAGGAGAGTGCAGTTTCGCCTCGCCCTCAGCCGATTGCCACAATTTGACCGCGACGCCATGCGACGCGCGAAATATCCGGCCGCGGGCGCGAATATTCGCGCATCCGTTGCCGTGATACCACGGGGCAACTATTTCTACCGAGACAAACTAGGCAGGTGGCGCTGAAATCAGATACAGCAAGACCAGGGCTGAACAGTCGCGGCGGAGCAATGCTGCCGGACTGAAAAAGTAGGACTTTCAACGCGGTCGTTCCGGAGCGACCGACGGGAAACGGGCTGAGGCATGGAGAGGCAGACAGTCACACACGACCGGTTCCCGCCGAAGCGCGGACGGCCGCGTGCACGCGCCGTGGTTGCACTGCTCGCGACCATGCTTCTCTCCGCATGCCAGTCGGTGATCGAGCAATCCTACGAGCCGACCGTTTCGCCTTCGTCCAATCCGCAGATTGTCGACGAGGTCCAGAAAAACGACCCGCGCGCCAAAATGGGCGCGCGCGAACATCCGCGCATCGTTGCAAGCTATGGCGGCGAATACAAGGACGCGAAGACCGAACGGCTGGTCGCCCGCATCGCCGGAGCGCTGACCGCCGTCTCGGAAAACCCGCAGCAGTCCTACCGCATCACCATTCTGAATTCGCCGGCAATCAACGCCTTTGCGCTGCCGGGCGGCTATCTCTACGTCACCCGCGGCCTGCTCGCCCTTGCCAACGATGCCTCCGAGGTGGCAGCCGTCCTGTCGCACGAGATGGCGCACGTCACCGCCAACCACGGTATCGAACGCCAACAGCGCGAGGAAGCGGAAGTCATCGCCAGTCGCGTGGTCTCCGAAGTGCTGTCGTCCGATCTTGCCGGCAAGCAGGCGCTCGCCCGCGGCAAGCTTCGGCTTGCGGCCTTTTCGCGCAACCAGGAACTCCAGGCGGACGTGATCGGCGTGCGCATGCTCGGCGAAGCCGGCTACGACCCCTATGCCGCGGCACGTTTCCTCGATTCGATGGCGGCCTATAGCCGCTTCACCGCGGTCGACCCGGAATCCGACCAGAGCCTCGACTTCCTGTCGAGCCACCCGAACGCGCCGCAGCGTGTGGACCTTGCGCGCCGGCATGCCCGCGCCTTCGGCCCGGAAGGCACCAGCGGCGATCGCGGCCGCGACTACTACCTCGCCGGCATCGATGGCCTGCTCTACGGCGACAGCCCGCAGGAAGGCTATGTCCGCGGCCAGACCTTCCTGCACGGCCAGCTCGGCATCCGCTTCGACGTGCCGACCGGCTTCCAGATCGACAACAAGGCGGAAGCGGTTCTTGCCACCGGCCCGGGCGACATCGCCGTGCGCTTCGACGGCGTGGCGGACACGGGCGGCCGCAGCCTGACCAACTATATCGCCAGCGGCTGGGTCACCGGCCTGCAGCCCGACACGATCAGGCCGATCAATGTCAACGGCCTCGATGCCGCGACCGCGCGCGCCTCCGCCGATCGCTGGGACTTCGACGTCACCGTCATCCGCATCGACAACCGCATCTACCGCTTCCTGACCGCCGTTCCGAAGGGGTCGAGCGCACTCGAGCCGACCGCGAACCAATTGCGCAGCTCGTTCCGCCGCATGACGCCGGTCGAGGCCCAGTCGCTGAAGCCGCTGCGCATCCGGGTCGTGACGGTAAGGCCCGGCGAGACGATCGCGACGCTCTCCGCCCGCATGATGGGCACGGATCGCAAACTCGACCTGTTCCGGGTGATCAACGCAATGCAGGTCACCTCGACGGTGAAGCCGGGCGACAAGGTGAAAATCGTTTCCGAGTAAGCGACGGCGCCTCACCGCAGGCGGGTTCGCACGCGCTTGTGCTGCGGAAGGCTCAGGCGTTCGCTGTTACAGCGCCGCGCGCCTTATCAGACGCGCAAAGGTCGCTGCAGGACTTTGACTGGCTGCATGTCTTCGTCCTTCAATCAAGGTCGAATTAAGGAGACAGGCAGTAAGTCGGACTTCGATATGCGAGCGAATGCGTAGTGCCTCGGACTGGGTCCAAGCCACTACGCGGTGCCTGTGCTGGCTGCCAAAGCATGTCGCGCAAATAACGACATGCGAAATCTCAGAGACTTAAAGCGCGGGGAGCGAAGCTGAAAGGTCGCGACGCGCTTCAGTGAATGCCCGCGGTCAGGGCCGGCGCTTTGGTCGCAAGCGCCACCCTCAGCTTTTCGAGCGCCCGGGTTTCGATCTGCCGCACCCGTTCCTTGGAAATGCCGAGATCGAGGCCAAGCTCTTCGAGCGTCGCACCATCCTCCGACAGCCGTCGTGCACGGATGATGCGCATTTCCCTCTCCGTCAAGGCACCGAGCGCATCGCGAAGCCACACACGGGCGCGTTCTCCGTCGATCATGTCGCTGACCTGTTCGTCGGGGAGCGGCGCATCGCTGGCCAGGAAATCCAGTCGCTCGCCGCCATCGGAATCGGCGCCGCCGACGGGGGCCTGCAAGGAGGTGTCGCTGCCGGATAGCCGCGCATCCATGGTCTGCACATCGGCGATGCTGACGCCAAGCGCCGCGGCGATTTCCTCATGCATAGCCTGCGATGTAAGCTGCCTGTCGCCCTGGGCAAGACGCGCGCGCAAGCGCCGCAGGTTGAAGAACAGCGCCTTCTGCGCCGAACTCGTGCCGCCGCGGACGATCGACCAATTGCGTAGGACGTAATCCTGCATCGATGCCCGGATCCACCAGGTCGCATAGGTCGAGAACCTGACCTCACGGCTGGGTTCGAAGCGGGCGGCCGCTTCCAGGAGGCCGATATGGCCCTCCTGGACCAGGTCGCCCATCGGCAGGCCGAAATTGCGGAATTTCGCTGCCATCGAGATCACCAACCGCATGTGGGACATGGCGATCTTGTTGCGGGCTTCCTGATCATGGTCGTTCCGCCAGGCCTGGGCCAGCGCGTGCTCCTCGTCGCGCTCGAGATAGGGGGCCTCCATTGCGATCTTGATCATCCGCCGGTCTGCAGTGAGAGTCTTCATCGATCACTCCGTGACTGGCGCCCGGGCGCCATTGCGTGTGAAGTCCAAAAGGCCGGACGGATGAGGCGTCCGGCAGCAGGGGCGTCCAGATCACGATTATTTGGACCGGATCGATCCACATCATCGTAATCGATTCCAATAAGCCAGAGCGGGATGCGGGCGAAAACCGCTCGCACTTTTCCTCATCCCGCTCCAGAGCGCCGTGCGTTCAGGTCAACGCATTAAGGTCGCTCCAGCACTTTGTTTCTAGAGCATCTTTTCCGCTTCCAGTGATGCCACTCGAAGCGGGATGCTCCGGAGCCGCGACGTCGAAACTTGAAGAAACGACGCGGCGCCCTAACTTCGAAGTCACGAACCTGAACGGTGATGGATCACAGAACCAAGATCGCCCGGCGCGAAAGCGGCGCATTCCTGCCGGCTAATCTAAATGCGCGTCAGCGCGAAAGGTTCCATTCGGTCAAAGAAAAAGCCCGGCGCGACGACCGGGCTTTTTGCGAGGTACTGATGCGGGCGAAATGCGCTTACGCAGCTTCGTCCTGGGTATCGTCTTCTTCGATAGCCTTGCCGCGCTTCGGGCCCTTGCTGAGGTTGGCCTCGACGAGGCGCACGGCTTCGGTCTCCGACATCTTGTTCACGGCAGCGATTTCGCGCGCCATGCGGTCAAGGGCAGCCTCATAGAGCTGGCGTTCGGAATAGGACTGTTCCGGCTGGTTTTCGGCGCGATAAAGATCGCGGACGACTTCCGCGATGGAAATCAGGTCGCCGGAGTTGATCTTGGCATCGTATTCCTGGGCGCGGCGCGACCACATGGTGCGCTTCACGCGAGCCTTGCCCTGCACAACCTTCAACGCACGATCGACGAAATCGGTTTCGGACAGCTTGCGCATGCCGATGCTGACAGCCTTGGCCACCGGCACCTTCAGACGCATCTTGTCCTTCTCGAAATCGATGACAAAAAGCTCAAGCTTCATGCCGGCGACTTCCTGCTCTTCGATCGCCACGATCTGGCCAACGCCGTGGGCCGGATAGACGATCGATTCACCGGTCTTGAAGCCCTGGCGTGTCGAAGATTTTTTCTGCTGGGTCGTCATTCGTTTCAAAAACTCCCTGTTTCGCGCCGGCCATTCTGGCCGGGGCCGGGTCAGTGAGGCCCGGGAAGACGGGGATACCGCCGGGTGGGTACATCCTGGTCCGTCCAAGGAATGCAAACAGCCTCATGAAATGCGGTCACAACAGAGCAAAGCCATGTTGCGTAATAGGGAGAAACCGCGTTTTGGAGATCGTTTGCTTTCGTGATGGTTTTCGGGCGCGCAAAAACACCCTCTGTGGATCAGTAGAAGGAACCTATCACAAAAAAGTGCCGAAATCAATAATTTGCTGCATGGCAGTCATCAAGCCACCATTCTCGCAACTGCGAGCGCAGTGCGTGTTTTCCCCAGCTTTGGCGCGCTGGGTCGCTCTCACTGCGTCAGCCTCGACGAACGATGGAGATCGTTCGTCTCAGTCGCCCTGGCCCGGCTCGGCAGAGAAGAACTTCTCGTACTTGCCTTCGACGCCGTCCATCTCCTTGGCTTCCGGCAACGGGTCGCGCTTGACGGTGATGTTCGGCCACTTCGTCGCAAAATCAGCGTTCAGTTTCAACCACATATCAAGGCCCGGCTCCGTATCCGGCTTGATCGCTTCGGCAGGACATTCCGGTTCGCAGACGCCACAGTCGATGCACTCGTCCGGATGAATGACGAGGAAATTCTCACCCTCATAGAAGCAATCCACGGGGCAGACTTCGACACAGTCGGTATACTTGCAGCGAATGCAGTTGTCGGTCACGACGTACGTCATGAGGTACTCCAGCCAATGCTCACGTTTGATGGCAGACGGCAATCAATGGTGATGCTCGTCGTCCGCGCATGCTAGGAATGTCCGGCGCGCATAGCTGCCGAAGCAAACCCGATGCACCCAACGTGGGTCTGTCAGGTAAAGGCTTTATGGGCCCTTTGCAAGAATATTCAATGCGCGAAACGCCGCGGCAAAGGCAGAGTTTTCTAAAGCATGGCGCGCAAAGTATGCGACGGTTTTGCGGTACGCCCTGCGAAAAAATCAAAAGCTTGAAGCGCACGGAGCGGATCGGAAAATTCGCGACGCGCTTCAATCCTCGCGCGGGTCGAAATCGGGTTTTAGCCGATCGGTTTCCCGCCGCTCTTTCTTGGTCGGGCGTCCCGCCCCACGATCGCGCGTGGCGAGATCATAAGCCGAGAGCCTTTCCTTCGGCTGTTCGGGCGTGAGATCGTCATAGAGAAGCCGCGCCTCCTCGTAAGGGCCACGCCGCTCCCCGGGGGCGAGCACGCGCACGATCAGTTCGCGGCGGTCGAGGGCGAGCTGGAGCACGTCCCCCGCCTTGACCTGAAACGACGACTGCGTCACGCGCTGCTCGTTGACGGCCACCCGGCCGTCCTCGATCGCCTTTTGCGCAAGCGAACGCGATTTGATCAGCCGCGTGAAAAACAGCCACTTGTCGAGACGCTGGCGCGATGCCGGGTTGGACGTGGGCTGTTTTTCCATGACCTGCCTTACTTCTTCATCTGCTCCTTGAGCGCCGCAAGCTTGGCGAAGGGCGAATCCGGATCCACCGGCTTCTCGCGACGCGGCGGACGCGCCTCGAACTTGCCCTGCCCCGGCTTGCCGCCGCGGTCGTGACGATCGTGACGGTCACCACGGTCCTGTCGCGGCCCGCCTTCCGACTTGCCGCCCTCGTGGCGTTTGCCGCGCATCGGCTCGCCGCCCTTGCGTCCGCCCTCATGACCTTCGCCCTGGCCTTGACCACGCCCGTGGCGCTGGCCGCCGCGACGCTGGTCGCCCTGATGGCGGCCGCCGCCTTGGCGCTGGTTATCCTGGCGGGTGCCTGGACGCCAGAGCAGAACGGGCTTGGCCTCGACCGGTTCCCCGGCCTCGCTAACCTGGGCTTCCGCTGGCTGTGCATCGCTCGTCGCGACGACGGCGTCACCTTCGGCCTTCTCGGTCTCCGCTGCAGGTGCCGCGACGGCGGTCTCGGCATCCGCCGAGCCGTCACCAGCGTCGGCGTCATCGATGGCAGCAGCCGGATCGGAAGCGGCGGCAGCAACCGCCGGCGCACCGTCCTGGCTGGCGAGGAAGGCTGCGGCCTCCTCGGCCTTGATGCTGTCGGCCCGGTAACCGAGGCCCTTCAGGATCTCTTCCATATCATCAGGCGTTGCGCCGAGGATCGAAAGCATCGACGTGGTCGCGGTGAAGCGACGGCCGTCATAGGCGCCTTCCGGGCGCGGCTGCGTGCCGGGCTTCCACTGCAACAACGGCCGGATGAGATCGGCCAGGCGCTCGAGGATGTCGATGCGCACGGCGCGTTTTCCGAGGAAACGGAAGCCGGCGAGCTTGTAGAAGGTCCGCTCGAAGGACGGATCGGTGACGACCGACGTGCGGCCGGCAGCGAGCATCGGAATGAGGTCGCCATAGCCGGGCTTGTCGAGACCGTCATTCTTCAGCGCCCAGAGAAGCGTGATGAGCTCGGCCGGAGCCGGCTTCAGGAGCGCCGGAAGGAAGATGTGGTAGGCGCCGAAGCGAACGCCGTATTTGCGGATCGAAGCGCGGCCGTCCTGGTCGAGCGACTTCACTTCCTCGGCGACATCGCGGCGGAAGAGCACGCCGAGGTTCTCGACGAGCTGGAAGGCGAGGCCCTTGGCCAGGCCTTCGAGGTCTTCGGCGCGCGAAATGTCGTCGAGCGGCTTCAAGACCGTGCCGATGTGATGGTTCACGAAACGCTCGATGCGCGCCAGCACGTGCTCGCGGGCGTTCGCCTGCAACTGATCGTCGGCCAGCAGGATGACGCGCGGACGCATGACGTGGTCGCTCGCCGCCAGCCGAGCCACGGGATCGCCGAGCCAACGAACGAGACCATCAGAGGACAGCGCCAGGTCATTGTTGCCGGAAGCGTGCAGACGTGCGGCCCGCGCCTCGAACTCCAGCGCCAGCGCTTTCTGGGCAGCGCCCTGCACGGCCTTGGCATCCTGGCCGTCGCCGCCGGTCGCCAGCGCGAACCGGAAACCGGTTAGTTGTCCTACGTGGTGTCCTTCGACGAAGACATCACCATTCACACTGATTTCAGCTTCCAGCATAGCATTCTCTCTCAGGCGCTTCATGAGCACAGATGTCCTGCGATCAACAAAGCGTTTCGTCAACCGTTCATGTAGTGCGTCGGATAATCGATCTTCAATTTCCCGCGTCTTTTCTTGCCAGTGTGTCGGATCGGCCAGCCATCCCGGCCGGTTCGACACATAGGTCCAGGTCCTGATCTGCGCGATTCGCGCCGAAAGTGTGTCGATCTCACCATCCGTGTGATCGGCACGCCGGACCTGTTCGGCCATGAAATCCTCGTTCACCGTGCCGCGGCGAACGAGATCCGCGTAGATCGTCGAGATCAGATCGGCGTGCTGGACGGGCGTGATGCGCCGATAGTCCGGCAGCGCGCAGGCTTCCCATAGTTTTTCCACACGCTCGGCATTGGTCGTGATGTCGACGACCTCCGGGTAGCGGGCCAAATGCTCGAACGCCTGCTGATCTACCGCAGGTAGCGCCCGGGTCAGTCCGGGAACCGTCGGCGCGGCGTCGAGACTCTTCTTCAAGGCGGTGAGCGAGGAGTAGTCGAATGCCTTCGAGCGCCACTGCAGCACCTTCACCGGATCGAACTCATGCGACTCGATGCGGTGAACGAGCTCGTTGTCGAAAGGATCGACGCGGCCCGTCACCCCGAACGTGCCGTCGCGCAGGTGACGGCCGGCACGCCCGGCGATCTGCGCGAGTTCGGCCGGGTTCAAGTTGCGGAACTGGTAGCCGTCGAACTTGCGGTCCTGTGCGAAGGCGACATGGTCGACGTCGAGGTTGAGACCCATGCCGATTGCGTCGGTCGCGACCAGATACTCGACGTCGCCTTCTTGATAGAGCGCCACCTGGGCATTGCGCGTGCGCGGCGAAAGCGCGCCGAGAACGACGGCGGCGCCGCCGCGCTGGCGGCGGATCAGCTCTGCGATCGCATAGACCTCGTCGGCCGAGAAGGCGACGATCGCCGAGCGGTGCGGCAGGCGCGTGATCTTCTTCGAGCCGGCATAGAGAAGCTGCGACATGCGCGGCCGCTCGACGACGGTGATGCCGGGCAGAAGCTGTTCGAGGATCGGCCGCATCGTTCCCGCGCCGAGCAGCAGCGTCTCGCCGCGGCCCCTAAGATGCAGGATCCTGTCGGTAAAGATGTGCCCGCGCTCGAGGTCGCCGGCGAGCTGCACCTCGTCGATCGCGACGAAGGACGCGGTCGTCTCGCGCGGCATCGCTTCGACGGTGCAGACCGAATAGCGGGCGCGATGCGGCGTGATCTTCTCTTCGCCGGTGATCAGCGCGACATTGTGATGGCCGACCCTCTCGACCAGACGCGTATAGACTTCGCGCGCCAGGAGGCGCAGCGGCAGGCCGATGACGCCGCTGTCATGCGCGATCATGCGTTCGATCGCGTAGTGCGTCTTGCCGGTATTGGTTGGCCCGAGCACCGCGGTTACGCCGCGGCCGCTCAGGATCATGGGGTGAACGGACACGTCATCGATCCCGGGCATTCTCAAAATTACGGCAGCGTCTTTTCACGCTGGCGGCAAACACATGCCCACGCGCCGAGCCAAACGCAAGGGGCGCCGACAACTAAAACCATCGTCCGGCGTCTCCCAGCCCTTTGCACCACCTGTTGTGGTCGGCGGCATCGAGGACAGGAACAGCCACGGAACGAATCGGCGACGAATCGAAGACTCATTGCGATTCACTGTATGTTCACGACTACATATAGATTTCAACACCGAACGTTGCACCACATGCTGAATCTGGCACGGATTCCGCGCATTAGAGCCGCCAACTCGCCGCGCGCCTGGCTGTCCCATTGCCAGACAGATCAAAGGATTCCGAATCCAAGACTCTGGAAAGCCTGGAAAATTTTTCACGAAATTCGTCGAAGATTCGCCGAACGGAGAGAATGAGAATCGCACCGCGCACCCTCGACCAACACGCGAGCCTCCGATGGCGACTCGTGCCTCGCGCATCATTCCGCTTTTGTTCTCCACAAGATATAGTATCTGCGCCGCCCCCCGCCAACAGGATCGCGGGCAGGAACAGGCACCCCTGCCCCAGCCTCACATGAAAACGGCGCCCCGAAGGGCGCCGCTCGAAAGCGCTGATGAGATCACAAGCTCAGACGAAAAACTGTCCGCCATTCGCCGAAATCGTCGAGCCGGTGATGAAGCCGGCATCGTCGGAAGCCAGGAACACGACGCAGCGGGCGATTTCCTCCGGCTCGCCGAGGCGGCCGACCGGGATCTGCGGAATGATCCGCTCGTTGAGGACCTTCTCCGGCACCGCCCGCACCATTTCCGTGCCGATGTAGCCCGGGCAGATGGCGTTGACGGTGATCCCCTTGGCGGCCCCTTCCTGGGCGAGAGCCTTGGTGAAGCCGAGATCGCCGGCCTTGGCGGCCGAATAGTTGGCCTGCCCCATCTGGCCCTTCTGGCCGTTGATCGACGAGATGTTGATGACGCGGCCGAAGCCGCGGTCGCGCATGGCGGACCACAGCGGATGCGTCATGTTGAAGAGACCGGTAAGGTTGGTGCCGATCACCTCGCCCCATTGCTCGGGCGTCATCTTGTGGAACATCGCATCGCGGGTGATACCCGCATTGTTGACGAGCACGTCGATGGGGCCAAGATCGGCCTCGACCTTGGCGATGCCTTCGGCGCAGGCCTGATAGCTGGAAACGTCCCACTTGTAGACCGGGATACCGGTTTCCTGCTTGAAGGCCCCAGCCTTCTCGTCATTGCCGGCATAGTTGGCAGCCACCTTGTAGCCGGCATTCTTGAGTGCGATGGAAATTGCCGCGCCGATGCCGCGCGACCCACCCGTGACCAATGCTACCCTGCTCATGCACGCCTCCCACTTGATCAGTTCAGTTTCTCAAAGGCCCTGTTCATCAGCTTTGCGCCGATCTGTCGTCCGTAGAGCCCGGCGGCAGCCTGGAATTGAGGCGTCGCGGGCATAGACATCCCTGCCTCGCACCTGGTGAGCGCGAGGTTCATCATCAGCTTGCTGCGCTGAACGGGCGACGCTTTCAAAGCGCCATCGCCTTCGTTCCGGGCCGCAACCATCATGTCCTTGAAAACGGCCTCGTCGTCCGAGGTCGCATGTTCCAGCACGCACTGAACCAGCCGCGCCCCGTCGAGAGGCCCGGGACTGGCATGTGCGGAAACGATCGGCGAACCGGCCAGCAAGAGGGAAAATGGAACCCGCCTGGCGCTGTTCATGCCGCCAAGCCGACTAGAGCCGTTCGACGCACATGGCGACGCCCATGCCGCCGCCGATGCAGAGCGTTGCAAGCCCCTTGGAAACGCTGCGGCGCTTCATTTCGAAGAGCAGGGTGTTGAGCACGCGCGCGCCGGAAGCGCCGATCGGATGGCCGATGGCGATCGCGCCGCCATTGACGTTGACGATCGACGGATCCCAGCCGAGGTCCTTGTTGACCGCGCAGGCCTGAGCGGCGAAAGCCTCGTTGGCCTCGACCAGGTCGACGTCGCCGATCGCCCAGCCGGCTTTCGCCAGCGCCTTGCGTGAAGCCGGGATCGGGCCGGTGCCCATGACCTGCGGATCGACGCCGGCCGTTGCCCAGGAAACGATACGGGCGAGCGGCTGGATGCCGCGCTTGGAAGCCTGCGCTTCGGTCATCAGCAGGGTGGCGGCGGCGCCGTCATTGAGGCCGGAGGCGTTACCGGCGGTGACCGTGCCTTCCTTGTCGAAGGCCGGACGCAGCTTCGTCATCTGGTCGAGCGTTGCGCCATGGCGGATATATTCGTCCTGGTCGACGGTGACGTCGCCCTTGCGGCCCTTGACGATGAAGGGAATGATCTCGTCGGCGAAACGTCCGGCCTTCTGTGCCGCTTCGGCCTTGTTCTGCGAGGCGAGTGCGAACGCATCCTGCTCCTCGCGGCTGAGCTGCCACTGGCGGGCGACGTTTTCGGCGGTGATGCCCATGTGATAGCCGTAGAAGGCGTCGGTTAGGCCGTCCTTGATCATCGTGTCGATCATCTTGAAGTCGCCCATCTTCACGCCGCCGCGCAGATGCGAGCAGTGCGGCGCCATCGACATGGACTCCATGCCGCCGGCGACGATGATATCCGCATCACCGGTTGCAATCTGCTGCATGCCGAGCGCCACGGCGCGAAGGCCCGAACCGCAGAGCTGGTTCATGCCCCAGGCGGTCTTTTCCTGAGGGATCCCCGCCTTCATCGCCGCCTGACGCGCCGGGTTCTGGCCCTCGCCGGCCTGCAGCACCTGGCCGAGGATCACCTCGTCGACCTCGCCTGCCTCGACGCCTGCGCGCTCGAGTACGCCCTTGATGACGGCGGCGCCGAGCTCGTGCGCCGGCGTATTGCCGAATGCACCGTTGAAGGATCCGACCGCAGTTCGGGCGGCGCTGGCGATCACGATGGAGGGATTGCTCATAGGACGTTTCCTCAGATCTTTCTTGCCTAATGAAAGCAGACTGGCAAAGCGCGCGACGCAAGTCAAACGGCTTGATGCGGTGCCACAAAACCATCACGTAAGACGCAACCGCAAGATTTCGCACTTGCGTCGCCGCAACGCACAAAGACATTGTCAGCGGCGCTCTTTTGCGGATACTCTGAAAAACGCAATAAAGACGGGACGATGGGTGAGAGGAGACCCTGATGGCGAAGCACGAAGGCCAGATCGTTATAAAAAAATATGCGAACCGGCGGCTCTACAACACCGGGACCAGCACCTATGTCACGCTCGACGACTTGGCTGTGATGGTGAAGAAGGGCGAGGATTTCGTCGTCCAGGACGCAAAGTCCGGAGAGGACATCACCCATTCCGTGCTGACGCAGATCATCTTCGAGCAGGAGTCCAAGACCGGCAACACGCTTCTGCCGATCTCCTTCCTGCGCCAGCTGATTTCGTTCTATGGCGACCAGATGCAGATGGTGGTGCCGAGCTATCTCGAGCACTCGATGCAGGCTTTCACCGAGCAGCAGTCGCAGATGCGTGAGCAGATCAACAAGGCCTTCGGCGACACGCCGCTTGGCAAGAACCTGCAGGTGCCGCTGCAACTTGTCGAAGAGCAGGTCCGTCGCAACACCGAGATGTTCCATCAGGCGATGCAGATGTTCTCGCCCTTCATCACCGCCCCGCCGGTGAAGGAAAGCAAGAAGGCCGAAGCCAAGGATATCGACGAGCTCAAGGAGCAGCTTCGCGCGCTCCAGACCAAGCTCGACAATCTCGGCTGAGCGCGCTTTCCTCGTGAAGGCGGGTGAGTTCGATCCCGCCTCGTTTCCCGTCCAGCAAAAAATGCTTTTGAATTGAGCCCGCGCCCCGGATCGTGACGCGCTTCAAAGGCCGATCGACACGTCCCTGCCAGCCGAACGCATCGAGACGGCAAAACCGGCGATGACATCGATGAAACTGATCGTCATCAGGATGAAGAAGAGCTGGGTCGCCGCCGGCGCCAGTAGCAGGAATTCGATCAGGAAGGCGATGAACAGGATCATCGACAGCAGGTGATCCATCAGCGCCCGCGTGCTCGTGCGGGTCGCCTTCAGCAATTCGACGAACAGCAGCAACAGCGCGACGACGATCAGAAGGTCGCCGAAGCGCATCGTCCAGGTCGCGCCCGACAGCATGGATAGCGACAGCATCTCGGCATTGAGCCCGGCCATACCGCCAAACATTCCGATCATCGCGAGATTGTAGATGGCGAAAGGCAGGATCAGCAGCGGAACGGCAGCGAGCATCAGGCACGAACTCCTTTGCCGCGTCTTGCGGCGTCTTCAGGTCAGGCTCCTGCTGATAGCACAGGGTCCAAGCGAGAAAATGTCAGACGCAAAACAAAAGGGCCGGCAGAGCCAGCCCTTTGAACCTAATCCGCGAACGGAAACGCTTATGCGTTTTCCTTCGGGGTCAGAACCTGACGGCCACGGTACATGCCGGTCTTCAGGTCGATGTGGTGCGGACGGCGCAGTTCGCCCGAGTTCTTGTCTTCGACGTAGGTCGGAGCCTTGAGGGCGTCAGCGGAACGGCGCATGCCACGCTTGGACGGGCTCGTTTTTCTTTTCGGTACAGCCATTTCATTCTCCACTTATCGGGCAAACACTGTTCAGCAGCCGAAATGGCCGTGTCAAACAGATGTCAATCACGGAAATTTGGCGCGCTTATACATGGCCAACTCCCGTTTGACCAGTCCCCAGCCGCAATTTTTCGACTCGACCGAGTCAGACCTCGTCTTCGGGAACGACCCACGGCTCAGCGCGGGCGGCCTCTTCCCACTTCCGGTAGGCGGGATGCGCCTTCACGCGTTGCATGTAGCCGAGCATTTCCGGATCCGCAACGAGATCGTAGACGTCGAAGCGGTTGACCACAGGAGCGTACATCGCATCCGCCGCACCGAAGGCACCGAAGAGGAACGGACCGCCGGATTGGGCGAGCGCCTCTTTCCAGATCCGCTCGATGCGGGCGACGTCGGCGCGAACGTCTGCATCCACCTCGAGGGCCCGCTTTCCCCGGCGGATGTTCATCGGGCAGGCGCCGCGCAGCGCCCGGAAGCCGGAGAGCATTTCCATGCAATAGCTGCGCGCCCGGGCGCGGGCCTGGCGATCGGCCGGCCAGAGCCCGGCATCGGGAAAGAGCTCGGCGACATATTCGATGATCGCCAGCGACTCCCAGACGAGCAGGTCGCCATGCCGCAACAGCGGCACGCGTCCCGTCGGCGAGACGGCGCGGATATCAGGATTGCCGGCCGCAAAATCGAAGGGAATGACCACCTCCTCGAAATCGATGCCCGCGGCGGTCATCGCCATCCAGGGCCGCATCGACCAGGATGAATAGTTCTTGTTGCCGACGTAAAGCGTAAGTCCGGTCATTTAGGATCCTTGATTGCTGGCCTTGATTGCGGGTCTGTCCGAGAAAACGATCAGCTCCTCGAAATGGTTCATATCCTCGAAGGAGCAGAAGGCCGGGGGATCGAGCTCGATCACCGGCGCCCATTCCCTGAGGTAGGCGAGTTGTTCGCCCAACATTGCCTGCCAGCGCGGCAGTGCCGCGTCATCGAGCCAGTCGATGACATAGGCGTAGGTGATGTGGAACGCGTAGTCGTCATGGTCCGGATGGCGGTAGCCGAAGGCTTCGGCGAAAGCATCGCGCCAGGCCTTGAGGCATGCGCGATCGGCTGCGCTGTCGCCTTCGAGCGCGAGTCCGGTCGGCGTGACGTCCGTCACGCGGGCCCGGAACGGCTCCAGCGGAACGAAGTGCTTGAGCCGCCCGCAATAGTGCTCGGTCATCACGTCGATCGGCGTATCGAGCGCTATGTCTGTCGGCCAGAAGGGCAGCCTGCGGCGGTATTCGATGATACCCTGAAAGATCGTCATATGCAGGCTGGACGGATGGGTGAAGGCGAACTGGCCCGCCTCGGGCATCGCCATCAGTCGATCGCGCACCGCAAGCACGGCGGCCTCGGACGGCGAACCGGCGGTGACGTGGGAAACGACCGTGTTGCCCGGTTCACGCAGGAAACGGCCATCCGTTGCGTAGCGGGTTCCGAGATGCTTCGGCGGTGCATTGTTTGCGTTGCGGCCAAAGGTGAGAAGCGAGGGGGAAATCGAGGTCATGGGGGCGATCGGGCCTTTCAAATGGAGAGAGGTCCAGATGGCAGAACTCTACTACGCGAACATGACATCGCCCGACGACGGCTTCCAATGAAAAGGTCTGATCCTAATCATAAAGGCAGGTGATGTAGCCACCGGAGCGGCTGGCGCGACGCTCGATCAAATTTGCCAGGCGCTTGAGCCCGCGACCGGGCTTGCCGGCATTGCGCTCCTTCGGATTGGGCAGCGATACCGCGAGCAGCGCGGCCTGCCGCCGCGACAGCTTGGCCGCAGAAACCCCGAAGTGGTGGCGGGCGGCCGCTTCGATACCGTAGATTCCGTCGCCCCATTCGGCGACGTTCAGATAGATCTCCATCATCCGCCGCTTGCTCCAGACGAAATCGGCGGCGATCGCCAACGGCAGTTCCATGCCCTTGCGCAGGAAGGAGCGGCCGTTCCAAAGGTAGAGGTTCTTGACCGTCTGCATCGGAATGGTGCTGGCCCCGCGGGTCGATTCCCCATCCAGGGCATCCTCCACCACGCCGCGCATCTGCCCCCAGTCGACACCGTCATGGACACAGAACTGGCCGTCCTCCGACATCATCACCGATTGCACCAGCACCGGCGCGATATTGTCGAATTCGACCCATTGACGGTCGTAGCCGCGAAGCAGGACGAGGTCGCGCAGCATCAGCGTCGAGACCGGATGTATGAACTCGATCAGGTAGAGAACGATCAGCGCATAGGGCAGTGCGACAAAACCAACGACGGCGAAAGCGATCTGGCGGCGCCTCGTACGCAGCGACCGGCGAAGCGAAGACCAGCGACTGGAAGGCACTTCGCCGTCCTCGCGCGCTTCCGGAACCATGTTCACGGCCTGACTGTTCACCTCGCTGTCCATCCGCTTCTCTTAGTGCATGGGCCGGCAAAGTTGAACGGGCTTTCAGGCAAAAGGCAAGGTGCGCACGCGGCTGTCCCAGGGAAAGCGCGCCGCTGCGACACGAATCCCCGTTGAAAGCCCTCTTCGCCCATGCCAAAGAGCGCGCATGAGCCAGGACACATCGCCTTTCACCCGCCGCCTCGCCAGCAATGCCCGCGCCGTCGAAGCTTTGCTCGAGCGCCTGCTCGGCACGACGACGGAGGTCGACGAGATCGCCCGGCCGGCAAACCTGCTCGCCGCCATGCGCCACGGGGTGCTGAACGGCGGCAAGCGGCTGCGCCCCTTCCTGGTGATCGAATGCGCCGATCTTCTCGGCGGCGGCATCGATGCATCCTTGCGCGTCGGCGCGGCGCTCGAATGCGTGCATTGCTATTCCCTCGTCCACGACGACCTGCCGGCGATGGACGACGACGATGTCAGGCGTGGTCAGCCGACGGTGCACAAGGCCTTCGACGAGGCAACGGCGATCCTCGCCGGCGACAGTCTGCTGACCTTCGCCTTCGACATCATCGCGGCGCCGGAAACACCACTGACGGATGCCCAGAAGGTGGAACTGATCCTGGCGCTCGGACGGGCCGCGGGCCACGGCGGCATGGCTGGCGGTCAGGCGCTCGATCTTGCCGCGGAAAAGTCGCCACCCGACGAGGCCGGCATTGTCACGCTACAGGCGATGAAGACGGGCGCCCTCATCCGCTTCGGCTGCGAGGCCGGTGCGATTGTCGCCGGCGCGTCGAAGGACGACCGGGCGCGGCTTCGCAGCTTCGGCGAAAAGATCGGCCTTGCCTTCCAGCTTGCCGACGACCTGCTCGATCTCACCGCCGATGCGGCGACCATGGGCAAGGCAACCGGCAAGGACGCCGCCCGCGGCAAGGGCACGCTCGTCGCGCTGCACGGCCAGGCCTGGGCAGAAGAGCGGCTGGAGCAACTGGTCGCAGAAGCGGAAGCTCTGCTTACGCCCTATGGCGAGCGCTCCACCATTCTCGTCGAAACTGCCCGCTTCGTCGCCAACCGCAGGAACTAGAGACATGAGCAAGTACTGGTCGCCGATCGTCTCCAAGCTGAAACCCTATATTCCGGGCGAGCAGCCGCGCGTCGCCAATCTGGTGAAGCTCAACACCAATGAATGCCCCTACGGGCCGTCGGAGAAGGTGCTCGACGCGGTCGCGGCGGCAGCAAGCGCCGACCTCCGGCTCTATCCGGATCCGCTGGCGCGGAAGCTCCGAGTGGCGATCGCCGCGCGCTTCGGCGTTTCGGCCGAGGAAGTTTTCGTCGGCAACGGCTCGGACGAGGTGCTGGCACATATCTTCGCCGGCCTGCTCAAGCACGACGCACCGCTGCTTTATCCGGACATCTCCTATAGCTTCTATTCGACCTATGCGCGGCTCTTCGAGATCGACGCGGTCGAGGTTCCGCTGAACGACCGCTTCGAGATCGATCTCGCCGATTATGATCGCCCCTGTGGCGCGATTATCCTGCCGAACCCGAACGCGCCGACCGGCATCGCACTCCCGCTCTCGGATATAGAGCGGCTCGTCGCGAGCCACCCGGATCAGCCCGTCGTCATCGACGAGGCCTATGTCGACTTCGGCGGCCAGTCGGCAGCGGAGCTGGTTTCGAAATACGAGAACCTGCTGGTCGTCCAGACCTTTTCCAAGTCGCGCGCGCTTGCGGGCCTGCGCGTCGGCTTCGCCATCGGCCAGCGGCCGCTGATCGAGGCGCTGGAAAGGGTGAAGGACAGCTTCAACTCCTATCCGCTCGGCCGCCCGGCACAGGCCGGTGCCATCGCCGCGATCGAGGACGAAGCCTGGTTCGAGGAGACGCGGGGAAAGATCATCGCCTCCCGCGAACGCCTCACCGCAGATCTCGCCCAGCGTGGTTTCGAGGTGTTGCCGTCATCGGCAAACTTCGTTTTCGCGCGCCACCCCGGCCACAACGGCGAAACGCTGATGAAGGCGCTGCGTGAACGCGCCGTGCTTGTGCGCCACTTCGCCAAGCCGCGCATCGGCGATTTCCTGCGCATCACCATCGGCACCGATCAGGAATGCGCACGCCTGATCGAAGCACTCGACGAGATCCTCTGAGATCTTGTCTCGGTGACATTTCCCCGTTTCAAACAGGCGATGAACTGAACTAGCTTCCGGCGACCGAGCCGGAGCTTTTTCGCATGTTCGACCCCACACCCTATCTGCCGCAGCTGCTCATCGCCTGGACCGCCTATCTGATCGGGACCGCCTCACCGGGACCGGCGATCCTGGCGATCATCACCACGTCGGTCAGCCAGGGGCGCAAGGCCGGCCTGGCGCTTGCCTTCGGCGTGCTCACCGGAAGCTACACCTGGGCGATGCTGACAGCGTCGGGCCTCTCGGCGCTGATCCGCGCCTATGACCAGGCGATCATCGTCCTGAAGATTGCCGGCGCCTGTTATCTCTTCTGGCTCGCCTATAACGCTCTGCGCGCCGCCATGTGCAGCGACAGGGGCGCGATCATGCCGGCGGCGAAGGTACAGACATCGTTGAAGCGGCTCTATCTCAAGGGGCTCGGCATCCACCTGACCAATCCGAAGGCGATCTTCTCCTGGATCATGCTGGTCTCGCTCGGCATGCCCGCGGGGGCGCCCGTCGGCATCACCGCCACCTTCATAGGCGGCTGCATGGTCCTCGGCCTGATGACCTTCTGCGGCTTCGCGATCGTGTTCTCGCTTTCGCCGGTGCACCGCGCCTATCTGAGATCCAAGCGGCTGATCGAAAGCCTGATGGCCGGCTTCTTCGCCTTTGCGGGGCTGAAATTGCTGACGTCGCGGCTTTAACTCCGAGGCCGTCCGGCGTCGGATTACCCCGAGCGAGCCCGTTTATTCGGCGGCCGCCTGGCCGCGGCCATAACGCTTCTCGATATAGTCGGAAACGAGCGTCTCGAAGTCGGCGGCAATGTTCGGACCGCGCAGCGTCATTGCCTTCTGGCCATCGATGAACACGGGCGCGGCCGGCATTTCGCCGGTGCCGGGGAGCGAGATGCCGATATCGGCATGTTTGCTTTCACCGGGACCGTTGACGATGCAGCCCATGACCGCGACCTTCAGGCCCTCGACGCCGGGATATTTCTCGCGCCAGACCGGCATGTTGCGGCGGATGTCGTCCTGGATCTTCTGGGCGAGTTCCTGGAACACGGTCGACGTCGTGCGTCCGCAGCCGGGACACGCGGCAACGACGGGAATGAATTGGCGGAAGCCCATGACCTGCAGTAGTTCCTGCGCCACCTGCACCTCGCGGGTGCGGTCGCCGCCGGGTTCCGGCGTCAGCGAAATGCGGATCGTGTCGCCGATGCCCTGCTGCATCAGGATGCCAAGCGAGGCAGAGGAGGCGACGATGCCCTTGGTGCCCATGCCGGCCTCGGTGAGGCCGAGATGCAGCGCGTGGTCGGAGCGGGCCGACAGCATGGCGTAGACGGCGATCAGATCCTGAACGCCGGAAACCTTGGCAGAGAGAATGATGCGGTTGCGCGGCAGGCCGATTTCCTCGGCAAGATCGGCCGACAGCAGCGCCGATTGCACGATCGTTTCGCGCGTCACCTGCTGGGCTGTCAGCGGAAAGCCGTTCGCCTGGTTCTCGTCCATCATCCGCGTCAGGAGTTCCTGGTCGAGCGAGCCCCAGTTGACGCCGATGCGCACTGGTTTGTCGTAGCGGATCGCCATCTCGACGATCTCGGCGAACTGCTTGTCCTTCTTGTCCTTGAAGCCGACATTGCCCGGATTGATGCGGTACTTCGCCAGCGCCTCGGCGCAGGCCGGATGATCGGCAAGCAGCTTGTGGCCGATGTAGTGGAAGTCACCGACGAGCGGCACGTCGAGACCGAGGCGCTCGAGCCGCTCGCGGATCTTCGGCACCGCGGCAGCACTTTCGTCGCGGTCGACGGTGATGCGCACCAGTTCCGAGCCGGCCTTGTGGAGAGCGGCCACCTGGGCCACGGTCGCATCGATATCGGCCGTGTCGGTGTTGGTCATCGACTGAACCACGACCGGTGCGCCGCCCCCGACGATGACACCGCCGACATCGACGGCAACGGAGGCACGGCGGGGCTGCGGTTCGAAATCGAAGGCGGAAGACATGAAGGCCTCTTCGTGGGTCATCTCAGGCGGAGCGGGTCGCGTACGGATACCGCAACGCTTTCCCTAATCAAGCTCCGGCTTTTCGCCCATCAGGTGGATGAGGAAAGCCTGCTTGTCAACGGCGACATCATGCCCTGACGGCGATTTGATGGCGGCCTTGCGCAGAACACGCTCGTCCGTGGCTCAATGGATCATTAGTGCCCTTTGGCGTGATCGGCGTGCGCGGCATTGTGCGATAGCAGCAGCACGACGATGAAGAGCAGCGGCACCGAGGTGAAGACGATGGCAAAGCCCGTGTGCTCGGCGACGAAACCAATCACCGACGGCGCGAACAGCATGCCCGAATAGCCCATGAAGGTCGCGACCGAGAGACCGATGCCCGGCTGCAGGCCCGGCATGTTGCCGGCGGCCGAAAAGGCGATCGGGACCATGTTTGAAATGCCGATACCGGCGATGGCGAAGCCGAGAATGGCGATGTAGGCGTTCGGCGCCATGCCCGCGAGGATCATGCCGATGAGCGCGGTCACCGTGCAGATGCGCAAGGTTCGCTTGGCGCCGAAACGATCGCGGACAAGGTCGCCGGCAAAACGCATGGTTGCCATGGTGGCGGAGAAGGCGGCGAAGCCGAAGCCGGAGAGCTCCACCGAGGCGCCGAGTTCGTTGCGCAGATAGAGCGCGCCCCAATCGAGAACCGTGCCCTCCGGCACCATCGAGAACAGCGCCATGATACCGATCAGCCAGGGAAGCGGCGTCATCGGCAGGCGCAGTTTTTCCTTCGCAGCGGCCGGATGCGGCTTGTCGGCAAGGATCATCGGCCAGGCAATCGCGATCAGCGTCAGGCAGATCAGTGTGACGACGAAGACATGTGGCAGCACGCCGAAATGCGCCATCAGGAAACCGCCGATGCCGGCGCCGATCAGGCCGCCAAGGCTCCAATAGGCATGGCAGGAGGACATGATCGCCCGGCGCATCGACTTTTCGACCTCGACGGCATTGGCGTTCATGGCGACGTCCATGGCTCCGACGAAACCGCCAAGCACGAACATGCCGATGGCCGCCATCCAGACGTTCGGAACGAGCGTAAGGAGCAAAAGCAAGGGTGACAGGATAATCGCCGTGACCTTCACCACCTTCTGCGAGCCGACGCGAGCGATGTAGCCACCGGCAATCGGCATCAGCACCAACGAGCCGATGCCGAACATCAGGATCAGGAGGCCGAGCACGCTTTCACTGATGCCGAGCCGGTCCTTGAACTCGGGGATCTTCGGCGCCCAGCTGCCGGTGACGAAGCCGTTCATCAGGAAGAGCAGCGAAACGGCCAGCCGGTTGCGGGTCATGTAGCCCTGACGGACGGTCGCGGTGGGAGAACGTTGGTCCATGGTCTTGCCTCAGTGCCGGACCGTCCGGCTCAAACTGTGATTTCGATCAGATTGCCATCGGGGTCACACAGAACCGCCTCGTAGAAGCCGTCGCCGGTCCAGCGCGGCTTTGCCACCAACAGGCCCTGGGCTTCAGCGCGCGCGGCCATGGCATCGACCGCCTGCTCGCTGCCGAGTGAAAGCGCCACATGGGCAAGGCCCGTGCGCTCTTCCTTGGGATCGCCCGGCGCAACCCAGGGGCCCTCCATGATCTCGATCGTCGGTCCGGCGCCGAGCGTCAGGAAGCGCGAACGAAAGCCCGGCCGCCGCCGACTTTCATAGACATCTCCGACCTCGGCCCCGAAGAACGTCGACCAGAAGCCGGCGATCGCATCGAGGTCCCGGGTCCACAGCGCCACATGGGCGATCGTCATCATCGGGTTCCTCCGGCCATCCTGACGTCCGCGCCCATCGCCTCGAATGCAGCACGGTGTTCCGCTGGAGCGTCTCCCTCCAGCACCAACGCCACCCTGTCGTCGATGTCGACGATCCCGTGCGCGGCTGCCGTCCCGAGTTTGTCGCTGGTTATGGCGACCACGAGGCGCCGGCTGCGCGACGCGATCAGCCGCTTGAATTCCGCGTCTTCGAAATGGATCGCCGTCAGGCCCGCCGCGGCATCGGCGCCGCAGGTGCCGAGGAAGCAGAGATCGGGTCTGAGCAATTCCGCATCGCGCTGTGCCCGCGCGCTGACCGCCGCACCGACCGCCCGGTTGAGCGGCCCACCCAGCAAGATGAGGTCGACGCCTGCTTTTTCCATCAGCGCCGCGGCAATCAGCGGCGTATTGGTGACGACGGTGACCGGCAGGTCCGGCTCGATCAGTTGCGCGATGGCGAGGTTGGTCGACCCCGCATCGAGAAACACGGTCATGCCCGGCTCGATCATACCGACGGCCGCGCGGGCGAGCGCTGCCTTGCGCTCCGGCGCCATGGCAATGCGCTCGCTCAGGGTGGAGTTCGCTGCGGGAACGACCGGAAGCGCGCCGCCATAGACCCGCTCGCAAAGGCCCGCCGCCGCCATTTCCCTGAGGTCGCGGCGGATCGTGTCCTCGGAGACGTTGAACTCGGCAGCAAGATCGGCCGCCAGAACCCGGCCGTGGGCTTTCAGCCGTTCCTGGATCAGCGTCTTTCGCTCACGAAGTAGGAGTTCGCCTGACATTTCATCAATCGTGCATAAACGTGCGTGAATCGCTACAAATGTGCATACCGACTTTTGAAACCGATTTCAAGTGCGCAAGACAGTCAAATCAGAATGGGTTGGGATTTCCGGAAAACCGTGCCTTCTGCGCCCAGCCAGCGCCGTTTTGAGGAAAAATCTTCATCAAAACGCTCGGGAATTGGTGTTTTATATGCTCAGATCGCTGATCTTTTATGCGATTGTCCGCTCAATCCGGACGACGGGCCGGACCAGAAAGAAGATGGAAAATCACGATGAAACTCCTCCCCACGCTGTTTGCCGCTGCTCTGATGCAGGTTGCCGCCCTTGCTTCCGCCGAAGCCGGTGAGAACCTCAATGCGATCAAGTCTGCCGGTGTGCTGAAGATCGGCACTGAGGGCACCTACGCTCCCTTCACCTATCACGACGCCTCCGGCGCGCTCGTCGGCTTCGACGTCGAGGTCGGCCAGGCGGTGGCCGAAAAGCTCGGCGTCAAGGCTGAATTCCTCGAAGGCAAGTGGGATGGCCTGATCGCCGGCCTCGATGCCAACCGCTACGACACGGTCATCAACCAGGTCGGCATCACCGAGGAGCGCAAGAAGAAGTACGACTTCTCCGAGCCCTACATCGCCTCGAAGGCCGTGCTGATCGTCAAGAGCGACAACGAAGAGATCAAGGACTTCGCCGATCTCAAGGGCAAGAAGGCGGCCCAGTCGCTGACCAGCAACTTCGGCAAGCTTGCGACCGCGTCCGGCGCCGAACTCGTCGGCACCGATGGCTTCGACCAGTCGATCCAGCTCGTGCTGACCGGCCGCGCCGATGCGACAATCAACGACAGCCTCTCCTTCCTCGACTTCAAGAAGAAGAAGCCCGATGCACCGGTAAAGATTGCTGCCGAGCAGGCCGATGCCGACTTCTCCGGCATCATCATCCGCAAGGACGAGCCGGAACTCCTGGAGGCGATCAACAAGGCGCTCGTCGAGATCAAGGCAGACGGCACCTACGACAAGATCTCGCAGAAGTACTTCGGCGCCGACGTCTCGAAGTAACTTCGTCCCGAGCACTTGGTCGGTTTCTCCGCCGACCGTTCTCGGCTATGAAAAGCGATCCGTTCCGGACCCCGGGGCGGATCGCGCTTTTTGAAAGGCCCGCCCTTGACCACCTGGCTCCCACTGATGCTGGAATCTCTGCCGTCCCTGCTCTGGGCCGGCCTGACCTTTACCATCCCGCTGACCCTACTTTCCTTCATCTTCGGTCTGATCCTCGGCCTCATCACGGCCGTGGCCCGTCTCTTCGGGCCGGCACCGGTTTCCTTGATCGCGCGCTTTTACGTCTGGGTGATCCGGGGCACGCCGTTGCTCGTCCAGCTCTTCGTGATCTTCTACGGGCTCCCCAGCGCCGGCATCCTACTCGATGCCTTCACCGCCGCCCTCATCGGCTTCTCCTTGAACGTCGGCGCCTATTCGTCCGAGATCATTCGCGCCGTCATCTCGTCGGTGCCGCGCGGGCAATGGGAAGCGGCCTATTCCATCGGCATGAGCTGGAGCCAGGCTATGCGCCGCACCATCCTGCCGCAGGCGACCCGCGTCGCCGTGCCGCCCTTGTCGAACACCTTCATTTCGCTGGTGAAGGACACGTCGCTTGCCGCGGCGATCACCGTGCCGGAGATGTTCCAGACCGCGCAGCGCATCGTCGCCACCACTTACGAGCCGCTGATCCTCTATATCGAGGCGGCGCTGATCTATCTTGCCATGAGCTCCGTGCTCTCCGCCCTGCAAGTGCGGCTGGAGCGCCGTTTCGCCCGCTATGGCGGCTTTCTGGAGGCACGCGCATGATCGAGCTCTCCCATATCGAAAAGCGCTTCGGCGACAATCTCGTGCTGAAGGATATCTCCGTGACGCTCGCCGAAGGCACGGTGACGGCGCTGGTCGGCCCGTCCGGCGGCGGCAAGAGCACACTGCTGCGCTGCATCAATCTCTTGGAGACCCCGACCTCCGGTTCGATCCGCCTCGGCGACGAGAGGATCGAGTTCTCTCCCGGCCACAAGATCGGCTGGGCGGCGACCCAGCGGCTGCGTCGGCAGACCGGCATGGTATTCCAGAATTTCCAGCTCTTTCCGCACCAGACTGCCCTCGGCAACGTCATGGAGGGCCTCGTCACCGTGCTGAAATGGCCGATCGAAAGGGCGAAGGCGCGCGCGATGGAACTCTTGGAAAAGGTCGGCATGGCGCACAAGGCCAATGCCTGGCCGGCGACGCTTTCGGGCGGCCAGCAGCAGCGTGTCGCGATCGCCCGGGCGCTCGCGCCTTCGCCGCGTGTGCTGCTCTGCGACGAGCCAACCTCCGCGCTCGACCCGGAACTGGCGGAGGAAGTGGTCGAGGTTCTGAGCCGGCTTGCCCGCGAGGGCACGACCATGGTGATGGCGACCCACGACCTCAGGCTTGCCTCGCGCGTTGCCGACAAGGTGATCTTTCTCGACGGCGGCGTCATCGTCGAAAGCGGTGCGCCGAAGACGATCTTCTCGGCCCCCGAACGCGAACGCACCAAGAAGTTCATCGCCTCGCTCAGCGCCCCACACGACTACGAGATTTGACGGCAGGGTCAGGCGACTGGTTTGCCCGGTCACGTCTGGTCGCAGGAGAAAAGCGGCATCCCTCTCGATCGTCATCCTCGGGCTTGATGTTCAGTCCGGAGAGATGGCCGAGCCGACCACTTCGACTGCAACCTCGCAAAAACAAAAACGGCCGGGCAAAAAAACCGGCCGTTTCCGTTTACAGGGGCAGAAGCCCTCAGGCGTCGAAAACGATCAGCAGGTCCTTGGCGTCGATCTGGTCGCCGGCGCGCACCAGCACTTCGGCGATCGTGCCGTCCTTCTCGGCATGCAACGCCGTCTCCATCTTCATCGCCTCGATCGAGAGCAGCACGTCGCCGGCCTTGACCGCCTGGCCGGCGCTGACGGCAACGGTCGAGATGACGCCCGGCATCGGTGCACCGAGATGGGCTGCATTGCCGCCCTCGGCCTTGCGGCGAATGGCGCTGGCGGCACTGCGGTTGCGATCCGGCACCTTGATCAGGCGCGGCTGGCCGTTCAGTTCGAAGAACACCTTGACCATGCCCTTCTCGTCCGGCTCGCTCTTCGCCTGGTGCAGGATCACCAGCGACTTGCCCTTCTCGATCTCCGGCTGCAACTCCTCGCCCGGCGCCAGCCCGTAGAAATAGGCCGGCGTCGGCAGGACGCTGACCGGACCGTAGGTGTCGGCGGCGACCGCATAGTCGGTGAAGACCTTCGGATACATCAGGTAGGAAGCGAACTCGAAGTCGTCGACCTTGCGCTCGAGCTTGTCCTCGATTGCCTTGCGCTCCGCATCGAGATCGGCCGGCGGCAGCAGCGAGCCCGGAACGGCGGTATAGGGCTTCTCACCCTTCAGCGCCTTCTTCTGCAGCGCTTCCGGCCAGCCGCCCGGGGGCTGGCCGAGATCGCCCTTCAGCATCGAGACGACCGAATCCGGGAAGGCGATGTCCTTCGCCGGGTTCTCGACGTCGGCGACGGTCAGGTCCTGGGAGACCATCATCAGCGCCATGTCGCCGACGACCTTCGAGGACGGCGTCACCTTGACGATGTCGCCGAACATCTGGTTGGCGTCGGCATAGGCCTGGGCGACACGGTGCCACTTGGTTTCGAGGCCGAGCGAACGCGCCTGCTCCTTGAGGTTGGTGAACTGGCCGCCCGGCATTTCGTGCAGGTACACTTCCGATGCCGGTCCCTTGAGGTCGCTTTCGAAGGCGGCGTACTGGTAACGCACCGCTTCCCAATAGAAGGAAATGCGACGGATCCATTCGGGGTCGAGCCCCGGATCACGCTCCGAGCCGCGAAGCGCCTCGACGATCGAGCCGAGGCAGGGCTGCGAGGTGTTGCCGGACAAGGCGTCCATCGCCGCATCGACCACGTCGACACCGGTTTCGACGGCAGCAAGGACGGTCGCGGCCGCGATGCCCGAGGTGTCGTGCGTATGGAAATGAATCGGCAGATCCGTCGCCTCGCGCAGCGCCTTGAAGAGCACACGCGCGGCCGCCGGCTTCAACAGGCCCGCCATGTCCTTGACGGCGATCATGTGCGCGCCGGCCTTTTCGAGCTCGGCCGCCAGCGCCGTGTAATACTTGAGATCGTATTTCGGGCGCGCCGAGTTCAGGATATCGCCGGTGTAGCAGATCGCCGCTTCGCAGATGCGGTTCTCTTCGGCAACGGCCTCCATCGACACCCGCATGTTGTCGACCCAGTTGAGGCAGTCGAAGACGCGGAAGACGTCGATGCCGCCCTTCGCCGCCTGGCGCACGAAGTATTTGACGACATTGTCCGGGTAATTCTTGTAGCCGACGCCGTTGGCACCGCGCAGAAGCATTTGCAGCAGCAGGTTCGGCGCGTCCTCGCGAATGCGGGCGAGGCGATCCCAGGGATCTTCGGTGAGGAAGCGCATGGAAACGTCGAAGGTCGCACCGCCCCAGCATTCCAGCGAGAAGAGCTGCGGCAGCGCGCGGGCATAGGTACCGGCGACACGGGCGATGTCGTGGGTGCGCATGCGGGTCGCAAGCAGCGACTGGTGACCGTCGCGCATTGTCGTATCGGTCAGGAACACCCGGCTTTCACCGCGCACCCACTCGGCGAACTTCTTCGGGCCGAGTTCGTCGAGCTTCTGCTTGGTACCGGCGGGAATTTCGCCTTGGATGAACGGCACGACGGGCTTGGCCGCGTCCGCCGGCGGCTTCGGGCGGCCCTTTGCCTCCGGATGGCCGTTGACCGTGACGTCGGCCAGATAGGTCAAGAGCTTCGTCGCGCGGTCCTGGCGCTTCACCTGCTGGAACAGTTCCGGCGTCGTGTCGATGAAGCGGGTCGTGTAGGTGTTATTGCGGAACTGCTCGTGGCCGATGATCGCCTCGAGGAAGGTGAGGTTGGTCGCCACACCGCGGATGCGGAATTCGCGCAGCGCCCGGTCCATGCGGCTGATCGCTTCCGCCGGCGTGCTGCCGGATGCCGTGACCTTGACCAGCAGCGGATCGTAGTAGCGGGTGATGTAGGCGCCGGTATAGGCCGTGCCGCCGTCGAGACGGATGCCGAAGCCGGCCGCCGAACGATAGCCGGTGATGCGGCCATAGTCCGGGATGAAGTTCTGCTCCGGATCTTCGGTGGTGATGCGGCACTGCAGCGCGTGGCCGTTGAGGTGGATGTCCGCCTGGTCAGGTACGCCCGATGCCGGTGTACCGATCGCCTCGCCGTCGAGGATGTGGATCTGCGCCTTGACGATGTCGATGCCGGTCACCACTTCGGTGACGGTGTGTTCGACCTGGATGCGCGGGTTCACCTCGATGAAATAGAATTTGCCGGTGTCGGCATCCATCAGATACTCGACCGTGCCGGCGCCGACATAGTTGGTCGCACGCGCGATCTTCAGCGAATAATTGGCAAGCTCCTGACGCTGCGCGTCGGAGAGATAGGGCGCCGGCGCGCGCTCGACGACCTTCTGGTTGCGGCGCTGGATCGAGCAGTCGCGCTCGAAGAGATGCACGACATTGCCGTGGGTATCACCGAGGATCTGGCTTTCGACGTGGCGGGCGCGCTCGACCAGCTTTTCGAGATAGACCTCGTCCTTGCCGAAGGCGGCCTTCGCCTCGCGCTTGGCTTCGGTTACCTCGCGGATCAGGTCCTTCGGGTCGCGGATGGCGCGCATGCCGCGGCCGCCGCCGCCCCAGGAGGCCTTGAGCATGACCGGATAGCCGATCTCGGCGGCAAGACGGTGGATTTCCTTTTCGTCGTCCGGCAGCGGATCGGTGGCCGGCACGACGGGCACGCCGACGGAAATGGCGAGGTTGCGCGCGGCGACCTTGTTGCCGAGCTGGCGCATCGTCTCCGGCCGCGGGCCGATGAAGGTGATGCCGGCGGCGTCACAGGCATCGACGAATTCCGGGCTTTCCGAAAGCAGGCCGTAGCCCGGATGGATGGCATCGGCGCCGGAAAGCTTGGCGACGCGGATCACCTCGTCGATCGACAGGTAGCTTTCGATCGGACCGAGGTCACGGGCAAGGTGCGGGCCGCGGCCGACTTGATAACTTTCGTCCGCTTTGAAGCGGTGCAGCGCCAGTTTGTCCTCTTCTGCCCATATCGCGACCGTTTTCAGACCGAGTTCGTTTGCAGCGCGGAAAACGCGGATGGCAATTTCAGAACGGTTGGCAACAAGGATCTTCGAGATAGGCAAGTCGGTCTCCTCAATGACTTGAAATTGCGGGAAATGCTGCACCCGCGAAATAAAGTATTAGCGAGTCACCGAGCAGAGCGCAATTTCAGATGCGACAGGAAACCGAACGCCTTTGACGTTAGGAAATCAACCCGAGCCGGAAGGCGATCGCCACGACGTGATGGCGGTTCTTGCCCTTCAGCTTCTCCTGGATGCCGTTCATGTACCAGTCGACCGTGTGGCTCGAAATGTCGAGCACCTTGCCGATGTCGTTCGAGGTCATGCCGTCGGCCAGATAGTTGAGCGCTTCCATTTCGCGCCGCGTCATCTGTACCTCGACGCGCGAGCCGAGCTCGGCCGAAACCTCGGGATCGCTCAGCTCCAGCAGCTTCCAGAACAGCCGCTTGGCGATGGCATCGAACAGGCTGATCTCGACGGGGCTCAGTTCGACGACACGACCACCGACCGTCAGGTTGCCGAGCAGGCCGCGCCGGCCGTGCACCGGGAAGATATAGCCATCATAGAGACCGTGGTTGCGGGCCTCGATCATCATGCTTTCCATGCGCTTGCGATGCGGATCGGAGCGGAAGGCAAACAGCGTGTCGCGCCAGCGAAAACCTCGCTGCGCATGGCCGAGATAGCGGATGGTCGGATCGATCACCACGAACTTCTTGCGGATATAGATCTGCGGCCAGCCTTCCGGCCAGCGACCGGCGAGCAGCAGCCGCAGCGGATTGTCATGCGGCTTCGGTTGCCGGACGACGCCGTAGTAGTCGAAGCCGCAGCGATCGAGCAGGCGCTCGAATTCCGGAATGATTTCCTCGCGAGTCTTCATCTCCTCCAGAAGCGCGAGAAACTGTACGAGCAGCGTAATGTTCATGGATCACCTTCCAGGTAGATGCATATGGTCGCATTTCCGAATCCGGACATAAAGGCACCGTTCAGCGACCATTCATGTTGCACCCGCGATAATCCGTCATACCACGCCCGGTCTTATGCGAAATATGCAAGAAATCGGAGTTGGCACGATAGATAGCAGACTATGAATATTCTCGCCAAGCTTCGGTTACGAGCGAAACGGGAAAACGAGTGGCTGTCCATACGTCCGGCTACGGCCTCCCTTGCCGCCTAAGACCGTCTCAGCGCGGCCCCGAATGTACAGCGGCGGACCAAGGTCCGCCAACCGTACATCGAGGACGCGGGTGCATCCGCCGCGGAAAGTCTGCGGCACCAAATCCGGTACCCGGAAGGGGTGAGACAGTGTCATTGTTCCAAGTGTATGCAAGAGCGCTCCAGTATCTTGCGGCTCACAAGTTTCGTGTCTCGGCGATCGTCCTCGCCAACGTCGTTCTGGCCATCATCACGATTGCCGAACCGGTCCTGTTCGGGCGCATCATCGACGCCATTTCGTCGAAGGGCGAAGTCACGCCCATGCTGCTCATGTGGGCAGGTCTCGGCGTGTTCAACACCGTCGCCTTCGTGCTTGTCGCCCGCGAGGCGGACCGGCTGGCCCATGGCCGCCGCGCCACGCTGCTGACGGAAGCCTTCGGCCGTATCGTTTCCATGCCGCTCGCATGGCATAGCCAGCGCGGCACGTCCAACGCGCTGCACACACTGCTGCGCGCCTGCGAAACCCTCTTCGGCCTCTGGCTCGAATTCATGCGCCAGCACCTGGCGACTGCCGTGGCGCTCGCGCTGCTCGTTCCGACCGCCTTTTCAATGGATGTACGCCTCTCGCTCGTGCTCGTCGTGCTCGGCGCGCTCTACGTGCTGATCAGCAAGGTCGTCCTGGCCCGCACCAAGGAAGGCCAGGCCTCGGTCGAGAACCATTACCATACGGTCTTCTCCCACGTCTCCGACGCCATCAGCAACGTCTCGGTCGTTCACAGCTACAACCGCATCGAGGCTGAAACCCGCGAGCTGAAGAAGTTCACCGAGCGGTTGATCTCCGCCCAGTTCCCGGTGCTCGACTGGTGGGCGCTGGCGAGCGCGCTGAACCGCGTCGCCTCCACCATTTCGATGATGGCGATCCTCGTCATCGGTACCGTGCTGGTACAGCGCGGCGAGCTCGGCGTCGGCGAAGTCATCGCCTTCATCGGCTTTGCCAACCTGCTGATCGGCCGTCTCGACCAGATGAAGGCCTTCGTGACGCAGATCTTCGAAGCCCGCGCCAAGCTCGAGGACTTCTTCAACCTCGAAGACGCCGTCCGCGAACGCGACGAGCCGGCGGGTGCGACCGAACTGCCGCCCGTCGTCGGTGAAGTCGAGTTCCGCAACGTCTCCTTCGACTTTGCCAACACGAACCAGGGCGTGCACGACGTCTCCTTCACCGCCAAGGCTGGCCAGACGGTCGCCATCGTCGGCCCGACGGGTGCCGGCAAGACGACCCTCGTCAACCTGCTGCAGCGCGTTCACGACCCGCGTGACGGCCAGATCCTGATCGACGGCAACGATATTTCGAAGGTCACGCGCAAGTCGCTGCGCCGCTCGATCGCCACAGTCTTCCAGGATGCGGGCCTGATGAACCGCTCGATCCAGGACAACATTCGCCTCGGCCGTGACGACGCAACGATCGAGGAAGTCATGGCGGCGGCCGAAGCCGCAGCCGCATGCGACTTCATCGAAAGCCGGACCAATGGTTACGACACGGTCGTCGGCGAGCGCGGCAACCGCCTGTCGGGCGGCGAACGCCAGCGTGTGGCGATTGCCCGCGCCATCCTCAAGAATGCGCCGATTCTGGTGCTCGACGAGGCGACCAGTGCGCTCGACGTCGAAACCGAAGCACGCGTCAAGGATGCGATCGATGCGCTGCGCAAGAACCGCACGACCTTCATCATCGCTCACCGCCTGTCGACGGTGCGCGAGGCCGACCTGGTGATCTTCATGGATCAGGGCCGGATCGTCGAAATGGGCGGCTTCAACGAGCTCAGCCAGAGCAACGGCCGCTTTGCAGCCCTGCTGCGCGCCAGCGGCATCCTGACGGACGAAGACGTCCGCATGAGCCATACGGCCGCGTAAGGCGCAAGGCGCTGCAGATGATACGAAAGCCCCGGGATAACCTCGGGGTTTTTTGTGGAAGGCCGTCACGACGGACGACGCAAACTCGCGCGCGCCCGATCGACTTCGGATCGCATGACGCAATCCTCTGCATGGTCGTTGACCAGGCCCATCGCCTGCATGAAAGCATAGACGGTGATGGGGCCGACGAATTTCCAGCCTCGCCTGCGCAGCTCCTTCGACAATGCCTCCGAGGCAGGTGAGGTCGAGCGGCTTTGCGGCCGCGCCTCGTCATCGACCGGCTCGAACCGCCAGACGAATGCTGCAAGCGAGCCCTCAGCCTCGACCAGCTCGCAGGCGCGTCGTGCATTATTGATGACAGCCTCGATCTTGCCGCGGTGCCGGACGATACCTGCATCCGCCATCAACCGCGTTACATCGGCCTCATCGAACAGTGCCACTTTGCGGAAATCGAAGCCGGCGAAAGCGGCCCGGAAACTCTCACGTTTGGCGAGGATGGTGCGCCAGCTCAGGCCCGATTGGAAGCTTTCGAGGCAAAGCTTCTCGAACAACCTGATGTCGTCCACGACCGGAACGCCCCATTCCTTGTCATGGTAGTCGAGAAACTCGGGCGCTGCGATACACCAGCGGCACCGAAGACGGCCGTCCAGCCCCATAACGCTGCCGCTCATGCCGGCGCCTTCAGGAAATCAAGAGCAGCAACGGTCCGCTTCGGGTCGATTTCGTAGGTTTCAACGGTTACGATCCCTTGGACGACGAACGGGTCGGCCGCTATGCGCGCGTCATAGGCCGCCCGGCTTTCCTGATGAGCGAGAATCGCGCCCCCAGCAGCCTGCTGCAGAGATCCCACGCAAAGGAACACGCCATCGGCGAAACCGCGTGCGATCCACTCATTGTGCGCCGCCATGAATTCGGGCGCAGCGGCGCGGTTTTCCGCGAATTTCAGGAAGGTAACGAACATCGGTGCTCCTTGGTCAACCGGGGTGGGAAAGGCTCGTCGCGTTCGCCATCCAGCGCTCGATCCCGGCGACTTCGCTGCAAATGAATGCCTCGTCGCGGAAAGCGGTCGCCATGACGGCCACGCCCTGCGACCACGCGAGCAGATGCAGCGCCAGCGCCTCCGCCTGGTCGCCGGCACCGAGGGCATGAAACTGTCCGGCGAGCCAGTCGCGGAACAAGCCGAGGATTTCGGTCGCCCGCTTCTGCGCCGCGTGATCAAGTTTGGCGAGCTCGGAGCAAAGCGTCCCGACCGGGCAGCCAAAGGTCATGATCTTCGCCCGGTTGGCGATCAGCATGTGGATGAAGGAGAGGATACGCTCGCGCGGGCCTTCCCCCTCGGCTTGCCAGCCATCGAGCATCGCGCGTGTGCGCTCCATGCGAAGGACGATCACCGCATCGAGTATGTCGTCCTTGGTCTTGAAGTGATGATAGAAATTCCCGCGCGAGATGCCTACCGCGGTCGCAATGTCGGCAAAGGATGTGGCCTCGAATCCACCTTCGTAAAAGAGGGCATCCGCCTTTTCGATGATCAGGTTGCGAGTGGATGCTATTGGCATGGATGTGCGACGTCCCGTTCGGCCGGAATTATTAGGACATTTGTCCTAGAGCGTCAATATGGGGCTCGAACAGGTCGCAGGCGCCGGGTCATTGGTCACTGCATGTCTTTCGCTTCGCGGCCGACACCATGAGGCGTCGGCGCGGGAAGAGCGGCGCGGACAGCGGCGGTGAACGGTCACGTCGCCCGCAGCGGCCTCGCCGTGGCAATGCCGCGCAGCCATTCGAGATAATAGCCATAGGCGAAATGCAGCCCGATGCCGACGAGCACGAACAAGCTGCCGAAGATCGGATTTCGCCCGGTGACGAACAGCAGCACCTGGCCGGACATCGCCAGAATCGTACCGAAGATGAAGATCGGCAGCGAATGCCGCCCGACCACGGCGAGCGGATGATCGCTGTCGAGTTTGGCAAGGTTGCTGATCCGAAGCGTCACGGCGATGACATAGGCGAGCGCCAGCACATGCAGCAACCGCGGTCCCGACAGGAAGGTCTTGTCGAAGCCGGTGAGCACCGCTGGAAGACCGAAGGAGAGGTCTATGCTCCAGAAGGAGAACAGTACCCAGACAGCCGAGACCGCGAGATAGGCGCAGCAAAGGACGAACAGCCAGCGCCATCGCGGCAGCGTTCCACCGCCACGCACGAAGGTCATCAGGACGATGCCGATGACGAACAGGAACTGCCAGGACCAGGGATTGAGGAACCAATAGCCTTCGTCAAGGAAGTTCGACGGCACGAATTTGAAGATGCCTGCGGCCAGCCACAGGGCGGCCGACAGCAATAGCAGCAGTTTCTTGCTGACGCCGTTCAGCCAGAGGATTCCCGGCAGCATCAAGAACAGCGCCGCATACATAGACAGGATGTTGTTGTAGCCGAGCTGGTGTCCCAAGAGCACCATGGCGACGATGCCCTGCTCGGTCTGCTCCACCATCGGACGGATATTGATCTCGCCGATCAAGTCCTGCCGGCCGAAATAGATCGCACCGCCGGCGAAGATCGCCAGCGTCACGATGCTGGTCATGATGTGGGCGATGTAAAGCGCCAGCGCCCGCCGCCAGATTTTCAGCGTCGTCGCCAGCCGTCCGCCGGCGGCGAATTTTCCGCCATAGGCGATCCCGACCGACAGGCCGGAGATCAGTACGAAGGCTTCGGCGGAATCGGAAAAGCCGAAGTTCTTGTGCGTCAGATATTCGAGATACTGTCCCGGAACGTGGTTGACGAAGATCGTCAGCAGACACAGCGCCCTGAACACGTCGAGGCGTGTGTCACGCTCCTTGGGAACCATTCGGACGGACGTCGGGGTGACGCCATCCTGAAATGTCTTTTGCAGCATGCGCTCCGTTTTCCAGGATTTGGCGCCCCTGCCCCATCCCTGTTGAAACGGGCACCGACACCTCGCCTTGTCGCGTGATGCCCGGCACCATGAACGAGAGCGAGATGACGATGTGCAGCGGCTTCCCGCCCGCATCCCGCTCTGGGGTGATCTAGAGCATCCCGCTCGCACGTGAAGTCACCGGACGCGGAAAAGACGCTCTAGCTTCAATGTATTAGAGCGTCCTTTGTGCGTTCGTCCGAACGCACGACGCTCCAAGGCACGACGCCCGGCCGTCGAGATCGTGCCGCCGGCACCTCCGCAAAGAAAAAACCGGCCTTGCCCTTGCGGGAACAAAGCCGGTCTCGTCCTGTCTTCAGTGCCGGCAGTTACAGCAAAATGCCTTCATGCGCGTTTTTTGTGACACTATTGTTTATGCTGACGATCGGCTCGCCACTTTTCTGGTCGCGCTGCACGGAAATCTTGTGCCGCGCGCCGTTGAGCGTCACCTCGGCGGAGTAGCCATCCCAGGCCGCCGGCAGCACCGGCCTGATGACTAGCTTGTCGCCCTGCCTGCGGATTCCGAGAATACCCTCGATGCCGACGCGATAGAGCCAACCGGCCGACCCGGTATACCAGGTCCAGCCGCCGCGTCCCGCGAGATCGCCTTCGCCATAGATGTCGGCGGCGACGACATAGGGCTCGACGCGGTAGTGCTCCGCCGCCTCCCGGCTTCCGGCATGCGAGACCGGGTTCAGCATCTGGAAGACGCGCCAGGCCTCCTCGGCCCTGCCCTGTTCGGCGAAGGCCAGCGCCACCCAGGTGGCCGCATGGGTATATTGCCCGCCATTCTCGCGCACGCCGGGCGGATAGGCCTTGATGTAGCCCGGATCCTGCGACGTCCGTTCGAGCGGCGGCGTAAACAGCCGGACGATATGCTGATCTGGATCAACGAGTTCGGCCATGACCGCGTCCATCGCCTTGAGCGAGCGCTGCTCGTCGCCTTCGCCCGAAAGCACGCTCCAGGACTGACCGATCGAATCGATCCGGCACTCGAGCGCCTCGCTCGTGCCGAGCGGTGTTCCGTCGTCGTAATAACCGCGACGATAGTAGTCGCCGTCCCAGCCGGCGGTATCGAGCGCCTTCTTCAGGGTTTCGAGATGCGACTCCCAGCGGGTGACGCGGGTCTGGTCCTTGCGCTCGCGCGCGTAAGGGAGGAAGCCACGCAGGGTGCCCGCGAGGAACCAGCCGAGCCAGGTGCTGGTGCCCTTGCCGGCAGCGCCGACCCGGTTCATGCCGTCGTTCCAGTCGCCGCCGAGGATCAACGGCAGGCCGTTCTTGCCGGTCCGCTTGATCGCGAGATCGAGCGCGCGAGCACAATGCTCGTAGACGTCGCCGACCTCCTCGGAGATTTCCGGCTTGTAGAAGGCGTCGTGCTGGCCCTCTTCGAGCGCCGGCCCGCTGATGAAGGCGATCTGTTCCGACAGGATGTCGGATGTGCCCGTCACCGAGCAGTAATGCGTGACGGCATGGGCGAGCCAGACGACGTCGTCGGAGATCATCGTGCGCACGCCGGCGCCGGTTCCCGGCAGCCACCAGTGCTGCACGTCACCCTCGACGAACTGGCGGGCCGCGGCGTTCAGGATCTGCGCCCGGGCAAGCTCCGGCCGGTGGATCAGGAAGGCCAGCGTGTCCTGCAACTGATCGCGGAAGCCGAAGGCACCACTCGCCTGATAGAAGGCGGAGCGTGCCATGATGCGGCAACCGAGGCTCTGATAGGGCAGCCAGTGGTTGATCATGGCGTCGAAAGCCGGATCCGGCGTTTCCACCTTCACGATATCGGTCAAATCGCGCCAGAACGTCTTTGCCGCGTCGAGCACCGTATCGAAGGCGGTCTCGCGCAGCTCACCGATGATGGCGCGAAGCTGATCCTCATTGTCGGCATCGCCGAGAATGAAGGTGACCTGCCGCTCGGCGCCGGGTTCGATCGTCAGATCGGACGCAACGACGGCGCAGGGATCGCCATCGACGTCGACGGAGCCGGAGAGGTCGGCGCCCGAAAGCACCGCCTGCGGCACGAGGATGCCGCCGAGCGAGCCGAGGAACTCCCGGCGGCTCGCGGTGTAGCCGGCGGCCTGGCCGCCATCGACAGTGAAGAAGGCGAACCGACCGGCATAGTCGATGCTATAGGGGTTGGTTGCGACCAATGCGGCTGCCTCCTCGTCCCACTTCGAGAGGATGAAGGGTGCCGAACGGGCGCGGTTGTTGCCGAGCACCCACTCGTTATAGCCGTAGAGCCTCAACCGCCGTGCCGTCGCGGCACGGTTCCGGATCGAGACCCGGATGAGCTTTGCCGGCAGGCTGCGGTGGACCGTATGGGTTGCCTCGATCTCGAGGCCGTCCTGGGTGCTGCGGAAGCTCGAATAGCCGAGCCCATGTGCGGTTTCGAAGACGACGGAGCGGCGACGCGAGAGCGACGCATAGGGCGTCGACACCGAACCGCTCTCCATGTCGCGGATGAAGATCGCTTCACCCGGGCGGTTGATGACCGTGTCGTTCGTCCACGGCGTCAACTGGTAATCGCGCGAGTTGCGGCTCCAGGAAAAGGCCGCCCCTTCCGCCGAAACGTGGAAGCCGAACTGCTCGTTGGAGATCACGTTGATCCAGGGCTGCGGCGTCGCTTCGCCGCCACGCAGGCGCACGACGTATTCGCGACCGCCTTCGGCAAAGCCGCCGAAACCGTTCCAGAAGGAAAGGCCGTCGCCCCTGATTTCCGCCGGGGCAACGCCCGTCTTCTCCTGCGGCGCCGCCAGCAGCGGTCCGACGAACCCGGTGCTCTTCTCGCTGCCCTTCACCGGCGCCGGCGAATAGAGCGAGTTGGCGCGGGCGATCTGATCGGAGATCGTGCCGTTGCGGGCATGGAACACGGCGCGCGAAGCCGACAGAAGCGTCGACCAGGTCTCCGCCTCCATCAAGTCGCGCCGCACCGAGAAGATGTGTTGGCGCGGGCCGTCCGAAAGACCGCGAAGCCTGAGGTTCTCGCACATGAAGTCGAGCGCGTGCTGCATATCCTGCGCATAGGACGAAGCCCGCTCGTTGATGATGACGAGGTCGGCGGTGATGCCGCGGGCACGCAGGTATTCCTGAGCGCGTAGCGCTTCACGCGCGATGCCGAGGTCGCCGTCGTCGTTGATACGGAGGCAGAAGATCGGATAGTCGCCCGAGATCGCCAGCGGCCAGAGCTTCGACTGGGAGTCGAGGCCGGCCTGCACCGTTGCCGTATCGGCACGCAGGTGCATGTCCGGATAGACGAGATAGCGGCCGAGCATCTGGAAGCTCGCCGCCTCCTGCGAAGTCACGCCGACATGGCGCATCTGCACCTGGCTGCGGGTCCAGGCGTGGATGAGCTCCTGGTTGAAGGTCTCCGGATGGCGGTAGCGGTCGATCGCCCGATCGACCTCCTCGCGGTTCGGCGCAGCGATCGTCCAGAAGACGACGCTGACCTTCTTGCCGGCGGGCACGCGGACGACGCGGCGCAGCGACATGATCGGATCGAGGGTAAAACCATCGGTTCCTGAAAGCACCGCATCCGTATCGAAGGCGGCCGCTTCGGCAAGCGTCCGGCCCGGGCCGATGAAGCGGCGACGGTCGGTCTCCGCTTCCGTATGGCGATCGCTGCCGGCATTGTCGGTGACGAGATGCGCCACTTCCATGTCCGGGTCGCTGGCGCTGCGCTTGTTGCGGCTGACACGGATGACGTCGCCACGGCGGCTGATCTCCGTGCGCACGAACATCTTCGAGAAGGCCGGATGCGCGCTGTCGGCCTCGTCGGTCGAAAGCACCGGCTCGGCATAGGAAGTCACTTCGATGAAACGATCCTGGGCGCCGGTATTGAGCAGGATGACCCGGCGGCCTTCCGCGTCGTGTTCGGTGGCGACGATGCACTCCACTTCGCTGGTGAGATCGCCGACCGTCTTGACGAATTCGGCCTTGTCGTCGCCGAAGCGGGTCAGCACCTTCTCGCCGGCGGCGCGGCGCGGCTCCGATGTCGCCGACCACCAATCGCCGGTGGTCGTGTCGCGCAGGAAGATGAAGGTTCCGGTGCGGTCCTCGACCGGATCCGGCTTCCAGCGGGTGACGGACTGGCCGTTCCAGCGGGCGTAACCGGCACCATTGGCAGTCAGCATGATCGAGTAGTGACCGTTGGAGAGGAACACGGTCTCACGGTCCTGCGCCAGCGGGTTCTCGATGATGCGGACTTCCGGACGCAGGAGATCGTCCTGGCCCTTGCCGACCGATTCCGGCTCGCGCTTGGCATTCATGATCGGGATGTCGCGCGGCGCCTTTTCCTGCAGCAGGAGTTCGGCGGCCTCGATCACCGGGTCGGCGTGGAACCACTCGCGCAGGCGGCCATTGAAGACGACGTTGGCGACGGCCGCGATCGACATGCCATGGTGGTGCGCATAGTAGTTGCGCACGACCGCGCATTTCTGGCCTTCGGGCACGCGCGTCGGCGTGAAGTCGACGGCATCGTGGAAGCCGTAGGCGCCGAGCGCGCCGACCTCGCGCAGACGGCCGAGGTTGGCGAGCGCCGATTTCGGATCGTACATGCAGGCAAGGATCGAGGCGTAGGGCGCGATGACCGCGTTCTGGCCGAGGCCGCGCTTCAGGCCGAGCGTCGGCACACCGAAGTTGGTGTACTGGTAGGTGAGTTCGTGGTCGCGCGCATTGAACGCGGCTTCCGAAATGCCCCAGGGCGTGCCGAGGCGGCGGCCGTGGTTGATCTGCTCCTTCACCACCAGATTGTTGGTCTGGTTGAGGATGCCGCCCTGCCGCTCCTGCATGACCAACGGCGGCATCAGATATTCGAACATCGAGCCCGACCAGGAGATCAGCGCGCCGCGCGCGCCGATCGGCACGATCGGACGGCCGAGCTTGTACCAGTGCTCGGTCGGCAGGTCGCCCTTGGCGATGGCAAACAGGCTGGTGAGACGGGCTTCCGAGGCGAGAAGGTCGTAGCAGGCCTCGTCGAGTTCGTTGGCGTTGACCCGGAAGCCGATCGACAGCAGGCGCCGCTCCGGCCGGAACAGGAAGCTGAAATCCATCGAGAAGGCGATGTCGCGGGCGCGGTCCTTCAGCACCAGCAGGCGCTGGCGCAGCGATTCGATCGCACTAAGGTCGAAGACACCGTCGGCAATATGGGCTTCACAGGTACTGACCAGTGCGTTTGCCCATTTCGTCACTTCCGTGCTTTGCGGCGTGCGCACCTCATGGTCGAGGTTGACGGTGAGCTTGTGCATGTCGCGCGCCAGCACGGCGAGGTTGATCACCCGGATCGACGCGAACTCGCGCTCGCGCTTGACTGCAGCAAGAGCGTTCTGGAAGCCGACGATGCGTTCCTCGATCAGGCGGCGCAGCGGCCGGACCGTCTTGCGGTCGTCGGGCAGCTCGCGCAGCACCTCCTCGAGGATCGCGACGACGTCGCCGATGCCGTCCAGGCTGCCCTGGACATGCGCCGAGGGGGCCTCGGCCCAGTCGCGGCACATCGACGATACGGCGATCAGGTGACCGGCAAGGTTGCCGCTGTCGACCGACGAGATGTAGCGCGGCTCCATCGTGTCGAGCGTGTTCGTCCGATACCAGTTGAACAGATGGCCGCGATACTTCGGCATCCGGTCGATGGTGGCGATCGTCTGCTCCAGCCGGTTGATCGTCTCCTCGAAGCCGATCCAGCCGAAATCGCGCGCCGACATCACCGACAGCAGGTAGACGCCGATATTGGTCGGCGAGGTGCGCTCGGCCAGAACCGGCTGCGGCGTTTCCTGGAAGTTGTCCGGCGGCAGGAAGTGCTGCTCGGCGGTGACGAAGGTCTCGAAATAACGCCAGGTGCGACGCGCAATCAGGCGCATCTCGTCGATTGCCTCGTCGGAGACGACGAGCTGGTCCTCGGTTTCGGCCGACTGGCTGACGAACCAGGCAACGGCAGGCGACAGCGCCCAGAGCAGCGCGAAGGGAATGCCGATGAACGGCAGGCCGGTGTCGGAGACCGCGGCAAGTGCCAGCGAAAGCGCCGAAAGCGCCGGCGCGATCCACATGGCGCGATAGTAATCGCCGATCGTGCCGTGGCCGGCACTCTGCACCTGCGCCGCCGTACGCCATTCGAGCATCAGCTTGCCGCTGACGAAGGTGCGGTAAAGCGAGCGCACGATCGCGTCACCCATCATCGCCGCATTGTGGGCAATGAAGACGATGCGCAGCGCCACTTGCGCATTGGCGGCACGGATTTCGGTGAGCACGGCGTGAAGGTGGGCGCGAGCGACAATGTCGTTGCGGCGCGGCAGGAGGCCGTTGATCAGCGACAGAGTCGGAGCCACGAACAAGCTGAAGATCAGCACGATCTGCCAGATCAACGCTTCCGCCGGCTCCATATAGTACCAGCCCATGACCGAGGCGACGAGCCAGGCAAGCGGGATCAGCGAGCGGCGCAGGTTATCATACATCTTCCAGCGGCCGAGCATCGACAGCCCGTTCGAGAAGTTGAAGATGTAGGGCAGGAGCTGCCAGTCGCCGCGCGCCCAGCGATGCTGGCGCGACATCTCGACCTCATAGCGGGTCGGGAAATCCTCGACGAGCTCGACGTCGGTCACCAGCGCGCAGCGCACATAGGAGCCTTCGAGCAGGTCGTGGCTGAGAACGGCGTTTTCCTGGATCCGGCCCTTCAGCGCCGCCTCGAAGGCGTCGACATGGTAGAGGCCCTTGCCGGTGAAGCTGCCTTCGCCGGCGATGTCCTGGTAGACGTCGGAAACGGTGAAGACATAGGGGTCGATGCCGCGGTTGGCCGAGAAGATGCGTTGGAAGGCCGAGGCTTCGCTGCCCGTGGTCAGCGACGGCGTCACGCGCGGCTGCAGCAGGCTGTAGCCGGCGATTACCTTCTGCGTCTTAGGGTCGACCACCGGGCGGTTGATCGGATGGCAGATCTTGCCGACGAGCTTCGTCACCGCATCGCGCATCAGGCGCGTGTCGGAATCGAGCGTCATGACGTACTGGACGTTGTCCGGCACCGTGTTGGCGCCCTGCAGGAATGAGGTGTCGCGGTCGCCGCGAAGCAGCATGTTCAGCTCGTGCAGCTTGCCGCGCTTGCGCTCCCATCCCATCCACACGCCTTCCTGTTCGTTGAACAGGCGGCGGCGATGCAGGAGGTAGAAGCGCGTCTTGCCGTCATAGGCGTAGCGCGCCGAAAGCTGGGCAATCTCGCGCTTGGCGTAGTCGAGCACGTCGGAATCGGTGCTCGACTCCTCCACCTTGCTGTCCGCCCAATCGCTCAAAAGCGCGAAGTAGATCTCGCCACGCGGATTGGCCAGATAATGTACCTCGAGATTACGCACGAGTTCGTCGACATGGTCGCGCTTGGCGATCAGGCAGGGCACGACGACGAGGGTGCGGGCATGCTCGGGAATCCCGTCGAGGAATTCGTAGCCGACAAGTCGCGATGGTTTGACGAACAGCGTCACCAGCGTGTTGAACAGGCCCATCGCGCCTTCCGAAGCCGGAAGCGCGAAAAGAAGCAGCATGATCAGCTTCGCGCCGTTCGGAATGTCCATCGGGCTGACGAAGGAAAAGACGGCGATCATCGCCAGGATGGTCAAGAGGATGTTCGGTCCGGCGATCGCGAACCAGTCGAGCTTTCGGCTGATACGGATGATCGTCTGCAGCAGCGAGGGTCGGTAGCCGATCCTCTTCTCGAGCATCTTCCGCTGCTTGCCGACGAGGAAGGAACCGACATTCGGCTCCTGCAGCGGCGCTTCGGTCGCGGCCGCGGCCTCCGCCTCGCGCACCATCTCGATGGCGATCTGCGTCACCTCGTATTCGCTGTGACCGGAGCGGCGAGCCAGCTTCTCGATCGTATCGCGATACTTGTTGCGCGAGCCGAAATCGAGCGCTGCATAGTCGGAGCCCTCGCGCAGCGCCGCATCGATCTTGCTGACGCTTTCGAACCAGACGGCCCAATCGGTGTCGTCGACTTCGCGCAGGCTGCGGATGATGTTGCTCATCGTCGCGTTACCGGACGACAGGCGGTTCTGCTCCGCGACCAGCGCGTTCTCAACGTCGCTGCCGCGGTTCTCGAGCTGCTCCTCGATCCAGCCGATGACGGCGCCCGAAGTCTGCGAGCCGTCGCGCATGCGGTAAAGCAGTTGCGCGACGAAGGTGTTGTCGGCGGCCAGAGCTTCCGACTCGGCCAGCAGTGCCCGACATTTTTCCGGATCGTTCAGGCGGATGATCTGGTCGGCGACATCGTTTGCCTTGCGGCGCATGCCGCGCGAGCGTTCGACGCGGATGGCGATCCGGCGAAGATTTTCGATCAGCACGAAGCGCAGTATCGACGGCAGCGCCCAAAGTTCGCCGATCTTGAAGGTCTCGTGCTTCTGGAAGCCCTCGACCATCGCCGTGATGCTTTCTCGCGTCACCGTGCTGTGCGTGTGGGCGACATAGAGCCAGGCGAGCGCCATGGTGCGCGGAATCACCGTGCCCGAAACCGGGAGCGTCGGAAGCTGGCGATAGAACCGGCGCGGGAAGTCGCGCCGGACTTCCTGGATCGCTTCTTCGACGACATGGTGGTTGTCGAGCAGCCACTCGGCGGCCGGCGTTATCGTCGCCCCGGCCTCCACGTCGGCGGCCGTCGCCCGGTAGACGCGCAGGATCTCGTTCTCGTTTTCACGATGCCGCGGGCGGAACTCGAACGGGAAGAAACCCGGCAGCGCGGAAGCGCCCTTCAATGCGAGATCCTCGCCGCATTGCCGGAGGTCCTCCATCGAGAAGAAGGTGGCGCGGATCGAATCATTGTAGTCGATCTGCTTTGCTTCCGGTTCGCGCGGAGAGGTGGGCGGCGTAGTTTGAAGCTGCATGGGTACGGGTTCTGAATCCAGCCGGGGTTGATCGGCCCGGTCCTCGTTGGGTTGCCGGGTTGGCTGCGGACCTGAGAATTCAGGCTGAGCCGGCGCGTTGCTAGACACGGTCATGTGTCCTCCCATCCACCGTCAATTCCCGCATGTGGGGAACTGGCGGTAACAGGCACCGCCCTCGACTGGGCATCGGAGATCGCAAAGCCGGCGGCGCATTGGTTTTCAAGGCCGCGTGATGCATGAAAATGGCATTTTTTAGCCGTGGTGCCAACAGCTTGCAAGGATTGCTCATATAAGTTTGGACGATTTGCGCACAGACGAATCAAGCCGAAACCGGCCGCTAAACACGCCCCCAATGGCACTTCGATACAGCTCTCTCAATTGCCCTCTTCTCAAGCTTCATCGCGGATGGCAGACGAGGCGAAACGTGAAGCGGCGAGGAAGGTTCCCTCGATTTGCAGAAAATCCGTCAGCCTACCTGCTCGGTAATCCACTCCCGGAAGGCCAGGCTGATGGGGTTTTCGAGTTTGCCCTCGGGCACGGCGAGATAGTAGCTGTTTTCCGTCTTCATCGGCCGGTCGAGCACGATGCTGAGCGTGCCGGCGGCAATTTCCTGTTCGATCAGGTAACGTGGCAGCAGCGCAAAACCGAGGCCCGCCGTCGCCGCTTCGATCACCATGGAGAACTGGTCGAAGCGGTTGCCGCGATAGGCGCCGCGGCCGTCCATGTCGTTCGCCTCGAACCATTGCGCCCAGAGCTTGGGACGCGTGGCGAGGTGCAGCAACGGGCCGGCGACGAGATCCTCGGGAGTCTTGACCGGATGGTTCGCCAAGAGGGCGGGGCTTGCAGCGGGCACGATGATCTCGCTGCAGAGATAGCTGCAGGTGGCGCGCGCCCAGACCGGTTGGCCGTAGTGGATGGCGAGATCGAAGTTCTGTTCGTCGAAATCGAAAGGCGCGGAACGGGAGGCGATGTTCAGCACCGTATCCGGATGGCGCTTGAGGAAATCGGGAAGGCGCGGCACCAGCCAGCGGCTGCCGAAGGTTGGCAGCGAGGCGATCGAGAGCGTCGAGTCCGCCCGGGCCGAAGCCATGGCGCGCACCATCAGTTCCTCGGTCTGGTTGAGGAGACGCCGAACCTCCGGCAGGAATTTTTGGCCGGCATCCGACAGGATCACCCGCTGGCGCACGCGCTCGAATAGAAGCACGCCGAGCTGGTTTTCGAGATCCTTGATCTGCCGGCTGACGGCGCTCTGGGTGAGGTTCAGTTCGGCGGCGGCCTGCGTGAAGCTGCCGTGTCGCGCCGCGCACTCGAACGCCTGCAGCGTCGTCACGTCGGGAACCAGCCTGCGGCTTAACTTCATTCCAGCCTCGCATCAACATAGTCGGAAGCAACGCGATCAATGGCCAGTTCGATCGGATATGATCCGAAATGAGAATGACCTTGTCCTTCACCCATAGCGCGAGGCGAGCCCCAGTGAAAGAGAATAGTTTCGTATCCGCCGACGACATCCGTTCGGCCTTTTCCGCAGCCATGTCGGTCATGTACCGCGAAGAGGTGCCGGCCTATGGCACGCTGATGGAACTGGTCGCCAAGGTGAACGACGATACGCTCGCCGCCGACCCGCTCCTGAAGGAGCGTCTGGATGCCACGGATTCGCTCGATCGTATCTCCGAGGAGCGCCACGGCGCGATCCGCCTGGGCACGCCGGCCGAACTCGCAATGATGCGCCGCGTCTTCGCCGTCATGGGCATGTATCCGGTCGGCTACTACGATCTGTCGACCGCCGGCGTCCCCGTCCATTCGACCGCCTTCCGCCCGGTCGGCGAGGCCGCGCTGAAGCGCAACCCGTTCCGCGTCTTCACCTCGCTGCTGCGCCTCGACCTGATCGCCGACGAAGCGCTGCGCGCCGAAGCCGAGGTCATCCTCGCCGCGCGCCAGATCTTCACCGCCGGCGCCGTGGAGCTGACGGAAAAGGCCGAGCGCGACGGCGGCCTCGACAAGGCGGACGCCGAACGTTTCGTCTCGGAAGTGCTCGAAACCTTCCGTTGGCACGACAAGGCCAATGTCAGCGCCGACATGTACAAGCGCCTGCATGACGCCCATCGCCTGATCGCCGACGTCGTCTCCTTCAAGGGGCCGCACATCAACCACCTGACGCCGCGCACGCTCGATATCGACAAGGTGCAGGCGCTGATGCCGGAATACGCCATCGCCCCGAAAGCCGTCGTCGAGGGGCCGCCGACCCGCAAGTGCCCGATCCTCCTGCGCCAGACCTCGTTCAAGGCCCTGGAAGAGCCGGTCTCCTTCAGGGATGCCGACGGCACCTGGAAGGCCGGTTCGCACACCGCCCGCTTCGGCGAGATCGAACAGCGCGGCATTGCGCTGACGCCGAAGGGCCGTGCGCTCTACGACGAGCTGCTCGACGCCTCGCGCAAGATCGTCCGCCCGGCGGCCGACGGCTCGAATGCCCGCGAATACGAAGCGGCACTCGCCAAGGCGTTCCAGCCTTTCCCCGACACCTGGGCAGGTATCCGCGAAGCCGGCCTCGGCTATTTCAGCTATTCGCTGACGGAGAAGGGCAGCAAGGCCGGCATTTCCCCGGCCCGTGACATCGAGGCGCTGATCACCGACGGCCTCGTCCAGTTCGACGCGATCGTCTACGAAGACTTCCTGCCGGTCAGCGCCGCAGGCATCTTCCAGTCGAACCTTGGCGACGGCGCCCAGCAGGAATTCGTCGCCAGCCCCAACCAGAAGCGTTTTGAAACCGATCTCGGCGCCACCGTGCTCAACGAATTCGACCACTATGCCGGCATCGAGCAGGCTTCGATCGAAAGCTGCATCCAGGCCTTGACCGGCGCGATCGCTGCGGAATGATGCTTTCGAGATGATCGAGAAACTGCACATCGACGCATTGACCGGCATCCTTGGAGACAAGGGTGTCGTCACGCGTCCTGAAGACCTGGAAGCCTACGAGACCGGGGCGCGATACGATCGCGGCCGGGCTTCGCTCGTGCTGCGGCCGGCGACGACGGAAGAAGTCTCCGCCGCTGTTGCCTATTGCGTCACGAACGGCATCGCTTTGATCCCGCAATCGGGCAACACCGGCCTCGTCTCGGGCTCGACCCCGGACCAGTCGGGTGATGAAATCGTCCTCAGCCTCGACCGGCTGACCAAGCAATTCGATCTCGACCTCGACAACCGCTCGGTGCGGCTCGATGCCGGCTTCCGGCTGTCCGATCTCAACCGGCGCCTGGAAGAGCACGGCCTGTTCTTCCCGATCGATCTCGGCGCCGACCCGCGCATCGGCGGTATGATCGCCACCAACACCGGCGGTTCGCGCTTCCTGAAGTACGGCGACGTGCGTCGCAATACGTTGGGCCTCAAGGTCGTGCTGGCGGACGAGGACGGCACCGTTCTCGACCTGCAAAGCGACCTGCGCAAGAACAACACCGGCGTCGACTGGAAACAGATTTTCTTCGGCACGTCGGGCGCCTTCGGCATCGTCACCGAATGCGTCCTGAACCTCGAGCGCCTGCCACAGCAGACGGCAACAGCGTTGCTGGTTCCCGCAAGCGGCGCCCATGTGATGCCGCTGCTCCGCGCCATGGAAGAACGCCTCGGCGCCTATCTCTCGGCTTTCGAGGGCATGTCGAAGAACGCCGTCAAAGCGGCTCTTGCCCATGTGCCGTCGCTGAAGAACCCGTTCCAGGGCGGCAATGTTCCTGATTACGTCATCCTCGCCGAGATCAGCCGCACCTGGGCACCGCGCGAGGGCGAACAGTCGCTCGACGCCGTGCTGGAATCGGCACTGGCCGAGATCTGGGAAATGGAATCGGCGCCGCTCGCCGATGCGTTCGTCGGCCCGCCGCACGAAATCTGGGCGCTGCGCCACGCCTTGTCCGAGGGCGTCAAGCACCTGGGCAAGCTGATCGCCTTCGACCTCTCCTTCCGCAGGGGTGACATCATGGCCTTCTGCGACCATATGAAGGGCGAAATGCCGGCGAAATTTCCTGACGTGACCGTCTGCGATTTCGGCCATATCGGCGACGGTGGCGTGCACTTCAACCTCGTCGTGCCGAAGGACAGCGACCTTCGCGAGGACGAGACCTTCGAACCGCGGCTTCGCGAATGGGTTTTCGCGGTCGCCGTCGAGGAGTACCACGGCAGCTTCAGCGCGGAACATGCGATCGGCCGCCGCAACCAGGCCTATTACGACTTTTATACACCAGACAAACTCAAGGACATGGCCGCAGGCCTGAAGACGCTCACCTCGCCGGGAAAGCTCGGCAGCGTGCGTTTCGGATAGGCCAGAGCGGAATGAGGAAAAGTGTGTGCGGTTTTCCGCCCGCATTCCGCTCTAACTAATGATCTAAGCCAAGAAAACGGGAGTCAGACCATGAACATCGCAACCAAGAAAGTCGACGTGACCAAGGAAGCCGCAGCGCTTCTCGAAAAGATGGGCGTCGCCAAGGAACTCTACAGCGGCGGCGACATGCCGTCCTATAGCCCGGTCACCGGCGAGAAGATCGCGAGCCTCAAGACCGTTTCGGCCGTTGAAGCCGCTGCCAAGATCGAACAGGCCCATGAAGCCTTCAAGGCCTGGCGTCTCGTTCCGGCGCCGAAGCGCGGCGAACTGATCCGCCTGCTCGGCGAAGAACTGCGCGCGTTCAAGGCCGACCTCGGCCGCCTGGTTTCGATCGAAGCCGGCAAGATCACCTCCGAAGGCCTCGGCGAAGTCCAGGAAATGATCGACATCTGCGATTTCGCCGTCGGTCTTTCCCGCCAGCTCTACGGCCTGACGATCGCCACCGAGCGCCCCGGCCACCGCATGATGGAGACCTGGCATCCGCTCGGCGTCGTCGGCGTCATCTCCGCCTTCAACTTCCCGGTCGCCGTCTGGTCGTGGAACGCAGCGCTTGCCATCGTTTGCGGCAACTCGGTCGTCTGGAAGCCGTCGGAAAAGACCCCGCTCACGGCGCTTGCCTCGCAGGCGATTTTCGAGCGTGCGCTCGCCCGCTTCGGCGACGCTCCGGCAGGCCTGTCGCAGGTGCTGATCGGCGACCGCACCGTCGGTGAAGTCCTCGTTGACAACCCGAAGGTACCGCTCGTTTCCGCCACCGGCTCCACCCGCATGGGCCGCGAAGTCGGTCCGCGCCTCGCCAAGCGCTTCGCCCGCGCCATCCTCGAACTCGGCGGCAACAATGCCGGCATCGTCTGCCCCTCGGCCGATCTCGACATGGCTTTGCGCGCCATCGCCTTCGGCGCCATGGGCACCGCCGGTCAGCGCTGCACCACCATGCGCCGCCTCTTCGTGCACGAGAGCATCTACGACCAGCTCGTTCCGCGTCTGAAGAAGGCCTATGGCTCGGTATCGGTCGGCAACCCGCTGGAAACGACGGCCCTCGTCGGCCCGCTCGTCGACAAGGCTGCCTTTGACGGCATGCAGAAGGCGATCGGTGAAGCGAAGTCGCACGGCGGCACCGTCACCGGCGGCGAACGCGTCGAGCTCGGCTATGACAACGGCTACTACGTCAAGCCCGCGCTGGTCGAAATGCCGAAGCAGGCTGGCCCGGTTCTCGAAGAAACCTTCGCGCCGATCCTCTACGTCATGAAGTACAGCGACTTCGACGCGGTTCTCGCCGACCACAATGCGGTCGCAGCCGGCCTGTCGTCGTCGATCTTCACCCGCGACATGCAGGAATCGGAACGCTTCCTCGCCGTCGACGGCTCGGATTGCGGTATCGCCAATGTCAACATCGGCACCTCGGGCGCCGAAATCGGCGGCGCCTTCGGCGGTGAGAAGGAAACCGGCGGTGGCCGCGAATCCGGTTCGGACTCGTGGAAGGCCTATATGCGTCGTGCCACCAACACGGTGAACTATTCGAAGGCTCTGCCGCTGGCGCAGGGCGTGTCGTTCGACATCGAATAATCGGCGCACCCAACTAGGATTCGACCATGACCATCAACGCAACGGTCAAGGAGGCGGGCTTTCAGCCCGCCTCGCGGATCTCCTCGATCGGGGTGTCCGAAATCCTCAAGATCGGTGCCCGCGCGCAAGCCATGAAGCGCGAAGGCAAGCCGGTGATCATCCTCGGTGCGGGCGAGCCGGACTTCGACACGCCCGACTACGTCAAGGACGCCGCCTGCGAAGCGATCCGGCGCGGTGAAACGAAGTACACGGCGCTCGACGGCACGCCGGAACTGAAGAAGGCGATCCGCGAAAAGTTCCAGCGCGAGAACGGCCTTGCCTACGAGCAGGACGAGATCACGGTGGCGACCGGCGCCAAGCAGATCCTGTTCAACGCCATGATGGCGTCGATCAATCCCGGCGACGAAGTGATCATCCCGACGCCCTACTGGACCTCCTATTCGGATATCGTCCAGATCTGCGAAGGCAAGCCGGTTCTGATCCCCTGCGACGCCTCGTCCGGCTTCCGGCTGACCGCCGACAAGCTCGAAGCAGCCATCACGCCTAGGACGCGTTGGGTGCTCCTGAACTCGCCGTCGAACCCCTCGGGTGCCGCCTACGGCGCTGCCGACTACCGGCCGCTGCTCGATGTTCTCCTGACGCATCCGCGTGTGTGGCTGCTGGTCGACGACATGTACGAGCACATCGTCTATGACGGCCTCCGCTTCGTCACCCCGGCCCAGCTCGAGCCCCGCCTCAAAGACCGGACGCTCACGGTCAACGGCGTCTCCAAGGCCTATGCCATGACCGGCTGGCGTATCGGCTATGCCGGTGGCCCGCGCGACCTGATCAAGGCGATGGCCGTCGTCCAGAGCCAGGCGACCTCCTGCCCCTCCTCCGTCAGCCAGGCCGCATCCGTTGCCGCGCTGACCGGTCCGCAGGAGTTCCTGAAAGAGCGCACGGCCAGCTTCCAGCGCCGCCGCGATCTCGTCGTGAGCGCCCTCAACGCCATCGACGGCCTCGACTGCCGCGTCCCGGAAGGCGCCTTCTACACCTTCTCCGGCTGCGCCGGCATGCTCGGCAGGGTCACGCCCTCGGGCAAGAAGATCGAAACGGATGCGGACTTCTGCGCCTACCTGCTCGACGACGCCCATGTGGCTGTCGTACCGGGTTCGGCCTTCGGCCTGTCGCCCTTCTTCCGCATCTCCTATGCGACCTCGGAAGCGGAGCTGAAGGAAGCGCTGAAACGCATCGCCGACGCCTGCGCACGGCTTTCGTAACGGGCTGATTGGCCCCTCACCCTAGCCCTCTCCCCGCAAGCGGGGCGAGGGGACGGTCGAGACCGCCGCACCAACACTTTCTCACCTGCAAAGACAGGTTTTGTGGTTGGCGTCGCTTCCTAAGAAGCAACTCCACAACTCCACAGGAGAGGGATTGGGGAGCACGCCTCATGTCCCTTCTCCCCGTCAAAACGGGGAGAAGGTCGCGGCAGCGGGATGAGGGGCATTCTCCCACTCCACCGCTGCGATTAAGCGGTCCCTACCCTCAAAACGTCGGCGGCGTACAGGCGCTGATCACCTCGCAGGGCACCGGCCCGACGCAGCGAAACCGATGGGGCCGCCGGCTTTCGAAGTAATAGGCATCCCCCGGCCCGAGGATCCGCCGCTCGTCATCGACCGTCACTTCGATGCGGCCTGAAAGCACGATTCCCCCCTCCTCGCCATCATGCACCAGCGGCACCTTTCCGGTGTCGGCGCCCGGCTGGTAGCATTCCTTCAGGATCTGCAGGCTGCGGCCGAAGAGGTTTTCGCCGATCTGGCGATAGGAAATCGGCCCCTTGCCGATCTCGACCAACTCCTCCGCCGCATAGAACGCCTTGCGCGGCTTCTCCGGCTCGAAGGAGAAGAACTCCGCCAACCCGATCGGTATCCCGTCGAGAATGCGCTTCAGCGCGCCGACAGAAGGGTTGGAGGCGTTCGACTCGATCAGCGAGATGGTCGAGTTGGTGACGCCGGCGCGCTTGGCGAGTTCGCGTTGCGACAGGTTGTGCATGAGTCTCAGATGGCGAAGCCGGTTTCCGATATCGACGCTCATGGGCGCTCAGGTCCCTGTTCAGGTTGTTCGGAATAGCGCAAACCAGCCACTCCTGCATTATGAAAATCAATGACTTAACTGACAGCAGAAAAGGACTTGTTTGGCAAATCAAATCATGGCGTCAATCGCCGCATTTCAGGAGGATGCCATGAACCAGCACACCAAACCCAACGCCCCCGTTCTCGATAGCTATTGGATGCCCTTTACCGCCAACCGGCAGTTCAAGGCGGCACCCAGGCTGCTCGCCTCGGCCGAGGGCATGCACTACACCAGTGTCGACGGACGGACGATCCTCGACGGCACCGCCGGGCTCTGGTGCGTCAATGCCGGCCACGGTCGCCGCCAGATCGCCGCTGCTGTCGAGCGCCAGCTTTCGACCATGGATTTCGCCCCCTCCTTCCAGATGGGCCACCCGATCGCCTTCGATTTTGCCGAACGCCTTGCCGAGATCGCGCCAGGCCCGGAAGGCCAGAAGCTCGACCGCGTATTCTTCACCGGCTCAGGTTCTGAATCGGTCGATACCGCCCTGAAGATCGCGATCGCCTACCAGCGCGCCATCGGCCAGGGCACCCGCACGCGCCTCATTGGCCGCGAGCGCGGCTATCACGGCGTCGGCTTCGGCGGCATTTCGGTCGGCGGCATCCTCAACAACCGCCGCGTCTTCCCGCAACTGCCGGGTTCCGACCATCTGCGCCATACCCATGACCTTGCCAAGAATGCCTTCGTCAAGGGCCAGCCGGAACACGGCGCCGAGCTTGCCGACGACCTCGAGCGGCTGGTCGCGCTGCACGGCGCCGAGACCATCGCCGCCTGCATCATCGAACCGGTCGCCGGCTCGACCGGCGTGCTGATCCCGCCGAAGGGTTACCTCGAGCGACTGCGCACCATCTGCGACAAGCACGGCATCCTGCTGATCTTCGACGAAGTGATCACCGGCTTTGGCCGTCTGGGCGCCGCGTTCGCCACCGATTTCTTCGGCGTGGCGCCGGATCTGGTGACGACGGCCAAGGGCCTCACCAACGGCGCGATCCCGATGGGCGCGGTCTTTGCCAGCCGCAAGGTGCATGACGCGCTGATGCACGGCCCGGAAGGTCAGATCGAGCTCTTCCACGGCTACACCTATTCCGGCCACCCGGCCGCCTGCGCCGCCGGCATCGCCACGCTCGACATCTACCGTGACGAGGGCCTGATGACCCGCGCCGCCGAGCTGCAGGACGCCTGGCACGATGCCATGCATTCGTTGAAGGGCCTGCCGCATGTCATCGACATCCGCACGATCGGCCTCATCGCCGGCATCGAACTGCAATCGCGTGATGGCGCGATCGGCGCCCGCGCCTATGACGTCTTCGTCGATTGCTTCGAGAAGGGTCTGCTGATCCGCGTCACCGGCGACATCATCGCCTTCTCGCCGCCGCTGATTGCCGAGGAGAAGCATTTCGGCGAAATCGTCTCGATCCTTGGCGATGCGCTGAAGCGCGCCAAGTAACACGACCAACAAATGGCCGCTGTCCTCGTGGGCAGCGGCCTGACTATTCAACTGACGAATCCGGCTAACGGATCAGCAACGCCCGGAAATCGTTGACGTTCGTTCCGGTCGGTCCGGGCACGAACAGATCGCCACTCGCGGCAAAGGCCGACCAAGCATCATGACGGGCGAGATGCAGGCGCGGATCGATACCGGCGGCGCGCATGCGGGTTATGCTCTCGCCATCGGCAAACGCCCCGGCATTGTCTTCCGAACCGTCAATTCCATCCGTATCCGCGGCAAGCGCATCGATGCCTGCAACACCATCGATGTCGAGCGCCAGCGACAGCAGCAATTCGCTGTTGCGGCCGCCCTTGCCATACTCCTTGCCGGAGATCGTCACCGTCGTCTCGCCGCCGGAAAGCAGCACCACCGGCTTGTCGAAGGGGCGATGCCGGAGCGCCACCTCGCGCGCCAGCGCCGCATGCATGCGGCCGATGTCGCTGGCCTCGCCTTCGATCGCATCGGAAAGGATGCGCGCCTCGATGCCGAGCTGCCGCGCCTTGGCGGCGGCCGCCTCCAGCGACACGCTGGCCGAAGCGATTACATGGCAACGATGCCCGGCGAACCGGGGATCATCCGGATCGGGCGCTGCGGCCGCTTCCGAGCGCAGATGCGCCATCACGCCATCCGGAAGCTGCATCCGGTAGCGGGTGACGATGTCGAGCGCCTCGTCCGCCGTGCTGCGGTCCGGAACGGTCGGACCGGAGGCGACGAAGGCCGGGTTGTCACCGGGCACGTCGGAGACCACAAGGCTGACGACGCGCGCCGGGAAAGCCGCTGCGGCAAGCCGCCCGCCCTTGATCCGTGACACGTGTTTGCGCACGACGTTCATCGCCGAGATCGGCGCGCCCGAGGCGAGCAGCGCCCTGTTGACAGCGATCTCATCGGCAAGCGTCAACCCCGCGGGCGGCGCCGGCAACAAGGCAGAGCCGCCGCCGGAGATCAAGGCGATGACGAGATCGTCGGCGGTCAGGCCCGCCACGGCCTTGAGCAAGGTATCCGATGCGGCAAGTCCCGCCTCATCCGGCACCGGATGGGCGGATTGCAGCACCGTAATCCGCTCGCAATGCTCCACCGGCCCATGACGCGCCACCACGGTGCCACTGTAGGGATGCTCCCAGAGCTTCTCGAAGGCCGCCGCCATCTGGCTTGCCGCCTTGCCGGCACCGACGACGACCGCCCGCCCCTTCGGCGGTTCGGGCAGATGCGCCTTGAGCGCCTCATAGGGATCGGCGGCTCTGACGGCCGCCTCGAAAAGCCGGGTCAGGAACGGGCGCGCTTCAAACATGACTTTCGCTCAATCGGCAATTTCGAGGTCGTAGACGAAGATGCCGGCGACACCGCCCTCGGCGGCAGCGACGATCTTGGCGCCGGTCTTGCGATGTTCCTCGTCTTCCAGATAGGCATCCCGCGCCGCTGCATCGGTGAAATCGACGATGAAGCCTTCGCTGAACCCCTTGTCCATGCCCACTTCCGGGCTGACATTGCCGCCGATATGGGCCGCCATGAACCCCGGCAACCGTGCTTTCAGCGCGACGATCTCGTCGAAGATCGCCACCTTGTCCTCCCTGGTGATTTCGGGCCGGAAACGAATGAAGACGCAATGGCGGATCATGGAGACCTCAACGGATATCGGCGCGGGCGCGTGGGCGGCTGTCGTTACGTTCATGGGCGAAGATCGCCGGCGGCAAGGGCTGGCGCTCGCGGATGATGTCGGCGCCCTTTTCTCCCATCATGATCGTCGGTCCGTTGGTGTTGCAGGAGGGAACCCGCGGCATCACCGAGCTGTCGCAGACCCTGAGGCCCTCGAGCCCCTGCACCTTGAGGTCGAGTCCGACCACAGCCGAGGCGTCCGTCCCCATCTTGCAGGTTCCAACCGGGTGGTGATCCGTCTTGGCATTGGCGCAACCATAGTCGAAGAGCTGTTCGTCGGTCGCAATCGAATTGCCCGGCAGACGCTCCGCCAGGACGAACGGCTTGAGTGCTGCCTGCTGCATGATCTCGCGGGCGATCTTCAGGCCCTCGATCGACATCTTGCGGTCATGCGGGTCTTCCCAGTAGTTGGGATCGATCAGCGGCGCTACCGCCGGATCGGACGCTGACAGCCGCACGGTGCCGCGCGAGCGCGGGTGCAGGTAAGCGGAGTTGAGCGTGACGCCGGCGTTCTTCAGCTTCTCGACGCCCGCCTCGATGCCGGACCCAAGGCCCAGATGAAACTGGATGTCCGGCGAGCGGGCATCGGGGTCGGCGTACCAGAAGCCGCCAGTCTCGAAGAGCGAAGAGGCCACCGGTCCGGAGCGGAACAGCACATATTGCAGCCCTGCCCATAGCGTACGATGAAGTTTCGCCACGCCGTCATAGGTGTGGTCGCCGGTGCATTCGGAAATCACGAAGAGATCGAGGTGATCCTGAAGATTGCCGCCGACCCCGGGCAGATCGTGCTTCACCTGGACACCCACCGATTTCAGGTGATCGGCTGGCCCGATGCCGGATTGCAACAAGAGCTTCGGGGAGCCTATGGCACCGGAGGAAACGAGCACTTCACGCTCGGCCCGGATCACTTCGCTGCCCTTGCCGGTGACGACCTCGACGCCGACGGCGCGCGTACCTTCGAGCACGATCCGCGCGACACGCGCACCGGTCCGGACCGTCAGGTTGCGGCGGTTCTTGATCGGCGAGAGGTAGGCAAGCGATGCGCTCGACCGGCGGCGATTGCGCTGGGTGAGCTGGTAGAAGCCGACGCCCGCCTGCTGGCGTCCGTTGAAATCATGGTTGTAGGGAATGCCGAGTTCCTGGCCGGCGCGGATATAGGCGTCGCAGATCGGCAGCGCCGCGACCGGCATCGAAACACCGAGCGGCCCGCCATAGGCATGGTAATCGTCGGCGAAGCGCTGGTTGTCCTCGGCGCGCTTGAAATAGGGAAGCACGCTCCGATAATCCCAGCCGCTGCAGCCGTCCTCGGACGCCCATAGGTCGTAATCGGCGGCATTGCCGCGCGTATAGAGCTGGGCATTGATCGACGAGCCGCCGCCGATCACCTTGGCCTGGGTATAGCGCAGCACCCTGCCCTTCATGTGTTTTTGCGGCACCGTGTGCCAGCCCCAGCTCGCGACCCCCTTGGTCATCTTGGCAAAGCCCGCCGGCATATGGAACAGCGGGTTCCAGTCGCCGCCGCCGGCCTCCAGCAGCAGGACACGAACCGAAGGATCCTCCGAGAGGCGATTGGCAAGAACGCAGCCGGCCGGACCGGCGCCGGTGATGATGTAGTCGTAGCTCATTCCCTGTCTTCCTCCGCCGCCGTAATTTGGAACGTTCCAAATTTTCGACGTGATAATTCCAAAACCTGCCCGCTTGCGAGCGTCAAAGTCCTGCCTGTTCCCTAGAGCCGGCCGATCGAAAGACCGCCATCCGCCTGGATGACCGAGCCCGTTGCAAAGCCGAATTTACCGCCGGCAAGCCCGGCCACCATGTTGCCGATATCCTCGGCCTCGCCCCAACGCCGCATCGGCACCAGTCCGCCATCGATCAGGGCGTCGTATTTCGCCGAAACGCCGGCGGTCATGTCGGAGCGGATGATGCCGGGCCGGATCTCGAAGACGGAGATCCCGGTATTGGCGAGCCGGAGCGCCAGCCCCTGGCTGAAGGCGGCAAGGCCGGCCTTGGTCACGCAATAGTCGAGCCGCTCCGGCGAGCTCATCGTCGCCGAAACCGAGGTGATGTTGATGATCGACCGCGGCGTCACGTCCGTCGGATCGGTCAGCATCGAAACCAGCACGGCCTGGGTGAAGAACACCGTGCCGCGCAGGTTGGTGGCGACGATCGTGTCGAAGTTCTCCGGCAGCAGATCGAGGAAGTCTCCCCGGACCACCGAGGCGATGCCGGCATTGTTGACGAGGCAGCGGATCGGGCCGAGCTCGGCGCGGACCCGCTCGACGGTCGCGGCATGGCCGCTGACATCGGCGAGGTTCGCCTCGATGTAGATGGCCCGGCCGCGATCGCCCGAAAGGTCGGATAGCGTCTGAGCGGTCGTGGCGTCTGCGGCACCGAGGCCGGTGATGGCGATATCGAAACCTTCTCGGGCAAGCGCACGGGCAATGCCGAGACCGATGCCGCGGCGGCCGCCGGTGACGATGGCGACAGGACGCGTCGATGACGTCATGAGCGGAACTCCCTCGTGGCGATATGGTCGGCGACGCGCAGCGCCTGGGCGGCGACCGTCAACGCCGGGTTGACGGCCGCAGACGTCGGCAGGAAACCGGCGTCGACGACGAAGAGGTTCGGATGGTCGAAGGCCCGGCAATAGGGATCGAGCGGCGCATCCTTGGGATCATTGCCCATCCGCACCGTTCCGCACTGATGCGATGGCGTCCGCTTGTCGAAGGCCTGGGAAAGCACGATCGGATAGCCGGCGGCCTTGAAGTGCGCGCGCATCTTCGCTTCGAGCCCGGAGAGCGCCTCCATGTTCGAGCGCCGCCACTGCATGATGATGCCCTTGCCGTCGACCATGATGCGGCTTTCCGGATTCGGCAGGTCCTCCGTCATCATGTACCAGTCGACCGCATGGCCGGCCATGAAGTCGAAGGCGAAGCGCGGCGCCCAGAGTGGCGCATTGGCCTTGAGGATGTCGCCGTTGATCTTGCCGAGAAGCTGGACATTGCCAAGCGGCAAGCCGTCCCGGCCGCCGGTCAGGTAATAATCGTTCAGCATCAGCGTCTTCTGGTAGATGCTGTCATTGCGCCGGAACGGATTGATCGCCAGCATGGCACTGCAATTGTGGTTCATGAAGTTGCGGCCGACCTGGTCGGAAGCGTTGGCAAGCCCCTTGCCGTCGCCGGAGCGCAGCAGGATCGCAGCCGAGTTGATTGCGCCTGCCGACAGGATCACCAGCTTTGGCGACAGGCGCTTCTTTTCGCCCCTGTGGGTGTAATGGATCGCCTCGATCCGGCCACCCGGCCCCGCCTCCAGCGTGTCGACATGGGCGGAGGTGATCAGCTCGACATTGGGATCCTTCAGCGCCGAGGCAAGCGATGCGGTCTCGGCATCCCTCTTGCCTTCACCGGTATTGGGAAAACCATCCCACGGCGTGCGCCCGCCGGCCAGCCACGTGTCGATGTCGACACCGAGCGGCAGCGTCGCCGGGTTGAGCCCCTGCGCCTTCAGCTCGGCGCGAGCACGTGCAATCGCCGGCTCGTCCGGTACAGGTCCGTGAGGATAAGGCGTGGTGTGGAACGGCTCCGTCGGATCCTCGCCCAATGCGCCGCGCACCTCGAACAATTGCTCGGCCTTGCCGTACCACGGCTCCAGCTCCTCATAGGGAAAGGGCCAGGCCGGCGAAACACCGCCAAGGTGCTGCATCTCGGTAAAGTCCTCGGCGCGATAGCGCAGCAGTACCGCGCCGAAGAGCTTGGAATTTCCGCCGACGAAATAGAAATTTCCCGGATTGAATTCGGTACCATCCGGTTCACGCCACATCTCTCTCGGCCGGAAGTGGCCCTTGACGAAGATCGAGTTGTAGCTTCGCGCATCCGGCGTATCGGGCAGCCGTTCGCCGCGCTCGAGTATGGCGATGCGGGCACCGGAGCCGGCGAGCCCCGCCGCAATGGTGGAGCCGCCGATCCCCGAGCCGATGATGACGATGTCCGGCTGCGTCTGCATCGTCGGTTACGCGATCCGCTGCTGGCTCTGCGGATCGAAGAACACCGCCTTGTCGAGGTTGAAGGCGAGCCGCGAGGTCTGGCCCGGCGCAATGCGGGCATCGGCCCTGAGCCGGGCAACGATCTCCTTGCCGCCGAGACGGGTAACCGCAAAGGTGTCGGAACCGGCCGGCTCCACCACCTCGATCAGGCAATCGCCCTCTACGACCACCTTGGCATTGCGGTCGGCGCCGTCTGGATCGGTCAGTGCTTCCGGACGAATGCCGAAAACGACGTCCTTGCCGGCATAGGCCGAGAGCGCGCCATTGGCATGCGGCACCGCAAGCTTCAGCGGCTCGGAATTCGGACGCGCCAGCGCCACGGCGATATCGTTGCCGCTCTTTTCGATTCGTGCAGTCAGGAGGTTCATCGCCGGCGACCCCATGAAGTCGGCGACGAACATGTTGGCCGGGTTGTTGTAGATCTCGGCCGGCGTTCCGAACTGCTGCAGCACGCCATCCTTCAAGACGGCGATCTTCGTCGCCAGCGTCATCGCCTCGATCTGATCGTGGGTGACGTAGACGATCGTCGTCTTCATGCGGCTGTGCAGCCGTTTGATCTCGGTGCGCATGTCGACGCGCAGCTTGGCATCGAGGTTCGACAACGGCTCGTCGAACAGGAAGACCTGCGGGTTGCGCACGAGAGCCCGGCCCATGGCGACGCGCTGACGCTGACCGCCGGAAAGCTGGCTCGGTTTGCGGTCGAGCAGATGGCCGATCTGCAGCATGTCCGCGACCTGCTTGATCGCCTTCTCGCGCTCCTCCTTCGGCACGCCGCGGATTTCCATGCCGAAGGCGATGTTTCCGGCGACCGTCATGTTCGGATAGAGCGCATAGGACTGGAACACCATGGCGATGTCACGCTTCGACGGGTGCAGGTCGGCGACCGAGCGTCCGTTGATGGCGATGTCGCCCGAGGTGATCGGCTCCAGTCCGGCAATGGTGTTGAGCAAGGTCGACTTGCCGCAGCCGGAGGGGCCGACAAGCACCAGGAAGCCACCCTTCTCGATCTCCAGGTTGATGTCCTTGAGTATCTCGAGCGAGCCGTAGGATTTGCGCAGGTTGGTGATTTTCAAGAAAGACATGAGCTTATCCTTTCACGGCGCCCGACATCAGCCCGCGCACGAAGTAACGGCCGGACACGATGTAGACGATGAGCGTTGGCAGGGCGGCGAGGATCGCGCCCGCGAAGTGGACATTGTATTCCTTGACGCCTGTCGAGGACGAAACGAGGTTGTTGAGCGCGACCGTCATCGGCGTCGAATAGGGGCCGGAGAAGGAGGCGCCGAACAGGAAGTCGTTCCAGATGTTGGTGAACTGCCAGATGACCGAGACGACGATGATCGGGCCCGAGGACGGCAGCAGGATGCGCCAGAAGATCTGGAAGAAGCTGGCACCATCAATCTGCGCCGCGCGCACCAGTTCAGTCGGGAAGGCCTCGTAGTAGTTGCGGAAATAGAGCGTCGTGAAGCCGATGCCGTAAACCACATGCACCATGATCAGGCCCCAGATCGACCCGGCGAGCCCCAGGATACCGAGGATGCGCGCCATCGGGATCAACACGATCTGGAACGGGATGAAGCAGGAGAGCAGCAGCATGCCGAAGAAGATGTTGGCGCCGGGGAAGCGCCACTTCGTCAGCACGTAGCCGTTCAGCGCGCCGACGATCGTCGAGATCGCCACGGCCGGCACCACCATCAGGATCGAGTTGATGAAGAACGGCTTGAGGCCGGTCGGCTGCACGCCGATCTGCGCCGTCGACCAGGCCGAGAGCCAGGGCTCGACCGTCCAGGTCTGCGGCAGGTTGAGCATGCCGCCCTGGCGGATCTCGTCGAGCGGCTTCAGCGAGTTCACCACCATCACGTAAAGCGGCAGCAGCGAATAGAGCGCGAAGAGGATCAGCGCCGTGTAAATCAGCGCTCGCGTCAGGCGATTGTGCGAGATGACATTGTCTGGGCTCGGAGCGCTCATCAGCGTTTTCCTCCGCGGATTTCGGAATAGAGATAGGGAATGATGATCGAGAAGATCATCACCAGCATGATGATCGCCGAGGACGCACCGATGCCCATCTGGTTACGGGTAAACGTGTAGGAATACATGAAGGTCGCCGGCAGCTCGGTCGCCTGGCCCGGACCGCCGCCGGTCAAGGCGATGATCAGGTCGTAGGCCTTGATCGCGAGATGCGCGAGAACCACGAAAGCCGAGAGGAATACGGGCCGCATCAGCGGAATGATGATCCGGCGATAGATCGTCGAGGTCTTGGCGCCGTCGATCTGCGCCGCCTTGATGATTTCGTTGTCGACGCCGCGAAGACCCGCGAGGAACATCGCCATGATGAAGCCGGTCGACTGCCAGACCGCGGCGATGACGACGCAGTAGATCGCGTAGTTGCGATCCTTGATCCAGTTGAAGGAGAAGCTCTCCCAGCCCCAGAGATGCATGGTGTTTTCAAGCCCGATGCCGGGATCGAGGAACCACTTCCAGGCGGTGCCGGTGACGATGAAGGAAAGCGCCATCGGATAGAGGTAGATCGGCCTTAGGAAGCCTTCGGCGCGGATCTTCTGGTCGAGCAGGATCGCCAGCCCCAGGCCGAGCACGGAGCAAATGGCGATATAGAGCGCGGCGAAGATCGCCAGGTTGCTCACCGCCCGCCACCAGTGCGGCAACGCCCACAGCTTCGCATAGTTGCTGAAGCCCACGAAGTTGTAGGACGGCAGCATCTTGCTGTCTGTCATCGACAGAAAGCCGGTATAGGCGATGAAGCCGTAAACAAAGACGAGGACGATAAGGAAGCTCGGGGCAAGGACCAGCTTCGGCACCAGTTCCTGCAGTCGACTGCGGCTATCCATGAACGTTCACCACTTCTGGCGCTCGGCCGTCGGGAAGCCCCTGATTTCGGCCTCTGCGCGAGGTTCTGGGTATCAGAGCGCCCCTCCCCGCGTCCCATTGGCCACGGTGGTTCGACGGCGCTTGCATGTCGAAATGGGTGTCCGGGGCGCCTGCAGCGCCGCGCGTCTTTCAAGACGCGCTAAGGTCGCTGCAACACTTAAGCTGCTGCATAATTTGTCCTTAAATCCAATAGGGATTCAAGGAATTATGCAGTATGCGCCCCGGAACAGGCCCGTTACTTCGCAGCCTCGACGGCAGCGACCAGTTCCTTGACGGCCGCTTCGGACGTCAGTTCGCCGTTGAACTCACGCGTCACGACGTCGTAGATCGCGTTCTTGACGGCAGCCGGGTTGGCATGGCCGTGCGCCATGGAACCGAAGAGCTTGCCGCTGGCATTGGCTTCGGCGAGGTCCTTGATGCCCTTCTTGCCGCAGGCGTCGAAGTCCGTGTCCGGAACGTCGGTGCGGGCCGGAACCGAGCCCTTGACGACGTTGAAGGCCGACTGGAAGGTCGGGCTTTCGATGGCCGAAGCCATGGCGAGCTGCGCCGGAACCTTGTCGTCGGAAACCTTGAACATCGCGAACTGGTCGGAGTTGAAGGTGACGGCGCCCTGCGTTCCCGGGAAGCGCATGCAGACGAAATCCGTGCCAGGCACCTTCTTGGCCTTCAGGAATTCACCCTTCGCCCAGTCGCCCATGAACTGCAGGCCGGCCTTGTTCTCGATGACCATGGCGGAAGCGAGGTTCCAGTCGCGGCCGGAGAAGTTGTCGTCGACATAGGAGCGCAGCTTCGTCATGCGGTCGAAGGCTTCCTTCATCTTGTCGCCGCCGAGCGCTGCCGGGTCGAGGTCGATGAAGGCCTGCTTGTAGAAGTCGGTGCCGAGCGAGAGCACGACGGCGTCGAAGATGGTCGCATCCTGCCAGGGCTGGCCGCCATGGGCGATCGGGGTGATACCCTGGGCCTTGAAGTTGTCGAGAAGCGCAATCAGCTCGTCCCAGTTGGTCGGCTCCTTGCCGCCGGCCTTGTCGAGTGCCGCCTTGTTGATCCAGACCCAGTTGGTCGAATGCACATTGACCGGTGCGGCGATCCAGTGGCCGTCATATTTCGAGAACTGCTGCAGGGCGGTCGGGATCACCTTGTCCCAGCCTTCCTTGGCAGCGGTCTCGTCGAGGTTACCGAGCGCGCCTTCCTTGGCCCAGTCGAGAATGTCGAAGCCGAGCATCTGCACGGCAGTCGGAGCGTTGCCTGCGGTGACGCGAGCGCGCAGAACGGTCATGGCTTCCGTACCGCCACCGCCGGCAACCGGCATGTCGGTCCAGGTGATGCCCTTGCTTTCCAGATCCTTCTTCAGAACGTCGAGTGCGGCGGCTTCGCCACCGGATGTCCACCAGTGCAGAACTTCCACGTTCTCGGCTGCGCGCGCGGCGGTGGCCGCCATCATCAGCGCCACAGCGGCCGTCGTCGTCATCAACTTGCGCATCGTTATCCTCCCGTTTGCAAGTTTTCGAGATGGAACCTCCTCCCACCCCGGAATTCGCGCCGCTCTAGCCAGCGGCTGGCCATTTAAAACGTTACAAATTCAGCAAGTCAAGCACTCCGCCTTTTTGTATTTTAGCACCTTCGGAACTGTTTGAATTTACTGAATTATACAGCACACACCGGCTATTGCAGCGCAGCAAATCATGCCGCAATGCGAGATTTAAAACGTTTTCATGATTCGATTGCCTAAGCGTTCGCTCCACGTTACAAAACCCGCTCTCACCCGCTTTCAGGATGACTAGCATTGGCCGATCCCTCCAAGCCCGCCCATCACGAAGACAGTGGCGCTGCCGCCAAGCGCAGCAAGCCGACCCTTCGGACCATCGCGGAAATCACCGGCCTTGCGGTCACCACCGTTTCGCGCGCCCTCTCCGATGCGCCGCAGATCTCCATCGAAACCCGCAAGCGGGTGCGCGAGGTCGCCGATCAGATCGGCTATTCGCCTGACCGGGCCGCCCAGCGCCTGAAAACCGGTCGCACCAATGTCATCGGCGTGCTGCTCGACCCGCACGAGGAAATCCTCGGCTACGGCACCTCGATCATGAGCGGCATCGCCAAGGCGTTGCAGGGCACCGCCTATCACCTGATCGTCATGCCGAACTTCCTCAACTCGACCAATGTCCAGGCGGTGCACTACATTACCCGCAACGGCATGGCCGACGGCCTGATCTTCTCGCGCACGGAACCGCTCGATCCGCGCGTCCGGCTCCTGTCCGATCTCGGCTTTCCCTTCGTCACCCATGGACGCACGGAACTTTCGACCCCACACCCCTATGTCGACTACGACAACTTCACCTTTGCCTATCAGGCGACGAAACGCCTGATCGCCAAGGGCAGACGCAAGCCCGCGCTGATCAGCGGCCCGGCTGACTTCACCTTTTCCGGCCATCTGCAGCACGGCTTCATGACCGCCGTGCGTGAGGCCGGCTGCGCCTACGAGATCCTCTCCGGCATCGACCTCGACAGTCCCGCAGGCGCGATCCGCGACCGAATCCGCCAGCGCTACGCCGAGCCCGATCCGCCCGACAGCTTCATGTGCGGCGGCGAGGTCTGTGCATTGGCGACCATCACCGGCATGAGCGATTGCGGCCTGACACTCGGCCGCGAATACGACATCGTCGCAAAGCAGACCTCGCATCTTCTCAGCGCCATCCAGCCGCAAGTCGAGACGATCTACGAGGACCTGACGGCGACCGGCGAGGACATGGGCAGGGTGCTGCTGCAGAAGATCGGCGGCGAGAGCGACGTCAGCAAGCTGCAACTGCTGCTCTGTCCGCAGATCCCGTCGAGCTTCGGCGCGGCCGACTGAGCGGACGGAACGGGCGCTTAAGGCGGCGTCGCGTGACGCTGCCTCCTGCTGCCGTATTCCCTCCCTGGTCCGCATGTCCTCGTCTCCCCTGTTCCAGCCTCAGCGCGGCATCCACCAGCCGGTGCGCGGCCCCATATGCATGTTGAGCGTCTTGGTCTCGGTGTAGTCCTCGACCGCATGGCGGCCGAGCTCGCGGCCGAGACCGGACTGGCGGTAGCCACCGAAGGGCAGTTCCGACGCACCGTCCATGAAGGTGTTCATCCAGATCGTGCCGGCCCGCACGCAGCGACCGATCGTCAGGCAGGTGTCGAAGTCGCGGCTCCAGACGCCGGCCGAAAGGCCATAGTCGATCGCATTGGCGATCCGGATCGCTTCTTCCGTCGTCTCGAAGGTCAGCACCGAAAGAACCGGGCCGAACACCTCTTCGCGCGCCACTGCCATGTCAGGGCGCACGGCCGAAAGGATCGTCGGCGCCATGAACTGGCCCATGCCGAGATCGAGCGCCGTGCCGCCATGGGCGACCGCAGCGCCGTCCCTGGAAGCGGCAGAAACATAGCCGACGATCTTTTCCAGATGCTGCGGCGTGATGATCGCACCGATCTGGGTTTCCGGGTCGAGCGGATCGCCGACCTTCACCTTGGCCGAAAGCGCGGCGATGCGCCGCGTCACCTCGTCGGCGATATCGCGATGCAGGATCAGCCGCGAGCCGGCATTGCAGCATTCGCCGGCATTGAAATAGGCGCCGAAGACAGCCGCATCGATGAACTCATCGAGATTGGCGTCCGGAAAGACGATCTGCGGGTTCTTGCCGCCGAGTTCCAGCGAGACCTTCTTCAGCGTCTGCGCCGCACTCGCCATGGTCAGCCGGCCGACGCCGGTCGAACCGGTGAAGGACACCATGTCGACATCCGGGTGGCTGGTCATCGGCGCACCGACCTCGGGCCCCGTACCGGTGATGATGTTGACGACACCGGCGGGAACACCGGCCGCTTCGAGGATTTCGCCGAGCAGCAGCGTTGAGGCGGACGTCAGCTCCGACGGCTTGACCACCGTGGTGCAGCCGGCAGCAAGCGCAAAGGGCAGCTTCTGGCTGACGATCAGGAAGGGGAAATTCCAGGGCGTGATGATCGAGACGACGCCGACCGCTTCGCGCAGCACGACGCCAAGCGTGCCGTCGCCGAGCGTGTTGTAGCTTTCGCCATGCAGGTCGCGGGCAAGTGCTGCGGCATAGCGCCAGATATCGGCGGCACCGCCGAGTTCGCCCTTTGCCTGGCTGATCGGCTTGCCGGATTCGATCGCATCGAGATAGGCGAGTTCATCGGCCCGTTCGGCGATGATGTCGGCGGCACGCAAAAGCACCAGCGAGCGCTGCGACGCGGTCATGCGCGGCCAGGCGCCTTCATCGAAGGCGCGGCGCGCGGCGGCAATCGCCTTCTCGGCGTCTGCCTTGGTGCCGGCCTGATAGCGGCTGACGACGACGCCGTGACCGGGCGCCACGCGTTCGATCGTGCGTCCTTCGGCGCTGTCCACCCATTTGCCGTCGATCAGCATCTGGAAGGCGCGCACCTTGTGACCTTCGATCGGCTTGGGTTTCACGAGCACGGTCATTACCATTCTCCCTTGAATTGGGCTTCACGCTTTTCGGAGAAGGCGGCGACACCTTCCTTGAGGTCGCCGGTCTTGGCGACGAGGATGGAGCCGAGCGCCTCGACCGCGGCGCCATTGTCTTCGCCATTTGCCGAAGCGATCATTAGTTTCGAAATCTCCAGCGCCGCAGGCCCGCGCTTGGCGACCCGCACCGCATAGTCGCGGGCGGCAGCAAGGACCGTGCCGGTTTCGACCACGGCATCGACCAGGCCTTCGGAAAGAGCCGCCTCGGCCGTGAACATCTCGCCGCCGAGCACCATGCGCCTGACAATCTGGGCACCGAAGCGGGAAACCAGGCGCTGCGTACCGGACCAGCCCGGCACCATGCCGAGGCTCGTCTCCGGCAGGCCGATCTTGATCTGCGCCTCGGCAAGGCGGATGTCAGCGGCGGCCGCAAGCTCCAGCCCGCCACCGAGCGCATGACCGTTGAGCGCGGCGATGACCGGCATGCGCAGCGTCGCCAGCCGCTCGAAGACGCGGTGACCGAAACGCACCCAGTCATGACCGAAGGCGGGCGCGTCCATGCCGCCCCAGGCCTTGATGTCGCCGCCGGCGGAGAATGCCTTGCCTTCGCCGGTGAGAATGACGGCGCGGATGTTGCGATCGGCCTCGACCGTATCGCAGGCGGATGCCAGCGCCTTCAGCATATCGATGTCGAAGGCGTTGAGCTTTTCCGGACGGGCGACCGTCATGGTCGCGATCGCTCCATCCACCTCGATGCGGATACGGCCCTCAGCCACGCGCGCCTCCCTCAAGCCGGCGTGCCGGCTTCTTCGGCAACTCGAGTCCGATCGGAGCTTCCCGGAACAGGGAGGCATCCATCGTCTTCAGATTGTCGGAAACGAGCAGCGAGAACTCGGACTGGTCGAGAATATGCGCCTGCAGATCGACGCCCGGCGCGATCTCCGTCAGCATGACGCCCTGAGGCGTCAGCTTCATCACGCAGCGTTCCGTCACATAGGTGATGTCCTGGCCCTGCTCTACGCCACGACGGCCGGAGAAGGTGACGTGCTCGACCTCGTTGACCAGCTTCTTCAGCCTGCCTTCCTTCTCGATCACCAGCCTGCCATCGGCGACCGCAAGCTTGGCGCCCGCATTGAACATGCCGGAGAAGACGATCTTCTTCGCCCGCGCGGTGATGTCGACGAAGCCGCCGGCGCCCGCCGTCACATGCGGGCGGAAGGAGAGCTTCGAGACATTGACCGAGCCGTTGCGGTCGATCTCGAGGAAGGAGAGCAGCGAGGCATCGAAGCCGGCGCCCTGGAAATAGGTGAACTGGTAGGGCGAAGGCATGAATGCATCGGCATTCGAGGCGCAGCCAAAAGCGAGATCGAGCAGCGGCACGCCGCCGACGGCGCCCTGCTCGATCACCCACGTAACGGCACCATGCAACCCCTCTTCGAGCAGGATGCGCGGCACGTTGGCCGAAATGCCGAAGCCGAGATTGACGGCGCTGCCGGCCTCGAGTTCCTGCGCCACCCGACGGGCAATCACCTTCTGGATGTTGAACTCCGGGACGCGGAAACTGTCGAGCGGCCGGAAGATCTCGCCGGAGATTGCCGGGTCGTAAAGCGTCTGGGTCGTCTGCTTCTGGTCGGGATCGACGATGACATAATCCACCAGGACGCCCGGCACGCGCACGTCGTGGGGCTTCAGCGATCCTTCCTTGGTGATGCGCTTGACCTGGGCAATGACAATGCCGCCATTGTTGCGGGCGGCGAGCGCCTGGTCGAGACCGCCGAGATAGGCGCCCTCGTGCTCGTAGGTGAGGTTGCCGCGCTCGTCGGCGGTCGTGGCGCGGATGATCGCCACCTCAGGCGCGATCGCCTTGAAATAGAGCCAGTCCTCACCCTCGAACGAGACCTTCTTGACCACCGGCTCGGCGGCGGCCGAAGCATTCATGGCGCAGCCTTCACGCGACGGATCGACGAAGGTGTCGAGCCCGACCTTGGTCATCACGCCCGGCCGCTTGGCCGCAGCTTCACGGTGCATGTCGAAGAGGATGCCGGAGGGAATATTGTAGGCAGCCACCTCGTTGGCCCCGATCATCTGCCAGATCATCGGCGGCTCCGCACTCGACGGGCCGGACGGATAGGAGCCGCCGATGATCTTCTTCAAGAGACCCTTCCTAGCGATGTAGTCGACACCCTTGATACCGCTCATGTCGCCGGCGGCAATCGGGTGCAACGTCGTGAGATCGCGCGGATGACCGGTCGTCTCGAAGCGTTCTCCGATCGCCTTCAGCATCAGGTCGGGGCAGCCGAGGCCGCTGGACGAGGAGACGGAAACCACCGCACCGTCCGGGATCAGGGCGGCCGCTTCGGCCGGCGAGATATGCTTGTTCATCGACATAAGTTCAAAGTCCCGTTTCGATCGCCACCGCCTGGCCGGTCGCAGCCGCCTTGGCGACGGCAAGGCCCGTCGCCAGCGACCAGACGCCATCCTCGCCCGTCGCCGAAGGACGGCCTTCGCCTCGGACCGCGGCATGGAAAGCGGAAAGTGCGGTTTCGTAGAGATTGCGCTGGTCGAGCGTGAGTTCCGTCTCACCATCGGCATTGCGCAGCGTCACGGTTCCGACCGGTCGCTGGGTCATGACCTTGCGGCCGATCAGCGACCCCTCGGTGCCGTGCACTTCGAGACCGGTTTCGGCGAAGCGCACGGTGAAGGCATCGTGGAACTGGGCGATGACGCCCGACCGGAAGCGAAGCACGCCCATGACGCCGTCCTCCAGCCCCTCCTTGCCCATGCCGGCGCTGTGGCTGATGGCGACCGCTTCGATCGGGTCGTCGTCGAGGATGAAGCGCAGCGTATCGACATCGTGCACGGTGATGTCGAGAATGACGCCGCCTCCGGCTTCCGGCCTGTCAAGCCGCCAGCCCTGGAGATGCGGCGGCAGATAGACCGCGTGAAAGACCCGGGCGGCGATCGGCCGACCGATTTTTCCTTCGGCGATCGCCTCGCGCATGGCGCGATGGGTGGCGGCATTGCGCAGGTGGTGATTGGTGGCGAGCACGACGCCGGCCTCACACGCCTTCAGCACCATTTCGCAGCCATCATTGAGGTTCATCGCCAGCGGCTTTTCGCAGAGCACGTGTTTGCCGGCGGCGATCGCTGCCAGCGTCTGCTCGCGGTGGAGTTCGTTGGTGGTCGAGACATAGACGGCATCGACATCGGGATCACCGACCAGGTCCGCGACCGAGGTCACCGACTTGGCGATGCCGTTCTCTTCGGCATAGGCGGCACCACGCTCGGCGCTGGTGCTCATGACGGAAACGACTTCACCACCGGCGGCGCGGATCGCGCCGATCACCCATTCGCGCGCAATCGTGCTCGCGCCGATCAGACCCCACCTCGTCATGCCAATGCCTCCCTTTTTCTTTCGACTGCAGCACCGCAGCTCTGGCGGACGACGAGACGCACCGAACCGACGATCGCTTCCGGCTCCGCCTTTCCGGCCTTGATCTGCTTCAGCAGCAATTCGGCGGCCCGCTGGCCCATGCCCTGCGGATCGACGGAAACCGTCGTCAGCGCCGGCACGGCGGTCTTTGCCTCGATCACGTCGTCGAAACCGATGACGGCAAAATCCGCGCCCGGCTCCAGCCGCCGCGCCCTGAGGCCGTCGCAGACACCGAAGGCAACCGCATCGTTGAAGCAGAGCGCTGCCGTCGGCCTGTCAGCGAGCATCATCGCCTGCTCCACCGCCGTCACGCCACCGGCACGCGATGGCGCCGAACCGATGATCAGTGCATCGGAGACCGGAATGCCGGCCTCGATGAGGGCATCGCGATAGCCGCGCATGCGCGCCTCGAAGACGGCAGTATCCGGAAAACCGCCGAGGAAGGCGATGCGCTGGTGACCGCGCTCGATCAAATGCCGCACGGCAGCCATGGCGCCGGCGTGGTTGTCGGAGGTCAGCGACGAAACATGGGCGCCGGCAATGTCACGCACGACCAGAACGACGGGAATGCCGCTGGCGACGAGTGGCGCGAGATCCGCCGCCTCCGTGCCGCGCGCCGGCGACACGATCAGGCCGGAAACACCGTGCTCGCGCATCGATGCCACCACTTCGCGCTGGCGCTCGATCTTCTCGCCGGTATTGGCAAGGAACTGCACGAAACCCGCCGACTGCACGACGGCGTCGACGCCGACAGCGAGCTCCGCAAAGAAGCTGTTGGTGAGGTCGTTGACGACGATGCCGATGATCTTCGACTTCGCCTGGCGAAGATTGGCGGCGCTGCGATTATAGACATAGCCGAGGTCGCGGATCGTGGCATTGACCTTGGCGCGCGTCGCCTCGTTGACGAGCGAGCTGCCCTGAAGAACGAGCGACACGGTCGACTTCGACACGCCGGCGGCGCGTGCAATATCGATGACCGTTACCCTCTCCTTGACCACAGCATCCTCCCGAATTTTCTTATCCGCTTTCCCTTTCATAATTGGAACGTTCCAATTTCGTCAAGAGATGGCGGATCACTTTTTTCCGCCTTGCTCGCTCATAGCATGATTGCTCAGCCTCGTTGATCGATGCAAAGAGAGATTTGGATCAAAATAACATTATGAAAAATAAGGATATACTCGCCGCTTCGTCACCGACGATCTTGCGTGGTCACACACCCAAGAACATTGCCGCTTGCCATTTGGAACGATCCAAAGTATTCCAAGACAAATTTCCGCGGAGGAGACCAACCCCGATGACAAGCCTGACGCTGCCGCGCCAAGACGGCTCGCTTGAACAGTACCACCTGGCGGGAACGCCGATCGCGCGGCCCGGGACGCCGCCGACCTTCAACCGCATTGCCTATGCGGCCGCCCATGTGGTCTCGGATCCGCTTCGCGATCTCGATCCCTGGGGCAGTCCGGCGATCGACTGGGACGCAACGATGGCGTTCCGCCGCCACCTCTGGAGCCTCGGCTTCAAGATCGCCGAGGCGATGGACACTGCCCAGCGCGGCATGGGCCTTGCCTGGCCAGGCGCGCAGGAATTGATCCGCCGCTCGCTTGCCGATGCGCGGCAGGTACCTGGGGCCGACCTTGCCTGCGGCGCCGGCACCGACCATCTGGCGCCCGCCGACACGCGATCGCTGGACGACGTGATCGCCGCCTATGAGGAGCAGGTCGGCTTCGTCGAAGGCGAGGGGGGCAGGGCGATCATGATGGCAAGCCGGGCGCTCGCCCGGGTCGCGCGCTCGGCCGGCGATTATCGCCACGTCTACGGGCACATCCTTCGCCAGACCCGGCACAAGGTCGTGCTGCACTGGCTCGGCGACATGTTCGACCCGCAGCTTAGGGGATATTGGGGCTCTGAGGATTTCGACCAGGCGCTCGATACCGTGCTCTCGATCATCGAGGCCAACTGCGACAAGGTGGAAGGCATCAAGATCTCGCTGCTCGACAACGCCAAGGAAGTGGCGTTGCGCAACCGCCTGCCCGAAGGCGTGCTCTGCTTCACCGGCGACGACTTCAACTATGCGGAACTGATCGAAGGCGACGGCACGAAATATAGTCATGCTTTGCTCGGCATCTTCGACGCGGTGGCGCCCTCCGCCTCCAAGGCGCTCACCGCTCTCGCGAAGGGCGACCTCGCCACCTTCCGCGGCGTGATCGAGCCCACCGTGCCGCTGTCGCGCAAGATCTTCGAAGCACCGACGCAATACTACAAGGCCGGCGTCGTCTTTCTCGCCTGGCTGAACGGTCACCAGCGCCACTTCACCATGCCGGCGGGCATGCAATCCGCCCGCGGGGTGCTGCACTATGCCGACATCTTCCGCCTCGCCGACCGCGCCAATGTGCTCGACCGGCCGGAACTGGCGGCAGAGAGGATGAAAAGCCTGCTATTGACCTTGGGCGTGGACCGGGGCGCGTAAGGAAAATCAGACGGCGCCCCTGTGAGAGCGCCATCTGTCCTTGACTTTGAGCCGGGCAGGGTCCGGCCTCCGGTCGGAACGTGGCTGCCAGGCTCAGCCAGAAGCGGCCGCCGACCGGTCACGCCGGGTGGCGTGACCGGTGATTGGAGCGGTTCAGGCTGCCAGGCCCTTCTTCGCAAGCATCGCGTCCGGGCTTGGCAGCTTGCCGCGGAACGCCTTGTAGGCATCCTCCGGGTCGACCGAGCCGCCGACCGAATAAATGTTGTCCTTGAGGCGAGCGGCCATCACCGGATCGAAGGCGTTGCCGGTCTCCTCGAAGGCCGCGAAGGCATCGGCATCGAGCACTTCCGACCACATGTAGGAATAGTAGCCGGCCGAATAGCCGTCGCCGGAGAAGACATGCAGGAAATGCGGGCTGCGGTGACGCATGACGATCGATCGGGGCATGCCGATCTCATTGAGTTTATTCGCTTCGAGCGCCATCGGCTCCGCGATCGCCTCAGCCGTGTGATAGGCCATGTCGACCAGGGCGGAGGAGGTGAACTCGACGGTGGCAAAGCCGGAGTTGAAGGTCCGGGCTGCCAGCACCTTGTCGAGCAGCGCCTGCGGCATCGGCTCGCCGGTCTGGTAATGCACCGCGTAGCGCTTGAGGATCTCCGGCACCGTCAGCCAGTGTTCGTAGAGCTGCGACGGCAGCTCGACGAAATCGCGTGAGACGCCCGTCCCGGAAACCGAAGGATAGGTGACATTCGACAGCATGCCGTGCAGGGCGTGCCCGAACTCGTGGAAGAGCGTGCGGGCATCGTCGAGCGACAACAGCGCCGGCTTGCCCTCGGCGGGCTTGGCGAAATTGCAGACATTGTAGATGATCGGCAGCTCGCCCTCGGCACCGTTCTTCAGTTTGAGCTTGTGCTGCGACTGGAACGAACTCATCCATGCGCCGGAGCGCTTGGAGGGCCGGGCGAAATAGTCGCCGAGGAAGAGCGCCACCAGCTTGCCCGCCGGATCGCGGATCTCGAAGACACGCACATCGGGATGGTAGGCGGCAACGCCCTTCTTTTCCGTCGCGGTGATGCCGAACAGGCGCTTGGCAACGTCGAAGCAGGCCTCGATGATCTTTTCGAGCTGCAGGTAAGGCTTGAGTTCGCCTTCGGAGAAATTGAACTTCTCGGCCCGGAGCTTCTCGGCGTAGTGGCGCCAGTCCCAGGGCATGACGTCGTGATTGCGGCCCTCGTCGGCAATGAGCCGCGCAAGTTCGGCCTCTTCCTCGCGGGCGCGGGCAACGGCCTTTTCCCAGACCTGCATCAGGAGACCGTTCACCGCGGCCGGCGTCTTCGCCATGGTGTCGTCGAGCTTCAGCGACGCGAAGTTTTCGTAGCCGAGCAGCTTCGCCTTTTCCGCGCGCAGCGCCAGCATCTCGGCGATCAGCCCGCGATTGTCGGTGTCACCGCCGTTCTCGCCGCGCGCAATCCAGGCGCGGAAGGCCTGCTCACGGAGCTCGCGATTGTCCGAGAAGGTCAGGAACGGTTCGATGATCGAGCGCGACAGGGTGACCGCGTATTTTCCCTTCTGACCGCGATCTTCGGCGACCGCCGCCATCGCGTCACGCAGGAAGTCCGGCAGACCGGCGAGCTGCTCCTCGCTCTCCAGGAACAATACCCAGCTCTTTTCGTCGGCAAGCACGTTCTGGCCGAACTTGGCGCCGATGCCGGCGAGCTTCTCGTTGATTCCCGCCAAGCGTTCCTGCTCCGGCTTTTCGAGCTTGGCGCCGGACTTGACGAAACCCTTCCAGTGCCGCTCCAGCACACGCGTCGCTTCGAGATCGAGACCGAGAGCCTGACGTCCCTGCCACAGCGTATCGATGCGCTTGAACAGCGCCGCGTTCATGCCGATCTTCGAATAATGCCGCGACATCTTCGGCGCGATATCCCGTTCCAGGGCCTGGATCGTTTCGTTGGTGTCGGCGCCGGCCTTGTTCCAGAAGATCGAGGACACCCGCGAAAGCCCGTCGCCGGCGATCTCGAGCGCGACGATCGTGTTCTCGAAGGTGGGGGCGGCAGGATTTCCGGCGATCGCGTCAATCTCCGCCTCGTGTTCCCGAAAGGCCGCGTCGAAAGCCGGGGCGAAATCCTCGTCCTTCACCAGATCGAAACGCGGCAGGCCCTCGTGTCCCGTCCACTGCGTGAGTGCGGGGTTGAGCGGGGTGCTGGTGGTCATCAGAAATCCTTTCGCATGCGGTCCGGCTCGGGACCGGGGAGGGGCCGGCGACCTATGACATCAGGAAGCGGCGAAAATGAAGGTGGTTGCCGGTGGGGGCACCGTCAAGGTTTGCGCAGGCCGAGAAGGCCGGGAGCGGCATGCCAGACCGCCTGGACGGCAAAGCCCATGAACAGGAGTCCGGAGAGCCTGACGATCGCCAGTTCGTGGCGGCGATAGAAGCGTCGTACCACCGAGGCCCCGATGATGGCGACCAGGATCAGGTCGGCAACGAGAAAGCCGACCAGCGAAACGCCGAGCAGCGCCGGCAGCGCGTCGAATTCAAGCGCATTGGCGGAGCCGGCAAGCAGGGCCGTGAAGGTTGCGAGCGCGACCGGATATCCCTTGGGATTGGTAAGCCCGAAGATCAAACCGCGTCGCAACGGACGCTCGACCGTCAAAAGCGCCCGATTTTCGCCGGCCGGCCGCGCCCGTAGCGCCGTCCAGCCGATCCAGCCGAGATAGGCACCGCAGAAAAGGCCGAGAATATCGAAGATCGTCGTCCCGACGGAACGGGCGCCGACGATCGCGACCAGCGCCAGGGTCGACCAGAGGATATCGCCAGCCAGATGCCCGCCCATGAATAGGGCGCCTGCCTTGCGCCCCTGGCCGGCACCGATACCGAGCAATGCCAGAAAGGCGGGGCCTGGAATGAGCGTATAAGAGAGGGCGGCGAGAAAGGCTCCGATCAGCAGCGTCTCGGACATGGCATATTCCTGATTGTATCGCCGGCATTCGATCCCGCAGCACCGATTCCGTCAAGAGGAAAGCAAGGCATTCGATGCCAGTCGTTGCACCGGTAGAGCCGGGAACGTGGCCCGCCCGCTCCTCATTTCCCCGCGCGCCATTCCATATGCCGACCGCCAAGGCGGTCACCGTCCGCTGATCAGGCCGACAAAGGTCAGAGCATCGTTGTCGCCTGCGGCATCGCCATTACGGCGCTGATGAGTTTTCGCATGATTGCGCTCCTCTCCCGGGGCTGAGCCTGCCCTCGGACAGGCTCGCACCGGCAGCGTTCCATCTGCCTGCACAACCGCCTGTTTCTCCAGGAATGCGCGGCCACGACGGACGCACAAATCTTTCGTCGCAATGATTTCCCTCGACACGAAGTTGCGCTAGAACGCGGCCTGCAGCGCCGTGTGTCTGTTCAGACGCACGAAGGCCGCGTAGCACTATTTGAAGGGCTGCATGTTTTCCCCTCGGATCGGCCAGGATCTGAGCAAACATGCAGTCAGTTTTCCCCGCGAGAAGGACTATCCATGACTGTGCGCAACCTCTTCCTTCTGCCCGGCGACGGCATCGGCCCGGAAGCCATGGCGGAAGTCCGCAAGATCATCGCCTACATGAATGCCGAGCTTGGCGCCGGCTTCGTGACGGACGAGGGCCTGGTCGGCGGTTCGGCCTATGACGCCCACGGCCAGGCGATCTCGGAGGCGGACATGGCAAAGGCGCTGGCCGCCGATGCGGTGCTGTTCGGCGCCGTCGGCGGCCCGAAGTGGGATGCGGTGCCCTATGAGGTGCGCCCGGAAGCCGGTCTGCTGCGCCTGCGCAAGGACCTCGAGCTCTTCGCCAACCTGCGTCCGGCGATCTGCTATCCGGCGCTCGCCAGCGCCTCGTCGCTGAAGCCCGAGCTCGTCGAAGGCCTCGACATCCTGATCGTGCGCGAGCTCACCGGCGGCGTCTATTTCGGCGAGCCGAAGGAGATCATCGATCTCGGCAACGGCCAGAAGCGCGGCATCGACACCCAGGTCTACGACACCTACGAGATCGAGCGCATCGCCGGCGTCGCCTTCGAGCTCGCCCGCACAAGGCAGAACCGCGTCTGCTCGATGGAGAAGCGCAACGTCATGAAGTCGGGTGTGCTGTGGAACCAGGTGGTGACCGAGACGCACAAGGCGAAATACGCCGACGTCCAGCTCGAGCACATGCTGGCGGATGCCGGCGGCATGCAGCTGGTGCGCCAGCCGAAGCAGTTCGACGTCATCGTCACCGACAACCTGTTCGGCGACATGCTGTCGGACGTGGCGGCGATGCTGACCGGCTCGCTCGGCATGCTGCCGTCGGCCTCGCTCGGCGCCCCGGATGCGGTCAGCGGCAAGCGCAAGGCGCTCTACGAGCCGGTGCATGGCTCGGCCCCGGACATTGCCGGCAAGGGCATTGCCAACCCGATCGCGATGATCGCCTCGTTCGCCATGTGCCTGCGCTACTCCTTCAACCTGGTGAAGGACGCCGACAATCTGGAGAAGGCGATCGCCAACGTGCTCGACCAGGGCATCCGCACCGGCGACATCATGGCCGAAGGTGCGAAGAAGGTCGGCACGACAGAGATGGGCGACGCCATCCTCGCCGAGTTCAAGGCGCTGTCGGCCTGATCAGCGGACGATGCCGCAGGGCGTGGCGTCGGCCCGACGCGCCACCCGACAAACAGACACCTCCGGATGCGCATCCGGAGGTGTCTTGCGTTTAGCGCCTTGAAATTGCCAAAAGATCCGACACATCGAGAGAGATGGGCCGAGAGCCAGTCAAACGCAATGACCGCAGGATTGACGAGAGATGGCGGCTGGACGGAGAGTCATGAAACGACCATTGGTGGCCACCGGATGGATTTTGCTGACGACGATCGTCCTCGTGTTCGCCCTCGTTCCGCTGGACCCGTTTCTGTCCCAAAAGGCGCAAGGCTTGCCGGCCAGCATCGTGGCCTTCAACGAAACGATCACCGACTTCGGTCGCTTCGGCTGGATGATCTATCTTTCCGCCACCGCCCTGGCCGCCGCCTTCGTCGTGCGGCGCGCGGCAAAACAGGAGCCGCTCCAGCGCAAGGCAAGCACCGCCCGCGATCTTGCCGCCTATTTCCTCCTGACGATCGGTACAGCCAGCGCGCTGGTGCACACACTGAAGATTCTCGTCGGCCGAGCGCGGCCGGAACTCTTTACCGAACTCGGCGCCTATAGCCTGACGCCGTTTGCCAACACCAATCTCTACGAGAGTTTTCCCTCCGGCCATTCGACCGCCGCCGGCGCCTTCTTCGGCGTCTTCGCCATGCTGCTGCCGAAGCTGAGGCCGCTGTTTCTGATCCTGGCGCTAATGATCGGCGTCTCCCGCGTCATCGTCGGCGCGCACTATCCAAGCGACGTCGCTGCCGGGCTGCTGCTCGGCCTTTGGACATCGGTGATGATGGCCTTTCTCTTCGCCAGATATGGTCGGCTGTTCCATCTCGGTCCAGGCGGCTGGCCGTTGCTCGGACGCAGCGACCAGGCCAAATAAAAAGCCGGCGCGGAAGGCCGCGCCGGAGTCAGGAGAGCCATGATAGCTCGGGGAAGATCTGGGCAATTCCGGGCGAAACGGGTTTTCCGCCCGGAATTGCGTGATTTCAGCCTCTAATCCATCACGTGGATGTCACGATCCTTCGTTTCCGGCAGGAACAGCAGACCGATCACCAGCGTGATGCCTGCGAATACGATCGGGTACCAGAGGCCGTAGTAGATGTCGCCCTGGGCCGCGCTCATCGCGAAGGCCGTTGCCGGCAGCAGACCGCCAAACCAGCCATTGCCGATGTGGTAAGGCAGCGACATGCCGGTGTAGCGGATGCGGGTCGGGAAGAGTTCGACCAGCAGCGCGGCGATCGGGCCGTAGACCATCGTCACGTAGATGACGAGCACGGTCAGAACGGCGATGATCGTTGTCCAGTTGACGTTGGCGGGATCCGCCACCATCGCGAAGGTGCCGCCGCCGGCGATCGTGTAGACGGCCATTTCGGTGGCAGTGCCGACTTCATCCTTGGTCAACAGCTTGTCAGCGATCAGCTTCTCCGCCGGAACCATGGTCTTTTCGCCGCCGCGGATAGCGGCCGCATCGAGCGACAGTTCCGGGTTGGCCGCGACGAAAGCGTCGAGCTTGGTTTCCGCAACCTTGGCCGCGCCGCGAACCAGCGGATAGCCGGCGCCGTGCAGCGCCATGTTGACCTGCTTTTCAAAGGCGGCGTTCGAAGCCTTGGCCTTATCGCCGGCGGCAATCGCATCGTAGCTGTTGATCGTGGTTTCCCCGACCTTGACCGTTGCGGCCGTGCCGGCGGCTGCGGTCGTAACGACGTCGTAAGGCACGGAGTTCTTGGTCAGGAACGCGGTTGCGATATCGCATGAGGTGGTGAATTTCGCCGTACCGGTCGGGTTGAACTGGAACTTGCAGTCGCCCGGTGCTGCGGTCACGGTGGCGCGGACCGTCGCCTGGGCCTGAGCGAGCGCCGGGTTACCGGCCCAGGTCAGCGCCTTGAACAGCGGGAAGTAGGTGAGCATGGCAAGCAGCAGACCGGCCATGATGATCGGCTTGCGACCGATCTTGTCGGAGAGCCAGCCGAAGAACACGAAGAAGCCGGTACCGATCAGCAGCGAGGCAGCGACCATCAGGTTGGCGGACTGGCCGTCCACCTTGAGCACGCCCGTCAGGAAGAACAACGCGTAGAACTGGCCCGAGTACCATACGACTGCCTGACCGACGACAGCGCCGAACAGCGCCAGAAGCGCGATCTTGGCGTTCTTCCACTGACCGAAGGCTTCCGACAGCGGCGCCTTCGAGCCCTTGCCCTCTTCCTTCATCTTCTTGAAGGCGGGCGATTCGTTCATCTTTAGACGAATCCAGACCGAGACGCCGAGCAGAGCGACCGAGACCAGGAACGGAATGCGCCAGCCCCAGGCGGCAAAGGCTTCCTTGCCGACGGCAAACTGCACGAGCAGGATCACCACCAGCGACAGGAACAGGCCGAGCGTCGCCGTGGTCTGGATCCAGGAGGTGAAATAGCCGCGGCGCCCGTGCGGCGCATGTTCGGCCACATAGGTGGCGGCACCGCCATATTCACCGCCGAGCGCCAGGCCCTGCAGCATGCGCAGGGCGATGAGCAGGATCGGCGCGGTGATGCCGATCGAGGCAGCGCCGGGCAGGACGCCGACGAGGAAAGTCGACAGGCCCATGATCAGGATGGTGACGAGGAAGGTGTATTTGCGGCCGACGAGATCGCCGAGCCGACCGAAGACCAGTGCGCCGAACGGACGCACCAGGAAGCCGGCGGCGAAGGCCAGCAATGCGAAGATGTTGCGTGTCGTTTCCGGGTAGGCACTGAAGAACGTCGCGCCGATGTAGACGGCAAGCGAACCATAGAGATAGAAATCGTACCATTCGAATACGGTACCGAGAGACGAGGCGAAGATGACCTTCTTCTCCTCGCCGGTCATCGGACGGGTTCTTACATCGTCCGCTGTCGCGACATTTGCCATTTCGTTTATCCTCCACTCCAAAACAGTTGTTGGAGCGCCCATTGGCTGGTCCGGCATTCCTCCCTTGAATGTCCAGACGTGGTGCGCCTGATCCCGAGGATGTCAGAAAAGCGCCGCCGCAGGCAGAGATGCTTTCGGCTTATGACTTTCGTCTAATGCGGCGATCGACCGCGGAGGGTCCGGCAAAGACGCCGTAGCGCCGCCATGTCTTGACTCTTCCCCAAAACCGCGTAAGAGCAGCGTCGAACGAGGAAATCACCACCATGCGACCGATCGGTCCAGCCATTGCTGCTTTGATCCTGCCGGCTCTTGCCGCGGGGCAGGATGTCGATTTTTCGTTCGCTTGCAAAACAACGGCCAAAACGACGACGAAAACCGTCTGACGTCTCTGGCCCTCCGCTCTCTCCCCGGTAAGGCCGGGGACCGGAACCTTCGCGGCAGCGCGCGCAGTTCCCCCTCCACCCGATGAGGAGAGACAGAAAGAGAGCTTAGATCATGGGTTTCAAGATTGCAGTTGCAGGCGCCACCGGCAATGTCGGCCGGGAGATGCTGAACATCCTTTCCGAACGCGGCTTTCCCGCGGATGAAGTGGTCGCCCTCGCTTCCGCCCGCTCCCAGGGCACGGAAGTTTCCTTTGGCGACAAGACCCTCAAGGTCAAGAACCTCGAAAATTACGATTTCTCCGATACCGATATCTGCCTGATGTCGGCCGGCGGCGCGGTTTCGCTCAAGTATTCGCCGAAGATCGGCCAGCAGGGCTGCGTCGTCATCGACAATTCTTCGGCCTGGCGCTACGACGCCGAAGTGCCGCTGATCGTTCCGGAAGTAAACCCGGACGCGGTCTCGCTCTTCACCAAGAAGAACATCATCGCCAACCCGAATTGCTCGACCGCACAGCTCGTCGTCGCGCTGAAGCCGTTGCACGACCACGCCAAGATCAAGCGCGTCGTCGTCTCGACCTACCAGTCGGTTTCCGGTGCCGGCAAGGAGGGCATGGATGAGCTCTTCAACCAGACCCGCGCGGTCTTCGTTGCCGACCCGATCGAATCGAAGAAGTTCACCAAGCGCATCGCCTTCAACGTCATCCCGCACATCGACGTGTTCATGGAAGACGGCTACACGAAGGAAGAGTGGAAGGTCTTGGCTGAAACCAAGAAGATGCTCGATCCGAAGATCAAGGTGACCTGCACCGCCGTGCGCGTTCCCGTGTTCATCGGCCATTCGGAATCGGTCAACATCGAATTCGAAAACGAGATCACCGCCGATGAAGCGCGCGATATCCTGCGTGAGGCACCGGGTTGCCTGGTCGTCGACAAGCATGAAAACGGCGGCTACGTCACCCCTTACGAATGCGCCGGCGAAGATGCGACCTACATCTCGCGCATCCGCGAAGACGCGACGGTCGAAAACGGCCTCAACCTGTGGGTCGTCTCCGACAACCTGCGCAAGGGCGCCGCACTGAACGCGATCCAGATCGCCGAGCTCCTAGTCAACCGTGGCCTCATCAAGCCGCGCAAGCAGGCAGCCTGAAACAGGCAGTAGAGCAGTTCTTCCCGCCGAGCCCATCCGGGCTTGGCGGGTTTCCCGTTTCACGGGCCATGGGCCGTGTCGCCCCGGATTCACGTGAAACGACGATAAAGTTACCCGCCGCTCCCGGCAGGTGACACCGCCGGCGAAGGCTGGCATTTTTTGAAAGCAACGAGATTCGGGCTATGACGGGGTATTTCATGCACAGGGCAAAGTGCGTAGCAGTGGGGCTTGCTGCCCTGATTTCGACTGCAATTTTTCCGGCGGTGGCATCTGCCGCCCAATGCGGCAATGACGGAAGCGGCTTTGCTGCCTGGGTGCAGAACTTCAAGCAGGAAGCCTCCGGCAACGGGATCAGCCCTGCGGTCCTCGATCGCGCCCTCTCGAGCGTCTCCTACAACAAGGCCACGATCCGCGCCGACCGTGGCCAGAAGAGCTTCAAGCTGTCACTTGACCAATTCATGCAGAAGCGCGGTGGCCAGGCGATCATTTCCCGCGGCAAGAAGATGAAACAGCAGAACGCCGCGCTGTTCACCAGCATCGAGCAGCGTTTCGGCGTCCCGGCCGGCCCGCTGATCGCCATCTGGGGCATGGAGACCGGCTTCGGTGGCTTCATGGGCAAGGAGCATACGCTTTCGGCCGTGTCGACGCTTGCCTATGACTGCCGCCGCTCGGACTACTTCACCGATCAGCTCTATGCGGCGCTGCGGCTCGTGCAGCGCGGCGACCTGAGCCCGGATGCGCGCGGTGCTGCCCACGGCGAGATCGGCCAGACCCAGTTCCTGCCGGCCAACGTCTTGAAGTATGGCGTCGATGGCGATGGCAATGGCCACATCGACATGGTGCGCTCCAAGGCCGACGCGCTGGCTTCGACCGCCAACTTCCTGCGCGGCCACGGCTGGCAGCCGGGTGCAGGCTATCAGCCCGGCCAGGCGAACTTCGGTGCGATCCAAGGCTGGAACGCGGCAAGCGTCTACCAGCAGGCAATCGCCATCATCGGCGCGGAGATCGACGGCCTCTGATCTTTGGGATGTCCGACCTTTTCTGAGATAGTCTCAAGCCCGGTTCGATGGACCGGGCTTTTTGCTGGCTACATGCCCGGGCGGGAGAAGTCGCCGGTCGCCGGGTCCATCACCCAGAGCTCGCCGGTCGAGATGTCGAACCAGGCGCCATGCAGGTGAAGCTTGCCCTTGGCCTCGAGGATCTGAACGCAGGGGAAAGTGCGCAGGTTGGCAAGCGAGTTGCGGATCGAGACCCGCTCGAGCGCACGCTGGCGCTCCGCCTGGGTCATGATGTCGTTGCTCTGGATCTGCTCGGCTGCCGGCTTCAGGAGGTGCATCCAGCGACCGATGAAATCACCGGGCGACAAGGGCTCGGCATCCGGATCGAGGGCCGCCTTGATGCCGCCGCAGCGGCCATGCCCCATCACGACGATATCGCTGACGCGCAGCGACTGCACAGCGAACTCCAGGGCGGCCGACGTCGAGTGATAGTGACCGTCGGGCTCATAGGGCGGCATGAGATTGGCGACGTTGCGCACGACGAAGAGTTCACCCGGGCCGCTGTCGAAGATCGTTTCCGGCGCCGCACGCGAATCGCAACAGGCAACGACCATCGTCTTCGGCTTCTGGCCGGTTTCCGCGAGCACCTTGTAGCGTTTCTGCTGCTCGTTGAAGCGGCCATTCATGAAGTTGCGGTAGCCGTTCAGAAGGTGATCCGGAAAACGCTGCTGCTGCTTGTCCATCGGTTTCTCCGCTGCTGCTTCGAGCCAGACGCGGGCCTTCGCCCGCATCACGCTCCAAGTCATGAAAATCATCATGATCTAAAGTTCAATCCACGATGTCTTCCAGGCATCGTCGATGAACAGCTTCTTCTATTTTCGCCGTATCTGATTCGGATGTACCAGTCGGCGCATCTGCACCATCGCCATCGGCGTCGAAAGGCTCGAGGCGTCCTGCTCGATCGTCAGTTCATCGGCACCGCGCTTGACGCTGCGCGCGATGATCTCGAACACGCTCGCAGTCGCCATCTGCAGTGCGCGCTCTTCTGAAAGTCCTTCGAGAAGTCGCGCCAGGAACACGGCAGTCAGCAAGTCGCCTGTGCCATTCGGCGGGTTCTCGACGAGCCGATGCTCGGCAAGCAGCGCATGATTGCCCGAAAGGAACAGGTTGCCCGTACCGCCGCTCATCATCGGCACTGCCGAGGTCACCAGCACGCGGGCCGGGCCGAGGCCGAGAGCGGCATCGAGGATCGCCGTATTCGTTTCCAGCGTGGCGCCGGAGAGCCAGGCAAGCTCGAAGCGGTTCGGTGTCGCCAGATTGGCAAGCGGCAGCAGCCGGTCGCGAATGGCCGCCGCGGTCGCCTCCGGAACATAGAGCCCGCCGGCATCGCCGATGACGGGATCGCAGGCATAGATGAGTTTGGGATTGCGCTCTCTGAGAGCTGCCACCAGTCGCGCGACACCCTCGGCCTGGCCGGCCGAGCCGAGATAGCCCGAAAGCACGGCGCGCACCTCGCCCACCCAGGGCGCGGCAATGAGATTGTCGATCACCGACTGGAAATCCGCATCCGCAATGGTGACGCGCGTCGAGCGCCCGTGCCCGGGATGCCAGGGAAGAATGACCGTCGGCAGAGCCCAGACCGGATGCCCCAGCGTCTCCAGCGCGAAGACTGCGGCCCGGTTGCCGACCTTGCCACGTACGACATGGCTCGAGATGACGATGACGGCGCCGGGCAGGGAGGGCATTTCGGGCATCGACGAGTCCAATCCTTCAGTCTAGAACTCTGATCACCCGACTGTCACCGCCCTGTCAACAGCCGATGGCAGATAGGTCCCGCAGAAGCCGCTGGCGTTTTCGTGCTTTTTCATCGATTTTCGAGCAATTTTCGCGAAATTGCCTTCGATTTAAATGGATTTAAGCTGTTTTCACGTGAAATTCTCCGATTTTGGGCTCGATTTTGCCGAAATCGGCGTAAAAAGCGGTCGCCATTAGCCATGGTTCTGATAGGGTTTGGCCTATCATGAGTGGGAGAGACTTCATGGGCGTGAAATACAATCCGAAGCGGGACAGACACATCGACGCAGCAAAGGCGGCCGCCATCAAACTGGGCGTCGACGGGCTGGCGCCGGAAATCCTCTTCGGTGGGGCCAGCAACGACGACCTCGATCTCTATTCGGCGGACATGCTGGCGCTGACTGCAGCCCATGCGCACCGTGAGCTCGCCCGCTGGGATGGCGGCAAGCCACAGGTTTCGGTGGAGAGCGTCGCCGGCGTCGCACCTGGCGGCACCGAGGTTTCGATCATCGCGATCACCGAACGCAACATGCCGTTCCTCTATGATTCGATCATGGGGGAGATCACCAGCACCCACCGCGACATTCACCTCGCGATCCATCCCATCCTGGTTCAGGAACCGGGCGAGCCGGCGAAGCTCTTCGATCCGGACGAGGCAAGCGATCCGGCACACCGCGTCAGCCACATCCAGATCCATCTGACCAAGCTGGCACCCGTCGAGGCCGAACACCTCAGCAACCGCATTCGCGACGTGCTGGAGCAGGTGCATCAGACCGTGCACGACTGGCCGGCGATGACGGCGCTGCTCGACCAGGCCATGCAGGAACTCGAGGCCTACAACGCGTCGCGCAAGAAGAGCGACCGTGACGAGGCGCTCGCCTTCCTTCGCTGGCTGCGCGACAACAACTTCACCTTCCTCGGCATGCGCGAGTACACCTATTCGGGCAAGGGCGAGAAGGCAGCCGTCGAACGCGGCAAGGGCAGGGGCCTCGGCATTCTTTCCAACCCGGACGTACGCGTCCTGCGCCAGGGCAAGGACGCGGTGCTGACCACGCCGGAAATCCTCGCCTTCCTTGATGGCCCGGATTTCCTGATTGTCACCAAGGCCAACGTCAAGTCGGTCGTGCATCGCCGCGCCTATATGGACTATGTCGGCGTCAAGCGTTTCGATGCCGACGGCAATGTCACCGGGGAATTGCGCATCGTCGGCCTGTTCACCTCCACGGCCTACACCCGCCAGGCATCCGAGATCCCGCTGCTGCGCCACAAGATCGAGAAGATCGTCGATCACTTCGGCTACGACCCGCAGAGCCATTCCGGCAAGATGCTGGCAAACACGCTGGAGTCCTATCCGCGTGACGACCTGTTCCAGATCGATGTCGGCCTGCTTGCCGCCTTCTGCGAGCAGATCAACGAGCTCGGCGACCGGCCGCGCATCCGCGTGCTGCCGCGCATCGACCATTTCGACCGTTTCGTCTCGGTCATCGTCTTCGTGCCGCGCGAACAGTATGATTCGGACGTTCGCGAGAAGATCGGCGACTACCTGAAGACGGTCTATGACGGCCGCGTCTCGGCTTACTACCCGGCCTTCCCGGAAGGCGGCCTGGCCCGCGTCCACTTCATCATCGGCCGTTCCGCCGGCAAGACCCCACGCATTCCGCAGGCCAAGCTCGAGGAAGCTGTCCGCGAAATCGTGACGCGCTGGATCGACCGGTTCGATCTGCTCGCCCGCAAGGACGGCATCGAACTCAATGTCGACGAAGCCTATCAGTCATTCTTCACCCCGGCGGAAGCCTATGCCGACCTCGCGGATATCGCCGCCTGCAAGATGGAAGACCCGATCCGGATCTCCTTCTATCACTACCCGCGCGCCGTCACGCGCGCCGATACGGCAGAGCTGAAGATCTTCCATGCCGGCGAGCCCGTATCGTTGTCGCGCCGCGTGCCGCTGCTCGAAAACCTCGGCTTCCGGGTGATCAGCGAGCAGACCTACGATATCGGCGTCAAGGTCCATGGCGAAGACGAGCGCAAGGTCGTGCTGCACGACATGGAGCTGATCCACCGCGACGGGCACACGCTGAACCTCGACAAGACGGGCCCGGCCCTGGAGGAGGCGTTCCTCGCCGCCTGGAAAGGCACGATCGAGGACGACAACTTCAACCGGCTGATCCTGCTTGCGGGCCTCAATGCCCGCGAAGTCACGGTGCTGCGCGCCTATGCCCGCTATCTGCGCCAGGCCGGCATCACCTATTCGCAGGGCTATATCGCCGACACGCTGAACAAGTATCCGGCGATCGCCGCCGAGATCTTCAAGCTGTTCGTGACCCGCATGGATCCGAAGCTCGAGGAAAAGCCGCGTGCCAAGAAGTGCAGCGCCCTGCTTTCCGCGATCGAAGACGCGCTGTCAGCCGTTCCGAGCCTCGACGAAGACCGCATCCTGCGCCGCTACGTCAACGCGATCGAAGCGACGCTCAGGACCAACTACTTCCAGCATGACGCAGAGGGCAAGCCGCGCGCGGTTCTCGCCTTCAAGCTCGATCCGAAGCAGCTCGACGGCCTGCCGGAACCGCGTCCGTTCCGCGAAATCTTCGTCTACGGCACCGAGGTCGAGGGCGTGCACTTACGCTTCGGCAAGGTCGCTCGTGGCGGCCTGCGCTGGTCGGACCGCGCTCAGGACTACCGCACGGAAGTGCTTGGCCTCGTCAAGGCGCAGCAGGTCAAGAACGCCGTCATCGTGCCGGTTGGCGCCAAGGGCGGCTTCTACCCGAAGCAGCTCCCGGTCGGCGGCACCCGTGACGAGGTCTTCAAGGCCGGTACCGAGGCCTACAAGACCTATATCCGCACTCTGCTCTCGGTGACCGACAACATCGTCGGCCAGGATATCGTGCCGCCGGCCGATACGCTGCGCCGCGACGGCGACGACCCGTATTTCGTCGTTGCCGCCGACAAGGGCACGGCAACCTTCTCCGACACCGCCAACGGCCTTGCGCAGGAAGCGGGCTTCTGGCTCGACGACGCCTTCGCCTCCGGCGGTTCCGCCGGCTACGACCACAAGAAGATGGGCATCACCGCCCGCGGCGCCTGGGAGACCGTCAAGCGGCACTTCCGCGAGATGGACATCGACATCCAGACGACGCCCTTCACCGTCGCCGGTGTCGGCGACATGTCGGGCGACGTCTTCGGCAACGGCATGCTGCTCTCGGAGAAGATCCGCCTGATCGCGGCCTTCGACCACCGCGACATCTTCATCGATCCGTCGCCGGATATCGAAGCCTCCTTTGCCGAGCGCAAACGCATGTTCGCCCTGCCGCGTTCGAGCTGGCAGGACTATGACCGCAAGACCCTTTCCGAGGGCGCGATGATCATCTCGCGTGCCGAGAAATCGGTGACGCTGACGCCGCAGGCGATGGCGGCCATCGGCCTCGACAAGCAGAAGGCGACCCCCTTCGAGATCATGAACGCGATCCTGAAGAGCCAGGTCGACCTGCTCTGGTTCGGCGGCATCGGCACCTATGTGCGCGGCAGCAACGAAACGGATGCGGAAGTCGGCGACCGTGCCAACGATGCCATCCGCGTGACGGCCGAAGAGGTCCGCGCCCGCGTCATCGGCGAGGGTGCCAACCTCGGCGTTACCCAGAAGGGCCGCATCGGCTTCGGCCTCAATGGCGGCCGCTGCAATTCGGATGCCATCGACAACTCGGCGGGCGTCAACTCCTCGGACGTCGAGGTCAACATCAAGATCGCGCTTGCTTCCGCCATGCGCGACGGTCGCCTGACCCGTGCGAAGCGCAACACGCTGCTTGCCTCGATGACCGAGGAAGTGGGCCATCTGGTGCTGCGCAACAACTACGAGCAATCGCTGGCGATCTCGCTGACCGCGATGCAGGGCCTCGGCAACCGCACGGCGCTTGGCCGGCTCATGACGCGCCTCGAGGCCGACGGCCATCTCAACCGCAAGGTCGAGACGCTGCCGACCGACCAGGCGATGACCGAGCGCTACCAGGCGGGCAAGCCGCTGACCCGCGCGGAAATCGGCGTGCTGCTGTCCTACTCCAAGCTCGTTCTCTTCGATGAGCTGATTGCGAGCGAACTGCCTGACGATCCGTACTTCACGGCGACGCTGGAGCGCTACTTCCCGGCGAAGATGCGCAAGGCCTATGCGGGCGACATCCGCGGGCATCGCCTGCGCCGCGAAATCATCGCGACGATCCTCGCCAATGAGGTGATCAACCGTGGCGGTCCCGCCTTCGTCTCGACCCTGACGGACGCCACCGGCTTCCTCTCGGCCGATGTCGTCAAGGCCGCAGTGCTGGCACTCGACGGCTTCGACCTGCCGCGCATCTATGACGAGATCGACGCGCTCGACAACAAGATCGGCGGCGGCCTGCAGAACATCCTCTACCAGGAAGTCGGCCGCATCTTCACGCTCGTCACCGAGCGGGCGTTGCGTACCCATGCGGCGACCGGCTCCGTCTCCGAGGCCGTATCGCGCCTGCGTGACGGCCTGCAGAAGCTGCGCGCCACGATGCGCACCGCGGTTTCCGGCGAGAGTGCCGAAGAAGCACGGCTGAAGACGGCGGCCTTCGTCGAGGGCGGCGTACCGGCCAAGCTCGCCGAGGAAATCTCGGAACTGACGCTGATGACGCTCGTGCCGGAGATCATGCAGATTGCCGCTGAAACCGGCGAGACGCTGAGCCGCACGGCGCAGGGCTACTTCGCCGTCACCGATACGCTTCGGATCAACCGGCTGCTGGCGGCCTCCGATCGCGTTCCGGCAACGGAGCAGTTCGAGGCCATGGCTCTGTCGCGGGCCGTCTCCGATATCGCCGCGGCACGGCGGGAGATCACAGCAGCAGCGCTGCGCGAGCAGAAGAAGGAACGCAATCCGGTTGCCGCCTGGGAGGAGAGCGCGCGTGTCCGTGTCGCCCAGGCGACCGGCCAGCTGCAGCTCCTGACCGAGAAGGGCGAAACGACGCTCGCCAAGATCACGGTTGCTGCAGGCCTCCTCAACGACCTGGCGCGCGGAAGGGCGCAGTGAGACGGTTCGTCCCGTCTTGATCGGCACGGATCGGATCGGACCGGTCCGCCTGAACAGGACGAATGGGGGCGTGGGCAGTTTTTTCGCCCGGATCCCGCTCTGGACCTTTTGGAATCGGTCCGATTGAAGATAGGCTGCGCCGCGCGTTCCAGGGACGCGCGGCGCAGTCGTTTCGGGAGGGGGACCTTGCAGATTTTGGCCGAGAGGACGGAAGAACAGCCGCGGACATCGCGCGCAGGCATCGCCGGCTGGATGCTGTTCGACTGGGCGGCGCAACCCTTCTTCACCGTCGTCACCACCTTCATCTTCGGCCCCTACTTCGTCTCCCGATTGACCGAGGATCACGCCGTCGGCCAGGCGATGTGGGGCTACACGCTGACCGTTTCCGGCATCATCATCGCGGTCCTTTCGCCAGTGCTGGGTGCCATCGCGGACGCGACCGGCCCGCGAAAGCCCTGGATCGCCTTCTTCGCCGTCATCAAGATGACATCGCTGGCTATGCTCTGGTTTGCGGCCCCGGGCTCTCCGATCCTCTACCCGGCGATCTTCATGGTGCTCGCGACCGTCGCGGCCGAATTCTCGATCGTCTTCAACGATTCGATGATGACCCGGCTGGTCGACGAGAAGGATGTCGGCCGCATCTCCAACATCGCCTGGGGTCTCGGCTATCTCGGCGGCATGATCGTGCTGATCGCCGTCGTCGCATTGCTTGCCGGCAACCCCGAAACCGGCAAGACGGCAGCCGGCATCGATCCCTTGTTCGGGCTGGATCCGGCAACGGGGGAGGACGCGCGCATCACCGGACCGATTTCAGCACTTTGGTATTTCGTCTTCATCCTGCCGATGTTCCTGTTCACGCCTGATGCGACCAAGGCGACCATGTCGCTCGGCAAGGCGACCGTGACCGGCCTCAGAGAGCTCAAAGGCACGCTCGGCGAACTCAGGGATAGAGCCGGCATTCTGCGCTTCCTGATCGCGCGCATGATCTTCCAGGACGGCGTCAACGGCCTTCTGGCACTCGGCGGCACCTTCGCCGCGGCCATGTTCGGCTGGCGGACGCTGGAACTCGGCATCTACGGCATCATTCTCAACGTCGTCGCCATCGGCGGCTGTCTCTATGCAAGCAGGCTCGATGCCCGGCTCGGTTCCAAGGCCATCGTCACCGCCAGCCTCATCTGCCTTATCGTTGCGACGATAGGCATCGTCTCGACCGGGCCCGGCTTCACCGCCTTTGGCTTGATACCGCTATCGACAGACGACTCCGGTGCGCTCTTCGGCACCGCCGCCGAGAAAGCCTACATCCTCTACGGACTGCTGGTCGGCATCGCCTTCGGTCCGGTACAGGCCTCCTCACGCTCCTATCTCGCCCGCAGCGTCAGCCCGGACGAGGCAGGCCGCTACTTCGGCCTCTATGCGCTCTCCGGCCGCGCCACCTCATTCCTCGCCCCGGCGGCGGTTGCCACGATCACGCTTGCCACCGGCTCGGCCCGCACCGGCATGATGGCGCTCATCGTCTTCCTTGCGGTCGGTTTCCTGATCCTGCTGCGCACGCCGTATCCGGCCGACACCAGACACAAGAAGGCCGCCGAGTCCTGGGGACGCGACGGCCTCTGACTGTTGATCTACAGGCAAACTCCGGGACATGCGTCGAACGCTATCCCGGTGTCGTCTCAGTGACGGAAGTGGCGCATGCCGGTGAAGACCATGGCGACGCCATGTTCGTCGGCAGCGGCAATCACCTCTTCGTCACGCATCGAACCACCCGGCTGGATGACGGCGGTTGCACCCGCGGCGATCGCCGAAAGCAGACCGTCGGCAAAGGGCAGGAAGGCTTCGGAGGCGACAGCGGAGCCCTTGGTGAGCGGCGTGGCCAGGCCCAGGGCCTTGGCCGCTTCCTCGGCCTTGATTGCCGCGATGCGAGCGGAATCGACGCGGCTCATCTGGCCGGCGCCGATGCCGGCGGTCTGGCCATCCTTCGCATAGACGATCGCGTTCGACTTGACGTGCTTCGCCACCTTGAAGGCGAACTTCATGTCCTCGAGTTCCTGAGCGGTCGGTGCACGCTTGGTCACGACCTTGAGCTCGAGATCTTCGACCATGCCGTTGTCACGCGTCTGCACCAGCAGGCCGCCCGAGACGGTTTTGGCCGCAAGGCCCGGAATGCGCGGGTCCGGCAGGCCGCCGGTCGAAAGCAGGCGCAGGTTCGGCTTGCGGGCGATCACGGCCTTGGCCGCGTCACTCACGGAAGGAGCGATGATCACTTCGGTGAACAGCTTGACGATTTCTTCCGCCGTCTCCGCATCGAGTTCCTGGTTGAGCGCGATGATACCGCCGAAAGCCGAGGTGGAATCGCAGGCAAGCGCCCGGCGATAGGCTTCGGCAAGCGTCGGCGCGGTGGCGACGCCGCACGGATTGGCATGCTTGATGATGGCGCAGGCCGGCGCCTTCTCCGGCAGGAATTCGCCGACGAGTTCGAAGGCGGCATCCGTATCGTTGATGTTGTTGTAGGAAAGCTGCTTGCCCTGCAGTAGCGTCGCGGTGGCGACGCCCGGGCGGTTCTCGCCGGTGAGGTAGAAGCCCGCCTTCTGATGCGGGTTCTCCCCGTAACGCATTTCTTCCTTCAGCACGCCGCCGATGACGCGGTGGCGCGGCATCGCCGTATCCAGCGCCTCGGCAAACCAGTTGGAGATGGCCGCATCGTAAGCCGCAGTGCGGGCATAGGCCTTGGCCGCCATCTTCTGGCGGAACGCATAGGTCGTCTTGCCCGCGTCAAGCTCTTCGAGCAGCAGCGGATAGTCAGCCGGATCCGTGACGATCGTCACATAGGCATGGTTCTTGGCCGAGGCGCGGATCATTGCCGGGCCGCCGATGTCGATGTTCTCGACGGTGGTCGGATAGTCGCCGCCCTTGGCCCGGACTTCTTCGAAGGGATAGAGGTTGATGATCGCGAGGTCGATCGCGGTGATGCCGTGCGTGGACATGGCGGCGACGTGTTCGGCATCGTCCCGGATTGCCAGCAGGCCGCCATGCACGCCCGGATGCAGGGTCTTCACCCGGCCATCCATGACTTCGGGAAAACCGGTCAGTTCGGAAACGTCACTCACCGGCAGGCCGGCTTCCGAGAGTGTTTTGTGCGTGCCGCCGGTCGATACGAGCCGGATCCCCTTCTCGTGAAGGGAACGCGCCAGATCGACGACGCCGGTCTTGTCGGAGACGGAGAGGAGGGCGGTGCGGACCGTAACCTCGTTCGGGGCGGGGATTTTCTTGGAGGCGACAGCCATCAACCATGCTCCTTTGGCGGCGCCGGACGCCCGGGAGGATGCTCCGGCGGTTGGGATGGCTGCCCGTTAGCATAGCTTGCCGGTCGAAGAAACCTCCACGAGGCGGCAGCGCTAAAATAAGCACCTCAGTTCGCGCGCGAGAAGGTCCACTGGATCTCCGGCTGGCGGCCGACGGCGAAGGTTACGGTCAGTTGCGACGACGCGCGGATGCCGGAAGGATCGGCAAAGAAGATATCCTCTTCGACGGCGAGCTCTCCGTCCTGGCAGGCAAAGAGCCAGATCTCGCCATCCGGCGCGGTCAGAAAGACCTCGCGTGCATTGTTCTGGCGGATGCCGACCGCCGGATGAATATGGAAGCGGGCGACCGCGGTGGCCGTATCGCCTTCGTCCGGATCACTGCCGTCGGCGCGCGACAGCCGGTCGCGACCGCGGATCATGCGGCCACCGTTCAGGACGCCGATGTCACGCTCGTGCACCAGGCCGAAGGCGGCAAGATAACCGTCATGACTTGCCGTCACCGACTCCAGCCGACCCGGCTCGTCCTTGCGCGCCACCGCAACCTTAGAAACGCCTGTCGTCATGATCGGTCCGAGAAAGCGCGACTGCGAGAAGCGTGACGAGGACGTGTCGTTGACGGTCACCGTCGAATGCGCCGCGGTCGTGCGCGACATCTGCCTGAAACGATCGCCGGCAAATTTCGGTGCGCCCGAATTGACGACGAAGCGCGTCTTGCCCGAGGACATTTCGAAGGACAGGCAGCCGGCATGGGCGCTGCGCGAAAGATCGACGGACAGCGGCCGGCCGGTATCCATGATGACGACGGTGTTCTCGATCGCCAGACGCTCGTAATGCGCATGGGGCAGAGACCGGAACGGGTCGCCTGCCGTCTCGTCGTAACGCAGCACGGAGGCCAGTTCATGTGCCAGGACCGAGGTTGCACCGTTGAACAGCGCGAGCTCCCCTCCCTGATGCCGGAAGAAGCGCAGAGCCGGATACATCCGATCGATGCAGGGGATCAGCCGCGACGGCACGTCATGGCCGAGATTGACGTAGGTCTGCCGGAGCGGCAGCAGATCGAGCAACAGTTCGAGCCCGGCCCGCGGGCTGCGCGAGCAATGGCTGCCATCCGGCAGGATCTGGCGGTCGAGTTCGAGGTCGAGATGGCGCGAGGCCTTGCGAATGGCGCTCGGCGAAGCCGGCATGGCGACCGACGCCATGGCAAGCGCAAGCCGCACCCGAAGCCGCGCCTCGCCGTCGCGCACCGTATCGGCGATATGGCGAAGATAACGCACCTGAAGCGCGAGGCTCTTCAGGAAACGGCGATAGAAACCGTGTTCGGCGTTGCGCAGAACCACAGGCGAGTGAGAAAGCCAGGCAATGATGCGCTGGGCGATGATATCAGGATCCCAGGCGATGCCGCCGAGATCGCGGCCATGGGTGGCGATCCAATCGTCGACGATCTGGCGCAAGCGCACGTAGCCGGCGTCCTCGCGGATCGCACGCAGATGTCTCAGCCAGCCGAAGGAGTGGAGACGCGCCGCAAACTCGCGCGACGGAAGATCGATCTCGAACGGCGACTCGCCTTCCGTATCGAGGACGCGGCCGGCAAGCGGGAAACGCCCGGCGAGGATTTCCTCGGCGACAAAGGGATCGACGGCTCTGAGATCGGTCGGCGCGACGATCAGGCGGTTCGGCGTCGTGCCGGTGAAACGCAGGGTGGAGACACGGCCGATCGACAGCCGGCGCGACACGCGGCGCCAGCCTTCACGCACATACAGGTAAGAAAGCCTCCGCCTGCCGGAAAACAACCTCAACGCCGCCGGTTTCCTCATTACTGGCACGACCGCTCAAACATCTGAACGGGCGATGGTCTCGCGCCAGCCGCCGCATGGTGCCAGAGAGACCGTTAAACTTTTATCAATCTTGCCATCTTTGATAGGCCCCTGGCGCGAAAGCGTCAAATGACACGGCAAGACAGGGCCTTGAGCCCATCCTGACCGGCCTGACCGCGGGCCAGCGGTGCTATTTGCGGCGAATCACTGCCGCGTAGAAGCCATCGAGGCCGCCGGCAAAGGGCGCATCGAGCGGCAGCATGGCCGGCGTAGTGCGCATCTCACCAAGCGGCGTGATTGCGTCCTCCAGCCCCGGCCAATCCGCGCGGGAGATCGCAACCCGCTCATAGACGGCGCCCGAACCGACCACCCGCTGGACGACCTCTTCGCCTTCGAGCGGATCGAGGGAGCAATTGGAGAAGACGACGATGCCGCCGGGCTTGACCACGGTGAGCGCGTGGCGGAGCAACCGCTCCTGCAAGGCGGCGAGCTTCGCGATATCTTCCGGGCCCTTGGTCCACAGCACGTCGGGGTGACGACGGGTCGTGCCGGTGGACGAGCAGGGCGCGTCGAGCAAGGCCGCATCGAACAGCGTTTCCGGCTGGAAGTCGGCCATGTTGACTTCCTTCGTCTCCGCCTCCAGGCCGAGCCGCTTCAGGTTGCTCTTCAGCCGGCGCAAGCGGCTGCCGGACTGATCAAGCGCCGTCACTTCGGCGCCGGCGAGGATGAGTTGAGCGGTCTTGCCGCCCGGTGCGGCACAGAGATCGACGACCCGCTTGCCGCTAAGGTCACCGAACAGCCGCGCGGGGATCGATGCGGCGGCATCCTGAACCCACCAGGCGCCCTCTTCGAATCCGGCTAAGGAAGGGATGGCGCCGGAGAATGCGCCGAGACGAACCGAGCCCGTCGGCAAGACAGTGCCGCCGAGACGCTCGGCCCAGCTTGCCGGTTCCGATTTGACCGATAGATCGATTGCCGCCGGTGTGAGCTGCGCTTCGGCGATCTGCTGGGCTGGTCCAGCGCCATAGCGGGCGATCAGGCGCTCAAAGAACCAGTCCGGCATCGCCGGCACCTCCCGCATGCTTTCGAGAATGGCATCCTTCTCACGCGACAGCCGCCGAAGAACCGCATTCACGAGATTGGCGAAACGCCGATTGCGCGGATCCGCCTGCGCCTGCTCGACGGCGAGGTCGACGGCGGAATGATCGGGCACATCGAGATAGAGGATCTGTGCCGCCGCCACGGCAAGCACATGCTCGAGCGCGCGTGCGCCCTCCGGCAAAGGCGTCTGCAGCAGCGAACCGATGGCGGCCTGGATGCGTGGCAGATGGCGAAGTGCGGAGTTCAGGATTGCCCGAACGAGCGCGCGATCGGCCTCGTTGAGCTCGCGGTAGGCCGGATTGCCGTGCTCGCTGTCGAGCATCCCGTCAAGCGAGGTCTTGCGGTCGATGACCGCGGCCAGAATTTTTGCGGCGGCCTGCCGTGCCCTGAGACCCGGTTTTTCCGGGCCGCGCGGAGCGGCGGGCTTCTTCGATTTTGCCGCGGCGCCGTTTCCGTGTGATCGTTTCGGACGTGAATCGTTTTTGTTTTCTGCGGACATCAGGACCAGGGACCTTTGGGCGGTTCGGAACCACCGCGACCCCAACCGGTAGGAGGCACAGAGCGCGATTTGCGCACGGGATTATCAGCACGAACCGGCGGCGTCGAGCCCGAAGACATTTCCTGGGCCATCTGCTGCAGAGCCGCAATCCGGTTTTCCGTGTTCGGATGGGTCGAGAACAGATTGTCCATGCGCTCGCCGGAGAGCGGGTTGATGATGAACATATGCGCCGTGGCCGGATTGCGCTCGGCCTCGTCATTGTGAATCCGATGGGCAGCGCCGGCGATCTTCTCCAGGGCGGAGGCCAGCGCCATGGGCTTGCCGCAGATCTCGGCGCCGCGCCGGTCTGCGGAGTATTCACGGGTGCGGCTGATCGCCATCTGCACCAGCATCGCCGCCAGCGGTGCCACGATGATGGCGACCAGCGTGCCGATGAAGCCCAGCGGGTTATTGTTTTCGCGGTTGCCACTGAAGAAGAAGGCAAAGTTGCCGAGCATCGAGATCGCACCCGCAAGCGTCGCCGTCAGCGTCATCGTGAGGGTGTCGCGATTTTGGACGTGCGCCAGTTCATGCGCCATCACGCCCGCGACTTCATCATAGCTCAGCGCATGCAGCAGGCCGGTCGAGGCGGCAACCGCGGCATTTTCCGGGTTGCGACCGGTGGCGAACGCATTCGGCTGCGGGTTGTCGATGACATAGACGCGCGGCATCGGCAGCCCGGCATTTCGCGCGAGATCACGGACGATGCCGTAATATTCCGGTGCGCTGCGTTCATCGACTTCCTGGGCGCGATACATGCGCAGCACCATCTTGTCGGAGTTCCAGTAGGAGAAGAAGTTCATGCCCGCAGCGATGACGAAGGCGATCATCATGCCGCCACGTCCACCGATGGCGAGGCCCACCGCCATAAACAGGGCGGTCATGACTGCAAGCAGCATGGCGGTGCGGACAAGGTTCATCAAAGTCTCCGGATCGTCGATGTTTCACGTGAATCAGGGTTCCCGTTCTGGGAATGGCATCCTATATGATGGGTGCAAATGCCCCGTTCTTCAATATTGATGCTCGAATCCGGATACGTTCAGATGCAGAACGACAATGACAATGCTCCCGATCGTCCGAAGCGACCACTGCCGCCTGCAGCCATACGCGCACTGAAGGAAGCCGAAGAGCGACGTCGGGCGGAGGTCACGAAGGAATTGCCGCCGGAAATCGGCGGGCGCGGCGGTGAAGATCCTGCCCGCTACGGCGACTGGGAGATCAAGGGGCGGGCGATCGATTTCTGAATTTGAGGCTGCGAGCTGTCAGCCGTTGGTCGCGATCTGAATCCGGCTCACAAAGCCGCAATGCGCGCAAAACATTGCACGTCGCGACACCGCACTTCACCGGCGAAGCTTGCTTGTTTCGATCGAAGCGGCCGCTGCCCACCCAACGGGATAGACAGCGGCCGAGAGCGTCAGGCCCTGTTCTGACGGTTGGCGATCAGATCGTCGACGACAGCCGGATCGGCGAGCGTTGACGTATCGCCGAGCGTTCCGAAATCATCTTCGGCGATCTTGCGCAGAATGCGCCGCATGATCTTGCCCGAGCGGGTCTTCGGCAGGCCGGGCGCGAACTGGATCTTGTCAGGCGTGGCGATCGGTCCGATTTCCGAACGAACGTGCTTCACCAGAGCTGCGCGAAGATCATCATTGCCGATCTCGCCGGCCATCAGCGAGACATAGCAGTAGATGCCCTGGCCCTTGATCGGATGCGGATAGCCGACGACGGCGGCTTCCGAGACCAGGTGATGCGACACCAGCGCGGATTCGACTTCAGCCGTGCCGAGACGGTGGCCGGAGACGTTCAAGACGTCGTCGACGCGACCGGTGATCCAGTAATAGCCGTCCTCATCGCGACGGCAGCCATCACCAGTGAAATACTTGCCCTTGTAGGTGGCGAAGTAGGTCTGGGCGAAGCGCGCGTGATCGCCATAGATCGTACGCATCTGGCCCGGCCAGCTATCAATGATGCAAAGGTTGCCGTCGGCAGGGCCCTCGAGCACGTTGCCCTCATTGTCGACGAGCTGCGGCTGCACGCCGAAGAACGGCCGGGTCGCGGAACCGGGCTTGAGATCGGTCGCGCCCGGCAGCGGCGTGATCAGAATGCCGCCCGTCTCCGTCTGCCACCAGGTATCGACGATCGGCGACTTCTGCTCGCCGACAACGTTGTAATACCACTCCCAGGCTTCCGGGTTGATCGGCTCCCCGACCGAGCCGAGCAGGCGCAGCGACGAGCGCGACGAACGCTGGACGAACTCGTCGCCAGCCCCCATCAGCGAGCGGATCGCCGTCGGCGCCGTATAGAAGACGTTGACCTTGTGCTTGTCGACCACTTCCCAGAAGCGCCCGGCATCCGGGAAATTCGGAACACCTTCGAACATCACGGTCGTCGCCGCATTCGCGAGCGGACCATAGACGATATAGGAGTGGCCGGTGACCCAGCCGACGTCCGCCGTGCACCAATAGACTTCACCATCGCGGTAGTCGAAGACATATTCATGCGTCATCGACGCATAGACGAGGTAACCGCCGGTCGTGTGCAGCACGCCCTTCGGCTTGCCGGTCGAGCCCGACGTATAGAGGATGAACAGCGGATCTTCCGCCTTCATCTTCGCCGGCTCGCAATGCGGCTTCACGGTCGCGATTTCCTGGTGATACCAGAGGTCGCGGCCAGGCGCCCAGGCGGTCTTGCCGCCGGTGCGGCGGACCACCAGCACCTTGTTGACGATGACATGCTGCTTGGCCGCGATATCGATCGCCGTGTCGGTGTTTTCCTTGAGCGGTACCGGCTTGCCGCCGCGCACACCCTCGTCGCAGGTGATGACGAAAGTGCTCTCGCAGTCGACGATACGGCCGGCCAGCGCGTCCGGCGAGAAGCCGCCAAAGACGACGGAATGGATCGCCCCGATGCGGGCGCAGGCGAGCATCGCATAGGCCGCTTCCGGGATCATCGGCATGTAGATGGTGACGCGGTCGCCCTTCTTTACGCCGTGCTTCTTCAGCACGTTGGCGAGGCGACAAACCTGTTCGTAGAGCTGGTTGTAGGTGATCTTCTTGTCGATATAGGGATTGTCGCCTTCCCAGATGATCGCGGTCTTCTCACCATGCGTCTTCAGGTGGCGGTCGATACAGTTGTAGGAGACGTTGGTCAGGCCGTCTTCGTACCACTTGATCGAAACCTTACCCTTGAAAGAGGTGTTCTTGACCTTGGTATAGGGCTTGAACCAATCGATCCGTTTGCCGTGTTTGCCCCAGAACTTTGCCGGGTCCGAAACACTCTCCTCGTACCACTTCAGGTAAGTGGCGTTGTCGAGCAACGTCCGGCTCTTGGCAGACTTCAACACCGGATAGATCTTGGCGGACATTTTTTCCTCCCTGCGCATTTCGATGCCGGCGACCCCTCCCCGGGGCGCTCGCTCGCGCACATTCATAGCAGGTCAAATCCCCGCCGCAATTAGACAAAAGGACATTTGGAACTGAAGAATTGCAATTTTGAGACAAGGACGGTATAGAGGCCCACATTTCCCGGAAATCAGTGGTAGACTCCACGGCCCGCGACACCGGCGCGGACGGACAAAAGGACTATATCCATGGCTCAGCAACTGCTTATGCCCAAGGCAACAGCCGTCTGGCTCGTTGACAATACCGCGCTGTCCTTCGACCAGATCGCGCAGTTTTGCAAGCTGCACCCGCTTGAAGTGAAGGCGATCGCCGACGGTGAATCCGCGCAGGGCATCAAGGGCCTCGACCCGATTGCCACCGGCCAGCTTTCGCGTGACGAGATCGCGCGCGCAGAAGCAAACCCCAACCACAAGCTGAAGCTTTCGGAGCCGAAGGTCCGCGTTCCCGATTCCAAGCGCAAGGGTCCGCGCTACACGCCGGTCTCCAAGCGCCAGGATCGCCCCAACGCCATTCTCTGGCTCGTACGCAACCATCCCGAGTTGAAGGACGCGCAGATTTCGCGCCTCGTCGGCACGACCAAGTCGACGATCGAACAGATCCGCGAGCGCACCCACTGGAACTCCGCTAACCTGACGCCGATGGATCCGGTGACCCTCGGCCTGTGTTCGCAGATCGACCTCGACCTCGAAGTCGAACGCGCCTCCAAGGGCCGTCCGCTGCCGACGGCTGCCGAACTCGGCCAGACGCTGGAGTCGGCTCAGGAAACCGAAAAGCTCGGCTTCAGCTACGAGCGCGAAGAAGAGAAGGAAATCGACGCCGATGCCGTCTTCGCCAAGCTCAAGTCGCTGAAGTCGGACCGCAAGGACGAGGACGACGACGATCAATACTGATCACCGTCCAGTTCGATCAAAGCCCGGATCGACGATCCGGGCTTTTTTGTTGGCCTGTGCTCAAGAAAGTGTTCAGTAAGCCGAACCGGATGGATCGTTGAGGTTGTGACGCTCGGTTCCCTTAAGCGGCGGATTGAAGATGCTGACGAGGATCAGATCCTCGTCCTTGCCGCCGCGCAGATAGTGCTTGTCGTGCTGGTCCAGCACGTAAATGTCGCCCTTGGTGATCGGGAAGATCTTGCCCTGCATGTCCTCGACCTCACCGTGGCCGGCGATGCAGTAGCACGCCTCCAGATGGTTGCGGTATTCGAGCAGCGACACGGTGCCAGCGCGCACGACCGTGTGGCATACGGTGAAACCCATGCCATCCTTCTCGGTAAGCAGGCGGTGGCTGGTACCGCTGCCCCATTCGACGAAATGATCGGTTGCCTCGACTTGCTGCAGGCTGCGCACGAACATGGGTCTCTCCATCTGTAAAGATTTCTAATGTTTCCGGGCGAGCTTCCCGCTCATTCCCGTGATGAAACCAGTATCCGTTGACATCGGCAGCCGATCAAACGACGATTCCTCACGGAATAGCTGAGGAAATCTTACAGATGACACTGCCGCCACTTGGCATGCTGCGCGCCTTCGAAGCTGCGGCGCGTTTGGCAAGTTTCTCCCGCGCCGGGGACGAACTGCACGTGACGCATGCCGCCGTCAGCCACCAGATCCGCCTGCTGGAGGAGTGGTTCGGCCGGCCGCTCTTCGTGCGGGAGAAACGTGGTGTGCGGCTGGCGGCGGAAGCCGAGAGCTTGGCAGCAACGCTGACATCAGCCTTCGAGCGCATCGCCGCGGAAACGGAGTTGCTGCGACTGAATGCCAAGGCGCAAGTGAGCGTCGCCTGTATTCCTTCGATCGCCACGCGCTGGCTGATACCGGCACTCGGAGAGTTTCTCCGCGATCACCCGGACGTCGACGTCAGGGTCGTCTACGCCATGGCCGAGCAGCAATTGCGCGAAACCGGCTGCGATATCCTCATCACCCTCGGCGCCGATACAAGCGAAGGGACGCGCTCAGACCGGCTGTTTTCACGAATCAACCGGCCGGTTGCCAGCCCACGCTACATCGAACGGAAAGGGGACCTGAGGACGGCGCAGGCGATCGCTTCCGCCGATCTGCTGCATGACGAGACAACCTCGCGCTGGCGCGATTGGTTCGCCAAGGCAGGGGTGGCAGCGGGGCAAGCCTTGCGAGGTCCAATCTTCCAGGACTTCAACCTTCTCGCCACGGCCGTCATCGCCGGCCATGGCGTGGCACTGTGCCCCGTCGAAGTCTTCCGGCGCGAAATCGGGAGCGGCGATCTCGTGATACTCTCCGATATCGCCACGCTCGAAAACGAAAGCTATTTTCTCATCACCAAGACCGCACGCTCAAAGGCGGTGTCGGCCTTCAGCGACTGGTTCGCAATGGTTGCCAGGTCTTGATGCGAGCGCCACGGCGCTCACATCATAAGCCGGCTCAGAAAGCCTCTAGATTCCGATTCCCCGGCCATGCAAGGCCACGGTGATCTCGTCGAGGATAAGCGGATCGTCGATCGTCGCCGGCATTTTCCAGGGTTGCCGATCGGCGATTTTCTGGATCGTTGCCCGCAGGATCTTGCCTGAGCGCGTCTTCGGCAGCCGCTTGACGCAGATCGCCATCCGGAACGCCGCCACCGGCCCGATGCGCTCGCGAACGAGGCCGATCACTTCGCGTTCGATCTCCGACGTTTCACGGGAAACATTGGAATTGATCACCAGGAAGCCCGCCGGCACCTGGCCTTTCAGATCGTCGGCGATGCCGATGACGGCGCATTCGGCGACATCGGGATGGCTGGCGCAGACTTCTTCCATCGCCCCGGTCGAGAGGCGATGACCGGCAACATTGATGATGTCGTCGGTGCGCGCCATAATGAAGATATAGCCGTCCTCGTCGAGATAACCGGCGTCAGCGGTCTTGTAGTAGCCGGGGAACTCGTCGAGATAGGCCGCGCGGAAGCGATGGTCGGCGTTCCAGAGCGTCGGCAGGCAGCCGGGCGGCAGCGGCAGTTTTACGACGACATTGCCGAGCGTCCCCGGGCCGACCGGATGCCCAGCATCGTCGAGGATCTGAACATCATATCCCGGCAACGGAACGGACGGCGACCCATATTTGACCGGCAACAGGCCGAGGCCCATGGGGTTGCCGGCCACCGGCCACCCGGTCTCCGTCTGCCACCAGTGATCGATGACGGGCACGCCAAGCGCCTTTTCTGCCCAGCGGATCGTGTCAGGGTCCGCCCGCTCACCGGCAAGGAACAGCGCACGGAAGCGCGACAGGTCGTAGCGGCCGACATGGGAAGCGTCAGGGTCCTCCTTGCGGATCGCCCGCAACGCCGTCGGCGCCGTGAACATCACCACGACGCCGTGCTCGGCAATGATCCGCCAATAGGTTCCGGGATCAGGCGTTCCGACCGGCTTGCCTTCGAAGAGGATCGAGGTGCTGCCGTTCAGGAGCGGCCCATAGACGATATAGGAGTGGCCGACGACCCAGCCGATATCGGAGGCGGCCCAGAACACCTCGCCCGGCTGGACGCCGAAGAAATTCTCCATCGACCACTTGAGCGCGACCATGTGACCGCCATTGTCGCGCACCACGCCCTTGGGCTGGCCGGTCGTGCCTGAGGTGTAGAGCACATAGAGCGGATCGGTGGAGGCAACGGGCGTGCATCCGACCTCTTCGCCCGCCTGCTTCGCCGCGGCCAGCGCCGCAGCAAAATCGATGTCGCGTCCCTCCGTCATGGCGGCTTCCGCCATTTCGCGCTGGAAGACGAGGCAATGCGCCGGCTTGTGGGTAGCGATCTCCAGCGCCGCATCGAGCAACGGCTTGTAGGCGACGGTCCGGCCGGGTTCGATGCCGCAGCTTGCGGAAACCACGAGCTTCGCCTGGCAATCGTCGATGCGCACCGCCAATTCGTTGGCGGCAAAACCGCCGAAGACCACGGAATGGACGGCGCCGATCCGGGCGGCAGCAAGCATGGCAACCGCCGCCTGCGGGATCATCGGCATGTAGATGATAATGCGGTCACCCTTGCCGATGCCGAGCTTCCGATAGACGGCGGCCAGCGCCTTCACGTCGGCGAGCAGGGCCGCATAGGAAATGCGCTCGACCCGACCGGTGACCGGACTGTCATAGATGAAGGCGATCTGCTCTCCGCGCCCCGCTTCGACATGACGGTCGAGACAGTTGTAGCAGGTATTCGTCAGGCCATCGGCATACCAGTGCCCATAGGTGCCACGCTCGGCGTCAAAGGCCCGCTGCGGACGTTCGAACCAATCGATGGCGTCGGCGGCACCAGACCAGAAACCCTGCGGATCCGCCTTCCAGGCGGCGTACACTTCGGAATAGCGACTCGCCATTTCCGTTCCTCCCTGTGCATGTTGCCGGACATGTCCGGCCTCCTCATGCGCAAGGATAGGCTAATGAGTGGGCAGGGGAACCCCGACGAAAGCGGTATGCGTCGAGCTCGAGCAATTCCAGCGAAAGCGTGAAAGGGTTCGCTGGAATTGCAAGTTCCTACACTCTTTCGTCAGCGCGCGCCGAAAATGGCCGAACCGACGCGAACGCTGGTGGCGCCGAACTGGATGGCCGTCTCGAAATCGCCGGACATGCCCATCGACAGCTTGTCGAGCCTGCAGGCGGCGGCGAGCTTCGCAAGCAGGGCAAAATGCGGGCCGGGATTTTCCTCGACCGGCGGAATGCACATCAGCCCCTCGATCTGAAGGCCCAGCTCCCGGCGGCAGAGATCGACGAAGGCGACCGTCTCCTCCGGTGCGATGCCGGCCTTCTGCGGCTCGAGCCCCGTGTTGACCTGAACGTAGAACCTGAGGTTCCGGCCCTGCTTCTGCATCTCTGCCGCGAGCGCGCGGGCAATCTTCTCGCGATCGACGGTCTCGATGACGTCGAACAGGGCCACGGCCTCGGCCGCCTTGTTCGATTGCAGCGGGCCGATCAGGTGAAGTTCGAGGTCGGATGTCTCCGCCTTCAGCTCCGGCCACTTGCCCTGCGCTTCCTGCACCCGGTTTTCGCCAAAGACCCGCTGGCCCGCCGCGATCACCGGCCGGATGGTATCGGCGTCGAAGGTCTTGGAAACCGCGACCAGCGTAACGGCGCCCTCGGCGCGATCGGCAGACTTCTCCGCCGCCTGAATCCGGCTCACGACATCCTGCAACCGCTCTTGGACTTCCATCGACCCGTTCTCCGACAAGGAACTATCAAACCACTGACCGAGCGGCTTAGGCAAACTTGAGCGACTTGCCAAGGCCATGGCCACACCGGCAGGCTCAAATCCGCCAAAGTGTCGCGGCAAACCCTTCAAAAACTTGACCGTCAGGCGGTTTCGTGGTGAAGGTCACGCCAACTATCATGAGGGCGCCTTATGCGCCGCAGAACTTCCGGAACATCGAAAAGACATGTCTAGCGAACGATACAATCCGCGTGATGCCGAGCCCCGCTGGCAGCAGGAATGGGAAAAGAACGAGGTCTTCCAGACCGCGAACGACGATCCGCGCGAAAAGTACTACGTGCTCGAGATGTTCCCCTATCCGTCGGGCCGCATCCACATGGGCCACGTGCGCAACTACACCATGGGTGACGTGGTGGCGCGCTACAAGCGCGCCCGCGGCTTCAACGTGCTGCACCCGATGGGCTGGGATGCTTTCGGCATGCCGGCCGAAAACGCCGCCATGGAACGTGGCGTGCATCCGGCCAGCTGGACCTACCAGAACATCGCCTCGATGAAGGCGCAGCTCAAGGTCATGGGCCTGTCGCTCGACTGGAACCGCGAATTTGCGACCTGCGACCCCGCCTACTACCAGCGCCAGCAGCACCTGTTCCTGGACTTCCTGGAGAAGGGTCTCGTCTATCGCAAGCAGTCGAAGGTCAACTGGGACCCGGTCGACAACACCGTGCTCGCCAACGAGCAGGTGATCGACGGCCGCGGCTGGCGGTCGGGCGCTCTGGTCGAACAGCGCGAGCTGACGCAATGGTTCTTCCGCATCACCGACTTCAGCCAGGAACTGCTCGACGCGCTCGACACGCTGGATCAGTGGCCCGAGAAGGTGCGCCTGATGCAGAAGAACTGGATCGGCCGCTCGGAAGGCCTGTCGCTGCGTTGGGAACTCGTGAACGGTACCGCTGGTGACGCGGCCGAGCTCACCGTCTATACGACCCGTCCGGATACGCTCTTCGGCGCCTCCTTCCTGGCGATCGCCGCCGACCATCCGCTGGCCAGGCAGGTGGCAGCCACCAATCCGGAGGTCGAGGCATTCTGCGAGGAATGCCGCCGCGCCGGCACGTCGCTCGCTGCACTGGAAACGGCAGAAAAGAAGGGCATCGATACCGGCATTCGCGCCAAGCACCCGCTCGATCCGAGCTGGGAGCTGCCGGTCTATGTCGCCAACTTCGTGCTGATGGACTACGGCACGGGCGCCATTTTCGGCTGCCCCTCCGGCGACCAGCGCGACCTCGATTTCGCCCGCAAATACGGCCTGCCGGTCGTCCCCGTCGTCATGCCGAAGGACGGTGATGCCGCGACCTTTGCAATCGGCGACGAGGCATATATCGGCGACGGCGTGATGATCAACTCGCGCTTCCTCGACGGCCTGTCGACGGAAGACGCCTTCGAGACGGTCGCTTCGAAGCTGGAAAAGGAAACGTTCAACGGCACGCCGCGCGCCGAGCGCAAGGTGAACTTCCGCCTGCGCGACTGGGGCATTTCGCGCCAGCGCTATTGGGGCTGCCCGATCCCGGTCATCCATTGCGACGACTGTGGCGTCGTGCCGGTTCCGAAAGCCGATCTGCCTGTCGTGCTGCCGCCGGACGTCACCTTTGACAAGCCAGGCAATCCGCTCGACCGTCACCCGACCTGGCGCCACGTCGCCTGCCCGCATTGCGGCAAGGATGCCCGGCGCGAGACGGACACGATGGACACCTTCGTCGACTCGTCCTGGTATTTCACGCGCTTCACCGCACCCTGGGAAGACAATCCGACCGACCCCAAGGTCGCCAACCACTGGCTGCCGGTCGATCAATATATCGGCGGCATTGAACACGCGATCCTTCACCTGCTCTACTCGCGCTTCTTCACCCGCGCGATGAAGGCAACCGGCCATGTCGCGATCGACGAGCCGTTCAAGGGTCTGTTCACCCAGGGTATGGTCGTGCACGAAACCTATAGCCGCGGCGAGGGCGCCCAGCGCGAATGGGTTACGCCGGCTGAGATCCGCATCGAAGAGATCGACGGACGACGCCGCGCCGTACTGCTTGAGACCGGCGAGGAAATTGCCATCGGCTCGATCGAGAAGATGTCGAAGTCGAAGAAGAATGTCGTCGATCCCGACGACATCATCGCTTCCTACGGCGCCGATACGGCCCGCTTCTTCGTTCTTTCCGATTCGCCCCCGGATCGTGACGTTATCTGGTCCGAAGCCGGTGTCGAGGGATCGCATCGCTTCGTCCAGCGCGTGTGGCGTTTGGTGAGCGAGGCGGCCGAAAAGCTGCGCGCGACCGAGGCTGCACCGGCGTCTGAAGGCGAAGCCCTTGCCGTTTCGCAGGCCGCTCACAAGACGCTGCGCGCCGTCGAGGCGGATTATGACAAGCTCGCCTTCAACAAGGCCGTGGCGCGCATCTATGAACTGGTGAACACGCTTGCCGCGCCGTTGACCCAGGTTGCCGCCGGCAAGGCGGATGCGGCACTCGCTGGCGCCGTAAAGGACGCCACGACGATCCTGATCAACCTGATCGCGCCGATGACGCCGCACCTTGCCGAGGAATGCTGGCGTGAAATCGGTGGCGAGGGGCTGATCGCGGAACGCGGCTGGCCAGCTTTCAACCCGGCGCTGGTCGTCGAGAACGAAATCACCCTTCCGGTACAGATCAACGGCAAGAAGCGCGCCGATTTGACAATCGCCCGCGATGCGGATCAGAGTGCGATCGAAAGCGCCGTCCTGGCGCTTGATGCCGTCAAGACTGCGCTCAACGGCAGCAGCCCCAAGAAAATCATCGTCGTGCCCCAGAGGATCGTCAATGTCGTTGTCTGATAGAGCTGGCGCCCGCATCCGGTCGATCCCGGTGCTGGCAGGTGTTCTTTTGCTGACCGCGCTCGCCGGCTGCCAGGTCAGGCCGCTCTATTCCGATCCTGTCGGCACGTCGACGGCATTGGCGGCGATCGAGATCTCCGATGCCGACGACCGGGTCGAACAGGAAGTCCGCAACGACCTGATCTTCCTTGTGGCGGGCGGGCAGGGCGAACCGGTAAACCCGCAGTATCACCTGGCACTGGAGGTCACGACCCGTGCCATGGGCGTGCTCTATGATCAGGACAAGGACCGAGTGGACCGCGCCAGCGCCGGACGCATCGTCGTCAAGGCGGACTACAACCTGACGAAGATCGGCACGGGCGAGACGATCAAGTCCGGCAACCGTACGGCGGTCGCGCTCGTTGACTTCCCGGTCCAGGAATTTGCCAAGTTGCGCGCCATCCGCGACGGCGAAAACCGCGCCGCAAAGGAACTGGCCGAGCTGATCCGGGCTGATATCGCCGCGGCCCTCAGCCGCTAGTCGGTGTCGGGATGAGCGAAGTCAAGTCGCACGAATTCGACTCCTTCCTCCAGAAGTCCGCCGGGGTCTATCGGCTGTTCATTCTCTACGGGCCCGACCGCGGGCTCGTCTCCGAGCGTGCGTCCGCGCTCGCCGCGCGCTGCGGCGTGCCGCTGGATGATCCCTTTTCCGTCCTGAAACTCGATGTCAGCGAGCTGACGCAATCGCCGGGCCGGTTGCTCGATGAGGTCAATTCGATCGGCCTCTTCGGAGGTGACAAGCTCATCTGGGTACGGGGTGCGGCCAACGAGAAGTCGCTCGTCGACGCGATGCAGCTTCTGGCCGCCGAACCGCCGTCCGGAAGCTATGTGATCGTCGAGGCCGGTGACCTGAAGAAGGGTGCCGCGCTTCGCAAGATCGGCGAAACGGCCCGTTCTGTGGCCTGCATCGCCTGTTACAGCGACGACATTCGCGGCCTGCAGGCCTTGATCGACAAGGAACTTGGCGACGAGAAGCTGGGAATCACGCCGGCCGCCCGTGCGCGCCTGCTGGAGGCGCTTGGCGGCGATCGCCTGGCGTCACGCAATGAACTGCGCAAACTCGCCCTTTATTGCCGCGGCAAGACGGCCGTCGACGAGGAGGATGTCCTAGACATCGTCGGCGACGCCAGCGCCATTTCCGTTGACGACGCAGTCGACGCCGTGCTGAAGGGCGATCTCGACGGTCTGCTGCATGCGATGCAGAAGATCACCACGTCGAAGACACCGGCGTTTCTGGTGCTGCAGGCCTGCCTAAGACAGTTCCAGCAGCTCGACGTGATGCGCGCCGAAATGGATGCCAGTCGCCAGCAGGCAGGGCAGGTCATTGCCACGCTCGGCCGCGGTCTACATTTCCGGCGCAAGCCGATCGTCGAAGCCGCCTTGAAGCAATGGACGGCGCCGGCGATACGCCGTGAACTCAATCGTCTTCAGACGACGATCTTTCAAAGCCGCAGCCGTGCCAGCCTGGAAGAAAGCCTGGTCTTGCAGAATCTCATGGCGATCGCCGTGCAATCCGCACGGCGCTGATGCGGTTGACGCAAAGGGAACCCAGCCTGTAGCAATCGATTGCTTCTGTCACTTTCCTCGCCGGTAATTACGCCCGGCACGGATACGGAGGCTTCTACTAAGCCCGGTGAGACAGAAAGATTAAGTGAATCAATAGATTAGGACGCGCTTTGCGTACAAGGCGCGCCCTTCGGGAGTTCTGAAAATGCCGCTTGAAGCTCTCACCGGCGCTCAAGCAGGCGGCAAATTTCCTCGAGCTGATCGAGCGTCTTATAGGCGATGCGGAGATGGCCACCAGACGCCTTGTGGTTGACGGTCACCTCGAGGCCAAGGCTATCCGACAGGGTGCGTTCCAACGCCAGCGTATCCGCATCCTTCTCGTCGCGGCGCGCTGTCTTGCCGAAATTCGGATCGTTCTGCGCGCGGATATCGTTCTGGGCCATGCGCTCGGCATCACGCACCGAAAGCCCCTTGGCGACGATCGTCCGGGCCAGCGTCGCCGGATCCGACGTGGGAATGAGCGCCCGTGCATGACCCGCGGACAGCGTGCCCTCCGACAGCATGTCGCGCACCGGTTCCGGCAGTTTCAGCAGCCGCAGGCTGTTGGCGACGTGACTGCGGCTCTTGCCGATGATTTCACCGAGATCGTTCTGCGTATAGCCGTGCTCGGCAATCAATTGTTCATAGCCCAGCGCCTCATCAAGCGGGTTGAGGTCAGAGCGCTGAACGTTTTCGACGATGGCGATCTCCAGCGCCGTCCGATCGTCGACGTCGCGAATGATCACCGGAATCTCGGTGAATCCGGCTAACTGTGCGGCCCGCCAGCGGCGTTCGCCGGCGATGATTTCGTATCGGTCGACACCAATGGTGCGGGCGACAACGGGCTGAACGATACCATGCTGGCGAATCGAATTGGCGAGATCCTGGAGTTCGGCTTCATCGAACTGTCGGCGCGGGTTGCGCGGGTTGCGCGACACAAACTCAATCGGCACCCGTCGGTCCGGATTGACCGGGGCAGGGGCTGCGGCGCCGGTCTGCAGCGGTTGGTCCATCTCACCGATCAACGCCGCCAGTCCGCGACCAAGCCGTCTCTTCGAGCTATCGTCGTTCATATTGTCACCCGATTTAAATTACGCTGCCGAAATGATTATGCCGCCTTGCGCTGGCGCTCACGCTGAATCACTTCCGATGCCAACTGCAGGTAGGCCTGGCTTCCGGCACATTTCAGATCGTAGAGGATCGCAGGCTTGCCGTAGGACGGCGCCTCCGAGACGCGAACGTTGCGCGGGATGAGCGTGTGATAGACCTTGTCGCCAAGATGGGTCCTGACATCGCTGACGACCTGCTGGGCGAGATTGTTGCGCGAGTCGAACATCGTCAGCACGATGCCCTGGATATCCAATGACGGGTTTACCGATCGGCGAACCTGGTCCACGGTTTCCAGCAATTGGCTGAGGCCTTCCAAGGCGAAGAACTCGCACTGCAGCGGCACCAGCACGGAATGTGCGGCCGCCATGGCATTCATCGTCAGCAGATTGAACGACGGTGGGCAATCGACGAGTACGTAGGAATATTCCATCGCCGCCGGGCTAACCAATGCCTTGCGCAACCGAAAAACCCTGTCTGCTTCCCGCGAGATCTCCATCTCGACGCCAAGAAGATCCATCGTCGAAGGCACGATCGAGAGGTTCGGAACGGCGGTTTGCTGCGCGATCTCGCCGATCCCATGGGATCCCATCATCAGCTCGTAGGACGAGAGGTTTCGATCGCGCCGCTGAATACCCAAACCGGTGCTGGCATTGCCCTGCGGATCAAGATCGACGATGAGGACGCGCTCGCCGATCGCCGCCAAAGCGGTAGCCAGATTAATGGCGGTCGTCGTTTTACCAACTCCACCCTTCTGATTTGCGATTGTGATGATCCGATTTCTTGCGCCAAACATGTTTCCGCTCGCCGATCACTGAACCTTGCGTGACAGATTTGCGATCTCGAGCACAACAGAATCCGGCTCGACGACGCTTGGATGTTTTACCAGATCGAATTGATAGCGGCCAATGGCTTTGTCGATTTCGCGCTGGTAATCCCGCCCTTTGTGGAAGTAGGCGACCGTTTTGCGCTCTTCGGCCAGCAACCACGGCGCCGAATAGTCGAGCAACAGCGTCAAGTCGGCCAATGCGCGCGCGGAAACTGCGTCTGCCTGCGGAATCACCTTTCCAGCTTCTTCGATCCGAATCGGATGAACGGAGCCACGTGCACCCGTTTCGGCCAAAGCGACTCGCAAGAATGCGGCCTTCTTGTTGTTGCTTTCGACGAGATGCACCCAGCCGTCGGCGAACTCCGAGAGATAGATCGCCGTAATGACACCCGGGAAGCCGCCGCCGCTGCCGAGATCAACCCAGGTCTTCGGCTCGGGAGACAGTTGCGCAAGCTGCAGACTGTCGACGATATGACGGCGCCATAAATCCTCGATCGTCGAGGGCGCCACGAGGTTGATCGACTTCGCCCATTTCTGAAAGAGGCGGGCAAAATGCTCCAGTCGTTCATTCGTTTCACGTGAAACACGCAGTCCGTTCAACACGTCGACTGGACTCGTTTTCATTGTGCATTCGCCTTCTCTTCGCGTTCTACGGTTCCGTTCTGGCGCTTCAACCAGGCAAGAATCAGCGACGCCGCGGCCGGGGTCATGCCGTCGACCTTCATCACCTGCGCCAGGTTTCGCGGTGCCTGCTGCTTCAGCTTCTGCTTCAGCTCATTGGACAAGCCCGACAGTTTGTCAAAGTCAAAGCCATCGGGAATGACCAGATTTTCCTCACGACGAATGCCGGCTATGTCCGCCGCCTGGCGGTCCATATAGACCGCATAGGCAGCATCAATCTCTAGCGCCTCGACGACCCGCGGGCCAATCGACGACAGCTCCGGCCAGATCGGCAGCAGCGAAGCGATCGATTGCTCCGGATAGGAGAGGATCTCAAAGGCAGTGCGCCGCTGCCCGTCCTGGTTCAACTTCAGGCCATGGCGATTGCCTTCCGCCGGTGTCACCGAAAGGCTCTTCAACAGTTGCCGACCGTCGTCGAACTGAGCCCGCCAATCGACAAAACGATCACGGCGCGCATCGGAGACGCAGCCGAGTTCCATCGCCAATGGTGTGAGACGGGCATCGGCATTGTCGGCTCGCAGCGACAAACGATACTCCGCGCGAGATGTGAACATGCGGTAGGGTTCAGTGATGCCGCGCGACGTCAGATCATCGATCATGACGCCGATATAGGAATTGGTGCGGCTGAAGATCACCTCCGGTCGTCCGGTCGCAAGCAAAGCCGCGTTCAAACCCGCGACCAATCCTTGCGCGCCAGCTTCCTCGTAACCGGTCGTCCCGTTGATCTGTCCCGCCAGGAACAGGCCGGGCATCTTGCGCACCGCCAGTGTCGCATTCAACTCGCGCGGATCCACATGGTCATATTCGATGGCATAGCCGGGCTGCAGGATCGTCACATTCTCCAAGCCGGGGATCGTTCGAATGAACGCGTCTTGGATATCGGCGGGCAGCGACGTCGAGATCCCGTTCGGATAGATGGTGTCATCGTCGAGGCCTTCCGGCTCCAGGAAGATCTGATGGCCGTCGCGCTCGCCAAAGCGGACGATCTTGTCTTCGATCGACGGGCAATAGCGCGGGCCGACACCTTCGATCTGGCCCGAATACATGGCCGACTTGCCGATGTTGTCGGTAATGATCTTGTGCGTTGCCTCCGTCGTGCGCGTCACACCGCAATCAATCTGCCGGTTCAAAATGCGGTCGGTCATGAAGGAGAAGGGCACAGGATCCTCGTCCGGGCCTTGCCTCCCGACACGATCCCAGTCGATCGTGCGTCCATCGAGGCGTGCCGGCGTACCGGTCTTCAAGCGGCCAAGCTTCAGACCGTAGCGCAACAGCGTCCCGGAAAGACCAACCGATGGTTCTTCGCCAACGCGGCCGGCAGGGATCTTCTGATCGCCAATGTGGATCAAGCCCTTCAGGAAGGTGCCAGTCGTCAGGACCACGGACTTTGATACAAACGACCGCCCGTCCTTCATCACGACGCCGCTGACTTTTCCGTCCGCCTCGACAAGGTCGAAAGCATCGCCCTCGATGACTGTCAGGTTGGCGATGGCGGCGATCTCGCGTTGCATGGCTTCGCGATAGAGGCGCCGGTCAGCCTGTGTGCGCGGACCGCGGACAGCAGGGCCCTTGCGCCGGTTGAGGAGGCGAAACTGAATACCGCCGGCATCGGCGACGCGGCCCATCAGGCCGTCCATCGCGTCGATCTCGCGCACCAGGTGACCCTTGCCCAATCCACCAATCGCCGGGTTGCAGGACATCACGCCGATGGTCGACGCCTTGTGGGTAATCAGTGCCGTATTAGCACCGAGACGCGCAGCCGCGGCTGCCGCCTCGCAGCCCGCATGGCCGCCGCCAATGACGATGACGTCATACTGGATCATTGTTCATATCTCCAAACCAGCACCGCTTCGCGCCGGCACGATTCGTTTCACGTGAAACACAACGAAGGACTCGCAAACGTTGTATCGTTGTTTCCACAGACTATTTTCCAATACAGAATTCGGAAAATATCACATCCAAGAGGTTCTCGACATCCACCCGGCCGGTAATCCGCCCGATGGCATCGCCAGCGAGACGAAGCTGTTCAGCTCGGATGTCGAGACCATAACTTTCCCCCGCCAAGCTTGCTTCGATTGCTCGAAGTGCTTGCCGCAGGCTATCGACATGGCGGCGACGCGACGGCAAAGCGAGTGCGGTGCGGCCACTAAGGTCGGGCAGGTGACTGGCGATCGCATCCAACAGGCGATCCATGCCTTCACCGGTCCTGACCGAAATAAAGACGTCGGCCGCATCGGGAGACCACCGCCGGTCCGGTTGATCGATCTTTGTTGCCACCCGCAAAACGGGCGTGCCGTCAGCGGCGATCTCGGACAAAGAGTCGAAGCCGCCCATCGACTCCGACAGAAGGAGGATCAGATCTGCCCGCTCGATAACTTCTCGCGCGCGACGGATACCCTCTTGCTCGACACGTTCGTCGGTTTCACGCAATCCCGCAGTGTCGTAAAGTTTGACAGAGAATCCGGCTAATGAAAGGTCGACTGAGAGTACGTCGCGCGTCGTTCCGGCGATTTCCGTGACGATGGCGATATCCCTCTGCGCCAGTGCATTGAGCAAACTCGACTTGCCGGCGTTCGGCTCGCCCGCGATGACGATCTTCAACCCGTCCCGGATGATCTCGGCGAGCGGCGCATCAGCGATGTGGGCGGCGATCTCCTGTGCCAGCGTCGCCATGTCCTGCCAGATACGCTCGCTCACCGAACCCGGCACATCGTCCTCGTCGGCAAAATCGAGCTCAGCCTCGATCATCGCCCGCGCATGGGTGAGGCGTTTCGCCCAGGCCGCATAGACCTTCGATTGCCCGCCGCCAGAATGCTCGATCGCCAGGCGGCGCTGCATTTCGGTCTCGGCAACGATCAGGTCGGCGAGCCCCTCGACTTCCACCAGATCCAGCTTGCCGTTCTGGAAGGCGCGCCGTGAAAACTCGCCCGCTTCGGCGTGCCGCAAGCCCTCGAACTGGGAGAGCTCCTCGAGCAGGGCGTTTACCGCAGCGCGGCCGCCATGGATCTGAAACTCAGCGCAATCCTCGCCGGTGAAGGAGGCAGGCGCGCGAAAATAGAGAACAAGGCCGCTATCGATCACAAGACCGTTGCGGGTCCGAATCGATTTGAGCGTCGCTGTTCGCGGCAACGGCACGTCACCGCACAATGCCTGTAAGACCGCCGCGGTGTGCTGGCCGCTGACACGCACGACCGCGACGCCAGAGGGCAGGGCCCCGCTGGAAAGCGCATATATCGTGTGCATCGCTGTCATTGGCTCACCTGAAAGACCGCGAAAGCCGTTATGCAGTTCGCTGGTCGAAACAATGGGGATCATCGAAGTTCGGGACCGGATCGTTTCACTTCGCGGAGCTGGCTCACGCAGAATGAAAACTGTATCTCAACGGGTCGGGGAGCTTATGCCGAAACGGCGTTGAAATATCAAGGTGCTGCCACGCGCGTGTTTCACGGCATCGGCATGTTTCACGTGAATCAGCCGGAAACAATCGCGGAATCGAGATCCAGATGATCCCGATTGTTGCAAAGCCGAATCAATACCTACTGTGAATCCGGCTAAGTTTTTTGGAAAGCAAAACCGACCGAGTAAGGTCGGCCGGTCTCTGATTTGGGATATCGACTGCGTTTTACGTGTTCATCGAGTCGAAGAAGTCGCCATTGTTCTTCGTCTGCTTGAGCTTGTCGATGAGGAACTCGATCGCATCGGTCGTGCCCATCGGCGCCAGAATGCGGCGGAGCACGAAGATCTTCTGCAGATCCTGGCGCGGCACCAGCAGGTCTTCCTTACGCGTACCGGACTTGAGGATGTCCATAGCCGGGAAGATGCGCTTGTCGGCGACCTTGCGGTCGAGCACGATTTCCGAGTTACCGGTACCCTTGAATTCTTCGAAGATGACTTCGTCCATGCGGCTGCCGGTATCGATCAGCGCGGTCGCGATGATCGTCAGCGAGCCGCCTTCTTCGATGTTACGAGCAGCACCGAAGAAGCGCTTCGGACGCTGCAGGGCATTGGCGTCGACACCACCGGTCAGGACCTTGCCCGATGACGGAACGACCGTGTTGTAGGCGCGGCCGAGGCGGGTGATCGAGTCGAGCAGGATGACGACGTCGCGGCCGTGTTCGACAAGGCGCTTCGCCTTTTCGATGACCATTTCGGCCACCTGCACGTGGCGGGTTGCCGGCTCGTCGAAGGTCGACGAAACGACTTCGCCCTTCACCGAGCGCTGCATGTCCGTCACTTCTTCCGGACGCTCGTCGATCAGGAGAACGATTAGGTAGCATTCCGGATGGTTGGCGGTGATCGAATGCGCAATGTTCTGCAGGAGAACGGTCTTACCGGTGCGCGGCGGCGCGACGATCAGGCCACGCTGGCCCTTGCCGAGCGGCGCCACGAGGTCGATGACGCGGGCGGAGAGATCTTTCGACGTCGGAACGTCGAGTTCCATCTTGAAGCGCTCGTTCGGATAGAGCGGCGTCAGGTTGTCGAAGTGAACCTTGTGACGGATCTTTTCCGGATCGTCGAAATTGATGGTGTTGACTTTGAGCAGGGCGAAGTAGCGCTCGCCTTCCTTCGGTCCGCGGATCGGGCCCTCGACCGTGTCGCCGGTCTTCAAGGAGAAGCGGCGGATCTGGGAAGGCGAGATGTAAATGTCGTCGGGACCGGGAAGGTAGTTTGCATTCGCGGAACGGAGAAAGCCGAACCCATCCTGCAGGACTTCAACGACGCCTTCGCCGATGATTTCGATATCCTGTGCGGCAAGCATCTTGAGGATCGCGAACATCAGCTCCTGCTTGCGCATCGTGCTGGCGTTTTCGACCTCGAGCTCCTCGGCAAAGGCGAGCAGATCGGTCGGCGTCTTGTTCTTGAGTTCTTGTAGCTTCATTTCAGCCATGAAGGATCCATGTTTGGTATGGGTAATGGAGAGATGGCGAGTATTCGTTGGGGAGCTGCGGCTGGAAGAGGCAGGCTCTTGTCTTTGTCACAAGCCATGAAGAGGAGATGGCAGAAAATAGCGATTCACGTGAAACCCCGCAAGGGGCTGTCGCAAATTAGAAACGACTATTGCAAACCACAAATCGATTAAATTCAGAATGGCTTCACCACGACCATGATCACGATGAGAATCATCAGCAGCGTCGGGGCCTCGTTCATCAGCCGCCAATAGCGCGCGTCGTGCTTGTTTTCGTCACGCTGAAATTCGCGAACGGCTCGGCTGAAGCGCATGTGGACACCCGTCAGCAGCACCACGAACAGGAGCTTGGTGTGCAGCCAGCCGCCCTGGAAGCCATAGACGCTCCAGGCGAGGTAAAGCCCGAGCACCCAGGAGATCATCATCGCCGGGTTCATGATGACCTTCAAAAGCCGCATCTCCATCATCTTGAAGGTTTCCGCCTGCGCCGAGCCCGGCTCGGCGTCGGTGTGATAGATGAAGAGGCGCGGCATGTAGAGAAGGGCCGCCATCCAGGACATGACCGCGATGACATGCAGCGCCTTGATCCAGAGATAGAGATCATCCGGCTGCCAAAGGAACAGACCGACAAGAAGCGCGACGAAAGCGCCGAGCGCAATCGCTGCCCTGAGCCGCGCCCTGTTGCCGGGCGCCTGATCGGTCTGTTTCTCCGCCATCAGCTTGCTCCGCGGACCCGGGCAACCAGGGCCGACACGTGATCCGGATCGGCCTGCGGCGTGATGCCATGGCCGAGATTGAAGATCAGCGGTCCATGGCCAAGCGCATCGAGAATACGGTCGATGCCTTCCGCGAGCGCCGTGCCGCCCGCAACGACCCGCATCGGATCGAGGTTGCCCTGGACGGGCCCTTCCTTCTGCAGATCCTGCGCAAAGGAAAGCGGCACGGTCCAGTCAAGACCGATGGCATCGGCGCCCGTCGCCTGGCGATAGGTCTTCAGTAGCTGACCGGCGCCTTTCGCAAAGGCGATGATCTTCGCGTTCGGCCGCTGCGCCCGGACCGAAGCGATCATCCGGCGAACCGGCTTGACGGCATAACGGGCGAATTCCTCCTCGCCGAGAACCCCCGCCCAGGAATCGAAGATCTGCACCGCATCGGCGCCGGCATCGATCTGCCGCACGAGATAATCGGCCGAGACATCAGCAAGGAAAGACAGCAGGTGATCGAAGGCTTCCGGATTGCGGTAAGCGAAGAGACGGGCAGGGGCCTGGTCCGGCGTTCCGTGTCCGGCGATCATATAGGTCGCAACCGTCCAGGGAGCGCCACAGAAGCCGAGCAGCGTCGTTTCTCCGGGGAGTTCGGCGCGCAACCGCGACACCGTCTCGAATACCGGCTGGAGGTGCTCGGCGATGCCCTCAGGCTTCAGGCTAAGGATGCCGTCGACATCGATCGGATCCATTCGCGGCCCATGACCTTCCTCGAAGCGCACATTGCGTTTCAGAGCATCCGGGATGACCAGGATATCGGAAAAGAGAATGGCGGCATCGAAAGCATATCGACGGATCGGCTGCAGCGTCACCTCGACTGCGAGATCCGGCGTGTAACAGAGATCGAGGAAGCTTCCGGCCTTAGCCCGCGCTGCCCTGTACTCCGGCAGGTATCGGCCGGCCTGGCGCATGAGCCAGATCGGAGGAGGAGACACCATCTTCCCTGCCAAAACCTCCAGAACCTTTCTGCGCGTTTCGGTCACGGATCATCTCTCCCAATCTAAAATCAAAGATATTTAGAAGGTTTCTATTTCTTAGAGTCGGTGGGTATCAAGGATTAAAACAACCCACCAACTTGTCCACGGTTGCGGATCGGAATGAAGCGCGCCGGGACAACAACTGCGCCATCTGGAAAAACAGTGCAGATAGGCGAATAAAGGCCTTTTGATTCAGTCAATTAGCGACACAGAGATTTTGACCGGGCCTGTGGACGAGCGGTTGATACGCGTGACACTTTGTCATCGCCGCGAGTCTTTTCCACATTTGCCGCGGAGCATTTTCCGCGGCTGCGCCAATTGTGAATAAGTCGGCTGTTTTCCACTTGCCTGGATCGGCACCGCGTCGTTAGCTGTTCTTCATCCCGGCTTATCAACAGCACCAGGAGAATAGCGTGGAGAACAAGAAAAACTACTTCCACCTTCACCTGATTTCGGACTCGACCGGTGAGACTCTGATCGCTGCAGGGCGCGCCGCAGCGGCTCAATTCCAGAGTTCCCATGCGCTGGAACATGTCTATCCGCTGATCCGCAACCGCAAACAATTGCTGCAGGTTCTCGATGCGATCGATGGCGCGCCCGGCATCGTGCTCTACACGATTGTCGACCGGGAACTCGCCGATATCATCGACCGGCGTTGCCGCGACATGGGTGTCCCTTGTGTCTCGGTGCTCGACCCGATCATCGACCTCTTCCAGTCCTATCTGGGATCGCCCTCGCGCCGTCGCTCCGGCGCCCAGCATGTGATGGATGCGGAATACTTCGCCCGTATCGATGCGCTCAACTTTACGATGGACCACGACGATGGTCAGTTGCCTGCCGATTTCGACGAGGCCGATGTCGTTCTCGTCGGCATCAGCCGGACGTCGAAGACGCCGACCAGCATCTATCTCGCCAACCGCGGCATCAAGACCGCCAACATCCCGATCGTCCCGGGCGTGCCGTTGCCTGACAGATTGATGGAGGCGACGAAGCCGCTCGTTGTCGGTCTAATCGCTACCGCCGACCGCATCTCACAAGTGCGCCAGCACCGGGTACTCGGAACGACGCAAGGGTTCCACGGCGATCAATATACGGACAAGGCCTCGATTACCGAGGAACTGAAATATGCCCGGTCAATTTGCGCCCGCAACAACTGGCCGGTCATCGATGTTACCCGCCGTTCGATCGAGGAAACCGCGGCGGCCATCGTTGCCCTGCGTCCGCGTCTGCGCTAGACCCGAATCGAACAATACGGGAACCTGCTTGATGAATCCTTTGCTCGTCCTGGCCTCGGCAAGCCCGTTTCGCCGTGCGCTCCTGGAAAATGCCGGCCTCGTTTTCGAGGCGAAGGCAGCAAAGATCGATGAGCGTGCGCTGGAAAAGCCGCTCGAAGATGCCGGTGCTGCGCCCGAAACCGTGGCGCTCGCGCTGGCGGAGGCAAAGGCGCGCGACGTTATCCGGCATTTTGACGACGCGCTGGTGATCGGCTCGGACCAGACCATGTCCCTGGAAGCGCGGGTCTATCACAAGCCAAAGGACATGGCGGAAGCGGCACAGCATCTGCTTTCGCTGTCGGGAAAGACCCATCGCCTGAACAGCGCCATCGTGCTTTTGCGCGGCGAAGAGGTTGTCTGGCGGCACGTCTCTTCCGCTCATATGACCGTGCGGCCGCTGACGGCAGACTTCGTTAGGCGCCACCTGGAGCGTGTCGGCGAGAAGGCACTTTCGAGCGTCGGCGCCTACCAACTGGAAGGCGAGGGGATCCAGCTCTTCGAAAAGATCGAGGGCGACTATTTCACCATCCTCGGTCTTCCGATGCTGCCGCTGCTCGCCAAACTTCGTGAACTGGGAACGATCGATGCGTGATTCACGTGAAACATTTGTTAACCACGCCTTCGTCACCGGCTATCCGATCAAGCATTCCCGATCGCCTCTCATCCACGGCTATTGGCTGAAACAGCTCGGTCTGCCCGGCAGCTACCGTGCCCATGAGGTCAGGCCGGACGATTTCGCCGCCTTCATTGCAAGCCTCAAGGACGGAACGTCCGGCTTCTGCGGCGGCAATGTCACCATCCCGCACAAGGAACTCGCCTGTCGCCTGGCGGATAGACCCGATGAGCTGAGCCAGGAACTCGGCGCCGCCAATACACTATGGATTGAAGACGGAGAGGTTCGCGCCACCAATACCGACGGCCGCGGTTTCGTTGCCAATCTCGATGAGCGGGCGGCCGGGTGGGATAAGACGTCGACCGCCGTTGTCCTCGGCGCCGGCGGCGCCAGCCGCGCGGTCATCCAAGCGGTCCGTGATCGCGGCATCAAGACGATCCATGTCGTCAATCGGACGGTCGAGCGGGCGAAGGAGCTCGCCGATCGTTTCGGACCGTCGGTCGAAGCGCATCCCATGGGCGCGCTCAAGGAGGTGATGGCGGGTGCAGGCCTGTTCATCAACACCACTTCCCTTGGCATGGATGGCAGCGACGCGCCGGCGATCGATTTCGGCATCATGGCATCCGGCGCCGTCGTGACGGATATCGTCTATGTTCCGCTGAAGACGCCGATCCTGGCCCAGGCGGAGGCGCAAGGTTTCGCGATCGTCGACGGCTTGGGCATGCTTCTGCACCAGGCCGTGCCCGGCTTCGAGCTCTGGTTTGGCTGTCGGCCAACGGTCGATGCCGCGCTGCGACAACTCATCATCGATGACATGGACAGGCACTGATGATCATCCTCGGGCTGACAGGATCGATCGCCATGGGCAAGTCGACGACGGCCCAGATGTTCCGTGATTTCGGCGTCCCGGTGAACGATGCCGACGAGGTCGTGCACGAACTTTATCGCGGCGAGGCGGTTACGCCGGTCGAGGCGGCCTTTCCCGGAACGACGAAAGACGGCGAGGTCGATCGCGCCGAACTGTCGCGCCAGCTCATGGAGGCGCCGGGACGGCTGCCTGAACTCGAGGCGATCGTTCATCCGCTCGTGCGCAAGAAGGAACAGGAATTCCTAACGAAGAACGCGGGCGCGCCTTTTGTCGTCCTGGACATCCCGCTGCTGTTTGAAACGGGAGCGGAAAAGCGGGTCGACCGCGTCGTGGTGGTCAGCTGCTCGGCCGAACTCCAGCGCGAGAGAGCGTTGAAGCGCCCGGGGATGACTGAGGAAAAATTCGCGATGATCCTTGCACGGCAGGTGCCCGACAGCGAAAAGCGTAAACGCGCCGACTACATCATCGATACCAGCGACAGTTTCGACGTCACCCGCGGCCAGGTGAAGGCGGTCGTCGACGAGCTCGCAGCCAGCAACGGAGACACGGATGCGTGAGATCATCTTCGATACGGAAACGACAGGCCTCGACAATCGCGAGGACCGCGTGATCGAAATCGGCGGTGTCGAGCTCGAAAATCAGTTTCCGACCGGCCGCACGCTGCACATCTTCATCAATCCCGGCAGCCGCAAGGTTCACCCGGACGCGCTCGCCATCCACGGCATCACCGACGAATTCCTGAAGGACAAACCGCCCTTCGCCGATGTCGTCGACGAGATCCTCGATTTCTTCGGTGATGCGCGTTGGGTCGCGCACAACGCCACCTTCGACATGGGCTTCGTCAACGCCGAGTTCGCCCGCCTGGGACTGCCGCTGATTGCTGTCGACCGGGTGACGGACACATTGGCGCTTGCGCGCCGCAAGCACCCGATGGGGCCGAACTCGCTCGATGCGCTTTGCCGTCGTTACGGCATCGACAATTCGCACCGCGCGAAACACGGCGCTCTTCTCGACTCCGAACTGCTTGCCGAAGTCTATATCGAGATGATCGGCGGCCGGCAGGCTGCGCTCGGCCTTGTCTCGACGAAATCGGCGGGGCAATCGATCGAACTCGACGATGCGCCGATCGTCATCGGCCAGCGTCCGCGTCCGCTGCCGAGCCGGCTGTCGCAGGACGATCTTGCGGCGCACGCTGCGCTGATCGCGAAGATCGGCGCCAAGGCGATCTGGGCAAAATACGAACCCCAGGAATAATAGGCATCAAAAAAGCCCGGCGCGAACCGGGCTTCTTGTTCCAGCGTTCTGGATTTCGATCAGTTCGCGGTTTCGTTCGCGTTCGAAACCTGGGCACGGACCTTTTCTTCGGCCATGCGCTGCGCGAACATCTGCGCGAAGTCGATCGGGTCGATCATCAGCGGCGGGAAGCCACCGTTGCGGGTCGCGTCGGCAACGATCTGCCGCGCGAACGGGAACAACAGGCGCGGGCACTCGATGAAGAGCAGCGGCAGCATGTGCTCCTGCGGGAAACCTGCAACGCGGAAGACGCCGCCATAGGCCAGCTCGACGTTGAAGAGAACCCGTTCGCCGTCCTTGGCTTCGGCATTCAGCGACAGGACGACGTCGAAATCGTTCTCTGCGAGCGGGTTGGCGTTGACATTGACGTTGATGTTGATCGACGGCGCCTTGTCACGAGCCTGCAGCGAACGCGGAGCGCCCGGGTTTTCGAAGGAAAGGTCCTTGATATACTGGGCGAGGATGTTCAGCGACGGGCTCTGCTGCGCGCTGCCGTTGCCGTTGGATGCGGTATCAGTCGTCATAAGGGTTCCTCGACATCAATTCGGTGAGGCCATCTAGCATTTCGGCCTGGGGCTTACAACCCTGCGGACCCGGCCCGTTCGGCCGGATGCGGGTACCTTTGCTCCAAACCGCGAAGCCGGGAATATGCTCCAGAATGTGGGCGACGGAGTGCCGTTTGCGCATTCTTTTGGTCAGGGGCGATGGCGATCGCCGTTTTGCGGCGGATCCTCGTCGTCCGTCCGCGAGAATTCGCCTTCGTCGAGGTCGATGACGCGCCGCGAGGGCCGTGGTTCTCGCGGGTCGTTTTGTTGGTACCAGTTCGCCCCGGATGCCGCGGTCACGATCGTCATCCGCTTGCGCAGGTAGGCGGCCACGCCATTCCGGACCAAGGGCAGAAACAGGAGGAGCCCGATCACGTCGCTGACGAAGCCCGGCACGATGAGCAGGATCGCCGCGACGAACAACAAGGCGCCGCCGATCACCTCTCGGCCCGGGTCACTGCCGGTGCGGGTGGCATCCTGCATCCGGCGGATGACGGCAAATCCCTGGACCCTGAGCAGGATCACACCCACAAATGCGCTTGCAAGCACCAGAAGCAGCGTCATCAAAAGCCCGATCTCTCGGCCGACGACGACGAAACCGGCGATTTCGGCGAGCGGGAGCCCGAGGATGACGAGGGGGATAAGAATTGAACGCATCGATGCTGCCCGAAAATGAAACCTGGTGTCAGAACCCCTTCTACCGCATGTTTCCTCAAAGCGTCTCCGATTTCAGGGCAAAAGCATGCAGCAACTCTGAAGGATCACAGCGATCTTTGCGCATCTTAAAAGACGCGCGACGCCGTAAGAGTGCGGACATCGCCATTTGAATGATCTATTCTTGCGGACTATATGGAAATAGCCACGAGAAAATCTAACAGCGGTTCCGGGTGGAAATGGGCTCCTTCGACTTCATCACGTTTTTTTTCCTGATCGCCGCGGTGGTCATCTTCCTGCAACTGCGCAGCGTCTTGGGCCGTCGGACAGGGAGCGAGCGGCCGCCGTTCGATCCTTACTCGCCGCGTGATATGAGCCAGGGGCCGGAAAACGGCGACAAGGGCAAAGTCGTGCAGTTGCCGCGGCGCGAGAATGCGGACGAACAAGCGGGGCGCTACGAATCGATCGATACCTTCGCCAAGGCGGGCACGACACTGAATACCCAGCTTCGGTCGCTGAGCGACGCTGATCCGAGCTTCGATCCGAAGGAATTCGTCCACGGCGCCAAGATGGCCTACGAGATGATCGTCATGGCTTTTGCTGACGGTGACCGCAAGACGTTGAAGAACCTGCTGTCCCGCGAGGTCTATGAAGGCTTCGACGCGGCGATCACCGATCGCGAGCGCAAGGGCGAAGTTGTCAAGTCCACCTTTGTCGGCATCGACAAGGCGGACATCATTCACGCCGAAGTGAAGGACAGCGAGGAAAACATCACGGTGCGCATCGTCAGCCAGCTGATTTCGGCGACCTATGACAAACAAGGTGGCCTGATCGACGGCGATGCCGAGTCGGTCGCCGAGGTCAACGATCTCTGGACTTTTGCACGCGACATCCGTTCGCGGGATCCAAACTGGAAACTGATCGCCACCGAATCCGAAAACTGAGCGGACGGGGCTGCCATGTCCTTTCGACTTGAACCCGTCAGTTTCGACGATCTTCCCGGCTGGCGGGACGACGACCCGACCAAGGTGATCGAGGCGATGCGGCGCTGTCAGAAGCACGTCTCGACGGTCAAGCCCTATCGCACCGGTTCGCTCGGGATCTCGGTCGATGATCTGATGCCGGCGCTCTCGGCTTCGTCGGCAGACATCGATACGGCTGAAGGCGCGCGGGCATTTTTCGAGAAGCACTTCGTGCCGTTCCTAATCGGCCCGGACGCCGGTTCCGGATTCGTGACCGCGTTCTACGAACCAGAAATCGAAGTTCGTGCTGAAGCGAACGAAACCTATCGTTATCCGCTTTATCGGCGGCCGGCCGACCTAGTCGATATCGACGACAGCAACCGACCCGATGGCATGGATCCTTATTTCGCCTTTGGCCTTTCTGACGGTGACCGGATCAGCGAGTATCCGGACAGACGGGCCATCGAACAGGGTTATTTGACCGGCCGCGGCCTGGAGATTGCCTATGCAAAATCCAAGATCGATGTCTTCTTCGTGCATGTGCAGGGTGCGGCGCGGCTCGTTTTCCCGGATGGTTCGCGCCGTCGCGTGACCTATGCCGCCAAGACCGGCCACTATTTCTCGCCGGTCGGCAAGTTGCTGATCGAGCGCGGCAAGATCGATGCCGCGACCGTCTCGATGATGAGCATCCGTGCCTGGCTGGAGGCGCACCCGGACGACGTCGATGAAGTGCTCTGGCACAACCGGTCGTTCATCTTCTTCCGCGAGGCTGCGGTCGAGGACGAGCACCTGGGTCCGATCGCCGCCGCCAAGGTCTCGCTCGAGCCGGGACGTTCCTTGGCGGTGGATCGCCTGATCCACACTTTCAGTGTGCCCTTCTACATCGCGAGCGAGAGCCTGACGCGCCTCGACGACGGAAAGCCCTTCCAGCGCCTGATGCTGGCGCTCGACACGGGTTCGGCGATCGTTGGACCGGCGCGCGGTGACATCTTCACCGGTTCCGGCTTCGAGGCTGGCGAACGGGCCGGCGCAGTCCGCAACACGGCGGATTTTTATGTCTTTGTTCCGAGGGCCGCTGCGGCACGATACGGCCATGCCTAAGGAAAAGAAGCTTTCGTCCGAAGATCGCATTCTCTGGGGCAAGGTTGCCCGCTCGACGAGACCGATGCCGGGTCGGCTCGACGACCTGATGGAGATGTTGGCCGAGGACGAACAGCCAAAGCCGCAGGAAGAACCGAAAGCCAAGCAGCAGAAACCGACCGGTACCGTCGAGCCGCCGGGCATCACGCTGACGAAAAAGCCGGGCGAGAAAGTGCATCATCCGCTTGAGCAGCCGGTCAAGCGTAAGCTTGCCAAGGGGCGCCTGACACTCGAAGCGCGCATCGACCTGCACGGCATGATCCAGAGCGAAGCGCATGGTTTGCTGCTGCAGTTTCTTCTGAGGGCGCATGAGCGGGGATTGCGCCATGTGCTCGTCATCACCGGCAAGGGCACCTCGTTCGGTAGCGACGGCGCTTTGAAACGGGCTGTGCCGCTTTGGTTCTCCCTGCCTGAGTTCCGGCCGCTGATCTCGTCCTATGAGCAGGCTGCCCGCAACCATGGCGGAGAGGGCGCTCTCTACGTTCGGTTGGCCCGTACCCGCGGGAGCGCGATATGACGCCCTTTGGCGAGGCGCTGCGCGAACTCAGGCGCAGGAAGGGTGTGTCGCAGAAGCAGATGGCGGCGGCGCTCAACGTTTCTGCCGCCTATCTCTCAGCGCTCGAACACGGAAAGCGCGGTGCGCCGAGCTTCGATTTTCTCCAGCGGGTGGCAGGCTACTTCAACGTCATCTGGGATGAGGCGGAGGAATTGTTCCGTATCGCCAATGTCTCCGCCCCGAGGGTCGTGCTGGACACGTCGGGCCTGACGCCGGAGCACACCGCATTTGCCAACCGGCTCAGCGAGCAAATCCGCGCTTTGTCGCCAGAGACGATCCGCGCCCTGGAAGATGTTTTGGAAAAAGCCACATTTCCTGATAATGACAGGGGATGAATGCCTGTTTCCGGCCGCTGCCTGGCGGTCCGGGATTTGGAACCGTGGACAAATTTTCTATAGTCCACGAGGCGTCCGAGACGTGATTCGCAACGAATCACCATGTCCGAAGAACCTGGAAAGACCCGTAGCTGAATGACCGATATTCCTGAGACCGAAACCGGCGCCAGCGCCGAATATGGTGCCGATTCCATCAAGGTGCTGAAGGGCCTGGATGCCGTGCGCAAGCGGCCTGGCATGTATATCGGCGACACGGACGACGGCTCCGGTCTACACCACATGGTCTACGAGGTCGTCGACAACGCGATCGACGAGGCGCTCGCCGGTCATGCCGACATCGTCACGGTGTCGCTCAATCCGGATGGATCGGTGACGGTAACCGACAACGGCCGCGGTATCCCGACCGACATCCACAAGGAAGAAGGCGTCTCGGCGGCCGAGGTCATCATGACTCAGCTCCACGCCGGCGGTAAGTTCGATCAGAACTCCTACAAGGTTTCCGGCGGTCTGCATGGCGTTGGCGTCTCGGTGGTCAACGCGCTTTCGGTCTCGCTGAAACTGAAGATCCGCCGCTCCGGCAGGATCCACGAGATGAGCTTTACCCACGGGGTCGCCGATGGCCCGCTTGCGGTGACAGGCGATGCAGGCGACGCAACCGGCACCGAAGTGACGTTCCTACCGAGCGCCGAGACCTTCTCCAAGACCGAGTTCGACTACTCGACCCTGGAACACCGTCTGCGCGAACTCGCCTTCCTGAACTCCGGCGTCCGCATCATGTTGACGGACAAGCGCCATTCCGACATTCGCCAGGACGAGATGATGTATGACGGCGGCCTTGAAGCCTTCGTCGCCTATCTCGACCGGGCGAAGAAGCCGCTGGTGCACAAGCCGGTCGCCATTCGTGGCGAGAAGGACGGCATCACCGTTGAAGTCGCCATGTGGTGGAACGACAGCTACCACGAAAACGTGCTCTGCTTCACCAACAACATCCCGCAGCGCGACGGCGGCACCCATATGGCCGGTTTCCGCGCGGCGCTGACGCGACAGGTCACCTCCTACGCGGATTCCTCGGGCATTACGAAAAAGGAAAAGGTCACGCTCCAGGGCGAGGACTGCCGCGAGGGCCTGACGGCCGTTCTTTCGGTCAAGGTTCCGGATCCGAAGTTCTCGTCGCAGACGAAGGACAAGCTGGTATCGTCGGAAGTGCGCCCGGTGGTCGAAAGCCTCGTCAACGAAGCGCTCAGCACCTGGTTCGAGGAACATCCGAGCGAAGCCAAGATCCTCGTCGGCAAGGTGGTCGAAGCGGCTGCTGCCCGCGAGGCCGCCCGCAAGGCCCGCGAACTGACGCGCCGCAAGGGTGCGCTCGACATCTCGTCGCTGCCCGGAAAGCTTGCCGACTGCTCCGAGCGCGATCCGGCCAAGTCCGAGCTCTTCCTGGTGGAAGGGGACTCGGCAGGCGGCTCCGCCAAGCAGGGCCGTTCGCGCGAAAACCAGGCGATCCTGCCGCTTCGCGGCAAGATCCTCAATGTCGAACGCGCCCGCTTCGACAAGATGCTGTCGAGCCAGGAAATCGGCACGCTGATCACCGCGCTCGGCACCTCGATCGGCAAGGACGAGTTCAATGCCGACAAGCTGCGCTACCACAAGATCATCATCATGACGGACGCCGACGTCGACGGCGCCCATATCCGCACCCTGCTGCTCACCTTCTTCTTCCGCCAGATGCCGGAACTGATCGAGCGCGGCCATCTCTATATCGCCCAGCCGCCGCTCTATAAGGTGATGCGCGGCAAGTCGGCCCAGTACCTCAAGAACGAGCAGGCACTGGAAGACTATCTGATCACGATGGGCCTTGAAGAAGCGACGCTGGAGCTGGAATCGGGCGAAGTGCGCGCCGGCCAGGATCTGCGCGAAGTCATCAACGACGCGCTCCGCCTGCGCAATCTGATGAACGGGCTGCACTCGCGCTACAATCGCTCCATCGTCGAGCAGGCGGCGATTGCCGGCGCGCTGAATGTCGAGCTCAACGGCCAGCGCGACGCCTATGAGGCGGTCGCCACGGAAGTTGCCCGTCGCCTCGACGTCATCGCCGAGGAAACCGAACGCGGTTGGGCCGGTGCGGTCACGGCCGAAGGCGGTCTCCGCCTCGAGCGCATGGTTCGCGGCGTCAAGGAAGTCGCCGTGCTCGACATGGCGCTCATCGGCTCGTCCGATGCCCGCTACATCGACCAGCTCACCGCCAAGCTCAAGGAAGTCTATGCCGCCCCGCCGGTCCTGCGCCGCCGCGACGGGACGCAGGAGATCAGCGGACCGCGTGCGCTCCTCGACGCCATTTTCGCGGCTGGCCGCAAGGGCCTGTCGATGCAGCGCTACAAGGGCCTCGGTGAGATGAACGCCGAGCAGCTCTGGGAAACGACGCTCGATCCGAACGTCCGCTCGCTGCTGCAGGTCCGGGTGGCCGATGCGACCGATGCCGACGGCCTGTTCTCGCGTCTGATGGGCGACGAGGTCGAGCCGCGCCGCGATTTCATCCAGGAGAACGCGCTGAGCGTCGCCAACCTCGACATCTGATCTTTCCGGAGATCATTACCGATCGGGATCCCGGTGCCGCGCGACACCGGGATTTTTTCGTTATTCGCCCTTGAACTGGCCTTCGAAGGCGAACTCGCTGACCGGCTTGCGCTGGCTTGGGATTTCCCGCGCGCGCAGATCGTCGGGGAGCGTCGAGGGATCGGCCAGCCGGCCGATCGCAACGGCGGCCTCGACCCGGTAATGTTCGGGAACGTTCAGTACGTGCATGGCCTTGTCGCGGTCGATGCCCGCCATGCCATGGGCGTGCCAGCCGGAAAGCGAAACCTGCAAAGCAAGGCTGTACCAGGCCGAGCCCGTGTCGAAGGCATGGGTATAGGCCGGCCGCATCTCGCCGTTCTGTGCCTGGTTATGGGTTCTCGAAATGACGATCAGAAGCGCTGCCGCGTTCTTCGCCCAGCGCTGGTTGCCTTCGTCGAGACAGTCGAGCAGCACCGGGAAGTGTTCCGTCCCGCGACGGGCGTAGACGAAGCGCCAGGGCTGTCGGTTGCTTGCCGAGGGCGCCCAGCGAGCTGCTTCGAAGAAGGAAAGCAGTTCGCGTTCCTCGATCTCTTCGTGGGTGAAGGCGCGGGGCGACCAGCGCTCAAGGAACATGGCGTCAATGGGATAGTCGGCTTTTCTGTTATCGGTCGCCGTCATGGACATGCCTCTTCTCTGTATTCTCTAAATCCTCAGCAGCTTTTCAGCGCCTGATCTGTCCTGGCGCCTATGGCTCGATTCGTTTCGGACGCTACATGAGGACGGGTGCGGATGAAACCGGGTCGGAAGCATGGAAACGTGCGTGCGATCGGTAAGCTGTACGCGTCAGGAAAGTGCAGAAACGGTCGCGTGGGTCATTGCCGTTTCCAGGAAAAAAGTTGTATAAGTTCTGTAGATTTTTGAGAGAGGACGGATCATGTCGTTTAAAGACCCATCATTGTTTCGCCAGGCAGCCCTCGTCGGCGGCGAGTGGATCGAGGCGGACGCGGCGAACGCGATCGAGGTGAACAACCCCGCGACCGGCGAGATCATCGGCCGCGTGCCGAAGCTTGGCGCCAAGGAAACCAAGGCAGCGATCGAGGCGGCGCGCGTGGCCCAGAAGGGCTGGGCGGCGCGCACGGCCAAGGAGCGCGCCGGCATCTTGCGCAAATGGTTCGAGCTGATGATCGAGAACAAGGAGGATCTCGGCCGCATCCTGACGCTGGAACAGGGCAAGCCGCTTGCGGAAGCGACCGGCGAAATCGTCTATGGCGCAAGCTTCGTCGAGTGGTTTGCCGAAGAGGCGCGCCGCATCTATGGCGACCTGATCCCCGGCCATCAGCCCGACAAGCGCATCCTGGTGATGAAGCAGCCGATCGGCGTCGTGGCCGCAATCACGCCGTGGAACTTCCCCAATGCGATGATCACCCGCAAGGCCGGCCCGGCCTTCGCCGCCGGCTGCGCCATGGTGCTGAAGCCCGCAGCGCAAACGCCGTTCTCGGCGATTGCGATCGCGATCCTTGCCGAACGCGCCGGGCTGCCGAAGGGCCTTTTCAGCGTCATCACCGGCTCGGCCCGCGAGATCGGCGCCGAGATGACCTCCAACCCTGTCGTGCGCAAGCTGACCTTCACCGGCTCGACCGAGGTGGGTGCCGAGCTCTATCGTCAGAGTGCGGCCACCATCAAGAAGCTCGGCCTCGAACTCGGCGGCAATGCGCCGTTCATCGTCTTCGACGATGCCGATCTCGATGCTGCGGTCGAAGGCGCGCTGATCGCCAAGTTCCGCAACAACGGCCAGACCTGCGTCTGCGCCAACCGCATCTATGTGCAGGATAAGGTCTATGACGCCTTTTCCGACAAGCTCGCCAAGGCGGTCGCCAAGCTGAAGATCGGCAACGGCCTTGATGAAGGCGTCATCCTCGGGCCGCTGATCGACAAGGCGGCGCTGGAGAAGGTGGAAGAGCACATTGCCGACGCCACCTCCAAGGGGGCACGCGTGGTCCAGGGCGGCAAGCGCCACACGCTCGGCGGCACCTTCTACGAAGCGACGGTTCTGGCCGACGTCACCCAGGCGATGGCCGTTGCGCGGGAGGAAACCTTCGGCCCGGTCGCGCCGCTCTTCCGCTTCAAGGACGAGGCCGATGTGATCGAGCAGGCAAACGATACCGAGTTCGGTCTCGCCTCCTATTTCTACGCCAAGGATCTGGCGCGGGTGTTCCGCGTGGCGGAAGCGTTGGAATACGGCATGGTCGGCGTCAACACCGGGCTGATCTCGACGGCGGAAGCGCCGTTCGGCGGCGTGAAACTCTCCGGCCTCGGCCGCGAGGGCTCGCGCTACGGTATCGAGGAATTCACCGAGATCAAGTATGTCTGCCTCGGCGGCGTTGCCTGAAACAGGCGAAAATCCAACTTGCAACAAACCGGCCAGTGTTTTGGCCGGTTTTCTTTTGCCAGCAAGGCGTTAGTGTCAAAATCGAAATTATCGATGGCGTGAGGTTGCCCTTCACTCCAGCCCTCTCCGTGCGAGCGGAGAAAAGGGATTTCAACGCGGCGCGGTATCGTCTCCGTATACGGGAAGAGGTACCGGCAGGCGGGTGAGGGGCGAAGGTTGATCCTCACGGCTACGTTTAAGGAGAATGAGCATGCCGGCCCCGAAGAACCCCTTTAAGGCAGCCCTGCGCGAAAACCGCTTCCAGCTTGGACTGTGGGTGGCGCTTGCCAGCCCCTATGCGGCGGAAGTGGTGGCTGGCAGCGGCTATGACTGGCTGCTAATCGATGGCGAGCATGCGCCGAACGATATCCCGCTGCTGTCGGCACAGTTTCGCGCGGTCTCGGCATCCGCCAGCCATCCGATGGTCCGTCTGCCGGTCGGCGATACCGTGTTGATCAAGCAGATTCTCGACACCGGCGTGCAGACCTTGCTGATCCCAATGGTCGAGAGCCTGGCGCAGGCGCAGCAACTGGTGCGTGCCACACGCTATCCGCCGCATGGCGTTCGTGGCGTTGGTGCCGCCCTCGGCCGTGCGTCTCACTTCGGCCGCATCGGCGACTATCTCCAAACCGCCGGCGACGAGATCTGCCTGATCCTGCAGATCGAAAGCCGCGCAGGCCTTGCCGCGATCGACGAGATTGCCGCACTCGACGGCGTCGATGGCCTCTTCATCGGTCCGTCCGACCTGGCGGCGGACATGGGTTATCTCGGCAAGCCCGGCCATCCGGAGGTGCGTGCGGCGATTGCCGACGCCTTCGAGCGTATCAAGAAGGCTGGCAAGGCGCGGGGCATCATGACGCTCGACCTCGAGCAGGCGCGCGACTACCGCGAGCTCGGCGCCGATTTCATGGCGATCGGCACGGACGTTACATCGCTCGTTCGCGCAACGACGGCGCTGCGCCAGGAGTTTATCGGCGAGGTCGCTTCGGCGCCAAAGAAGCAGGAATCCGGCTACTGATTCGAGATTGCGGCGAGCTCGGGCATCGAAACGCTCGGGCTCCAGCGCTGGAGGTCGACGATCCGGCGCTCGATCTTTTCGCGGTGATGGTTGGCGATATCGCCCAGGCGGTGGTTGAGGAACGGGTTTCTGAAGCGCTCCAGCGTCGCTGCAGCATAGGTGGTCGCCTCGTTCTCCAGACCCTTGGCGGCGAAGGCGGGAATGACTTCGGATTGATAGATGTGGTCCAGCCGGGCTGCCACGGATGCGTCGGCGAGGATCTCCCGGACGGTCTCGTTCGGGTCGCGGCCTTCCTTGAGCCAAAGATCCGCAAGCACCGTGTGGCCGAGGTTGAGAATGTGAAGCTTCAGCTTCTCATAGGGTGTCAGGTTGTCCACGAGTTTCACGGACGGATGGGTGCAGGGCGAGCGTAGGCCGGGCTGATTTTCGATTGCCCACAGCGCATAGGGCTCGGCAATCGCACCGGCGGGCTCCAGCGGTTCGGAGACGATGCGGTCGACCAGCGTGTTTGCCCAGACGACGCGCTTGTCCAGCCACATGGTGAATGTGTCGTCTTTGACCCGCTCCGCCGCAAGCCCCAGCATCAGCGCCTTCAGCACATCGCCGTTGCGTGACACGAGCTCGCAGGGAAGGATCGTCAGGGGGCGCCCGCCGGCATCGAAGCGCGCCTTCAAGAGCAGAAGCAGCTTACCGGGAAAGGAAAGGGGAATGTCCGTCACCAGATCGTCTTCGCTGACCTGGTAACCCGTATCGCCGGTATTGGAGATCAGGATCTCCGCCTCCTCGGCAACGATCTCCCGGACCTCGTTCCAATTTTCGGCAGTCGAGCGCGCCCGCGCCACACTGGTGACCTGTACTGTCCGGTCGATCCGCTCGCCGCCCTGGATGCCGCGGATGACGACGGGAAAGCCGTCGGGGCGGGCAAGCGCCGCAAGTCGTCCGGCGCGTTCCTTGGATCCGGTCGTCTGGACGATCGTGATCGGCCCGGGCGCCTGACCTGTTTTCAGTGCCTCGCTGACGAAGAGATCGGCATGGGCCTGAAGGAAGCGGCTGGTCCCGAATTGCACGATCGGCGTCGTCATCTTGTGGCTCCGGTAGCTGGCTATGGAATGGATTGAAGCAAGGTCTCGCGCGCGGACTGGAGATGGCGCCGGCAGGCCTGTTCGGCCTTTGCGGGGTCATGCGAGCGCAACGCCTCGATATAGGCAAGGTGTTCTTCCAGGGCGCGCGCATTGCGCTGGCGGGCATTCGTCTTGTTCCACTGGTAGTGATAGTGGAAGACGATCGCGATGATGTCGTAGAAATCGATGATGAAGCGGTTGCTGGACGCCTTGTGCACCAGCAAGTGGAACTGCTCGTCCAGTTCGGAGAATTCCCGGTAGCGGTTGTCGATATCGGCCAGGATTTCCCGGTGCAGGGTCTCGATTTTCTTGAGCTCCTCCCATGCGGGGTGATCGTGCGGCAAGGAAACGAAGCGCGCGGCCGAACGCAATTCGAACATCTCGCGCACTTCCGTCAGCTCCAGCGCAAACTCCCGCGTGAAGCCCTTGAGGATCCAGTGGCTATTCGGCCGTTTCTCGATCAGGCCGAAGCGACTGAAGCGAATCAGGAACTCGCGTACGCTGGTCGTCCCGGTGCCGATTTCGCGCGCCAGTTCGAGCTCGTTGATCTGCATGCCGGGCTCGGCGCCGCCGGCGAGAATCCGGCGCATGAAACTGCGCTCGATGATCTCGGACAGCGAATCGGTTTCTTCCGTCGGAAAATAGTCGTCGGGGCGGGGCTGCCGCAGCACGTTCTTCTTGCGCTTGTCCCAGGCGATCAGCTGCAGTTCCTCGAAGCGGCTGAGGATTGCGCGCACCGTCGTCCGGCTGACGCCGAGCACCTGCCCAAGCTCCGGCTCGGAGGGCAGCGAGGATGTTTCCGCCAGAAGCTTCAGGCAGCGGTTATAGGCATCCTTGAAGACGGTATTCTGTTTTGCCATGGCAAGATCCGGCCGGTTTGAACTTGTCTGCGTTTATCAGCGACGCTCCTCTATCGCGGCGATCCGGTTTTGTCTCCGTCTGTCGTCAGCATCTTTCCTCCCGTTTACCCCGGTCGTTGGCCCGACGGCGTCAGCGACGTTCCGCTATAATACCCATTGACGACGATCTGTCTATTGTAGATAAAAGACAGAAGAACAGACCTCAACAATCACGGAGAAATCGGTGTCTGCGCCGTCCACCATCCTGCTCGCACCGGAGGACAACGTCGTCGTGGCGACCTTGGCGATTGCCGCCGGTGACGCCCTGCCAAATGGCGCGCGCGCGGCAGCAAAGGTCGATGCCGGCCACAAGATCGCGATCCGCACCATCCGCACCGGCGAACCGGTCGTCAAATATGCTCAGGCGATCGGACGGGCGACCGCCGATATCGCACCGGGCGACCATGTACACTCCCACAACCTTGCCTTCGACCGGGATCGTTTGGCGATCGGCCCGCAGGGAGCGCCGGAAGCAGCAAGCGATGCCGACAAGGCGCGCACGTTCATGGGCTATCGCCGTGGCGACGGGCGGGCGGCGACGCGAAACTATATCGGAGTCGTCGCCAGCGTGAACTGTTCCACCACCGTCTGTCGTGCGATCGCCGAGGAGGCGAACAGGCGCATCCTGCCGAAATACGAAGGCATCGACGGGTTCGTGCCGATCGTGCATGACCAGGGTTGTGGCATGTCGTCGACGGGCGACGGCATGGCCAATCTGCATCGCACGCTCGCCGGCTATGCCCGCCACGCCAATTTCGGCGGCGTGCTGATGGTCGGTCTCGGCTGCGAGGTCAACCAGTTGACACTCTATGGGCAGAGCGGTGCCGGCGGCGAAAAGCGTCACTTCAACATTCAGGAAGCCGGCGGGTCGCGGCGTTCGGTGGAAAAAGCGCTTGGCATTCTCGAGGAAATTGCTGCCGAAGTCGGCAAAGCGCGTCGCGTGGCCATTCCGGTGAGCGAGATCGTCGTCGGCCTGCAATGCGGCGGATCCGACGGGCTTTCAGGTATTACCGCCAACCCGGCGCTCGGCGCCGCGGTCGATATCCTTGCAGCGGCTGGTGGTACGGCAATCCTCTCCGAGACCTCGGAGATCTACGGCGCTGAACATCTGCTCCGCAGCCGGGCCGTCAACGAAGCCGTGGCGATGAAGCTCGACGGACTGATCGCCTGGTGGGAGAACTATGTGGCGATGCACGGCGCCTCGCTCGACAACAATCCGTCGCCGGGCAACAAACGCGGCGGCTTGACCACCATTCTCGAAAAATCGCTCGGTGCCGTGGCCAAAGGCGGCCGGTCACCGCTGAACGCGGTCTATCGCTACGCCGAACGGGTGACCGAGCATGGGCTCGTCTTCATGGATACGCCCGGCTACGATCCGGTGTCGGCGACCGGCCAGGTCGCTGGCGGCGCCAATGTCATCGCCTTTACCACCGGTCGCGGCAGTTGCTTCGGCTGTCGGCCGGCACCGTCGATCAAGCTCACCAGCAACACGGCGCTGTTTAGGGCGATGGAAGAGGACATGGACATCGATTGCGGCGTGATCGCTTCGGGGGAGGCGAGTATCGCAGGGCTCGGCCGCGAGATCTTCGATCTGATCGTCGAGACCGCCTCGGGCCGCAAGACCAAGAGCGAGCTCTTCGGCTATGGCGACAATGAGTTCGTACCCTGGCATCTGGGGGCGACGCTCTAAATACGGAACGACTGGCATCCTTGGAGGAGGAGACGGGGAATGCAGACGAGACGGATCGGTCGGACCGAACTATCGGTGACCGAATATAGCTTCGGCGCCGCCGGTCTCGGCGGGCTCTACCGGGAGTGTACGCGTGACGCGGCAATCGCGACGCTGGACGCTGCCTGGGCTGCGGGACTGCGCTATTTCGACGTGGCTCCCTTTTACGGCCTCGGGCTTGCCGAGCGCCGGGTCGGCGATTTCCTGCGTGACAAGCCGCGCGGTGAGTTCGTCCTCTCCACCAAGGTTGGCCGGCTTCTTCATCCGGTGCCGGACGACAAGGTGCCTGACTATTCCTATGTGAAGCCGCTCAATTTCGACGTCAGCTACGACTACAGCTACGACGGCATCATGCGCTCCGTCGAGTTCAGTTACGCCCGGCTGGGGCTCAACCGCATCGACATTCTCTATGTGCACGATATCGGCGTCTACACCCATGGCGCTGCCCGAAGCGCCGTCTATATGAGGCAGTTGCTGGAGGGCGGACTGAAGGCGCTGGAGGAACTGAGATCCTCAGGAACCATCGCCGCCTATGGTCTCGGCGTGAACGAGGTGCCGGTTTGCCTCGAGGTCATGCGCCAGGCCGATATCGACTGCATCCTTCTGGCCGGCCGCTATACCTTGCTCGATCGCTCGGCCGTCGCCGAACTCTTGCCGCTCTGTGAAAAGAAGCAAACCTCCCTTGTCGTCGGCGGGGTCTTCAATTCGGGCATCCTGGCAACGGGCCCAGTCGAGGGTGCGCATTTCGATTACATGCCGGCAACGGAAGATGTCCGTCAAAAGGTCGGCGCCATGGAAGTGGTTGCTCGCGGCATGAACATACCGCTTGCGGCACCCGCCATGCAGTTTCCGCTCGGTCATCCCATGGTTGCCTCCGTGCTGCTCGGGACCGCCAGGCCGGAGAGCCTGACGCGCAACATGGCACTCACCGAACACCGGTTTTCCGCGGCAGATTTCGCGGCTTTCGAACCGTTCACGCTGGTCGCGCCGGAACTCGGAGACGAGCCGGTTCGGGTCTAGCGGATCGCGCCGCCCCGCGGCCTGAAATGCTGTTCCGGCAGCTTGCCAAGCCGGAATTGTCGTACTAGCATCCAGATATGTTTTTTATCGATAAAAGGTCGATAAGCCGGCACCTGCGATCGACCTCCAAGAAGTGGAACACGGTGCACTGAGAGGAAAACCTGGGATGAGCATTTTGAAAAGCAGCCTTACCCGTCGCGCCTTCACCGCCCTGGCCGGTGCTGCGATGATCGCCGGCATGTCGCCGGTCGCGTCCTTCGCACAGGACGTGACGATCCCGATCATCGTCAAGGACACCACGTCCTTCTATTGGCAAATCGTGCTGGCCGGCGCGCGCGCCGCCGGCAAGGACCTGGGCGTCAATGTACCCGAGCTCGGGGCCCAATCCGAGTCCGACATCAACGGCCAGATCAGCATTCTCGAGAACGCGGTTGCCGGCGCTCCGGCTGCCGTCGTCATCTCGCCAACGGAATTCAAGGCGCTCGGCAAGCCGATCGATGAGGCGGCGAAGGCTGTTCCGATCATCGGCATCGACTCGGGCGCGGACTCGAAGGCCTTCTCCTCGTTCCTCACCACCGACAACGTCCAGGGTGGCCGCATCGCTGCCGACGGTCTCGCTGCGGCGGTCAAAGAAATGACCGGGAAGGAAGAGGGCGAAATCGCCATCATCACCAGTCTCCCGGGCGTCGGCTCGCTCGACCAGCGCCGCGAGGGCTTCCTCGATCAGGTCAAGACGAAGTATCCGGGCTTCAAGGTCGTCGCCGACAAATATGCCGACGGCCAGGCGACGACCGGCCTCAACATCATGACCGACCTGATCACCGCCAATCCCAATCTTGTCGGTGTCTTCGCCTCCAATCTGATCATGGCGCAGGGCGTCGGCCAGGCGATCGCCGAAAACAAGCTCGGCGACAAGATCAAGGTGATCGGCTTCGACAGCGACGACAAGACGGTCGGCTTCCTCAAGGAAGGCGTTCTGGCCGGTCTCGTCGTTCAGGATCCCTATCGCATGGGCTATGATGGCGTGAAGACGGCGCTGGCCGTTTCTAAGGGTGAAAAGGTCGAAAAGAACGTCGATACCGGTGCCAATCTGGTGACCAAGGCCAATATGGCCGAACCGAAGATCGACGCTCTCTTGAACCCGAAGGTGAAGTGACGACGGCCGCGGCGGGCCGCTTTGCCCGCCGCACCCGCTTGCGACCGGAACGAGGACCGGTCGCAAGCGATCTCCGCGATGGGAGGAATGCGCAGATGACCGAGTTGCAAGAGGCGCGCGATATCAGGACCGAAGGCCTGCACGTGGCAACGCGCCATCCGGTTCCGAAGGGCGAACCGATTCTGGAACTGCGCGCCCTGCAGAAGAAATACGGCGCCGTGGAAGCCTTGAAGCCGGCGTCGCTGACCTTTCTTTCCGGTGAGATTCACGCAATCGTCGGCGAGAACGGTGCCGGCAAGTCGACGCTGATCAAGCTTCTGACCGGCGTCATCAAGCGCACCTCCGGTGAGATCTTCTGGTGCGGCAAACCCGTCCAGCTCGACACGCCGCACGAGGCGATCGAACGCGGCATCAACGCCGTGCACCAGGAGGTCGTGCTCTGCGCCCACCTGACGGTGGCGGCCAACATGTTTCTCGGCGACGAGATCAACCGCAATGGCCTGATGCGCAAGCGCGCCATGACCGATGCGGCCCAACGCGTACTCGACGATCTCGGCTTCAACCTACCCGCCGCCGCCGTGCTCGGTAGTCTCACGATCGGCCAGCAGCAGCTCGTCGCCACCGCGCGCGCCGCGATGCGCGGCACGCAGTTCCTGATCTTCGACGAGCCGACGGCCTATCTGACGCGGCAGGAATCGGCCCAGCTCTTCCGGCTGATCCGCAGGCTCCAGGCCGAAGGCGTCACCATCGTCTATATCAGCCACCGCATGGAGGAAGTCTTCGAGCTTGCCGATCGCGTCTCGGTGTTGCGTGACGGCACCCATGTCGGTACCCGCAAGATCGGCGAAACGAACGAGGCGGAACTGATCGCGTTGATGATCAACCGCACGATCGAGCAGATCTATCACAAGGAGCATTTTCCGCCCGGCGAAGTCATCGTCGAAACGCGAGACTTGAGCGGTCCCGGATTCCAGGACGTATCGCTGACCGTTCACGCCGGCGAGATCGTCGGCCTCTACGGGTTGATCGGGGCGGGGCGCAGCGAGTTTGCGCTCGGCCTCTATGGGCGCCATCGCCCAAGCGCCGGCGAGGTCTATTGGCAGGGGCGCAAGGTGGATATCGCCAGCGAGCGTGTTGCCATGGATCTCGGTATCGCGCTGGCGCCGGAAAGCCGTCGCGACCAGGGCCTGTGCCTCAATCTGCCGATCGGCCTCAACATCAACCTGCCGGTGTTCAGCCGGCTGACGCGCGGGTTTACGATCAACGGCCAGCAGGAGCGGGAGAATGCCGACCGGCAGATCCGCGACCTGAAGATCAAGACGCCTTCGCGCCGGGTCCTGGCGTCCGCCATGTCCGGCGGCAACCAGCAGAAGATCGTCATCGGCAAATGGCTGAGCCACGGCGCCAAGCTCTTCATTTTCGACGAGCCGACCGTCGGCGTTGACGTTGGTACCAAGGCGGAAATCTACCGCCTGTTCGCACGGCTTCTGGAGAACGGGGCGGGCATCATCCTGATTTCGTCCTATCTGCCTGAGGTCTACGAGCTCGCGGATCGGCTGCACGTGTTCCGGCGCGGCCGGCTGGTTGCCAGCCACGACTATCGCGCCGCCAGCCATGAGGAAGTGCTGACGCAGGCGATCGGCGTTTGAACGCCTGGAGCGGGATGAGTGAGCGGTTTTCCGCCCGCATCCCACTCAGCTTATGAAGACGATCATGATGATCTTGGTCGAATAGATCCAAGATCGTCATGATCTAAGAAACTTGAGGGATGCAGGGAGGAAGATCATGAGTGCGGAAACGGTGGAGAGCGGCGCCAGTGCGGCGCCACGCAAGGGCGTGAGCATTCTGTTCGGCCTCACCCTTTTGGGGCTGCTTCTGTTCCTCTGGCTGCTGCTGGGGTTTGCCACCAACAGCTTCTGGACGCCCAACAACATCAGCAACCTGCTGCGCCAGGGCGCGATGACGGCGATCCTTGCGGTCGGCCAGACCTTCGTCATCATCACCGCCGGCATCGACCTTTCGGTGGGCGCGGTGGTCGGCTTCACCAGCGTCATCGTCGCCTGGCTGCTTGCGGCCGGCGTGCCGCTCTGGGCCGCCATCCTGCTCACGCTTGCCTTCGGAGTGCTGATCGGCGCCTTCCACGCCTTCGGCATCGTACGCATGGGCCTGCCGCCCTTCATCATCACGCTTGCGACCCTCACTTCGCTCCGTGGCATCGGCCTGCTGATCACCAACGGCTCGACGATCTCGATCACAAACGAAGCCTTCACCAACTTCTCGCGGGCGGATTTCCTCGGTGTGCCCAGCCTGTTCTGGATGGTGATCGTGGTGGCGATCCCGGCCTATGTCTTCCTGCATCTGAGCCGCTTCGGGCGCTACCTCTTCGCCGTCGGCTCCAACAGCGAGGCAGCACGCCTCTCCGGCGTCAACGTCCACCGCACCATCTATCTCGCTTATATCCTCTCCTCGACTTGCGCCGCCTTCGTCGGCTTGCTGCTCGCCTCGCGCATCGGCATCGGCAACGCGACGCAGGCCGAGGGCTGGGAACTGCAGGCGATCGCCTCGTCGGTCATCGGCGGTACCAGCTTGTTCGGTGCGGTCGGTTCGGTGCACGGGCCGCTGCTCGGCGCCTTCATCCTCGCGACGATCAACAACGGCGCCAATCTCCTGAACGTCAACTCGTTCTGGCAGCGCATCATCACCGGCGTTCTGATCATCGTCATCGTCTATTTCGACCAACTCCGGCGTCGCAGCGCCCGCTAGGCGCCGGCACCGAACATTCCGTGGGAAATGTCATGAAAGCCGTGCTCTGCCTCGAACCCGGCCATCTGGAGGTCGTCGACCGTCCGCCGGCTGAGAATGTGCCTGACGGGTGGGTGCGTGTCGCCGTCAGCCATGTCGGCATCTGCGGCACCGATTACCATATCTTCGCCGGCAAACATCCGTTCCTCGAATACCCGCGCGTCATGGGCCACGAGATATCGGCTACGGTCATCTCCGGTGGCCGCGGCACGGCGATCGCGCCCGGCACGCCGGTCGTGGTGAACCCCTATCTTTCCTGCGGCAACTGCGTTGCCTGTCGAAAGGGTAAACCCAACTGCTGCACCGCCATCAAGGTTCTCGGCGTGCATACCGATGGCGCTTTTTGTGAAGAGATCATCGTACCAGACGGCAATCTTTATCCGGCGCAGGATCTGTCGCCGGAGGCCACCGCCACCGTAGAATTCCTGGCGATCGGGGCCCATGCGGTGCGCCGTGCTTCCGCGGATGCCGGTTCACGGGCATTGGTCATCGGCGCGGGACCGATCGGTCTCGGCACCGCGATCTTCTCGCGCATCGCCGGCCACCGGGTGACGCTGATCGACACCAGCACCGAACGGCTGGACTTTGCCGCCCGCAAACTCGGCTTTGCCAACGGTATTGTCGCCGATATGGAAGTGGCGGCGCGCGTTGCCGAGGCGACGGATGGCGACGGCTTCGACGTCGTCTTCGATGCCACTGGTCACGGTGGCTCTATGCAGGCGGCCTTTTCCTATGTCGCCCATGGCGGCACGCTGGTCTTCGTCAGTGTCGTCAAGGACGAGATCCGCTTTTCCGACCCGGAGTTCCACAAGCGTGAGATGACGCTGATCGGAAGTCGCAACGCGACCCGCCAGGACTTTGACCATGTCGTCGCGTCGATCGCCTCTGGCCTCGTGCCGGTCGAGGCCCTGATCACCCACCGCACGACACTCGACGGAGCCGTCGTCGATCTTCCTCGTTGGGCGGAAGAAAAGACGGGTCTGGTCAAGGCGATCGTCAAGGTGGCTGTCACGTGAGACCGCTGATTGCTGCATCGCCATAGGGTCGCCATGAGCGTGGAGTTGCCACTTTTTCCTGAAATTGCCCGGCATCCGGCACCCAGCGCACGAAAATAGCGGAAAACCGCCAGTTTCAGACAAGCTCGTTTGCAAATCGTCAGGAATCCGGATTCAGTCTGGCCTAAGGCCTTGTATCGAGGTGACACGGGTATACATGTTGCACCGCACAAGAAAAATGGTAGTCTGGCAGCGATTGCGGACACCAAGACAAACAATCGCAAGCTTGCGTCCGACCGGGAGCGGCGTTGTCGTTGATTGAACCAAGGGGTACGCTTCCCATGTTCTACCAGCTCTATGAATTGAACCATGCAATGATGGCGCCGTGGCGTACGGCCGCCGATGCTATGCGGCTTGCCTTCAGCAACCCGATGAATCCCGTCTCGCACACCTATTTCGGTCGTGCGGCCGCTGCCGGGCTCGAAGTGTTCGAGCGCTCCACCCGCCGCTATGGCAAGCCGGAGTTCGGGCTTCCCGCGACCGAGGTCGACGGCACGTCCGTCTCCGTCTACGAGCGCATCGTCTGGCGCGCTCCCTTCTGCAACCTCATCCATTTCGAGCGCGCCTTGCCCAAGGGGCGTGCTGCCGATCCGAAGGTTCTGGTGGTGGCGCCGATGTCCGGCCACTACGCGACGCTGCTGCGCGGCACCGTGGAAGCTCTGCTACCACATTCCGACATCTACATCACCGACTGGATCGACGCCCGCATGGTGCCGCTCAGCGAAGGTACTTTCGATCTCGATGACTACATCGACTACGTCATCCAGATGCTGCACTTCCTGGGCCCGAACACCCATGTGATCGGCGTCTGTCAGCCGGCGGTGCCGGTGCTCGCCGCCGTCGCGCTGATGGAAGCGGCCGACGATCCGCTGTCGCCGGCGACGATGACGCTGATGGGCGGACCGATCGACACGCGCATCAATCCGACCGGCGTCAACCAGCTCGCCGAACAGCGGCCGATCGAATGGTTCCGCGACAATGTCATCATGCCGGTGCCGTGGCCGCAACCGGGCTTCATGCGCATGGTCTATCCGGGCTTCCTGCAGCTTTCCGGCTTCATGTCGATGAACCTCGACCGTCACCTGATCGCCCACAAGGAGTTCTTCGCGCATCTGGTGAAGAACGACGGCGACGCGGCCGAGAAGCATCGCGACTTCTACGACGAGTATCTCGCGGTCATGGACCTGACAGCCGAATTTTACCTGCAGACCGTGCAGGTGGTCTTCATGCAGCACGCGCTCCCGAAGGGCGAGATGATGCACCGCGGCAAGCGCGTCGATACGACGGCGATCAGGAAGGTCGCGCTGCTGACCGTCGAGGGCGAGAACGATGATATCTCCGGCGTCGGTCAGACGAAGGCGGCGCAGACGATCTGCACCAACATCCCTGATCATATGCGCATGCATTACATGCAGCCGGACGTCGGCCACTACGGCGTCTTCAATGGTTCGCGCTTCCGCCGCGAAATCGCCCCGCGCATCGTCGCCTTCCACCGCGAACATTCGCGGCACGTGAAGCCGGTGAAGCAGCTCATCAAGGGCGGCAAGTCGGCCTGACCTCGTCACCGGGCCGTTTTGACCGCGCAGAGTCAAAGGTTTGTCCGATTCCGGGGGAGGGCGTCTTGCACAGCCAGGGTCGCCTTCCCACATCGTTTTCATCGGGTCGCATGGGCGGCCCGGATGATTGCGAGGAATCCTGAAGATGAACCAATCTGCAATGATCCGTCCGGATTGGACGCCCGCGACCATCGCCCTGATGGTGCTCGGCTTCGTGGTCTTCTGGCCACTGGGCCTGGCCATGCTCGCCTACATTCTGTTCGGCGAAAAGCTCAAGACGTTCAAGAAAGACGCCAACGATACGGTGGATGGCATGTGCTCTGCATTCAAGCGCGGCGGTCGCCGCTCCAACTGGACGCACCGCACCGGCAACGTCGCCTTCGACGACTGGCGCGAAGCCGAACTTGCGCGCCTCGACGAGGAGCGCCGCAAGCTCGACGAAATGCGTGAAGAATTCGACACCTATGTGCGCGAGCTTCGCCGTGCCAAGGACCAGGAAGAGTTCGACCGCTTCATGCGCGACCGCAAGAACGGCGGCTCCGGCCCGGTTGTCGAAGCTCACTGACCCGATGTGCTTCCGGCGTTTCACATGAAACGCCGGATATCCGTTCGCGTCTCGCGGCACTGTAGGCGAAAGCCCCGCGAATCGGTTAGAAAGCCTGCATGTTCCCTTCCTTCAAGCGGCGCATTCAACCTGCACCATCCGCCACGACGCGGCAGATCGAGGTCGCCGGCAAGTCCTTGCCGCTGACGATCAAGCAGAACGCGCGCGCGACCCGCATGACGCTGCGCATCGAGCCCGGCGGTCGGGCACTGAAGATGACGATCCCTCAAGGTCTGTCGGAGCGCGAGGTCAATGCCTTTCTCAGCCGCCATCAGGGTTGGCTGATGACGAAGCTTGCCCGCTTCTCCGGCGAAAGCCAGATCGAGGAGGGCGGTTCCATCCTCATCCGCGGCATCTCCCATCGCATCGAGCGCACCGGCAAGATCCGCGGCCTGACGGAAGCGATCGTGCTTGATGACGAGCCGGTGTTGCGCGTCAGCGGCGGCGAGGAGCATCTGAACCGGCGCATCGTCGATTTTCTCAAGAAAGAGGCCCGCCAGGATCTCGATCGTCTGGTGGCGATCTATACCGGTCGCATCGGCCGGCGAGCGAAGTCGCTGTCGCTCAAGGACACGCGCAGCCGCTGGGGATCCTGTTCTGCAGATGGGGCGCTGAGTTTTTCCTGGCGCATCGTCATGGCACCGCCGAAGGTCATCGCCTATCTCGCAGCGCACGAGGTCGCGCATTTGCAGGAGATGAATCACGGGCCTGATTTTTGGGCGCTGTGTGGGAAATTGTGCCCGGATACGGACGATGCCAAGCGCTGGCTGCGCCGCAACGGCACGATGCTTCACGCCATCGACTTCGACTGAGCCGGCCAGCCGGAGATCATGCGCGGTGGCGCAGCGCTTCGCGGATCTTCTCGTCGGTCTTGTATTGGCTGAGCGCATAGACCGACCAGATCGCCGCCGGAACCCAACCGATCAGTGTGAGCTGCAGGATCAGACAGATGAGGCCGGCAAAGGGCCGGCCGATCGTGAAAAACTGCAGCCAGGGTAGGATAAGCGCGAGCAACAGGCGCATCAGTCTCTCCATTATGGTAAAATGCATATGGTGAAAGCTCGCCGGTCGCGCAAGTGGCGCACACCCGTTGGGGCATAGGTGCCGGGGGCGCTGGCTGGCAGGCCGCGCGTCGGTTTTTGGCTCGACTCGGGCGACATTTCATGCAAGGTCGCTTCTCATGAAAACCGAAGTAAAGATATGCGGGCTGAAGACCGCGGAAGCGGTTGAGCGCGCTGTGGCGCTCGGCGCATCCCATACCGGCTTCATCTTTTTCCCGAAGAGCCCCAGGAACATCGAGCCCGATGATGCCGGCCGCCTGGCAGATCGGATTCGTGGTCGTGCGAAGATCGTTGCGGTCACGGTCGATGCCGACAACGACGAGCTCGATGAGATCGTCTCGGCGCTCAATCCGGATATCCTGCAGCTTCATGGCAGCGAGAGCCCGGAACAGTTGCTGACGGTCAAGGCGATGTACGGCCTTCCGGTCATGAAGGCGCTTTCGGTGCGTGAAGCCTTGGATCTCGAAAAGATCGACGCCTATATCGGCATCGCCGACCGTTTCCTGCTTGATGCCAAGCCGCCCGCCGGCTCGGATCTGCCGGGTGGCAACGGCATCTCCTTCGACTGGCGGCTGCTCGACGCGCTTGACGGAAGCGTCGATTACATGCTTTCCGGTGGTCTCAATGCCAACAACATCGGCGAGGCCCTGGCGCAGACCCAGGCCCGCGCCATCGATACCTCCTCCGGCGTCGAGAGCGCGCCGGGCGTCAAGGATTTGAAGCTCATGGAATCGTTTTTCAATGCCGTTCGCCAGGCGGAGGCGGGCATGCCACGGTCAGGGAGCAGGACGTGAACCAGGCGCCAAAGTTGAATTCCTACCGGGGTGGCCCGGATGAAGACGGTCGTTTCGGTATTTTTGGCGGCCGCTTCGTGGCCGAGACGCTGATGCCCTTGATCCTCGACCTGCAGGACGAGTGGAACAAGGCGAAGGACGATCCGGCGTTCAAGGCGGAGCTGGCACATCTCGGCGCCCATTATATCGGCCGGCCGAGCCCGCTCTATTTCGCCGAACGGCTGACGGCCGAGCTTGGCGGCGCCAAGATCTATTTCAAGCGCGAAGAGCTGAACCACACCGGCTCGCACAAGATCAACAATTGCATCGGCCAGATTCTGCTTGCCAAGCGCATGGGCAAGACACGCATCATCGCCGAGACCGGTGCCGGCCAGCACGGTGTGGCTTCGGCGACAGTCGCGGCCCGCTTCGGCCTTCCCTGCGTCGTCTACATGGGCGCGACCGATGTCGAGCGCCAGGCGCCCAATGTTTTCCGCATGAAGCTGCTCGGTGCCGAGGTGAAGCCGGTAACTGCCGGTAGCGGCACGCTCAAGGACGCGATGAACGAGGCGCTGCGCGACTGGGTCACCAATGTCGACAGCACCTATTACCTGATCGGCACGGCTGCCGGCCCGCATCCCTATCCGGAAATGGTCCGCGATTTCCAGGCCGTCATCGGCCAGGAAGCCAAGGAGCAGATGCTTGCCGCCGAAGGCCGGCTGCCGGATCTCGTCGTTGCCGCCGTCGGCGGTGGCTCCAATGCAATCGGCATCTTCCATCCGTTCCTCGATGATGAAAGCGTCAAGATTGTCGGCGTCGAAGCCGGCGGCAAGGGCATCGAGGGCGACGAGCATTGCGCGTCGATCACCGCCGGTTCGCCCGGCGTGCTGCACGGCAACCGCACCTATCTGCTGCAGGACGGTGACGGCCAGATCAAGGAAGGCCATTCGATTTCGGCCGGTCTCGACTATCCCGGCATCGGCCCGGAACATGCCTGGCTGAACGATGTCGGCCGTGTCGAATACGTGCCGATCATGGATCACGAAGCGCTCGAAGCGTTCCAGACGCTGACCCGCCTCGAAGGCATTATTCCGGCGCTCGAGCCGTCGCATGCGCTTGCCGAAGTCATCAAGCGCGCACCGAAGATGGGCAAGGACGAGATCATCCTGATGAATCTCTCCGGGCGCGGCGACAAGGACATCTTCACCGTCGGCAAGATTTTGGGAATGGGGCAGTAAGATCATGACCGCACGCATGGACAAGAGATTTGCCGATGTTGCGGCCGAGGGACGTCCGGTCCTCGTCACCTATTTCATGGGCGGCGATCCTGACTTCGAGACGTCGGTCTCGATTATGAAGGCGCTGCCGAAGGCTGGCGCCGACGTCATCGAGCTGGGCATGCCCTTTTCGGATCCGATGGCCGATGGTCCGGCGATCCAGCTTGCCGGTCAGCGTTCGCTGAAGGGCGGCCAGACGCTCGCCAAGACGCTCGAGATCGCGCGCCGTTTCCGCGAGGAAGACCAGCGCACGCCGATCGTGCTGATGGGATACTATAACCCGATCTACATTTACGGCGTCGACCGCTTCCTGACGGATGCGCTTGCCGCCGGCATCGACGGCCTGATCGTCGTCGACCTGCCGCCGGAGATGGATGACGAGCTCTGCGTTCCGGCGCTCGAGAAGGGCATCAACTTCATTCGCCTGGCGACGCCGACCACGGACGACCGCCGCCTGCCGAAGGTGCTCGAAAACACCTCCGGTTTCGTCTACTACGTGTCGATGAACGGCATCACCGGTTCGGCTCTGCCCGATCCGTCGTTGATTGCCGGTGCCGTCGGCCGTATCAAGGCGCACACCAACTTGCCGGTTTGCGTCGGTTTCGGCGTCAAGACGGCAGAACATGCAAGGGCCATCGGAGCATCCGCCGATGGCGTGGTCGTCGGTACGGCGATCGTCAACCAGATCGCGTCAAGCCTGACCGAAGAGGGCAAGGCGACCGATGCGACGGTTCCGGGTGTTGAAGCGCTGGTCAGAGGGCTCTCGGCAGGCGTGCGGTCCGCACGCCTCGCAGCAGCCGAATAATTGCCTATATTAGCGCGCACAACCCGAAGGAAATCTTCAGGAGTTACTAAGTGAACTGGATCACAAACTACGTTCGGCCGAAGATCAACTCGATGCTGGGCCGCCGGGAAGTTCCGGAAAATCTCTGGATCAAGTGCCCGGAAACCGGCGAGATGGTGTTCCACCGCGATCTCGAGGAAAACAAGTGGGTCATTCCGCAGTCCGGCTTCCACATGAAGATGCCGGCCAAGGCCCGGCTGAAGGACCTGTTCGACGGCGGCATCTATGAAGCCTTGCCGCAGCCGAAGGTTGCGCAGGACCCGTTGAAGTTCCGCGATTCCAAGAAGTATGTCGACCGCCTGCGCGACAGCCGCACCAAGACCGAGCTCGAAGACACGATCGTCGCCGGCCTCGGCCGCGTCCAGGGCGTCAAGCTCGTTGCCGTCGTGCACGAGTTCAACTTCATCGGCGGTTCGCTCGGCATGGCTGCCGGCGAGGCGATCATCAAGGCCTTCGAAAAGGCGATCGCCGAGAAGTGCCCGCTGGTCATCTTCCCGGCATCGGGCGGCGCCCGCATGCAGGAAGGCATCCTGTCGCTGATGCAGCTGCCGCGCACCACCGTTGCCGTCAACCTGCTGAAGGAAGCCGGTCTTCCCTATATCGTCGTGCTCACCAACCCGACGACCGGCGGCGTCACCGCTTCCTATGCGATGCTCGGCGACATCCACATGGCCGAGCCCGGTGCCGAAATCGGCTTTGCCGGCAAGCGCGTGATCGAGCAGACGCTGCGCGAGAAGTTGCCGGAAGGCTTCCAGACTTCCGAATACCTGCTGGAGCACGGCATGGTCGACATGGTCGTCAAGCGCCATGATCTGCCGGCAACGCTCGCCCGGGTTCTGAAGATCCTGATGAAGAAGCCGGCGGAAGCCTCGAAACTCAACGGCGGCACACAGCCGGCAGCCTTGCCGGTCGCGGCACGCGCTTGAAAAAGCTCGGGTAACCGGAGCTACACAGAACAAAATGAAGCATCTCCGCGTGGAGATGCCTTGGCAGTCGAGCTTGTCGGGGCGGTGAGAGATGACAGCGGTGGAAGCCAGCGAAGCGGGCTATGAGATCGAAAAACTCCTTGCCCTCCACCCAAAGGGCTTCGACCTGTCGCTGGACAGGATCACCCGGCTTCTCGCTGCGCTCGGCAATCCGCAGGACCGCCTGCCGCCGGTGATCCATGTCGCCGGCACCAACGGCAAGGGCTCGGCAACCGCGTTCTCGCGGGCGATCCTGGAAGCGGCCGGTTTCAGCGTTCACGTCCACACGTCGCCGCATCTCGTCAATTGGCACGAGCGCTACCGCCTGGGCGTCAAGGGCGGCAAGGGACGGCTCGTCAGCGATCCCGTTCTGGCCGAGGCCGTGCGCCGCGTCGCCGAAGCCAATGGCGGCGAGAAGATCACCGTCTTCGAAATCCTGACCGCTGTCACCTTCCTGCTCTTCGCCGAGCATCCCGCGGATGTCGCGATCATCGAGGTAGGCCTCGGCGGTCGCTTCGACGCGACGAATGTCCTTGTCCGCCCGGCCGCCTCGGTCATCATGCCGATTTCGCTCGACCATCAGTCCTATCTCGGCGACCGGGTCGAATTGATCGCCGCGGAGAAGGCCGGAATCATGAAGCGCGGCTGCCCGGTGGTGATCGGCCAGCAGGAAGAGGAAACGGCGCGCGAGGTGCTGATCTCGACGGCCGAGCGGCTTGGCTGCCCCATCTTCGTCTACGGCCAGGACTTCATGGCGCACGAGGAGTTCGGCCGTCTTGTCTATCAGGACGAGAGCGGACTTGCCGATCTGCCGCTGCCGAAGCTGCCGGGACGTCATCAATATGCGAATGCCGCCGCGGCCATTCGTGCGGTGCGGGCCGCAGGCTTCGACGTTTCCGAAGCGGCGATCGAGAGAGGTCTTGCCGGCGTCGAGTGGCCCGGACGCCTGCAGCGCCTGACCAGCGGCAAGCTGACGCATTATGGCCCGGCCGACGCGGAAATCTGGGTCGATGGTGGCCATAATCCGGGTGCCGGCCAGGTGATCGCAGAGGCGATGGCGACGTTCGAAGAACGCGAATCGCGGCCCCTCTTCCTGATCATCGGCATGATCAATACCAAGGATCCGGTCGGCTATTTCCGGGCGTTTCTCGATCTTGCCGAGCAGGTCTTCACCGTTCCGATCCGTGGTTCCGACGCAGGCCTTGATCCGGTGGCGCTTGCAAGCGATGCGGCTGCCGTCGGGTTCGAAGCCTCTGCCGTCTCTTCCGTTGCCGAAGCGCTGACGATCATTGCCAATCTGGTCGACGAAGACCCGGCGCCGCCACGCATCCTGATCGGCGGCTCGCTCTATCTGGTGGGTGACGTTCTCGCCGACAACGGCACACCGCCGAAGTGATTCCGAAGGCGCCGCCGCCATCTCGGTACCAGATGCAAGACAAGAAAAAAGCCCGGGGTTCCCGGGCTTTCTGCTGCAGTAGTTAGTCAGCGAACGTCTCAGGCGACAGCCATGGAGATCCACGAGGAAAGGGCCGTCTTCGGTGCGGCGCCGACCTTGATGTCGGCCACTTCACCGGCCTTGAACATGGCGAGCGTCGGGATCGAGCGGACGCCGTACTGGGCAGCCAGTTCCGGATTTTCGTCGATGTTGAGCTTAACAACCTTGACCTTACCGGCGAGCTCGTTGGAGATTTCCTCGAGGCTCGGTGCGATCATCTTGCACGGGCCGCACCATTCAGCCCAGAAATCGACAACCACCGGCTCGGCGGCGTTCAGCACTTCCTGCTGAAAATTGGACGTATCGACCTTTACAGTAGCCATAGGCTGCTCCTTGCGTTCGGAATGGCAGTATCCAGATGTTGTGCCTCATGTGAGAGGGCGCCGCTGGATTTTCAATATCCGGTATCTCACTTTGTCGCGAGGTCTTCAAGGCTCCTGTCGAGCACCTGATCCGCAACGACGTGGATTGCCGGCCCTTCGGTGAAGATCAGCACGCATCGGAACCTGTGCCCGGGATAGAGCGGCCGCAAGAGTTCGCGATAGATCGCCAGCTGTGCCCTGTAGGCGAAGGGAATATCCTCCTGCGAAGCCGGCACCTGTCGGTTCGTCTTGAAATCCGCAATGGTCACGATCCCGTCGCCGACGGCGAGCCGGTCGATGCGGCCGGAAACCGCGTGATCGCGCGTGCCGAGCGTGAGCGTGCCCATGACCGAGACTTCGGCGCGGCTGCCGGCCGAGAAGAGCGCCCTGAGATCGGGGTGGTCGAGCACATTCTCGACGCCGGCAATCAGCGCGGCGCGCTGCTCGGGCGACCAGCGGGGCACGGAACGCAGAAGATAGCGCTCGGCTGCGGCGCGGCGATCATCGCCCGGAATGGAGGGCAGGACCTGCAGCAGGCGGTGCAGGATGGCGCCGCGCAACATCGAGAGATTTGCCGGTGCCTTTTCCGAAAACAGGGCGGACCCGACGAGCCCATCGCCGTCGTCCTCGTCGATGGCGATCCCGATGCCGGAAGGGCTGAGCGGGCGTGGCAGCCGCTTCTGCGGTGGCAACGGTGTCGAAAGCGCCTTCGGCAGGCCGGACGCCGGACGGCTGGCATCCGGTGAGAGCGCTTCCTTGGAGGGAAGGTCGCGCTCAAGCTGTCGTTCACGCCAGGCATGGCCGGACCATTCCTCGCCGCCGGCATGGAAGGTTGTCGGATGGCCGCGGCCGCTTTCGTCCCCGGCCAGGCTCGCCTGAACCATAGCATGCCATGTTTCGGCTACGGCCCGCTGTCCGCGGTAGCCGCAGACGACCAGACGGTCGGCGGCGCGGGTCATGCCGACATAGAGCAGGCGCCGATATTCTTCCTCGGCGAGCGTTTTCAGACGATCGCTGTCGGCGGTGATCAGCGAGTTCGACTCCGAGCCCGGTGCGCGCCACACCGGCAGTGACAGGATCGCGCCATCTGCTCGAGGAAGCTCGAGGAAGCGGAGCGAAGGGACATGCTGGTTGCTGAAGGGTGCGCCGCCGCCGTCGACGAGGAAGACGACGGGCGCTTCGAGACCCTTGGCGGCATGCACGGTCATGATCCGGACTTCGTCGCGTTCCTTGTCCTGTTCGCGCTTGACCGTCGGCGCTTCCATTTCCAGTGTCGAAACGAAGGCCTGCAGTCCGGGGAGGCCGCTTCTTTCCTGGTCGAGCGCGAAGGTGAGGAACTCGTCGAGAATGTCGCTGACCTCGGTGCCGAGCCGCGCCAGGAAGGCCGCCCGGCCGCCATGCACGCCAAGAATGCGGGCATAGAAATCGTGCGGTGCAAGCTGGGTTGCGAGCGCCACATAGCCTTTCAGTACCCTTGCTGCCTGGTGGAACAGGATACCATCGGCCGCCTCCGCCTGCAGACGTTGCCACAGGCTTTCGCCTACTTTGCGGCGCGCCGCGAGTTCGAACAGCGCGTCTTCCCCGAGATTGAACAAGGGGCTTTTCAGCAGCGCGGCGAGCGAGAGATCGTCCTGCGGCAAGAGGACGAACCGCCCGAGAGCAAGCAGATCCTGGACCGCAATATGTTTGGTGAGCACCAGCCGGTCGGCGCCGGCGACCGGAATGTTGTTGCGGCGCTTGAGCGCCCGGGTCAGCGCATTGACGAAGGCGTCGCGTTTGCGGACCAGCACGATCACGTCGCCCGGACGCATCGGCCGGCGAACACCCTTCTCGACGATGGTCTCCTTGCCGATCCAGCTCTCCAACACGCCGGCGATCCGACGTGCGAGGATGTTGACCGGCGCACTCTCAGGCGTCGCATCGAAGGCCGCGGTCCATTCCTCGTCCGTATCCATCGGTTCGGCGGCAACCACGTCCCAGATATCGACCGCACCGGGATGGCCGATGCGGTTCGAAGCATGAACGACCGGTTCGCTGCGGGCGCTGAGGCCCCGTGCATGCGCCGGATTGGCGAAGACGGTATCGACGGCGGAAAGCACGTCGACGGTCGAGCGGAAGGAGAGTTGCAGGCGGATGGGCTCGAAGGCCTTGCCGCCGTCGCGCACCCGCCGTTCGGTTTCCTGGCTCTCGAGCGAAAACCGCTCTGGCCGCGCACCCTGGAAGGAATAGATCGACTGTTTCTCGTCGCCGACGGCAAACATCGTGCGGTTGGCGCCGCGGGCGCTTTCGCCGGAAAAGAAGTCGGCGGCCAGCGCCTGGATAATGGTCCATTGCGCCGGGCTGGTATCCTGCGCCTCGTCGACGAGGATGTGGTCGATACCCTGGTCGAGCTTGTAATGCACCCAGGCGCTGACGTCGCCGCGGGCAAAGAGCGCCGCCGTGCGATTGATCAGGTCCTCGAAATCGAGCTGGCTGCGTCGTCGCTTGAGCTCCTCGTAGTCGACGTTGAGCCTTTCGGCGAGCGTCAGCGCCGCAAGCGTCGCCTCGAACATCTTGAGAATGCTGATGTGATCGATGCAGGCGACGACATGGCGGTAGGCTTCGTCCACCAGGTCTATGAGATCGGGGGCCGCCTGCTGCATCGCCTTGTTGAGGAAGGTGGATTGCGCCCGCGCCTTGCCGGTATTGGTGAAGAACAAGTGGCGGAGGCCGTCATAGCGGGCGCTCACGTCCGTGAGCTTGGAAACGGTTCGGAGCCCCTCGGCAAAGTCGAGCACCTTTGTTCCGCCGACACTCGTGGCAAGTGAGAAGTAGCGTTCCAGGGCCGCGCCGTTCAGTCCCGCCAACGGCCAGATCGCGGCCATGGCGCTGTCGACGCTTTCATCCGGCGCCAGCTTCAGGACCCTGCGCAGCTCGGCCTCGGTGCCGCCATACGCGCCGGCATGTTCGAGAAAGATCTGGATCGAGGTCCGGTTCTCGACGATCGCCGCGAGTAGCCTTTCCAGCCCGGTGTCGTCGGCGAGGTTCAGCACGGTGGCAAAGGCGCGCGCCAGTTCCGGATCGTCCTTGGCTGCCGTCGCCGTCAGTAGCATACGGCGCGCATCGGCAAGCAGTACGGCGGCAGCGCGGTCGTCGAGGACCGAGAAATGTCCGGCGACGTTGGCTTCCAGTGGAAACTGATGCAGCAGTGCTTCGCAGAAAGCGTGAATCGTCTGGATCTTCAGGCCGCCCGGCGTCTCCAACGCGCGGGCGAAGAGGCGGCGCGCTTCCTGCAGCTTCAGGAGACCAGGCCGCTCGCCCTCGATCGCCTCGATCCGCTTTTCGAGCGTCGCGTCGTCGAGCGTGACCCATTCCGCCAGACGCTCGAAGACGCGGTTCGACATTTCGGATGCGGCCGCCTTGGTATAGGTCAGGCAGAGGATGGCCGACGGCCGGCAGCCGGCGAGCAGCAGCCGGATCACCCGCTGGGTCAGCACGTGCGTCTTGCCGGATCCGGCATTGGCCGAAACCCAGGCGGAACGCGCGGGGTCGGAGGCAAGCGACTGCCGGCGCGAGGTCCAGTCGAGCCAGGCTTGCGGCGTCGCCTGCTCGGGGCCGGGGCTGTCATCCCTCATCGCCGTTCTCCTCCTCGCTATCGGCCGTCGACCATTCGGCCACACGTGCCAAATGGTCGTATTCGCCACCGTAGTCGCGCTCTTTCTGAACAATCAGCCGGGAAGCAAAACCGTGTTTTCCCGAAAGAAGGGCGCTGAGCAGTTTTCTGAGCTCGGCCAGGGACTCGTCGGCAAGCTGGTCCGCGGATCTGGTCTCCTTCGACCTGCTGCCTTCGTTGTTGACCGCATCCGACTTGAAGCGTGAGCCGGGCTTGAGCCGGACATAGAGCAGCGACTGCGGATGGCTCGGTGGCACGTCCTTGAAGGCGCCGGCCTTGAGCGCCGCCGCCTCCAGGGCGAGCTGGGGATCAAGCAGCACGCGGGCTTCCGTCGCCGATGGGCTGGAACCGGTCTTGTAGTCGATGATCTCGACGCTGCCGTCGGTCATCGTATCGAGCCGGTCGGCGATGCCGGTCAACCGCATGTCGGCGATGCCCAGTTCCATCGATGCCGGAACCTCGGTGCGCGAGCGGCGGATGAAGCGTGCGCGTTCCCGCTCCCACTTGATGAAAGCCGCGCCGACGGCGGCGAAGCGTGGCCGCCAGATCGTGTCGATATGCGTCGGCAGCCGCGCCTCATCGAAGACCTCGTTCAGCAGCCGATGCATTTCCTCTTCGGCCGCGGGCGACATCAGATCGACGCCGGAGCGCACGAAACGCTCGACGATCTGGTGATAAAGCGTGCCACGCTCGGCCGGGCCGGGGTCGCTGTTGAACGGCAGCAGCGGATGCAGGCGTAGGATGCGCCGGGCGTAGACCGCATAGGGGTCGCGCCTCAGGCGCGAGACCTCGCTGAAGGAATACTTGCGCGGCTGCAGGTCCGCCGGCGGCTTGGGTGCCGGGCGTTCGGCAAGCGGCTGCCGCCCCCCATCGTCGAGCATTCGGGCCCAGGTCAGATAGTCCGCACCATTGGCCTGCAAGGCCTCAACTAGCCGGTTGCCGCCAAGCGCCAGCAGGCGCTGTAGCCAGCGCGAGGCGACGGTGGGTGCCGCGCCCTGGCGCATCGAGCGGGTGAAGATCAGTCGCCGTGGGCCGCAGGCCATCTGGAAATCATGCGCCAGCTGGCCGATGCGTCGCTCCGGCGGTTCGAGACCGATGCCCGTCTTCATCGTGCGCGACAGGAACGGATCGTTGGCAGTCTGGCCCGGCCAATTGCCCTCGTTCATGGCGCCGAGCACCACCAGATCCATGCTCTGCAGGCGTGATTCCAGCGCGCCGAAGATGAAGACCCGCGGATGGCGCATGGAACGCGGCTTGACCGCTGCGCCGGCGGCGAGCGCTTCCATGACATCGCACCATTGCGGTCCATCCGCCGTCATCTGGCCATCGGTTTCGATGATGCCGCGAAGCAGGGTCGCCAGCGTATCCGCCGCCTCGCCGGACCAGAGCCCACCGAGATCGCCGCGCTCGTCGGCCGAGGCCGCTTCCAGCGCCTGGCCGGTACGCGTCGCCCAGTCGGCGAAGGTGAATTCCTCCGAGAAAACACGGCTGCCGTCCTTGCTGCGGCTCAGCGCCGAAGCGAGCGGTGCCACTGCGTGGCCGATCTTCATCGCCAGATCGCGGGCTGCCTGAAGCTCCTCGGCGCCGATGCCGACGCGCCACTCCGGCGGGTGGCGATCGGCCCCGTGCCCGGCAATGGCCGCATCGAGCAAGGGTTCCAGGGCGAGGATATCGACGGTTGCGGTGCTGCCGCGCAGCGCCATGCGTTCGAGCGCGTCGGCGCCCTGACGCATCGTCTCATACGATAGCCCGAAGCGCGCCAGCGGGTGCTTGAGCAGTGCCACCAAGGGCACGAGATCGCCGGGGCGCAGACTAGCCTCCAGAAGCAGGCGCATGAAGCTGCCCTGAGGCGTCGAGGACAGCGGCGTGCCGGCGGAATCGTCGGCCTCGATACCGAAGCGGGCAAGCTCGGCGCCGACCCGTCGTGCGAGATTTCGGTCCGGCGTGATCAGTGCCGCCTGGCTATCCTCGCTGTCTTCGAGCGCCAGCCGCAACGCAACGGCAATGACGGCCGCCTCCTCGCGTTCGTTGGCGGTTTCGATGAGGGCTGCATCCCTGAAGGCGGCGTGCAGCGATTCGCCATCGAGTTCGCTGCGCCTTTCGGTCCAGGCATTGGTCGCCTTCGCCGGCAGAAGGGCATGCGAGAGGATCTCGGCGCGGACGTCGAGGTCCGTCTCGGCGTCGGCCAGGGTGGTCACGTCCGACCGGATGACCCCCATGCGCTTCAGCAGCCGGTAGAAGCCGTATTGCGGATGGCTCCGGCTTGCCGGGTCCGGCCTGCCGTCAAGGGCTGCGTCGGCGACGATCATGTCCCATTCGGCATCGCTCATCGTCTGGTCGAGACCGGGCAGCACGATCGTGCCGTTTGGAAGCTTCTGCACGGCGGCAATCAGCGCGGCGGTCGCCGGAATCGAGCCGGTCGAACCGGCGATGATGATCGGGCCCTCGATCTTGCCGGCGGCGATGCGCTGCGTTTCGGCCTGAAGGATGGCGTTGCGGTGGCGGGCAGGGGAGGATTGCTTGAGCTCCTCCAGTCGCTCCGGCCAGTAGCTGCGGGCAATCTTCAGGAATTCGAGCGTCAGCTGCCACCACAACGCATGCTCGCCGGCATCGAGCCGGTCGAGCTCGTCCCAATCCAGTTCTTCCGTCTCCATCGCATCGATGAGTTCGGCGAGATTGCGCGCGAGCCAGATCGCATCCGCCGGGCTTGCCGGCGCGATCAACGGGCTCTCCGCATGAATGTCGAGCACCACCTTCGGCAGCCGGTTGCGCCAGGCAAGGATCAGCCGCCCAAGCTCGATCAGGCGCGCCGTGCCGGGCAGGGGCGGGGCCAGATCGAGGATCGCCGGGACCTCGGCATCGAAGAAGCCGCTGTCGTCGTCGGTCTCGCCGAGCGCCTTGATGGTGGGCAGGATGGTGGAGCGGCCGCCGAGCAGATCGACGAATTCGGACCTGAGCACACGGGCCGAGCGCCGTGTCGGCACGAAGATCGTCACGCCCGCCAGCGGCAGGGGATCAGCCGGATCGTAGCGGAAGTCCGGGGTCAGGCTACCGTCGCAAAGCCTTTCGGCGAGTGTCTTCAGGAACGGGAGGCCGGGTGGGATCGTGAAGACGTTGGACCGGCGGCCGCTCACGCTCATCCTCCCGGCTGATGGCGGCGGATCGCCGCTTCCGCTTCGCCGATCGCTTCCGGCGTGCCCACCGTCATCCAGTGACCCTCGAGCAGGATGCCGTGGAGGCGTCCCTTCGCGGCCGCACGGTCGAAGTAGATGTTGAGGTTGAAAGCGTCATCCGGCGCATCGGCGAAAAGCCGGGAGTGAAGCGCGATCGCACCGGCATAGACCACCGGGTTCGGCAGACCTTCCTTGTAACGCGTCAGCTTCCCGTCGGCGCCGAGCGAAAAGTCCTTCTTGCCGTTATGCCCGGTCGTGTCCTCGTCGCGTACGCAGAGCAGCAGCATGTCCATGCGGTCCGGATCGAAGGCCGCAGCAAGCCGCGAAAGATTGCTCGGTCTGTTGGTGTCCTCTCCGACCCAGAAGAGATCGGCATTCATCACCAGAACCGGGCCATCCGGCAGCAGTTTCAGCCCCTTGACGAGGCCGCCGCCGGAATTCATCAGCGCGTCGCGCTCGTCGGAAATCAGGATCTCGGGCGCGCTCCGCCGGCTGAGATGCCCTTCCATCTGGTCGGCGAAATGGTGAACGTTGACCGCGGCCCTGGTAATGCCGGCCTCCACCAGCAGGTCCAGCACGTAGTCGATCATCGGCTTGCCCGCGATTTCCACGAGGGGCTTCGGCATGGTGTCGGTGATCGGGCGGAGCCGGGTGCCGAGGCCCGCGGCGAGCACCATCGCATTGCTGATCGACATTGCTTCTCTGTCAGTTCGCTGATTCGGAAACGAGGATTCCGGTCTTCATACACCAGTCATACAAGGGTTTCAGCGATTCATGTGTGAGCGCCGCCTGAAGGTAGGCGAAAGTGCGCGGCATGTGTTTCATATAGCCGGGCTTGCCGTCTCGCTGCATCAGCCGCACCCAGATGCCGACGAGCTTGCAATTGCGCTGTGCCGACATCAGGTGCCAGTCACGCAGGAAAGTCGCCTCGTCGAAGCTGCCGCTTGCGCGCCGTTCCGCGAGATAGGTTTCCATCATCCGGCTGGCAAGCGGAGGCGCGATGGTCACGCGCGCGTCCTGCACCAGCGATGCCACGTCATAGGCGGTCGGACCGATCATCGCGTCCTGGAAATCGATGAGGCCGATTCGGTCAAGGCCCTGGCGGTCGCCGCGCCAGATGATGTTCGGCGAGTGGAAGTCGCGCAAGAGCAGGTTGGTCTCGGAGGTCTGCAGGAGATCGATCAAGCCGTCCCATATGTCGGAATATTCGCGCTTCTCGTCGTCGCTTGCCGGTTCGCCGCGTTTCCAGGGCAGGTACCAGTCGATCAGGAGCCGGGTCTCGATCTTCATCGCCGTCCGGTCGAAATCGGGAATGCGGTGGCTGACCGTCGGATCGACCACGATCTCCCTGTCGGTCTGTTTGGCATGGAGGCGGGCGAGCAGTCGCGCGCTTTCGATATAGCGCTCGGCGATCGGCTCCCCCGCCGCATCGAGCACGCCTTCCGACCCCAGGTCCTCGATCAGCAGAATGCCCTGGTCGAGATCGCGGGCGTAGATCGCCGGCGCCGCAAAGCCGCGTGCAATGAGCAGCTGGTCGATGGCGACGAAGGGAACGACGTCTTCGGCGATATGCGCGAGCTGCTGGTAGTATTTGCCGTCCTGCAGAATGGGGCCGGGCTTGTGCCGCGGCGAGTCCATCAGAATCCGGCTAACGGAGCCATCCGCCGGGTAAATGCGCTCATAGGCCCGGATCGAGGCGTCACCGCTCAGGTGCCGGCGCCGTGCGTTCGGGTGACCGTTGTGATCGAGAAAGTCACGGATTGCGAGCGTACGGGCGATGCGCTGCGGCTTTTCGTCCGGACCGGAGATTTTGACGCGGCGCCCATCGCCTTCATGGGCGATCGTCAGCGTGATGCGGCTGGCGGGGAGGGCGTCGTCCGCCCGCTCCGGCCATTCGACGAGACAGATGCCTTGCGATAGCGCCTCGTCGAAGCCGAGCTCGTCCAGTTCGCTGGAATCAGCCAGCCGGTAGAGATCGAAATGCGCGACCGGAATGCGAAGGTCATAGGTCTGGACCAGGGTGAACGTCGGGCTCGGGACCTCCAGGCCGTCGTCATCGGCAAGCGCCCGAAGGAGCGCGCGCGCCAAGGTCGACTTGCCCGCCCCGAGATCGCCCGAGAGCGCGACGCAGTCGCCGGGCTTCAGGGCCAGCGCCAGATCTTCGCCGAGCTCGATCGTTGCCGCCTCGCCCGTCAGGAAGCGCTCGATCGTCGACATCATTCGGCCGCGACGATCGTCGGCACTTCGGCCGAGGGAATGCGGCAGGTCACTTCCGTGCCTTCACCTTCCTTGCTGCGGATCGAGACGGTGCCGTGGTGCAGGCTGACGAAACTCTCGACGATCGAAAGCCCGAGACCTGCGCCGCCACGCTGGCCGTAGCTTTCGAAGCGATTGAACACGGTGTCGAGCACGTCCTGCGGGATTCCGGGGCCGCTGTCCGAGACCGAGAAGATGAAGTCGCTGCCCTCGCGGCGGCACTTCAGCTCGATGGCGCTGCCATCCGGTGCGAAGTTTGCGGCATTGGTGAGCAGCTTCACGAAAATCTGCTTCAGCCGCTGCTGGTCTGCAACCATGCGGCCGAGATTGTCAGGGGCGGTGATCCTGAGCGTCACGCCGCTTTCGAGCAGCCGGTCGGCCATCTGATGGGCGATGTCATCGAGGAAGTCGGTGAGACTGATATCGGACATGTCGAGCTGGACGATGCCGGCATCGACGGTCGCCAGATCCAGGATGTCGTTGACGATCGTCAGCAGCAGCGACGAGGACGTGGCGATGTGGTCGACATATTCCGCCTGCCGCTCGTTGAGGTCGCCGAAGGCCGGCGTCTTCAATAGATCGGCGAAGCCGATGATGTTGGTGAGCGGCGAGCGCAGCTCGTAGGAAACGTGGTGCACGAAATCGTTCTTCAGCGCATCCGCCTTGCGCAGCGCCTCGTTCTTTTCGGTGAGCGCCCGCTCGACCCGGACGCTGTCGGTGATGTTGACGAAGGTCAGCATCGTCTGCGCGTTCGGCAGCGGGATGACGGCGTAGTCGAGGATCAACCCGGTCCGAAGCTCGAGAATGCCGCGGCTCGAGGGCCGTTCATCGTCGAAGCTGGTGATGATGTGAGTGAAACGCTTCCACCCGTCCGGCTGGTCGTAGGAGATGAGGCAGGCCTGCTCGATCGCCCGGATATGGGTGCCGGGTTTGGCTTCCGCCTCGCTGATGCCCCAGATCGCACGGAAGGCCGGGTTCGAAAGGCGAATGCGACCGTCGGGGCCGAACACCGCCACGCCTTCGGCGAGGTGGTCGATGGTCTCGCCCTGGACCTGTACCAGCGTGTTGTAGCGCGTTTCGAGATCGACCTTCTCGGTCAGGTTCTCGAACACCCAGGTCGCGCCGCCCTGCGGGCGGGCGGTGGCGAAGACACGCAGCGTCTGGCCGTTCGGCAGGTGCCAGAGGTCGCTCTGCGTGTCGAGCGCCTGATAGACGGAAAGCGCGTTCGCCTTCCATTGTTTCCAGTTGAGCTGCTCCGGCAGCTGACCGCCGGCCCGCAGCCGGTCGAGCACCTCGCCGTTGTCCGGCTTGCGCTCCAGGAAGCCGATGTCGAGGTTCCACAGACGCTGGAAAGCCTGATTGTAGAACTGCAGGCGCTGATTGCCGTCGAAGATCGCGACGGGGGTCGCAAGATGATCGAGCGTTTCGGCATGGCTCTTGAGCGTGCGGTTGAGTTCCTCGCGTACGGCCTCGATGCCGGAGACATCGATGGCGACGCCGGCCGAGCCGGCCGGGCTGCGGGCATCGACGACGTCGAAGAAGGTGCGGTTGCCCTTGACGACGGTCGAAACCTTGTCGCGGAACGGCGTGTCGAACGTGGAGACGGCGCGGATCTTTTCGCGCGCGACGGTCGCGAGCAGCTCGCGCCCCTCGGCGACCGCAGTCGCGACGTCGGGAGCCTCCACCGCGTCGGCATAGGCTTCGTTGACCCAGGTGAGCGCGCCATCCGTGCCGCGCTGCCAGACCGGCAGATCGATGGCGTCGAGAAGGGTGCGGAAAGAGACGAGCGCTGAATTGAGCCGGTCGTGCTCCAGTTTCAGCTCGGCGAGTTCCGCGCGCATGTTGTTGAGCGCGATGAAGCGTACGAAAGCTCGCCCGCCCGAAACCCGTCCCTGGGCCTCCAGGACTTCGTTGCGTTGCGTTTCGAGCACCAGGTCGAAGCTGCGCGCCTCGGTACGCAGCGCATCGATCGCCTTTTCCAGTTCTCCGGCAGATTGCGCCTTGATCCAGCGGCCGAAGGCCAGGAACTCGCGGTCGTCTGCCGGCGCGCCGGTTTCGGGCGGCAGCTGGCCGAGCAGTTCGGCCCGCTCGAGCAGTCCGTCCCAGACGACGATCCGGCGGTTCTTGTCGGCCACGAGCGCCTGATAGCGTGAAAGGCGCTGGTTCGCGTCCGACAGATCGGAGCGCAATTCGCGGTTTTCCGCTTCGATATTGCCGCGTTGGCGGATCAGCCAGATGGCCGAGATCATCGCTGCGGAAATGACGCCGATAAGCACGGAGAAAGTGACAACTTCCGAGGAGCCGAAGATGTTGGCCTTCTGCGGCGCGACCTGGGCGAGGGCATCCGTTGCTGCAAAAAGAGCGGTGCCGGCCAAAAGGTGGCGCAGGAACTTCGGGCCCTTGCGGCGGCTGCCCGGAATAGCTGTTTGGTCTCTGTTCATGGCGCTGCCATCCCCGTCTGCCCGAAGGGTGCTGCCGGCCTTGTTGCGCCTTGCACAGTTCCACCGAGGCCCTGGTCAAGGGCCTGCGTCAGTTCCGATTGCATCCCCGGTCTGTCTCCGTCTGTTTGCCGCTTATCGACAAGACATCCCATCCGCGATGCCCAAGGTCCGCACCGGCATCACGAATCAATGGGTTAGAGCATACTTCCTAGTCGAATCGTCGGGAAGGGAGAGGCCCAAAAAAGCGGCCGCGCTCTCTTGTCAAGAACGCGGCCACAAGATGTTGTGGATTGCCCGGGTAAGGATTAGTACCGGTAGTGCTCGGCCTTGAACGGGCCCTGCTTCTTCACGCCGATGTAGCTGGCCTGCTCTTCGGAAAGCTCGGTGAGCTTGGCGCCGAGCTTCTTCAGGTGCAGGCGAGCGACCTTCTCGTCGAGCTGCTTCGGCAGGACGTAGACTTCGTTCTTGTACTTCTCACCCTTGGTGAAGAGCTCGATCTGCGCCAGGACCTGGTTGGAGAACGAGGCCGACATGACGAAGGACGGGTGGCCGGTGGCGTTGCCGAGGTTCAGGAGGCGGCCTTCCGACAGCAGGATCATGCGGTTGCCCTTCGGGAACTCGATCATGTCGACCTGCGGCTTGATGTTCGTCCACTTCAGGTTACGCAGCGCCGAGACCTGGATCTCGTTGTCGAAGTGGCCGATGTTGCCGACGATCGCCATGTCTTTCATCTCGCGCATGTGGTCCATGCGGATGACGTCCTTGTTGCCGGTCGTCGTGATGAAGATGTCGGCGGTCGAGACGACGTCTTCGAGCTGAACGACTTCATAGCCGTCCATGGCGGCCTGCAGCGCGCAGATCGGGTCGACTTCGGTGACCTTGACACGGGCGCCGGCGCCGGCGAGCGATGCTGCGGAGCCCTTGCCGACGTCGCCGTAACCGCAGACGACGGCGACCTTGCCGGCCATCATCACGTCGGTGCCGCGGCGGATGCCGTCGACCAGCGATTCCTTGCAGCCGTACTTGTTGTCGAACTTCGACTTGGTGACCGAGTCGTTGACGTTGATTGCCGGGAACGGCAGCAGGCCCTTGGCCTGGAGCTGGTACAGGCGGTTGACGCCGGTGGTGGTTTCTTCGGTCACGCCCTTGATGGCGTCACGCTGCTTGGTGAACCAGCCCGGCGAAGCCTCAAGGCGCTTCTTGATCTGCGCGAAGAGGATTTCCTCTTCCTCGGAACCGGGGTTCGAGAGCACGTTCTCGCCGGCTTCGGCGCGGGCGCCGAGCAGGATGTACATGGTGGCGTCGCCACCGTCGTCGAGGATCATGTTCGAGACGCCGCCGTCGGCCCACTGGAAGATCTTGTCCGTGTAGGTCCAGTATTCTTCGAGCGTTTCACCCTTGACGGCGAAGACCGGAACGCCGCTTGCGGCGATCGCCGCGGCTGCGTGATCCTGGGTCGAGAAGATGTTGCAGGACGCCCAGCGCACGTCGGCGCCGAGGGCAACCAGCGTCTCGATCAGGACGGCGGTCTGGATGGTCATGTGCAGCGAGCCGGTGATGCGCGCGCCCTTCAGCGGCTTTGCAGCGCCGAACTCTTCGCGGCAGGCCATCAGGCCCGGCATTTCCGTTTCGGCGATCGCAATTTCCTTGCGCCCGAAATCGGCGAGACCGATGTCGGCGACGATATAGTCCTGAGTGGTGGTCATGGAATTCTCCGGGCTGGTCTCTTCAAGCCGCATGGCTTCAACCGAACTGCGGCGCGATTATGCCTCCCGCGCCTGCGCGACGCGGTGAGAGTGCGACCGATCTATCAGGAATCAGGGGAGAGGGCAATATCGATATAAAGAAGTCTTTATATCTTTATATTGTCAGTCAGATCTCTTCGCCGAACTTGTCGGCAACCAGCGCGTCGAGCGCGTTCAACGCCTCTTCGGCCTGCGCGCCGCTTGCGGTCACGCACACGCTGCAGCCGGTGCTGGCAGCCAGCATCATCAATCCCATGATCGACGTTCCGCCGACCGTCATGCCGTCCTTCGACACGGTAATCTCGGCGTCATAGGCCTCGACCGTCTGCACGAACTTCGCCGATGCCCGCGCATGCAGGCCCCGCTTGTTGATGATCAGCAGTTCGCGCGTCAGCGACATGTCGGGGCGATGATCCATTACTTACCACTCAGGACGCGGCTGGCGACGTTGATGTATTTCCGTCCGGCTTCCGACGCTTCGACCAGTGCCTTGTCCATGTCGCTCTCGCCGCGTACGCCGGCGAGCTTGATCAGCATCGGCAGGTTGACGCCGGCAATCACTTCGACCGTACCGCTGCGCATCACCGAGATGGCGAGGTTGGAGGGGGTTCCGCCGAACATGTCGGTCAGGATGATGACGCCGTTGCCTTCGTCGACAGTGGTAACCGCATCGAGGATATCCTGTCGACGCTGGTCCATGTCGTCCTCGGGGCCGATGCAGACGGTCTCTATAGCTTTTTGCGGACCGACGACATGCTCGAGCGCAAGTCGAAATTCCTCAGCCAGCTTGCCATGGGTGACAAGCACAAGTCCGATCATGGGTATCTTCGCTCCAACTGCACACGCAATTCACTGATGGCCAGATATCGCAATGCAGCAATTTCGTCCACCTGTTGGGGCGGCCATCTTGGCAAGGAAAAGGGGAAGTGCAAGCCAAAAATGCCGAAAAACCAGCCGCGCTGACCGTAAATCGAGCTAGAAACCCAATTTTTCGGCGATCAGCATGCGCAGAATATCGAGAGTCTGCGCCCCCTCTTCAACGGGAACGCGAACAATCGGCAGCGCTCGCCCGAATGGCAAGGGCAGCATCTCGTCTTCCGGAGCCAGGCGCGGGTCGAAAGGCGCACTGACCGGCAGCAGGGCCCAGTCCATCACCGCGGCAGGCACGGTTTCGATCTTGCCGATACCGGCGCCACGGATTTCGATCAGGCCGTGAATGGAAGGCGGACAGCGTGCGACAATCCTGTCGTGTTCCAGCCTCAGATCCACCCGATCGTCGGCAACGAGAGCCGCAAAGTGGCCGGCCTGTTGGGCGGCCGTGATGCACGCAAGCGCCAGCCTGGATTTGCCGATGCCGGAAGGGCCGGTGATCAGGAAGCCGCGCGTCCCGAGCACGATGGCAGTGCCGTGGACATTGGCGCGGGCGGCCGTCACGCGTGCGGCTCGGCGGGAAGCGACAGGATGAAGCGCGCGCCACTGACGTGGCCATCCTGCGCGACGATGTTTTCCGCCTTCAGCGTACCGCCATGCGCTTCGGCGATCTGCCTGGAGATCGACAGGCCGAGGCCGGAGTTCTGGCCGAAATCCTCGCCTTCGGGCCGGTCGGTGTAGAAGCGCTCGAAGATGCGATCGATGTCTTCCGCCTGGATGCCGGGGCCGTTGTCCTCGACATAGACGAGGCAGCGCGATCGCGACCGTGTGAGGCGCACGACGATCCGCCCGCCGTCTTCGGGAACGAAGGACCGGGCGTTCTCGATCAGGTTGGTGATGATCTGGCCGATGCGCAGCTCATAGCCGCTGACGGCGAAGCGGGCCTTCGGGCTGTCCTTGCGGTCGATCACGAAGTCGAGCAGCACCGTCTTTTTCTTGCTGCGGACCTGACGGGAAATGTCCACGAGGTCGCCCAGAAGTTTTTCGAGGTCGATGATCTTGGCATCGCTGCGGGCGAGTTCGGCGTCGAGCCGCGAGGCGTCCGAAATGTCGCTGATCAGGCGATCGAGGCGGCGGACGTCATGCTGGATGACGTCCATCAAGCGCTTTTTCGATTCGTCGGTGCGCGCCAGCGGCAGGGTTTCGACGGCGCTGCGCAGCGAGGTGAGGGGGTTCTTCAGCTCGTGGCTGACGTCGGCCGCGAAATTCTCGATCGCCGCGATCCGATCGTAGAGCGCGGTCGTCATCTCGCGGAGCGCGACGGAAAGGTTGCCGATCTCGTCCTGGCGCGAGGAGAAATCGGGGATTTCCTCGCGCTCCTTGGCGCCGCCGCGGCGCACGCGCACGGCCGCCGCCGCCAGGCGCCGGAGCGGGTTTGCGATCGTCGAGGACAGAAGCAGCGACAGGATGATGTTGACGAGGGCAGCGACGCCGAAGACGCGGATGATGGCCAGGCGCTCCGCCTGGACGATCTTGTCGATGTCGCCGGCCTGCGTCGACAAGAGCAGCACGCCGAGCACGGCGCGGAAACGCTGGACGGGAACGGCCACCGACACGATGAGTTCGCCCTTCTCGGTCACGCGCTCGACATAGCCGCGCACGCCGGTCAGCGCGTTGGTGACCTCAGGATAGATCGAGCCGTTGCCACCCGGCGGCTCCTTGTAGAGCGGCAGATTGCCCGGCTGCAGCAGCTTGTTCAGCCAGCTGTTGAGTTTTTCGCCGATGCCAGTCGATTCCGGTTCGATCGGCGGCAGGTCGAAGCGCAGCACCTGGCCGCCGCTGTAGAGATGTCGGGAATCGAGCAGCAGATCGGCATCGGCATCGAACAGGCGCGCGCGGGTGCGCGTCGGCGAGATCAGGCGGCGCAGAACCGGCGCTACGCGTTCCTGGATGATCGGGAAGTCGAGATCCTCGTCGCTCGGAAGCGGCGTAATGCTCTGGCCCGCCTGCAGTTCCAGCAGCTTTTCGGGATCGATGGTGATCGAGTTGGTGTCGACCGAGGCCGAGGCCGAGATCGCCCCGGCGATGATTTCACCCTGGGTCAGCAGGCTTTCGACACGTGCGTCGATCAGTCCCTCGCGGAACTGGTTGAGATACATGATGCCGCCGACGAGGACGACGAGTGCCACGAGGTTGAAGAAGACGATGCGGCGGGTGAGGCTCGAGAAGACGGCGTTGCCGAACAGCCGACGAATCAGCGTGAAGGGATGTGCCCAGCGGCGTTGGCCGTTCTGTGCCTGCGCACGCCCGTCACTGTCTTCGATGTCGCCTTGCAAGACTTCTACCAAATGTCCCGCTCCCGCGCGGACTGTCCTTCACGTTCGTTCGATGACGACGTCGCTGCCAGCCGGAGCCAGTCGCGTCGTCGCTGTCTTCCATGGTCCGGTCCAAAGACGGCGGAGATCGCTGCGAGCTTCAAAGGAGGCCGTCGGCCATGCTCCCACAGCGCCGCCTTGAATGCGCCACTCTGGGAGCGATGGCAAGCCCCGTGGCTCAGGCGGTCTCCCGAAAACGGTAACCGACACCGTAAAGCGTCTCGATCATATCAAAGTCGTTGTCGACCATCTTGAACTTCTTGCGCAGCCGCTTGATGTGGCTGTCGATGGTGCGGTCGTCGACATAGACCTGCTCGTCATAGGCCGCGTCCATCAGTGCATCGCGGCTCTTCACCACGCCCGGGCGCTGGGCGAGCGAATGCAGGATGAGGAACTCCGTCACCGTCAGCGTGACCGGCTCGCTCTTCCATGTGCAGGTGTGGCGCTCCTGGTCCATCACCAGCTGACCGCGCTCGAGCGAGCGCGACGGCGTGTCGGATGCCTTGACGGTGGTCGTCGAGTTGCCGGCCGCGGCCTCGCGGTTAGCGGCGCGACGCAGGATCGCCTTGACGCGTTCAACCAGCAGGCGCTGCGAGAACGGCTTGGTAATGAAGTCGTCGGCACCCATCTTCAGACCGAAGAGTTCGTCGATCTCTTCGTCCTTCGAGGTCAGGAAGATCACCGGCAGGTCGGACTTCTGTCTCAGGCGGCGCAGCAGCTCCATGCCGTCCATGCGCGGCATCTTGATGTCGAAGATCGCAAGTTGTGGCGGCCGGGCGAGCAGGCCCTCCAGCGCGGAAGCACCGTCGGTATAGGTCTCGACCTTGTAGCCCTCTGCCTCGAGGGCGATGGATACGGACGTCAGAATATTCCGGTCATCATCGACAAGCGCGATGGTCTGCATCGTGTTCAACTCCGTCTTTTGAGGTGCCGGTCTCGTCCCCGAAAAATCCGGCATTCGCGAGTCACGGGTGCGTTAGTGAGTATAAAGGTGGAACAAATTGTGGCGAAGCGCAAAAAGCACCTGTTGTGACGATAGGATAGGCCCTGGCAGATCGGTGTTTGGCAGGTCGAATTCAACCGATTAAAAAAACGATAATTTTCTTTAAATCGATTAATATACTGAAATCATTATTCTTTTTTTGACGCCGCCTTGTTTTTGAGCGAGCATGCAAGTATGGTCCGGCGAAATTCAACGCCAATGGCCAAACACGAAGGAAGGTTGACCATGGAGCAACTCGGCACTCGTAATCTCGCGAACGGCTTGGAAAAACTCGGCTTTATCGACCTGGAAAAGGTTCGGTACAACCTCGAAGCCGCAGAGCTTTATGAGGAAGCTCTTCGCCGCGGCGAGGCTGAGCTGACGGCACACGGCGCCCTCGTCGCCCGTACCGGGCAGCACACCGGCCGCTCGCCGAAGGACAAGTTCGTCGTTCGCGATGCGAACACCGACGATCAGATCTGGTGGGACAACAACAAGCCGATGTCTCCCGAGCATTTTGCCCTGCTGCGCCAGGACATGCTCGATCACGCCAAGGGCATGTCGCTCTATGTGCAGGACCTCGTCGGCGGCGCCGATGCCGCCAACGCCCTTCCGACCCGCGTCGTCACCGAATATGCCTGGCACTCGCTGTTCATCCGCAATCTCTTGATCCGTCCGGCCCGCGAGGCGCTCGCCTCCTTCCTGCCGAAGCTGACGATCATCGATCTGCCGAGCTTCAAGGCTGATCCGGAGCGCCACGGTTGCCGCACGGAGACCGTCATTGCCTGCGACTTCACCAACGGCCTGATCCTCATCGGCGGCACCTCCTATGCCGGTGAAATGAAAAAGTCGGTCTTCACCGTTCTCAACTACCTGCTGCCCAAGAAGGGCGTCATGCCGATGCACTGCTCGGCCAATGTCGGCTCGGCCGGTGACACGGCAATCTTTTTCGGCCTCTCCGGCACCGGCAAGACGACGCTTTCGGCCGACCCGACCCGCACGCTGATTGGCGACGACGAGCACGGCTGGGGCGAACAGGGCGTGTTCAACTTCGAAGGCGGCTGCTACGCCAAGGCGATCCGTCTGTCGGAAGCTGCCGAGCCGGAAATCTACGCGACGACCCGCCGTTTCGGCACGGTGATGGAAAACGTCGTGCTCGATGAGCGCCGCGTTCCGGACTTCGACGATGGCTCGCTGACGGAAAACACCCGCATCGCCTATCCGCTCGACTATATCCCGAACGCCAGCGCCACCGGCACCGCGCCGCAGCCGCGCACCATCATCATGCTGACGGCCGACGCCTTCGGCGTGATGCCGCCGATCGCCAAGCTGACGCCGGAACAGGCGATGTATCACTTCCTCTCCGGCTACACCGCCAAGGTCGCCGGCACGGAAAAAGGTGTCACCGAGCCGGAAGCCACGTTCTCGACCTGCTTCGGCGCGCCGTTCATGCCGCGTCATCCGTCGGAATACGGTAACCTCCTGAAGGACCTGATCGCCAAGAACGGCGTCACCTGCTGGCTGGTCAATACCGGTTGGACCGGCGGCGCCTACGGCACCGGCAGCCGCATGCCGATCAAGGTGACGCGCGCTCTGCTCGCCGCCGCCCTCGACGGCTCGCTGAACGCTGCCGAATTCCGCACCGACGCCAACTTCGGCTTCGCCGTTCCCGTCTCGGTCCCCGGTGTCGAAGACGGCATTCTCGATCCGCGCTCGACCTGGGCCGACGGTGCAGCCTACGATGCGCAGGCACGCCGTCTCGTCGACATGTTCATCGCGAACTTCGCCAAGTTCGAGAGCCATGTGGATGGCAGCGTTCGCGACGCAGCTCCCGGCACGAAAATCGCCGCCGAATAAATATCGTCGGCTATGATTCACGTGAAACCCGGCCGCCCACGGCCGGGTTTTTCGTTTTCGCGGTGAATATTTTCAAGAGGTTCGCTCTGTGCCATAGATCGGGGCGAGGTGAACCATGGCCAGCGACCCGCTCTACATAAACGACAACATCGTGATTGCCGGCTGGGAGCTGACGGAGCAATTCGTGCTGGCCGGCGGGCCGGGCGGACAGAACGTCAACAAGGTGTCGACGGCCGTGCAGCTTTTCTTCAACGTGTTGGCCTCGCCGGCTCTCTCCGATCGCATCAAGGCCAACGCGCTGAAGATCGCCGGTCGCCGCGCCTCGAAAGAGGGCGTGCTGATGATCGAGGCCAGCCGTTTTCGCAGCCAGGAGCGCAACCGCGAGGATGCGCGCGAGCGGCTGAAGGAACTGATTCTCAAAGCCGCGGAGCCGCCACCGCCGCCGCGCAAGAAGACGAAACCGACCCGTGGCTCCGTCGAGCGGCGCCTCAAGGAGAAGTCCGGGCGCGGTGAGATCAAGAAGCTTCGGGGGCGGCCGGCCGGAGACTGATTTCTTTTTTGCCGCTCCTTGCCTTTGGCAGGCGGCGCCCTCTCTTATCGGCAGTGTTTTGGCAAAAGGAGATATTTCATGGGTCTTTTCAGCTTTATCAAGAACGCGGGCAAGAAGCTCGGCATCGGCGGCGACGATGACGCTCCGGATGCCGAAAGCGTTCAGAAGGAGCTTGCATCCCACGATCTCGGCACCAAGGACGTGCAGGTCGAAGTGGCCGGTGACAAGGTCGTGCTGAAAGGTGTCGTGAGGGACCAGAGCGTCTTCGAAAAGGCCGTCGTTGCCGTCGGCAACACGCTCGGTGTCTCGGCGGTCGAGGCGTCCGAGCTCAAGGTCGCTGATGCCGGCGCTGAGCCTGCTCCGGCCAAGGAGCCGGTTTTCTATACCGTCAAGAAGGGCGACAACCTCTGGAAGATCGCCGAAGCGCAATACGGCAGGGGCAAGGGTGCGAAGCACACGGCCATCTTCGAAGCCAACAAGCCGATGCTGACGCATCCGGACAAGATCTACCCCGGCCAGGTTCTGCGCATTCCGGATCTGGACGCCGCTTGAGCGTGTCGGTCGGGCGCTCTCTGTCAATCGCCGCGCTGGCGAGCCTCTGGCTTGCCGGCGCTTCACTGGCGCAGCCCTTCCGTGAGCCCGCCAAGGGTAATGCCGAACGTGCCGCGATCCTCGACGCGATCCGCCCGGCGGTCGAGGCGGAGATGCGTGGCCCTGTCGAATTCGTCGTCACGACGATGCGCGCCTCGCCCAACTGGGCCTTCATGCAGGTGGAGTCGCAGCGTCCCGGCGGCGGCGCGATCGATCTTGCGCAAACCGGGTTGCGCGACGAGGCCGAGATGATGGATGGTCGGACGGTGTTCGCACAAGATCACGATGATTTGGGTCGGAGCGACCCAAATCATAAACGTGATCGGTTCTTTTAAGTTAGAGCGGGATACGGGCGGAAAACCGCGCACACTTTTCCTTATCCCGCTCTGGTCAGCTTCCAGAACGGCCGCTGGAACCTGATCGACCACGTCGTCGGGCCGACGGATGTCGCTTATGCCGGCTGGCGGCTTCGCTATGGCGAACCGGCAGCGCTTCTCGGCCTCGAATAAGAGGACTGTCACCCATGCAGGTGCTCCCGAAAGGGGTCAGACACATTCCGGGCTTTCTCGACCGAACCCGGCAGGAGCAGCTTGTCGAGGCGATCCGCCTCGTCGTGGCCGAAGCGCCATTGTTCGTGCCGGAAATGCCGAAAACGGGCAAACCCATGTCGGTGCGCATGACCAATTGCGGTTCGCTCGGCTGGGTCACGGATCGCGATCGCGGCTATCGCTACCAGGCTCAGCATCCGGTGACCGGCCACCCCTGGCCGGCGATGCCGGATGTGCTGCTCGAAATCTGGAATGCGGTTTCCGCCAGCAACAAGACGCCGGAGGCCTGCCTGGTGAACTTCTATTCCGAGGAGGCCCGCATGGGTCTGCACCAGGACCGCGACGAGCGCGACCTCGAAACGGCCGTCGTATCGATCTCGCTCGGCGATAGCTGCCTCTTTCGCGTCGGCGGCAACACGCGCGGCGGCCAGACCATGTCTTTCCGGCTCGAAAGCGGCGACGTCGTCGTGCTGGGCGGGGAAGGCCGGCTTGCCTTCCATGGCGTCGACCGGATCTACCCGAACACGTCGACGCTCCTGAAGCATGGCGGCCGGGTCAATCTGACGCTTCGCCGCGTCAATCCCTGACCGCCGGTCGAACGCTCGGAGAAAGTCCAGGAAAAGCGCGTAGCGGTTTTCCATTCGGAATTGCGTAATGATGACCTACAGCTTCCTGAGAGCCACCTTTTCCGTCAGGTGGTTCGGACCCTTCTGCAGGATCAGGTCGGCGCGCGGGCGCGTCGGCAGGATGTTCTGGTGCAGGTTCTTCAGGTTGATGTTGTGCCACAGGCCCTCGGCAATCGCGCGGGCGGCATCCTCGCTGATCGTGGCGTAGCGATGGAAGTAGGATTCCGGGTTCTTGAAGGCCGTTTCGCGCAGCCGCATGAAGCGGTTGACGTACCAGCTATGGATCAGGCTCTCCTCGGCATCGATGTAGATCGAGAAGTCGAAGAAATCCGAGACCATCGGCACGATCTTGCCGTCGGCCGGAAGGTTGCGTGACTGCAGGACGTTGATGCCTTCGAAGATCAGGATATCCGGACGGTCGATGACCGTGAACTGATCCGGCAGCACGTCATAGGTCAGGTGCGAATAGCTGGGCGCCTTGACGTTGGGTTGTCCCGCCTTGATCGCCGACAGGAAGCGCAGCAGCGCCCCGACGTCGTAGCTCTCCGGAAAGCCTTTGCGATCCATCATGTTTTCGCGCTGAAGCACGGCATTCGGATAGAGGAAGCCGTCGGTCGTCACCAGATCGACCTTCGGGCTCGACGGCCAGCGCGACAGGAGCTGCGCGAGGATACGCGCCGTGGTCGACTTGCCAACGGCAACCGACCCGGCGATGCCGATGACGAAGGGCGTCTTGGTTTCGTCCGACATGCTGAGGAAGCGCTTGCGCTGCTCGAAGAGCATCTGCGACGATTCCACATGGGTGGAAAGCAGGCGCGACAGCGACAGATAGATCTGCCGGACCTCGCGGAGGTCGACCGGGTCGTTCAGCGAGCGCAGCCGCTGCACTTCGTCGGCAGTCAGCGTCAGCGGCGTGTCGGCGCGAAAGCGCGACCATTCCTCGGCGGTGAAGAAATGATAGGGCGAATAGTCTCGCTTCTGCGGATTGTCCGGCAAGTCGGCCGCTTCGATGTCTTTCGCCGCTATCGTCATGGATTCTGCCGATTTGCCTTTTCCTGCAGGCCGGATTGTTTCGTTCGCCGCGCAAGTTCGTTCAGCACATCCTGTAACGGAATGTCGGCGATGTTCAATACGACCATCAGATGATAGAGCAGATCGGCGCTCTCGGCGACGAGATTCGCGCGGTCGTTGCCGACGGCCGCGATCACCGTCTCGACCGCCTCTTCCCCGAGTTTCTTGGCCGCCTTCGGCTGGCCGCTCGCCACCAGTTTTGCCGTCCAGGATTCGTCCGGCGCTGCCTTCGCGCGTGTCGCGACGATGGCCTCGAGATCGGAAAGTGTGAAATCAGCCATGGAGGATCCTGAAGCTCAGTCGAGGCGCATGGCGATGCCATGCTCCGCCATATAGCGCTTGGTTTCGCCAATGCTATAGGTGCCGAAGTGGAAGATGGAGGCGGCGAGCACGGCGGTTGCGTGGCCGTCGCGGATGCCAGCGACCATGTGGTCGAGCGTCCCGACGCCGCCGGACGCGATGACCGGTGCACGAATGGCGTCGGCGACCGCGCGGGTGAGCGCGATGTCGTAGCCACTTTTCGTGCCGTCGCGATCCATCGAGGTCAACAGGATCTCGCCAGCGCCGAGGTCGACGACGCGGCGGGCAAACTCGATCGCGTCGATGCCGGTCGGCTGCCGTCCGCCATGGGTGAAGATTTCCCAGCGGTCCGCTTCGCCGTCCTTCGATACCTTCTTGGCGTCGATCGCAACGACGATGCACTGGTTGCCGAACTTGTCGGCCGCTTCCGCGACGAACTCCGGGTTCTTCACGGCGGCGGTGTTGATCGACACCTTGTCGGCGCCGGCGAGCAGCAGCTTGCGGATATCGGCCACCTGGCGCACGCCGCCACCGACAGTCAGCGGCATGAAGCACTGCTCGGCCGTGCGGGCGACCACGTCGAAGATCGTCTCGCGATTGTCCGAGGAGGCCGTGATGTCGAGGAAGCAGAGCTCGTCGGCGCCGGCGGCGTCATAAGCGCGTGCCGCTTCCACCGGATCGCCGGCGTCGATCAGGTCGACGAAGTTGACGCCCTTGACCACACGGCCGTCCTTGACGTCGAGGCAGGGAATGACACGGGCTTTGAGGGTCATGGTTTCACGCCTTTCTCGCGGCGCGGATCAGGTCCAGCGCCTCCTGCGGGTCGATGCGGCCGTCATAGAGCGCGCGGCCGGAAATGGCACCTTCGAGCTTGCGTGCGTCCGGTGCGACCATGCGGCGGATGTCGTCCATCGAGGCGAGGCCGCCCGAGGCAATCACCGGAATGGAGACCGCGTCCGCGAGTTCCAAGGTCGAGGCCCAGTTGATGCCGGTCAGGATGCCGTCGCGGTCGATGTCGGTATAGATGATCGCGGAGACGCCGGCGCCCTCGAATTTCTTTGCAAGCTCGATGACGCCGAGCTCGGAGGCCTCCGCCCAGCCCTCGACGGCGACCTTGCCGCCCCTGGCGTCGATACCGACGGCGACCTTGCCGGGGAACTTGCGGCAGGCCTCGATGACGAGCGCCGGATCGCGCACGGCGACCGTGCCGAGGATGACGCGGGCGAGCCCGCGCGTGAGCCAGTTTTCGATATGCTCGAGCGTGCGGATGCCGCCGCCGAGCTGCACAGGGTTCTTGGTCGCCTTGAGGATGGCGTCGACGGCCGCGCCGTTGACCGTCTCGCCGGCAAAGGCGCCGTTCAGGTCAACCACGTGCAGCCATTCGAAGCCTTGTTCTTCAAAGGCAAGGGCCTGGGCCGCCGGGTCGGGGTTGTAAACCGTCGCCTGGTCCATGTCGCCAAGCTTCAGGCGCACGCATTGCCCGTCTTTCAGGTCGATCGCGGGAAAAAGGATCATAGGTCTGTCCAATCAGTCGTGCGAAAGCTCAGGGCTTCCAGCGCAGGAAATTCGAGATGAGGGCGAGGCCGAGTGCCTGGCTCTTTTCCGGGTGGAACTGCGAGCCGGCCTTGTTGCCGTTGGCGACGAAGGCCGTGACCGGACCGCCGTAATCCGCCTCGGCCACCACGTCCTCGGCGTTCTCGGCCGCCAGGTGGTACGAATGCACGAAATAGGCATGCAGACCGGTTTCGCCAACCCGGATGCCGTCAAACAGCGGATGTTCGCGCTTGAGCTTCAGCGTGTTCCAGCCGATCTGCGGGATCTTCAGCGACGCGTCGGAAGGCGTCATTTCGACGACGTCGCCCGGGATCCAGCCGAAGCCATGGGTGATGGTCTTTTCGAGCCCGCGCGAGGACATCAGCTGCATGCCGACGCAGATGCCGAGGAACGGCCGCCCCGCCTGCTCCACCGCTTCAGTCAGCGCCTGCTCCATGCCGTCGACTGCGGCAAGGCCGCGGCGGCAATCGGCATAGGCGCCGACACCCGGAAGCACGACGCGGTCGGCGCTCGCCACCCGTTCCGGCTTGTCGGTAAGGTCGATCTCGGCCGAAATGCCGGCTTCGCGAGCGGCTCGTTCGAAGGCTTTGGTGGCCGAGCGCAGGTTACCCGAGCCGTAATCGATGATGGCGACGCGCATCAGCGTTCTCCGTAGGAATCAAAAAGGCCGAGACCCGGACCGCCGTTCGAGGGCTTGCGCGCGGTCCAGTCGGCCGGGGAGGGTGGGGTCGGCTTCGTCTCGCTCGAAGCCACGCTCGTGAAGTAGATCTCTTCGGCCGCCGCCAGATTGGGTGCCGGAACGATCGAACGCAGCGTCCAGTCGCGGGCCGTCAGGCTGCGCGCCACCAGAACCGGTCCTTCGAGCGCGACGAGCAGCCGCAGAGCGAACTGTACCAGCACCGATGCGAGGAAACCGCCTGCGACACTCGAGAGCGAGATTAACGAAATTTGCAGAATGGCAACTGCGATTCCGATTACCCATTGCCGCTTGGCGAGAAGCCAGAGCGCCGGGAAGAGAAAGGCCGTCCAGGAGAAGCCATCGGCAACAAAGCGCGCACGCTCATCGTCTGCGTGCGCACCCGGTGGGGTCAGGATCATGTAAGAAGCCATGGATCTCAGCCAGTGACTGGCCGCTTAGGCAAGGGTCCCCTTGGTTGAGGGAACGCGGCCGGCCTGGCGCGGGTCGATTTCGGTTGCGGTGCGAAGCACGCGGGCGACGGACTTGAAGCAGGTCTCGGCGATATGATGGTTGTTGGCGCCGTAGATGTTCTGAATATGCAGCGTAATCCCGGCGTGCTGGGCGAGCGCCTGGAAGAATTCGCGCACGAGTTCCGTGTCGAAGGTGCCGATCTTCGGCGAGGTAAAGGTCACGTTCCAGACGAGGAACGGCCGGCCGGAAACGTCGACCGCCGCGCGCGTCATCGTCTCGTCCATGGCGAGGTCGAGCGAGGCGTAGCGGGTGATGCCGCGCCGGTCTCCGAGCGCCTTGGCAATGGCCTGGCCGATGGCGATGCCGGTATCTTCGACCGTATGGTGGTCGTCGACATGCAGGTCGCCATCCGTCTTGATCTCCATGTCGATGAGGGAATGGCGGGCGAGCTGGTCCAGCATATGGTCGAAGAAGCCGACGCCGGTCGAAATCTTGGCGATTCCGGTGCCGTCGACGTTGACCGATACGGATACCGCGGTTTCGTTGGTCTTTCGCGAAACCTGTGCGGTGCGGCTGGACGTGGCTTCTGCCATCGGGCTCTCCTGTATGCGCCAGTGCGATGAGGAAAGTCCGTGCGGTCTCCTCGTCTCGCGCTCGCTTGCGATCTGGCCGCTCCTTATCAGGCAAATGCCCAAATATCCAGAACTTGAGCGCTCGATTCGAGTCATCCGACACCGGGCCCCGAATGAGGATTGTGCCTGCGGGCAGTTGCCATTTGCAAATGTGTCTGCCGTACTTACATAGGCCTCAAGCAACCAGGCTCGTGTCACGAGCCGCAACGCCCCCAAGTAAACGCCCTAAGTATCAGGGGCTGACAGGTATCTTCATGAGTGAACACAATCCCTACGGAACGATGCATGCGACGACCATCATCACGGTACGCAAGGATGGCAAGGTGGTGATGGCCGGTGACGGCCAGGTGAGCCTCGGCCAGACCGTGATGAAGGGCAATGCCCGCAAGGTGCGGCGCCTCTCCAAGGGCGACGTCATTGCCGGCTTTGCCGGCGCGACCGCCGATGCCTTCACGCTTCTGGAAAGGCTCGAGGCCAAACTTGAGCAATATCCGGACCAGCTCATGCGCGCGGCCGTCGAGCTTGCCAAGGACTGGCGCACCAACAAGTATCTGCGCAACCTCGAAGCGATGATGCTGGTTGCCGACAGGTCGATAACGTTGGCGATCACCGGCAACGGTGACGTTCTCGAACCCGAGCATGGCACGATCGCCATCGGTTCCGGCGGCAACTACGCCTTGGCTGCGGCGCGCGCCCTGATGGACAGCGACAAGTCGGCCGAGGACATCGCCCGGCGGGCGCTGCAGATCGCCGGTGACATCTGCGTCTATACCAACCACAATATCGTGGTGGAGACGCTGGATGCCGAATGACCGGCCGCATGTCAGCTTCGTGCCGGTGGCCGATGGTCACCTCTCGATGCTGCATGCCTGGCTGAGCGAACCGCATGTGCGGCAATGGTGGGGCGACCCGGACAAGGAAGTGGAGCTGATCCGCGAAGGCTGCGCGACCGGAGAAGTGGAAGGCTTCATCTTCCACCTGGCCGACAAGCCGGCCGGTTACATCCAGTCCTGGACCCCCTCGCAATATGACGAGGAGCCCTGGGCAAGGGATCTGCCGGCTGATGTGCCCGGCGTCGACATCTTCATTGGCCCGCCGGAGATGACGGGCAGGGGCGTCGCGTCGCTCGTCCTGAAAGCCTTCGCCGGAAGGCTCTTTGCCGCTGGCGCTTCGCGAATCGTGATCGACCCCGATGCAGGCAACCGCAGAGCCGTCAGTGCCTACACCAAGGCCGGCTTCGTGCCCTACGCAGAATGGATAGATGCGTCCGGTCGCACGCTCCTGATGGAGCTGACACGGACCGAGTTTGAGAGGACTAGATGAGTACGTTTTCACCCAGAGAGATCGTGTCCGAGCTCGATCGCTACATCATCGGCCAGAAGGATGCCAAGCGCGCCGTGGCCATCGCGCTTCGCAACCGCTGGCGCCGCCAGCAGCTCGGCGACGAACTGCGCGACGAGGTAATGCCGAAGAACATCCTGATGATCGGCCCGACCGGTGTCGGCAAGACCGAGATTTCAAGGCGCCTGGCCAAACTCGCCGGCGCACCCTTTGTCAAGGTTGAGGCGACCAAGTTCACCGAAGTCGGCTATGTCGGCCGCGACGTCGAGCAGATCGTGCGTGACCTCGTCGAGGTCGGCATCGGTCTAGTGCGCGAGAAGCGCCGCGCCGAAGTCAAGGCCAAGGCCCATCAGAACGCCGAAGAGCGCGTGCTCGACGCGCTGGTCGGCGCAACCGCGTCGCCGGCGACGCGCGATAGCTTCCGCAAGAAGCTGCGCGCCAACGAGCTCGACGACAAGGAGATCGAGGTCGACCTCGCCGACACCGGTACACCCGGCGGTTTCGAAATCCCGGGCATGCCGGGCGCCAATATCGGCGTGCTGAATCTCTCGGAAATGTTCGGCAAGGCACTCGGCGGCCGCACGAAAAAGGTCAAGACGACGGTCAAGGCATCCTATGACCTGCTGATCAATGACGAATCCGACAAGTTGCTCGACAATGAGCAGATCCAGCGCGAGGCAGTGAAGGCGGTCGAAGACGATGGCATCGTCTTCCTGGACGAGATCGATAAGATCGCCTCGCGGGAAGGCGGCATGGGGGCGGGCGTGTCACGCGAAGGCGTGCAACGGGACTTGCTGCCGCTCGTCGAAGGCACGACGGTTGCGACGAAGTACGGGCCGGTCAAGACCGACCACATCCTCTTCATCGCCTCCGGCGCCTTCCACGTGGCCAAGCCCTCGGATCTCCTGCCGGAATTGCAGGGCCGCCTGCCGATCCGCGTCGAGCTTCGTGCACTGACCAAGGAAGACTTCCGCCGCATCCTGACGGAAACGGAAGCCAGCCTCATCCGCCAGTACAAGGCGCTCCTGGACACGGAAGAGGTCAAGCTCGACTTCACCGACGACGCGATCGACGCGCTCGCCGACGTGGCCGTGCAGTTGAACGCCACAGTCGAGAACATCGGCGCCCGCCGATTGCAGACGGTGATGGAGCGCGTGCTGGACGAGATTTCGTTCAATGCGCCCGATCGCGGCGGCCAGGAAGTGACGATCGACGCCGAGTATGTGCGCAAGCATGTCGGCGATCTCGCCGCCAACACCGATCTGTCGCGCTACATCCTGTGACATTTCGGTCGAAGGCGCAGGCAAACGCCCGCAACCCTGAATATGCAGGCGCCTGTCTCTCGACAGGCGCCTGCATATTTTCTAACACGGACGCGGGAATTGATCGTGGTCCGGGCATTTTTCCGACATGATCTTGGCGTAGGAGCCGCGCCGCCGACCGAGGCCGCCTCCACCATTCACAGGAAGAAGAGATCGTGCGTTTCACCGCCTGCATGCTCGCTATCGCCACGTTTTGCCTGACCGCAAGCCAGTCAATCGCGGCGACCGCCGTTCCGCCGGGAAACCGCAACGTCGAGCAGCCCGGTATTCCCGGCGCTTCCGTGCGCCGCACCAAGGCCGGCCGCACCTCCTTCGACGCCAAGTTCGAGAAAGTCCGCGATCTCTTGGCGACCGACAAGCAGCTGATCAGCAAGATCAAGTCCGTCTCGCGCGCCTATGGCATCGCGCCGATCCACATGGTTGGCGCCATCGTCGGCGAGCACACCTATAATGTCGATGCCTATGACCGGCTGCAGTCCTATTACGTCAAGGCGGCCGCTTACGCCGGCAACAGCTTCCAGTTCGGCTATGACGGCGAAACGGTTGCCGAATTCGTAACCCGGCCGCAATTTGCCGAATGCGGCGCCAAGAAGGGCGCCTATGCGCTCTGGAGCTGCCGCGAGCGCGTCTGGGACAATGACTTCCGCGGCAAGTCGGTCGGCGGCAAATCCTTCCCGAACAACCGCTTCAGCGCCGTTTTCTTCCAGCCGTTCTTCGCCGGCCAGACCTTCGGGCTCGGCCAGATCAACCCGCTGACGGCGCTGATGCTGACCGACATGGTCGCGAAGACCTCTGGCTACGACCGTCTCGACGAGAACAATGCCGCCGGCGTCTATGAGGCGATCATGGATCCGGACGTCTCGCTCGCCTATATGGCGGCCTCGATCCGCCATTCGATCGACGCCTACAAGTCGATCGCCGGCCTCGATATTTCCGACAATCCCGGCATCACCGCGACGCTCTACAATGTTGGTGATCCTGACGGCCGCGCTGCGGCCCTCGCCGCCAAGATCCAGAGCGGCCAGGCGCAATGGCCAGAGGAAAACTATTACGGCTGGCTCGTCAACGACAAGCTTGCGGAGCTCGAAAAGCTGCTGTGATTCACGTGAAGCACTTTCCTTGATTGCGCCGTAAAAACCTGAAATCATTGGCGCAATCGAGAAAGGCAATCACCATGGACATGCGTCCGGAGCCCTTCGAACCGCCGGCTCCCGTTCCTCGAGTGGGCATCCCTTCCTATCTGAAGATCATCAGGACAGTCCTACGCAATCCACTCGAACTGTGGGGCGAGCCGTCCTACACCTTGCCCTGGATCGAGACGAAGTTCGTCACCCAGCGCACGCTGATCGTCAACGATCCCGGCCTCATCCGCCACATCCTCGTCGACAATGTCGGCAACTACGAGATGTCGAAGGTTCGCCGGCTGATCCTGAGACCCATCCTGCGCGATGGCCTGTTGACGGCCGAGGGTGAGGTCTGGAAGCGTTCGCGCAAGGCCATGGCGCCGGTGTTTACGCCGCGCCATGCCAAGGGCTTCGCCGGCCAGATGTTGCGCAGATCCGAGGATTTCGCTGAGCGTTACGCCGGCGCCAAGGCGGCCCCGTTCATGACCAACATCGCCAATGACATGACGGAGCTCACTTTCGACATCCTCGCCGAGACGCTGTTCTCGGGGGAGGTCGCCGTCGAGCGGGACGGGTTTGTCCAGAGCGTCGAGGAACTCCTGCACCGTATGGGGCGCGTCGATCCGATGGATATCCTGCTGGCGCCGGAATGGGTGCCACGCCCGACGCGGATCGGCGGCAAGCGGGTGATGAACCGCTTCCGCTCGATCGTATCCGAGACCATGGCGCTTCGGCGCCGCAAGATGGTGGAGGACCCCGAAGGCACGCCGAAGGATTTTCTGACCCTGCTTCTGGAGATCGAGGGCAGCCAGGGCCTTTCGACCTCCGAGATCGAGGACAATATCCTGACCTTCATCGGCGCCGGGCACGAGACGACCGCCCGCGCGCTCGCTTGGACGCTCTATTGCATCGCCAACACGCCCGCCTATCGCGAGACGATGGAGGCCGAAATCGATGCCGCGATCGCGAGCGGGGCCGAGCCGGTCGAATGGCTCGGCCTGATGCCGCATGTGCTTGCCGCCTTCGAGGAGGCGATGCGACTCTATCCGCCGGCGCCGTCGATCAACCGCGCTGCGATCGAGGAAGACGAGTGGACCTCTCCGACAGGCGAGCGGGTGCGCATACGCAAGGGCATCGCGGTGCTGATCATGCCCTGGACCTTGCACCGCCACGTGCTCTACTGGGACAAGCCCCGCGCCTTCATGCCCGAGCGTTTCCTGCCGGAAAACCGTGAGAAGCTTCATCGTTACCAATATCTGCCCTTCGGCGCCGGCCCGCGCGTCTGCATCGGCGCCACCTTCGCCCTGCAGGAGGCAGTGATCGCGCTCGCAGTGCTGATGCACCGCTATCGCTTCGACCCGACCGAGGAGACGAAACCCTGGCCGGTGCAGCGGCTCACTACTCAACCGCGGGGCGGGTTGCCGATGAGGGTGTCGGCTCGCTGAAGGTCTTGCCCGGGATCGGCGACTGGACCGAGCGCACCGGCGAATCGGCCGGTTTCGGTTGCTGCAGTTGTTTCGACGGCTTCTTGATCGTCTTGATCTGGGCGCAGGTGGCGTCGCCGACATTGTCGCACGGCTTGTAGACGACGATCTCGCTTCCAGCGCCATCATCCCAGACCGCCTGGATCGTCAGCGACTTTGCGGTGTCCGCCGGCAACGAGATATAGACATACTCCGCCGTCTCGTCGGCCGGCAGGTTGAAGGGGATCTGCGGATTGCACTTCGCCAGCGGGAAACGCCGGTCGAGCGCGTCCGAATTGATCGAATAGCGGATTTCCGATAGCCGGCAATGCATCGTCTGCAATGCGGTGAAATAGATAAGCTGCCGGTCATCATAGTTGCGGAACTGCACCCACCCGGTCTGCTTGTTGGCGTCGAGCATCGCCTTGTAGATCGCGACGTCGGGAAGTTGCGGCTTGTATTCTTCTTCCTCCGCGTCTTGCGCCTGGGCGAGGTTCAGCGGAAGCCAGATGAAGGCGACCGACAGGAGCCGGACGAGAACAGACGGACGGCGGATTTCGAACATGGTGTCCCGATCTTTTGATCCGTGTCGCCCAGTTGATCATCGATGTCCGCGGCACGATGGTTTTCTCTTGAAATATGTCATATCACCGCATCGATCCCCATTGAACCCGGGGCCTTGCGCCCCGCGCGAATTCCGGACTGCGCCAATTGACCTCTCATTTTCTTCTCGGCATCGACACCGGCGGCACCTATACCGACGCCGCTCTCTTCTCGGAGACGCAAGGGGTCGTCGCCAAGGCCAAGGCATTGACGACGCGCCATGACCTCGCGGTCGGTATTTCCGGCGCGGTCGAGGCGGTACTCGATCAGGCGAAAGTGCCGGTTTCGGCGATCAGCATGGTCTCGCTGTCGACGACTCTTGCCACCAATGCGCTCGTCGAAGGGCAGGGCGGTCGCGCCGGCTTGGTGATGATCGGCTTCGGCCCTGACGATCTGAAGCGCGACGGTTTGCTGGAGGCGCTCGGCTCCGATCCGGTGATCTTCCTGCCCGGAGGGCACAATGTGCACGGCGGCGAAACCCCGCTCGACATGAGCGAGCTCGACGCTGCCCTGCCGGTGCTCGCCGGACAGGTTTCTTCCTTCGCCATTGCCGGCTATTTCGCCGTCCGGAATCCGGATCACGAAAAGCGCGTCCGCGACCGTATTCGCGAAGTCTCGCATTTGCCGGTAACCTGCAGCCATGAACTGTCCTCGAAGCTCGGGGGCCCGCGCCGCGCCTTAACGACGCTGCTCAATGCCCGGCTGGTGTCGATGATCGACCGGCTAATCGGCTCCTGCGAAGGTTTCCTGAAGGCGCGCGGCATCGACGTGCCGATGATGGTGGTGCGCGGTGACGGCGCCCTGATCTCGGCGGAAGAAGCGCGCCTGCGCCCGATCGAGACGATCCTTTCCGGCCCGGCGGCGAGCCTCGTCGGCGCAAGGCACCTGACCGGCCTCGACAACGCCGTGGTTTCCGATATCGGCGGCACGACGACCGACGTCGCGGTTCTCGAAGGCGGTCGGCCGCGGCTTGACGCCGAAGGCGCCGTCGTCGGCGGCTTCCGCACCATGGTCGAGGCGGTGGCGATGCGGACCTATGGCCTCGGCGGCGATTCGGAAGTGCGCATCAACGACCGCGGCCTGAAGGCGAAGCTCGACCTCGGCCCGCGCCGGCTGATGCCGCTCAGCCTGGCGGCCGCCCTGCATGGCGATGCTGTCATCTCGGTGCTCGAAAAACAGATGCGCGCCCAGCACAGCGGGCGCCACAATGGCCGATTTGCAGTCCGCACCGGTCTGCCGGACTATCTCGCGAGCGGCCTGCAGCCGCAGGAGCAGGCACTTTACAAGCGAATCGGCGCCGTACCCGTTGCGCTGGAGACGCTGCTGGTTTCGACCCCGCAGAAGGCAACGCTCGATCGCCTGGTGGGGCGTGGCCTCGTCCATATCTGTGGTCTTACGCCGTCGGACGCCATGCATGTGCTTGGCAGGCAATCGCAATGGAACCTCGAGGCGGCGGAGCTTGGCATTCAGCTTGCGGCGCGCACCCGCGACGGCTCCGGCCAACCGATCGCGTTCTCGCCGGAAGCGATGGCGCAGATGATCGTCGACCGCCTGACGCGGCAATCCTCCGAAGTCATCCTGCAGGCCTGCCTTGGCGAAGATGGCGCCGGTGCCATCGATCCCGCCGTCTCGCAGGCCGTCGACCGCGCGCTCACCCGCACGCCGGGCATCGTGCGCTTCTCGCTCGGTCTCGACCGTCCGCTCGTCGGCCTCGGTGCTTCGGCGCCGGTCTATTACCCTGATATCGCTAAGATGCTCGGGACGGAAGCCGCCATTCCCGAGGAGGCCGGCGTCGCCAATGCCGTTGGTGCCGTGGTCGGCCAGGTCAGCGCTACGGTCACGGTCTTTGTGACGATGCCCGAGGAAGGCATCTTCGTCGTCAACGGCGCCGGGACCAGCGAACGCTTTATCGATCAGGAACAGGCCTTCGATGTCGCCCGTCGGCGGGCCGAGGCGGTGGCGCTGGAAACGGCGCGCACCAATGGAGCGGACGATCCCGCATCGCTGCTGCGCGAGGAAATCGACGCACCGGAAGTCGAGGGCAGCCGCAAGCTGATCGAGGCCCGGTTCATTGCGTCCGCCAGCGGCCGACCTCGCATCGCCCACGGCTGATCTTTTCCATTCCGGAAACAATTCTTCGCATCCTTGCAGAATTGACAGGGAATGAATTGGTGAGAAACTGCCGCCGTTTCACGCGCGCATTGCGTATGGGCTGGTCCGCGATCGGCTTCAGGCGCAAGATCAACACATGTCGGGGCGTTCATCGCATCCCTTGGGAGCGGTAGCGCTCCTCTCGTCTATTTCAAGGAGCTGGCAGATGGACCGCATTGAGAAGTTTGGGTTGAAGATAGATGCGGGTCTCCATCGCTTTCTGGTGGAAGAGGCGATGCCGGGTACCGGCATCGATGCCGAGCACTTCTTCGAGCAGTTCTCCGCCCTCGTGCACGACCTGGCGCCGACGAACCGGGCGCTGCTCGCCAAGCGCGACGATCTCCAGGCCAAGCTCGATGCCTGGTACAAGCAGAACGGCGCACCCAGCGACATCGAAACCTATCAGGCCTTCCTTCGAGATATCGGCTATCTGCTGCCGGAAGGCGGCGATTTCAGCGTTTCGACCGCCAATGTCGATCCGGAGATCGCGACGATCGCCGGCCCGCAGCTCGTCGTTCCCGTCATGAACGCGCGCTATGCGCTCAATGCCGCCAATGCGCGCTGGGGCTCGCTCTATGATGCGCTTTACGGCACGGACGCGATTTCGGACGCCGATGGCGCGGAAAAGGGCCGCGGCTACAATCCCAAGCGCGGCGCCAAGGTCATCGCCTGGGCGCGCGATTTCCTCGATGCCAGCGCACCGCTGGCAAAGGGAAACTGGGCCGACGTCAGCTCGCTCAAGGTTGCGGGCGGCGCGCTGACGATCGGGCTCAAGGACGGCTCGAACACGGTGCTGCGCAATGCGGCCCAGTTCGCGGGTCATTCCGGTTCGGAAGGCGCGCGGTCGGAGATCGTTCTCCGGCACAACAATCTGCATGCGATCGTCGTTATCGACACCTCCACGCCGATCGGCAAGGAGGATCCGGCCGGCATCTCCGATGTCATTCTCGAATCGGCGATCACCACGATCATGGACTGCGAAGACTCGATCGCCGCCGTTGACGCCGAAGACAAGGTCGTCGTCTACCGCAATTGGCTCGGCCTCATGAAGGGCGACCTCGAGGAGGAAGTTGCCAAGGGCGGCAAGACCTTCATCCGCCGCCTCAACGCCGACCGCACCTATGAGGCAGCAAGCGGCGGTACGCTGTCGCTCCCCGGCCGCTCGCTGATGCTGGTCCGCAATGTCGGCCACCTCATGACGAATCCGGCTATCCTTGATCGTGACGGCAAGGAAGTACCCGAGGGCATCATGGATGCCATGGTCACGGCCCTGATCGCCCTGCATGATATCGGTCAGGACGGCCGGGGCATGAACTCCCGCGAAGGGTCCATGTATGTCGTCAAGCCGAAGATGCATGGACCGGAAGAAGTCGCCTTCGCCTGCGAGATCTTCGCGCGCGTCGAAAAAGCGCTCGGCATGCCCGCCAACACCATGAAGATGGGCATCATGGACGAGGAGCGCCGCACGACGGTCAACCTCAAGGAATGCATCCGCGCCGCCCGTGAGCGCGTCGTCTTCATCAATACCGGCTTCCTCGACCGCACCGGCGACGAGATCCACACCTCGATGGAAGCAGGCCCGATGATCCGCAAGGGCGACATGAAGCAGGCCGCCTGGATCGCGGCTTACGAAAACTGGAACGTCGATATCGGCCTGGAATGCGGCCTCTCCGGCCATGCCCAGATCGGCAAGGGCATGTGGGCCATGCCTGACCTGATGGCGGCGATGCTCGAGCAGAAGATCGCCCACCCGAGGGCCGGCGCCAATACCGCCTGGGTTCCGTCGCCGACCGCCGCGACACTGCACGCGACCCACTACCACCGCGTCAATGTCGCCGAAGTTCAGGCAGGCCTGAAGAACCGGAGCCGCGCCAAGCTCTCCGACATCCTGTCGGTGCCGGTCGCGACCCGGCCGAACTGGACGCCGGAGGAAATCCAGCGCGAACTCGACAACAACGCTCAAGGCATCCTCGGTTATGTCGTGCGCTGGGTCGACCAGGGCGTCGGCTGCTCGAAGGTTCCCGACATCAACAATGTCGGCCTGATGGAAGACCGCGCGACGTTACGTATTTCCGCCCAGCACATGGCCAACTGGCTGCATCATGGCGTCGTCACCGAGGGCCAGGTCGTCGATACGATGAAGCGCATGGCCGCCGTCGTCGATGGTCAGAATGCCGACGACCCGCAATATGTGGCGATGGCTGGCAACTTCGACGGCTCGATCGCCTTCCAGGCGGCGCTCGACCTCGTTCTCAAGGGGCGCGAGCAGCCGAACGGCTACACCGAACCGGTCCTGCATCGCCGCCGGCTGGAGCTGAAGGCGCGCAACGCCGCCTGATTGGCCGCTGACGTCTCAATATCAATGCAGAGCCGTGTGTTCGTTCGACCGCACGGCTCTGTTTTTTCATGCGCGGTCCCGGCTTAGATATACGCCTCGTCTAGTCGTCTCCGCCGGACGAGGTCTAAAATTCGGCCCAGCCGTCTGTGGCGAGCGCGGCGTTGCCCTGTGTCGCGTAGGCGGCTGGCCGCCGCGTTGCCTTGGCAACGGGCCGAGCCTGATCGCGGCTTGCGGCTGGAGCGGCTACCGGGGCAGGGGGCCTCGATTCGGCCTTTGCCTGCGTCTCGCCGGTGAGGATGAAGCGTCCGATCAGGTTGCGCAGATTGGTGCCCTCCTGCGCCAGGGTGGCGGAGGCGGCATTGGCTTCCTCGACCATCGCCGCGTTCCGCTGCGTCACCTGATCCATCTGGTTGACCGCCGTGTTGACCTCGCTCAAGCCCACAGATTGTTCCCGGGCGGACGTGGCAATCGCGGCCATATGTTCGTTGATGGTGATCACATGCGCCTCGATCGTCTGGAGCGCCTCGCCGGTGTCGCGCACCAGACGCACGCCGTTTTCGACCTCCTGGCTCGATGTGCGGATGAGATCCTTGATTTCCTTAGCGGCCTTGGCCGAGCGTTGGGCGAGTTCGCGCACTTCCTGGGCAACAACGGCAAAGCCCTTGCCCGCTTCGCCGGCCCGCGCCGCTTCGACGCCGGCGTTCAGCGCCAAGAGGTTCGTCTGGAAGGCGATCTCGTCGATCACGCCGATGATGCTGGAGATCTGGCTCGACGATTCTTCGATCCGCCGCATCGCCTCGACGGCATTGGCGACAACGACGGCGGACTGGGCCGCGCTGGTCTTCGCTTCGCCGGCGACATCGCGCGCCTCCTCCGTCCGTCTGGAGGAGTTGCTGACATTGGCGGTGATCTCGTCGAGTGCCGCAGCCGTCTCTTCGAGCGACGCGGCCTGCTGTTCGGTCCGTTTGGATAGATCGTCGGCACTTTGGCTGATCTCACGCGTACCCATGCCGATGTTCCCGGCGCTGTCGGCGACAGCCAGCAACGCGTCGTTCAACTGTTCGGCTGCCTTGTTGAGGTCATGCCGCAACTGCTCGAATTCTGCGGCGAAAGGCTCATGCAGCCGGACGGCGAGATCGCCATTGGCAAGCCGCTGCAGCCCGCCGGCGAGACCGGCGGTCGCTTGCGTCAGCCGCTGCTGCGCGTCCTGTTCCGCCTGTCTTTGTACGCGAATGCGCTCGGCTTCGCTGGTGCGGCGAGTCTCTTCCGCCTCCGCCTGCAGCCGCAGATTCGATCGCGCGGCCTCGCGGAAGGACTGGATGGCGCGGGCCATGTCGGCGATTTCGTCCTTGCCGTTCACCGGCTCGTCGGCATCTTCGACGTGGCCGTCGATCAGCCGGCGCATGGCGGCGATCTGGCGGCCGAGCGGTCCGACGACGCCGCGCAGCACGACAAGGAAGGTGCCGGCGGCAAGCCCCATGACGAGAACGATGATGGCAATGTTGAGCGTCTGCACCGTCTCGAACTCGCGATGCTTGGCTTCAAAGGCCGTGCCGGAAAGTTCGACCTGCAGGTCCGAGATCTCGGAGATCGTCGCCGTCAACGGATCGATCGTCGCGTAGAGCTTGTCGCGCACGAACGTGTCGAGTGCCTTCTGGTCCTTGCTGGACAGAATTTGGGTGAGCGCCGTGATCGAATCCATTGCAACGACCATCTGGTTCCGGGCGTTGTCGACGAGTCTCCGTTCCTCGTCGGTCATTGAAGTCGCCGCATAGGCATCCCAGTTGGTCTTGATCGTCTCCCGTGCGGCATTGACCGAGGCAAGCCCGCTCTCCATCGATTCGTTGCCGTTGCGAACCTTATGGGCGGCGTCGACGATCGAGACTGCAAAGGCGTCGGAAGTCGCCTTGAGGTTCTTTAGCGGCACGATGCGATCGGCATAGACCGCATCCATCATGTCGCTGGTTTTCAACAGCGTGCTCTGGCTGTAAGTGGCGATGCCGATGGCAATGGATGATAGAAGCGCAATCGCGCCGATAAGCTTGGTCTTGATCAGCATGCCAGTCCTCCCGAGCGGAATTTCTTGGGCACACTGTTTCTTTTGTTTAGATAACGCTTACTTAATAAGCGGCTGAATTTAAGTCGAAATAGAACTTTTTCGCGTCACATTGCTCGGTTTTCGCGACCCTGATTTGAGGGTGTTTTCGAACAGCAACTGTGCGTGGCTGGCAAGCTGCGTTGCAGTATCGTAACGCCGGCAAATGGTGGTTGAGTGTCGACGCAAAAAAGCCGCCGACGGGTGTCGGCGGCTTCGGATGCGCTGGTGTGATTCGGTTACTGCTGGACGACAACCCGGGCGTTCTTGCCGGGGCGAACGCGCGAATAAAGATCGATGATGTCCTGGTTGATCAGGCGGATGCAGCCCGACGATGCGGCGGTGCCGATCGAGGACCATTCCGGCGTGCCGTGCAGACGGAACAGCGTATCCTTGCCTTCGTCGTTGAAGAGGTAGAGCGCGCGGGCGCCGAGCGGGTTCTTGAGGCCGGGACCCATGCCTTCCTCGACATATTTCGCGACTTCCGGCTTGCGCTCGGCCATTTCCTTCGGCGGATGCCACATCGGCCATTCCTGCTTCCAGGCGATGTAGGCTTCGCCTTCCCATGCAAAGCCGGCCTTGCCGACGCCGATGCCGTAGCGCACGGCCTTGCCGCCGGGCAGTACGTAGTACAGGAAGCGATTCGGCGTGTTGACGACGATCGTACCGGGGCGTTCGCTGGTGGTGTAGTCGACGATCTGGCGATGGTAACGGCTGTCGACCTTGTTGATCGGAATGGCCGGCAGCGCATAGCCGTGATCCTCAACTGCGCCATATTCGCCGTTAAAGATCTGATTCGTAGCGATCTTTTCCGCTACGGGAGCAGGTTCGTTGGCAGCAGTCTCGGGCTTGGACGACGTCGTCGAGCAGCCGGCAACGGCCAGTGTCGCCGCGAGGCTGCACAAGAGGAAGGCATTGCGGAAGCGCATGGGGGTCTCTTAAAAAGAAGCGAAGTAAAACTGGGTCGCCGCGACCAACAGTGAGACCGGTTATTTTCGATTAGTTTGTGCTATGCAAGAGATTGCGCGGCCACAATTTGGCTAGAAAGTGCAAATTCCATGACGCTTGCTTTTTTGCAACAAAATCGCCGGCTCAAAGGGAGCCCGGACAGATGACAATCCTCTCCATCCATGGCGACAACCCTCTGATTGACGGTCGTCAGTCGAATCGCGCGATGATGGTGCGCCGCGGTGTACAGCGGCTTTTTGCCGAACTGCGCCATTCGGTGCTGCCCGAGTTGACGCTCGCGAGCGGAAGGCGCGCCGATCTGATCTCGCTGTCGGCCAAGGGCGAGATCTGGATTGTCGAGATCAAGACCTCGATCGAGGATTTTCGAATCGACCGCAAATGGCCGGAGTACCGGCAGCATTGCGACCGGCTGTTCTTCGCAACCCATGCCGGCGTGCCGCTGGACATCTTCCCAGAGGAGTGTGGCCTATTGCTTTCCGACGGTTACGACGGACACCTCGTTCGCGAGGCGCCCGAGCACAAGCTGCCGCCGGCCACGCGCAAATCCGTCTTGCAGCTCTTTGCCCGCACGGCGGCGCAACGGCTGATGCTGGCCGAATGGGCGGCCGAGCGCAATGGCGAGCTCGGTGATTCGATCGGCGACATTCTCTCCGGCGGCCGCGACGGTGGCTGATCCCCGAGCAATCCCCGTAGTGCGAAGCGGTTCTCCGCCCCGAATCGGTTGAGGCGCTTTACCTATTTCGGCGCGCGCTTGGCGAGAATGCGCTGCAGCGTGCGGCGATGCATGTTGAGCCGGCGTGCCGTCTCCGACACGTTGCGCTCGCACATCTCGTAGACGCGCTGGATGTGCTCCCAACGCACCCGGTCGGCCGACATCGGGTTCTCCGGCGGCTCGACGCGCTCGCCCTGGCGCTGAACGAGCGCCGCGAAGATATCGTCGGCATCGGCCGGTTTGGCGAGATAGTCGACAGCGCCGAGCTTCACGGCGTTTACGGCGGTGGCAATGTTGCCGTAGCCGGTCAGCATGATCATGCGCGTGTCGTCGCGTCGCCCGCGGATCGCTTCGATCACGTCGAGGCCGCTGCCATCGCCGAGCCTCAGGTCGATGACGGCGTATTTCGGCGGCTTGCCCTTGGCCTTGGCGATACCTTCCGCGACCGATTCGGCAATGTCGACGGAAAAGCCGCGGGCTTCCATGGCGCGGGCCAGGCGCCTGAGGAAGGGCGCGTCGTCGTCGACGAGCAGCAGGGTGCGGTCCGGTCCGATCAGTTCGGCGTCCTGTGCGGGTGTGCTGGGCGAAGCTGTCGATTTGTCAGTCATTCTGGCAATCCTTGAGCGAAAACCTGCGCTTTCGCCGAGATTATAGGGTTCTTCTACAGCGCCGCGCGTCGTAGAAGACGCGCAAAGGTCGCTGTAGCACTTTGAATTACTGCATAATCTTGGCTCTAAATCGATTCCGATCCAAAATTATGCGGCAGCCTCGTTCAATAAACTGCGAAATGTCATTTCGCCAGTTTCGTATCCATCAGGGCGCGCGGCCATTCGACGCTGACCCGGGCGCCCGGCCTGTCCGGTCCGCCGTTTTCGAAGCGCAGGCGCGCGCCCGAACGTTCGAGCAGCGTCTTCGCGATAAAGAGGCCGAGCCCGAGGCCGCCGGCGCTGTCGTCCTTTTGCCGGCGCGTCACATAGGGTTCGCCGATGCGTTGCAGGATATCCGGGGCGAAGCCGTCGCCATCGTCCTCGATCGTCACTTTCACGCGGTCGGCCGTATGCTCCACGGTCACCGCCACTTCCTTCTTGGCATAGTCGACCGCGTTTTCGAGCAGGTTGCCGAGCCCGTAGAGAATGCCGGCATTGCGATTGCCGACCGGCTCAGTGGTGCGGTCGCCCTTCTCGATGAGGTTGATGTGGATGCCGAACTCGCGATGCGGCGCCATCACCTCTTCGATCAGCGAGGACAGAGGCAGCAGCCGCATGTGTTCCTCGCTCTCGGAGGAGAGCGTCGTCAACCTTTTGAGAATATCCCGGCAGCGCTCGCTCTGGCTGCGCAGCAGATGCACATCCTCGCCGAAACGCGGATCGTTGCCGAGTTCGCGCTCCATTTCCTTGGCGACGACGCTGATCGTCGCAAGCGGCGTGCCGAGCTCATGTGCCGCCGCCGCCGCAAGCCCGTCGAGCTGCGACAGGTGCTTTTCCCGCTGCAGCACCAGTTCGGTTGCCGTCAGGGCCTCCGAAAGTTCGCTCGCTTCCAGCGAGACGCGGTAGGTATAGAAGGCGGCAAAGGCGGTCATCGAGACGATCGCGAACCAGATGCCGGCGGTCAAAACCCGCGGCATCAGGAGAACCGTGCCGGGATACCAGGGCAGCGGGAAGGGCGAGAAGGCAAGCGCAGTGATCGCGATCACCGCGAGACCGGCGAGGATGATGCTGTGTGATTTCGGCTGTGATGCCGAGGAGATGATGACGGGAACGCAGAGCAGCGGTGCGAAGGGATTGGTCAGCCCGCCGGTGATGAACAGCAGCCCGGTGATCTGCGCGAGGTCGAGGCCCAGCAGCGCGAAGGCGGCCGGGGGCTGCAGCCGATGCGTCGGCGGATAGCGCAGCGTCACATAGGCATTGACCAGTGCGAGGCTCGCGATCAGCACCAGGCAGGAAATCAGCGGCAGCGGAAACTGCAGCCAGAAAGCCGTGATGAGGACGGCGATCGACTGGCCGCCGACGGCAAGCCAGCGCAGGCGAACGAGCGTCTGCAAGCGCAGGCTTCGGTTGCTGGTCTGGTCGTTGTTGTGTTCGAGCGCAACTGTGGTCATTCGTGCCTGCATTCCGGTCGTCGATTGTGCTGTTTCATGTACCACGCGGCTTTGCCCGTGTCGTCGGCGTCGCATTGGCCGGATCTTCGGGCCATGGATGTTTCGGATAGCGGCCGCGCATGTCCGCGCGCACGTCGCGCCAGGAGCCCGCCCAGAAACCGGGCAGGTCGCGCGTTGTCTGGATTGGGCGATGTCCGGGCGAAATCAGTTCGAGCAGCAGCGGCAGGCGGCCGTCGCCGATCGCCGGGTGGGTCTTGAGGCCGAAGAGCTCCTGCACGCGAATCGACAGAAGCGGCTCGTCGCCATCATAGTGGATCGGGTGCCTTTGCCCGGTTGGCGCCTCGAAATGCGTCGGCGCAAGCTTGGCGAGTTCCCGCTGCCGCTCGTGCGGAATGAGGGAGAGCAGGCCGTCCGACAGGTTGGACGCCTTGATGTCGGCGATGGCGGTGACGCCATGCTGGAAGGGCACGAACCAATCGTCGAGGCGGTCGAGCAAGGCCTGATCGGAGACATCCGGCCAGGGCTCGCCGATCGAGCGGTTGAGGAAGCCGATGCGGTCGCGCATCTGCATCGCCTCCTTTGAGAAGGGCAGAACCGCAAGGCCGAGCTGGCGCACGCCATCGGCAAGTGCGCGCGCGGCGGCTTCGCCGGTCGGCCTGGCGAGTGGCGCCTCCTCGAAGATAATCGCGCCGAGCCGCGTCACGCGACGTGCGCGCACCTGCCGGCTCTGCCGGTCGAAGAAGCTCTGGTCTTCGCGGGTGATCGCCTCGGGCATATGCGCTTCGACCTCGGCCCGCGTCAGTTCGGCGGCCGCCAGCACCCGCTGGCCACCGGCACGGCCGGTCAAGTCGGCGATGACCAGCATCGGCGCGGCCGCCAGCCGTTCCGTCTCCGGGATCTCCGCGCCGCGTCCGTTTGCCATCACGAATCGGCCGCGGCCGCCGCGCTGAAGTGCAATGCGATCGGGGAAGGCGTGCATCAGCAGGGCGCCCGGCTGGATCGGTTCGCTCGATCTTGGTGCGCCCTTCAGCTCGGCCGCCATGCGGCGCGCGAGATTGCGCGAGGCCTCGGCGCGGTCGCCGCGCTCCTGGCGAAAGCGACGCAGCCGATCCTCGAGATCGATGCCGTTGCCGCCGAGGCCCTGTTCGGTGAGCATCACCGCGAGCAGGCACGCGGCCTCGGCCTGGCCCTCTTCGGTCGCGGCGACCGCCATCGCCGCCAGGCGTGGGGGCAGGGCCAGATCGCGGATCTTGCGACCTTTTGCCGTCAGTGCGCCGGCCTCGTCCAGTGCGCCGAGTGCGGTCAGCAGTTTCCGTGCTTCCGCAAGCGTCGTTTCCGGCGGTGCGTCGATGAAGGCAAGCGTCGTTGGATCGCTGACGCCCCAATGGGCGCAGTCGAGCAGTAGGCCCGACAAGTCGCTGGCGAGAATCTGCGGCGGCGTGAAGGCAGCAAGTGCCGCCGTCTGGCCGCTGTGCCAGAGGCGGATCGCAATGCCGGGCTCCGTCCGTCCGGCACGGCCGGCGCGCTGGTCGGCGGAGGCCCGCGAAACCCGCACCGTCTCCAGTCGGGTAATCCCGGTCGCCGCCTCGAACACCGGCAGGCGCTGCAGGCCGCTGTCGACGATGATGCGCACGCCGTCGATGGTGATCGAGGTTTCGGCGATCGAGGTGGCGAGCACGATCTTGCGGGTGCCATTTGGCGCCGGACGGATCGCCGCATCCTGCTCTTTCTGGGTCAGGTTGCCGTAAAGCGGTACGATCGCGGTGCCGGCATCGAAGCGATCCTGGAGCCGCGTGGTGACACGGGAGATCTCTGCCTGGCCGGGCAGGAAGGCGAGGATGGAGCCGTCTTCCGTGCGATGCGCCTCGACAATGGCGCGCACCATGGCATCTTCGACACTCTCGCCGCCGCGATCCTGGTAGCGAATGTCGATCGGATAGCTGCGGCCCCGGCTCTCTATGACAGGCGCGCCGCCGAGCAGCCCGGCGACGCGTTCGACATCGAGCGTCGCCGACATGACGATGATCTTCAGATCGTCGCGCAGTGCCGCCTGAACGTCGAGTGCCAGTGCGAGGCCGAAATCCGCGTCGAGCGAGCGTTCATGGAATTCGTCGAACAGCACGGCCGCGACGCCCTTGAGTTCCGGGTCGTCGAGGATCATGCGGGCGAACACGCCTTCGGTCACGACCTCGATGCGCGTCTTGGCCGAGATGCGGTTGTCGAGGCGCATGCGATAGCCGACGGTTTCGCCGACCTTCTCGCCGAGCAGCTCCGCCATGCGGCCCGCTGCGGCCCGTGCTGCCAGCCGTCGGGGCTCGAGCAGAATGATCTTGCCGCCCTTTGCCCAGTCCTGTTCGAGCAGGAAGAGAGGGACGAGCGTCGTCTTACCGGCGCCGGGCGGGGCCGAAAGCACCACGGAGGGGCCTGCGGTCAGTGCATCTGCCAGTGCGGGCAGCGCCTCGCGAACCGGAAGCGCAGGTAGCTGTGTCGTCACGTCTGGATCTCCGCCCCTATGTGAATCATGGCGCCACGTTCGGCCGGCCGCATCCGCCGGCTCGCGCTCACCCGTGTTGGTTGGTCTGTCCCGCTGCATGGATCGTCATGTCGGGCAGGGCGAACATTTCGCAAGTACGGCAATTGCCTAGCCAAGGGCAAGGCGTGGCGCGTCTGTAGGCGTGCTCGCGGGGCGCTTGCCTGCCGAGAGATCAATATCTGACGACCGAGAGAGCCCCTGCTGTCTATATGTAGAGAGGCTCACTTTGAGGGGCAATTTTGATCATGTGAAGCGGCCATCAGGTTTTTGACCATCCGATCAAAGATTCGCGCTGCGGATTGGGGGCTCTAAATCCCCCGAATTTATCAACAGTAGAAATTATTCTTTAGAATCAAGATGTTGTAGAATTTTGAAGTTTTTTTGAAAATGTCTGTTGACGTGTGAGAGGGGGTGGGTCTATAAGCCCGATCACTGACGAGGGCGGCGGCGCTGCTGGCGACGACGACCTTCGCTCTAGAGTTTC